>CAYRLW010000034.1:0-23276 GCA_964425215.1 uncultured Treponema sp.
ACCCAGTTGGGAACCAGTCGGAGTATCCCCTTGCCCTTATCAAAGGCTGTCTGTATCTTGGAATTGTCTACCATCGTACCACCTCCATGAAGAAATCGATTTCACCAAACTATGTTTACAGTATAACCCTTGTTCAAATATCTGTAAATCATTTTAATTGCTATGAATAAATCTTTTATTAGCAAGATTTCGCTATTTTATCATAACCCTTATTGATATCGTTACCATTTCGTTGTATCCTGAGCTAAAAAGATAGGAGAAACCGTATGGGGTCTATGAAGGACGTGGCAAATCTGGCGGGGGTTTCAATATCTACTGTCTCGCGGGTTCTGAATAAACATTACCGGGTGGACGATGCGACACGGCAAAAGGTAGAAGAGGCCATTCGGACCATCAACTATAGGCCCAATTTAATGGCCCAGGGTCTGCGGTCCAAGGTTAGCAACATCATAGGACTGGTGGTACCCCACCTGATGAACGAAAGTTTTATGTTCTTCGTGAACCACATAGAAAAATACGCCCGGGAACGGGGATACATTTTGGTGATCGGGAATACGGAAGACCAGGCGGAAACGGAGGAGCGGTTTATCGACAGTCTTATCCGACGGCACGTGGACGGGATTATTTTTTCCCGGGTCTCCGACAAAAGCCGGGTCCTCCGGCTCATCGATTCGGCCAATATACCTGTGGTAAGCATAGACCGGATACTGGAACAGGAAGAAATCGCGGCGGTCACCCTGGACAACCGGAAAGCGGGTCGTATGGCCGCCGAGTACCTTATCGGCCTGGGACATCGGGATATCGCCACCGTTACCGGACCCCTGGATATCGGGTTGTGCCGGGACCGGTACCTGGGCTTCTGCGAAGGTCTCGCGGCCCAGGGGGTCCGCTTTGACCAAGACCGCCTGTTCGAAGGAACCTTTTATTTCGAATCGGGGATAGCGGCGGTTTCCCATTTTTGGAACCAAAAAAAATTTCCAACGGCGATTTTTGCGCAAAACGACCTTATGGCCCTGGGGGTTATGAAGGAGCTCCTGCAACGGGGAATTAAAATACCCCAGCAGGTCTCGGTTATGGGTTTTGATAATATCCCCGCCAGCTCGATGATCGTCCCTGCCCTTTCGACCATAGCCCAACCCTACGAAGACATGGCCCGGGTCGCGGTGGACCTCCTGGTCAACGACGGGGGACAAACGCCAAAACGTCACGTTAAATTCGATCCCAGTCTCGTAATTCGGGAAACCACCGCCGGTCCTGGTCCGGAGCAGGGTTCCCGTACGCATAAAGGAGAGGCACGACATGAAAACTGAAACCCTGTGGTATTTGGGTGAACGGTCCATCGAATTGCGGTCCACGGAAATAGGCGAACCGAAGGGCCACGAAGTTCTGGTGGAAATGGAAATTTGCGGACTCTGCAGTTGGGACGTCCTGTCCTACGCGGGAAAATTCGGCCGGTTTCATTCCTACCCCTTCCCGGCGGGCCACGAGGGGGTGGGACGGGTCCTTAAAGTGGGGGATAACGTGGAGAAAGTCCGGGTCGGACAACGGGTGGCCTGCCATGAAGTCCCCATCGGCATCCCCGGGGGAGCCCTACTGTCCCGGCACGCCATACGAACGGAAGACAAGGTATCGGTTATTCCCGACAATCCCATCCCCCTCAAGTATTGGGTCGTAGAACCGGTGGTTTGTATTGTAAACGGCCTAAAGTACGCGGAGATCCAAAGCGGCGATTCGGTGGCCCTGGTGGGTACGGGTTATATGGGGCTTATCTTCGCTCAGGGCTTGGCAAAGACCCTGGCAAAGGAAGTGATAGCCTTTGACATCGACGAAAAACGGCTGGCCATGGCTAGGGATTTTGGGGCCCACGGCACGGTACGGATAGAAAACGATAGGGTGCCGGAGGATTACCATCGGCGCTTCGACGTCATCATCGAAACGGCGGGCAAACCCGGGTCCATGGACCTGGCGCTTAAACTGGCAAAAACCGGGGCAATCATAGAAAATTTCGCCTGGCACCACCATAGCCACCAATTCGAGCTGGACGATTGGCACATTAACGCGTGGCGGATCCTCAACATCCAGCCGGGGGTTAATCCCCATTTTGGGGACCTCTTTACCCCCACCATCGACCTAATAATCAACCGAACCTTTTCCAACGAACGGCTCATAACCCACTGGGCCGACTTTGGCAAGGCTAAGGAGCTTTACGAAATAGCCCTGGACAGGAAAGACGGGTATATGAAGGGGGCCCTCCTCTTCTAGCGTGAAACCGCGGAAACGCGGGATTCCAGGTCTAGCAGGGCCTGTTTACGCCCCAGGCCCCCGGCGTAGCCCCCAAGGCCGCCATCGGCGGCTATGACCCGGTGACAGGGGATGATAATGCCGATGCGGTTGCGGTGGTTAGCCTGACCTACGGCCCGGCTCGATCCCTGCGGGGCCCCGATGAACCGGGCCAGATCGGCGTAGGACCACCGCTCTCCGTAGGGGATGTTCCGTAGGCCCTCCCAAACCCGTTCTTGAAACGCCGTTCCCGGGTACAAAAGAGGAATCGTAAAGTCCCGCCGCGTACCGGCGAAGTATTCGTCCAGCTGGTCTTTTAGGGTCGTAAACAGCTCATGGTCCGCCTGAACTGCCGGGGCCTGGAAAAAGCGGACCCCGGCGGCCAAGACGTCCTCCATGGAATCCTCAAAGGCTAAAAAGCACAATCGTCCCTGGTACACCCCGGAGCGCAGGGGGCCCAGGGGACTAGAAAGGGTGGTTGTGTAAATCGGCTCGATAGAAGGCGATAGCTTGGATGGGGTGGAAACCTTTTCGCTATGGACCATACAATCCCCCTTTAAAAGTTTGTTTTGATTCATGAGTCGACTCTAAAAACTTCAGTTTTTAGAGTGGACTCATTCATTGATAGGTGGAAACCTTCCACCCAAACCGATTTTGAATCCGTCGGATAATATCATCCCACCGGGCCCGTTGACTTAAAAAGTCTTCCGTGGCGCCGTACCCCGAGTCGTACAACCGCTGGTAGGTCCCGTCACCCCGGTGAATATTAAATTCCTTGGTGGGCACCCCCATATCGTCGATAAAAACGACCCGTTCCTTATTCTGCTCATTATACAGGATCAATTGATCCTGCACCAGCAAGAGAGAATCGAACAGGGCGTTCATATAATCCATCACATTGTCAATCTTCTCGTAGGCCGTGCGTTCCGGGGAGGTGTACAAAAAAAAGCCCAGGGTTTCACTGTTCATACCACCGGAAATTTTACGGTTATACCGGGGATCGTCAAAGAGGGTCAGCGGAAAGTTCCACAGCACTCCCCCGTCGGCCCACTGGTGGGTTTCCGTGTCCCCGGGGTATTGATAGGGTATGGCCTCGAAAAAGAAGGGGATACTCATGGAGATCCGAACCGCGTAGGCTACCTCCATATCGGGAGTGGTTTCGAAGGAAAACACCCGGATCCGCCGGTGGGAAATATCGGTCCCGGTTACGTAGGGATCCTTAAAAGGCCGCCGGTCCTTATGGATAGACGAGTCCCGAAAGTCGGCGAAGGTGTAGGCGTCTTTTTTTAGGGTGAACTGGGATGCAATGTGGTTCTGAAGCCACCGATACACGTAATCGCTGGAGTACCAGCCGTAATTTTGAACCAAACGACGGAGGTTTTGGACGTTTCCCATGAGGGGTTCCATCTTTTCCAGCATTTGCCGAATGACCAAAAATTGTTTATCCGACAGGGCTTCCTTCTCTTTCATTGGGATTCCGCTGGAAGGGACAAGGGTATAATCCAAACTATCGGCGATGGTTTTTATCTCCCCAAAGGAGGGGTACAGGGCCGCCAGGACTGCGGTAATGGCCCCCGCGGAAGAGCCGGCGACCCGCTGTATATCCCCCAGGATCCGGTGTTTTTCCAGACTTTCCAGAGCCCCCAGGTAGGCGATTCCCCGGATACCCCCTCCTTTGAACACTAAATTTTTATACCTTCCCCCGCGAATTTTTCCCATGGATACACTCCCCGTATCGTTTTAACAACTTTTTTGTTATACTGCTATAGGGTACGCTTAGTAACCCGGTTGGTTTTTAACGGGGCCCGTACGAATCCTTACAGGATGTGGGAAATTACAGGAGCCCCCCTAAAAACTGACGTTTTTAGAGGGTCCCTATAGCTTCAGATCCCCGCGGAAGTCCGCGACTTTCGCGGAAGTCCGTAGCTTTTGAAAAAGTTTCGGCCGTTCAGAATATGTATTTGGAGGTTTTTATGCCCCGCGTTTCCACGATCCCCCTATTTCTCGGCTTCGTCGTCCTGACTAACGCCCTTTTTGCCCAAACCCCCGTGGGTTCGGATACGGCGACAAGTCTCTATTCCCCCTTCCTCGCCGGTTCGGGGGCTTTTATAAGCGCCGAAGGGGGCGCCCCCGTGTCAGCGATCAACCCCGCCAGCGGAGGGGCCGCCCAGCGGATCGTGGCAGACGCGGGGTACCTGGCCTTGCCGGGGCTGGGTAGCGAGTCGGGCCTGGGACACGCGGTGGAACTGGGGCTTCTATACCCCACCAAGTACGCGGTGTTTGGGGGTAACCTTCGCCTGCTTTCCAGCCCCTTCGACAGTTTTCCCATTGGAACGACCTTCGCGGGCAATTTTAACGTAGCAAAAGAATTATACCCTGGCATGACCGTGGGAACGGGCTTAAATGTGGGTTTTGGCACCGATTGGACCGCTTCGTTGGACCTGGGCTTTCGGTACGCCATGGGAGATTGGAAGGGCCTAAAAAATTTCACCTGGGCTGTTACTTTGGACGGCTTTGGAAAGAGCTGGATCCCCAGTCCCTTTACACCCACCGTCGGAGCGGCCTTTGACGCCTTTACGATCGCCGGAAAGGACGGAAAGCCCGATCCCCTTAAAATTCGCCTTTCCGCCGACGCGGGTTTTCCCAGTTTTACCAACCTGACGGGCCAAGTAGGTCTGTCCGCCACGGTAGCCCAGTTGGTTACCGTTTCTACGTCCACGCTCTTTAACGTAAAGGAAGCGTTGAATAACCAGGGCCCCATGGTATTGCCCTCCGTGGGAATTACATTGAACTTTACCCTCTCGGGGGGACACGAAAAAATCGCGGGGAAACTTCCCTCGGACGGGGAGGTAGCGGGGACTCTGGGAGGGCGGCCTTTGTACAACGGCGTCTGGGCCATGGGAACCGGGATATCCTGGTCCCTGGGGGTGCTGGATAAAAATCCCCCCAGGATCCGGGTGGATTACCCGGAGACCCGGTGGATATCCCCCAATAATGACGGGAAGGCGGACGTGCTGGAGTTTCCTATTTCCATTACCGACGAGCGGTACGTCATGGGCTGGACCTTCGAAATCAGGGATTCCAACGGTCAGGTGGTACGGACCTACCATAACAAGGAACGGCGGCCCGAAACTCAGGGGTTCCAAAACGTTTTGGACCGGCTTACGGACGTAAAGTCCGGGGTCGAGATTCCCAAAACCCTCCGCTGGGACGGGATTGGGGATAACGGCGCGGTGGTAGCCGACGGCCATTATTTCTTTACCCTGCAAGCGGTGGACGACAACGGCAATTCCGGAACCTCTAGCCGGTACGAGGTGGTGGTGGACAACACGCCCCCCGCTATTACCATCGAAAAACCCCAGGCCTCGGATCTCATCTTTTCCCCCGACGGGGACGGCAATAAGGATACCCTGACCATCGTTCAATCCGGTTCCGTGGAGGACCGGTGGGACGCGGGGATCTACGACGGAACGGGGCACAAAATCCGAAACTTCGATATTACCAACGGGGCGCCCCAAACCCTGGTATGGGATGGAAAAAACGATCAAGGGGTCATCGTAGCCGATGGGGTGTACAGTTACCGGATAGCCGCCACCGATAGGGCCCTCAATTCGAACCAGGGGTCCCTGGAAAATATCATCGTGGATACCCAAAAACCCACGGTAAGCCTTTTAATCGGCGATGGGTACTTCTCGCCCAACGGAGACGCGGTTAAGGATACCATGCTGTTTAGCCCCGGGGTTCCGATTAAAGACGGGATCGTGTCGTGGACCCTTTCGGTACTGGATAAGACGGGAAAAACCCGGCGAACCTATTCGGGGAATACGGCACCCCCCTCGCTTCTGGCCTTTGACGGGAAGGACGATCAGGGGAAACTCTTAGAAGAGGGAACGTACCAGGGACAGTTGGGGGTAACCTATTTGAACGGGTGGGTCGCTAAAAACCTTTCCCCCACCTTTGTGCTGGATATCACCGCTCCGACGGCGACCGTACGGAACGAATACCCCGCCTTCTCTCCCAACAACGACGGGAACCTGGACCAGATGGCCATTCAGCAGGATGGGAGCCGGGAAGTGGAGTGGCAAGGCGAGGTTCGCCGGGCGGCCAATCCATCGGGAACGGGGGTGTTGATAAAAACCTTCACCTTCGCGGGGGTCCCGGATCCCCGCGTTCTCTGGGACGGCCGGGATGACGCAGGCCGCCTGGCCCCAGACGGGGACTATGAATACCGCCTGGTCTCGACCGACCGCGCTGGAAACACGGGGTACTCCAACACGGTCCGCTTTACCCTGACCACCACCGACACGCCGGTTCTGCTGAGCGCGGATCGACGCTCCTTCTCCCCCAACGGGGACGGGGTTTTCGATACCCTTACCTTGACCCCCCAATTGCAGGTCAGTTCCGGCGTTTCATCCTGGAAAATCGATATCCTGAACTCCTCTGGAGTGGTGGTAAAAAGCTTTAGCGGTGCCGCTCCGGTACCTCCGGCCCTGGTCTGGAACGGTCAGGATAACAGCGGAAACACCGTTCCCGACGGAGACTATACGGCCCACGCCCAGATCCGCTACGTGGCGGGGAACCAACCGGAAGCTACTTCCCAAGCCTTCACCGTGGACACCGTGGCTCCCCAAGCCACCGTTTCGGCGCCCTATCTGCTTTTCTCGCCCAACGCCGACGGTAAAAAAGACTATCTACCCCTCCAGGTGACCACCGATGGAAACGACGATTGGCAAGGGACCATCGAGAACGCCCAAGGGAAGACCGTGATGACGTGGAAATGGACCGGTTCTGCCCCGTCTTTACTGTGGAACGGAACCGACGAAGCGGGAAACCCCGTCAGCGATGGGGTCTATCGCTTTACTCTCCACGCCACCGACGGGGCGGGCAATTCAACCACCAAAACGTTGGACGGGATTACCGTGGATAGCCGGATACCCCGGGCCTTCCTTACCGCCTCCGCCACGGGTATATCCCCCAACGGAGACGGCATAGACGATACGGTACAATTTTCCATCCTACTTTCGTTAAAAGAGGGGATTGAACAGTGGAAACTGGAACTGATAGACAAGTCGGGGGTTTCCCGGCGAACCTTCGGTTCCCCAACCCCCGTTACCGATACGGCCACCGTGGCCCCCCCGCCGGACAACCTGGTCTGGGACGGCAAAGACGATACGGGCAAGGTCATCGAAGGGAAGTTCACCCCCCGGCTCACGGTATCCTATCGTAAGGGTGACCTCGTCTCGGTTACCACTGCGGATATCCTGGTGGATATCACCGGACCGGTGCTTACCTTTACCGCCGCTCCCCGGTACTTTAGCCCCGACAACGACGGGGTAGACGATGAGCTGACCATCAACCTGACGGCTCAGGACGCCAGTCCCATTTCGGCCTGGAGCCTGGATATTAGGGAACCCCAGGCGCCGTACCAGCTGTTCTACCACATCGAAGGCAAAGGAACCATCGCCGAAAAAATACTGTGGGACGGTCGGAGCAACAAGGGCGAATTGGTCCAAGCGGCCACCGACTATCCCGCCACCTTCCAAGCCACCGACGCCCTGGGCAATTCCAGCAAGGTGGACGGTATCGTCGGGGTGGACGTGTTGGTCCTTCGGGAGGGGGATACGCTTAAAATTAAGGTGCCCTCCATTATATTCCGGGAAAACGCCCCGGACTTTATCGGCCTAAGCCAGGACACGGTGGATAACAACATCCGGGTCCTCAAGAGGATAGCCCAAATACTGAATAAGTTTAGGGACTACAAGGTCAAGGTAGAGGGGCACGCTAACCCGGTAACCCGCACCGCGGATGAGGAAAAAAAGGAACTCCAACCCCTCAGCGAAGCGCGAGCCAAGGCGGTTTTGGAAAAATTGGTGGAGTACGGGGTTGATCGGGGACGGCTTTCCTACATTGGCATGGGGGGAACCCAGCCGGTCGTTCCCTGGGAAAACCGGGCGGATTGGTGGAAAAACCGCCGGGTAGAGTTCATTTTGATAAAATAGAGGGACCAGGTTCTTTCAAAACTCAGAGAGTTTTGAAAGAACCTCCATTAACATTACGATAAACCCTGCACCTTTGGGATTCCGAACCGGTGTCGGTCTATGCTTCCTTGTGGGCCACGGCGATAAGGATCCGGGCGTTCTGATCGTAGGGACGCCCGTCCCAATCCCCAAAGAGTTCCACTCGGCTAAAGCCTCCGGTAAGGAGCAGGGTACGCAGTTCCGTGGCCGAATAGAGTCTTTGCGAAAAAGTCCTTTCTATCCGTTTTCCATCCTTGATCAGTATCCAACGATTTTTCAGGGCCCCCCAGGAGTCGGTCACCTGGTACTCGGTCAACACCGTAAAACCTTCCCGTTCAAACCACTCGCCGTCGGTAAAATCCCGTACCGCCACCTCCTTTCCCAGGGTTTCGATAATAAACGTCCCCCCCGAACGGAGGCTGGCCAGGGCGTTTTGAACAAACAACAGGTCATCCGCCGGATTATCAAAGTAGCCAAAGGAAATGTACAGATTTAGCGCCAAATCAAAGGCCTCGGGACTAAGAAAGGCGCGAACATCCCCCAGGACCCACTGAATATCCAACCCCTCGTCATCGGCGCTCTCCCGGGCGGCCCGCAGATAGGAGGGAGTGATATCCACTCCCGTACACCCATAGCCCCGCCGGGCCAACTCTAAGGTAACGCGACCGGTACCGCAACAGAGGTCCAAAACCGACGCGGTAGCGGGGACCTGTGAAAATCGGATAAGCCCGTCAACCACCGCGGAAACCTCGGCCCAACGGTCCGGGGTAAACATAATTGGCGCAAAATTTTCCCAAAAAGACTCGTCCTCAAACCATTGTTTCATATTCATATTGTACAAGAACTTCAAAGGGACTACTATGCCAAGCTAATGAATACGAGGAAAAATAATTCCGGCGTTTTATACGCCCTGGCGGCCTATGCGTCCTGGGGTATGCTTCCCCTGTATTGGAAGATCCTTTCGCGGATCGACGCGCTTCAAATTCTTTCGAGTCGAGTATTCTTCTCTTTGATCTTTGTGTGGATTCTCCTGGCTTTGAAAAAAAAGCCCCTTTGGCCCCGCTTGTTAGCCGATCCAAAACGGTTACGGGCCCTGCTCCTTTCGGCTATCCTTATATCCGCCAATTGGGGGGTCTATATTTGGGCTGTCAATTCGGGACACACGGTTCAGGCGTCCTTGGGGTACTATATCAACCCCCTGTTCAACGTCCTTTTGGGCCTTATATTTTTTAAAGAGCGGCTACCCGTGGTACAATGGATAGCCTTTGGTTTGGCCCTGGTGGGGATACTGCTGTTAACCCTCTTTTCCGGGGTCTTTCCCTGGATTTCCCTCATTCTAGCCCTTACCTTTGGACTGTACGGCCTAGCAAAAAAAACGGTGGCCGTGGATTCCCTGGAAGCCCTGGGTTCGGAGACCCTTCTGATGACACCCTTCGCATTGGGAATTCTCTGTTGGCAGGGAAGCCATGGCGCGGGGGCTTTTTCCGTATCCCCCCTTTTTTCCGTTATGCTCGTAGCCTCTGGGATCGTCACCGCCATACCCCTCTTTTGGTTCGCCCAGGGAGCAAAACGGCTACCCCTTTCTACCCTCGGTTTCGTCCAATTCGTCTCCCCCACCCTCCAGCTCATCATGGGGGTGTTGCTTTTCAAAGAACCCTTCCCCGCACGGAACCTTATCGCCTTCGCCTTCGTTTGGAGCGGCTTACTATTGTACGTCCTTTCGTTTTTTAACGATGGGCTTCCCGTTTCTAAAAAAGGTAGCAATCATTGATAACAGTCCCTTGCCAGGGGCTCTAATTTGGATCGATCGAGAATTTTGAGCTTGCCGCGCCGTTCTTCCAGGATCCCTTGATCCCGGAAACGGCGGACCACCCGGGAAAGCTGGCGGTAGCTAGCCCCCAGCAGGTCCGCCAGTTCGCCTAAATCGTTGACCCCGTAGGGGGCGGTCCCGTAAGGGGCTCCCGAGTCCTTAGAGAAAGGCCCCTCATCGTCCAGAGTCGCGAGCAGGTAGCCCGCAAGCCGGTTCTCCACAGGGTAGCGGAGGTTAATCGCCGCCGCGACGTTCGAATCCGCCAACTTTGCCCCCAATCTCGCGCAGAGCAACGTCAGAAGCGCCGTATTTTCTCCAGCCCTTTTTTTTATCGAATCCGCGCTAACGCTTAAACATAGGGTGTCCGTAATCGCCACCACGTCCATGAGGTACCGATCCCGGGAAAAAAGTTCTAAGTCCCCGAGTATATCGAAGGGACGGTAAAACCTAATAAGCAAAGAGGTCCCGTTTTCCATTCGACTGTACACCTTCGCCTTCCCTTCCACAAAAAATAGAAGCCGATCTACCGGATCGTCCGCATGGATAAGGTATTCGCCGCTAAGACGGTGCAAAGGTTTTATTTCATCCAAAAGGGCTGGAGACAAAATATCTCTAAGCGAGTAGCGGCGCACATAGATTTCCAGGTCTTCCACGGGACAGCCTCCTCTCGGTTGTATTTTTTTAAATTTTGGCGATCTTCACCTGGTTTTAGCGGTTAAAACGGCTAATCCGTCAAACTCAAGTAAAACACGATTTATCCGAGACCTCACCGAATTATAAAACGAGGCTCTTCTAAAAATAATAGACTTTTGAGCTTCTTTCAAAAGTCTGTTCCTTTTGAAAGAGACCTTTGCAGTATTTTTTTGCAATATAAAAATAAATATTTATATGATATATAATAGTAAAAATACTGCATGTAGATCTAAGGTAGCTTTTGAAAAAAACCACCGACAACCTCCATTATTATTCACAATAAGACATCCGTCCTATTCTAGCAACCCGAACTGGGAGATACTTTGAGTAGAACATATCAAAGGAGTGGTTTAATGCCCTACGCCATTGCTCCCGTTATTGGGATTATTTTAACCGTTATGAACGCCGTAAACAGTCGTTTTTCTTCCCTGGTGGGAAACCTGCCCTCCGTAATCGTAGTTCACCTTGTTGGTCTTTTAGCCATTAGCGCTCTTATTGTTTTCCAACCCCGTCAAAAAAAGGCTAAACGGTTGCCCCTGTACCTTTATTCCGGCGGGGTGATAGGCGTGGGAACCATTGTGGCGTGTAATATAGCCTACGGTAATTTGGACGCGTCCCTGGCGGTATCCCTATCCCTATTGGGACAAACCGCCTTTTCAATTTTTGTTGATGGAACCGGTTTTTTGGGCAGAAAAAAGTATCCCCTTAAAGGGGGAGCTCTAATTGGTGTGGGGATCGCTTTAATAGGGATAGCGGTGATGTCGGGATCGAATTTCCACCACGGGATCTTTGCCCCCGTAGCGTTGTTAGCCGGAATATTGCCGGCGTTTTCCTTTATCGTCAATTCCCGTTTGTCGGAAACCGTGGGTATCCTTCGGGGAACCCGGGCGAATTACAGTACCGGTTTGGTAACCGCCCTGGCGGTAACCCTGGTATGGAACCTGGTAGCTCCTTCGGGGGACCAGGCTTCCTGGGCCGATGTTTTGCCAGCCCTATCGGTAGCGGGGCCATTTCTTATTTTGGGCGGCGGTCTCATGGGCGTGGTGATGATAGGGGCGGCTAATTTTATCTTTCCCCGCCTCCCCGCCCTATACGCGACCCTTCTAATTTTTGCCGGCCAAGCTTTCGCGGGTTTGGCTCTAGACTCCGTCACAGGAGGATCGGTGGATATTCGAAAACTGATAGGCGTTCTTATAGTCCTATCGGGTCTTGGATTGAATACCCTTCTTTCCTCTAAAACTCCCCTTCTCGCGGGGCAAACTTGCGCTAAGGACTAATAGTTTCTATAATGGGCTAATGTTTACCGATGTTATAATTATGGCCGGCGGTTCGGGGACCCGTCTTTGGCCGGCCAGCAATACCAAGACCCCAAAACAATTTCTAACGATCCCCGGGACAGGTACTTCGGGGGCCTCTTTTTTCCGCGCCGCCCTGGAGCGGACCTTCGCGGTTCTAGACCCCTCCACGGATAGCCGGGTACTGGTCATCGCGGGGCCCTCCCACGGAGCCCACGTGATGAACCTGGTGGAGACCCTTCCCCAGGGCCAACGGGAGCGGATCGACCTGTTGGTGGAGCCGACGGCGAAAAACACCGGTCCCGCCGTGGCCTGCGGAACCGCGTTTATACAGCGGGACCACGGTAACCACCGGACCGTTTTGGTACTCACCAGCGACCATATCATCGGCCCCTTAGACGCCTTCGTGGGGGACGCTAAAAAGGCCAGCGAATACGCCCAAAGAGACAAGCTGGTGGTCTTTGGCATACCCCCTACCCGACCGGAAACGGGGTACGGGTATATAGAAGCGGACAAGGCCCAGGGTTTGGAAGCGAACGTTTTCCCCGTTACGGCTTTCCGGGAAAAACCGGACAAGGCCACGGCGGAACGGTTCGTCTCCACCGGAAGATTTTATTGGAATTCGGGGATGTTCGCTTTTTCGGCGGATTTTATGGCCCAGGAATTCAAACGTAGTTCCCCCGCGACCTGGGGTCCCTTTGAGGGGCTGGGAAAACTCCCTAAGGGAGCCTTCGAGACCTTAGATGGATTCCGCCTTATCACTGATTGGAAGGGCGTCGCGGAGGCCTACGGGAACGTACAGCCCATTTCTATAGACTACGCGGTGGCGGAAAAATGCGCCTCCGCCGTGGTCATTCCGGCATCCTACCAATGGCTCGATATCGGGAGCTGGGATGAATACGCCAAATTAAGCGACAGCAACGGCAGAACCAGCGGCCAGGGGGTGTACACCTCGGGTTCGGATAATTGTTTTGTCGACTCGGACCTGCCCGTGGCCCTTTGCGGTGTACAGGACCTTATCGTCGTGGCCCGTTCGGGGAAAGACGGGGGGCCGCCATCGGTGCTGATCTGTAAAAAAGGGGAAACCCAGCGGGTAAAAGAGATCGTGGATGCTATTAAAGCGGAGGGCAAAAGGGAGCTCCTATAGGGAGTTTCCCATAGCCCAGCCTATACGCCGTTCGCGGAACCGTCTTAGACCGGTTATCCAACGGCACGATTGTTATTTTTGGAGGCTTTTTCATGGTTATTCTTACGTTGAACTGCGGATCCTCTTCCGCCAAGTATCAGGTCTACGACTGGGACGCCAAGGACGTCCTGGCCGTGGGTATCGTCGAACGGGTCACCCAGGGGGGCTCCTTTATTACCCACAAGGCAAAGGGAAAGGAAGAATACACCCTTCAGCACGATTGCCCTAACCATACCATCGCGGTGGATCTGATTATCAAAACCCTGACCGACCCGGTCCACGGGGTTATCCACGATATGGGTATGATAAAAGCGGTGGGGCACCGGGTGGTCCACGGGGGTTCCAAGTTTACCAAGTCGGTCATCGTGACCGACGAGGTCATGGCGGCTTTTAAAGAGGTCTCCGATCTGGCCCCCCTGCACAACCCCGCCAACATTATGGGTATCGAGGCGGCGAAACAGGTGCTTCCTTCGGTTCCCCACTGCGCTATCATCGATACGGCCTGGCATCAAACCATGCCCCCCGCCAGTTACCTCTACGCTTTACCCTACGAATGGTACGAAAAACACGCGGTCCGGCGGTACGGCTTCCACGGGACCTCGTTCCTCTACACCTCTAAACGGGCGGCCACCCTGCTGGGCAAGGATTTTCACCATTGCAACCTGATCATCGCCCACATTGGAAACGGTTCTTCCATTAACGCGGTCAAAGACGGCTGTTCCTTCGATACGTCCATGGGCCTTTCCCCCCTGGAGGGCCTCGTGATGGGAACCCGTTCTGGGGACGTGGACGCGGCGGTGCCCTTTTATATGATGCGGGTCGCCGGGCTATCGGCCACGGAAGCCGAGTCGGCGCTGAATAAAAAGTCAGGATTGTTGGGGATTACGGGTAAATACACCGACCGCCGGGACATACAGGCGGAGGTGGAAAAGGGGAACGAACGGGCGGCCTTGGCCCAGGATATAGAAGCGTACCGGCTAAAGAAATATATCGGCGCCTACATGGCGGCCCTGGGCCGCGTAGACGCCCTGGTGTTCACCGCCGGGGTGGGAGAAATGGCCCCCTTTATCCGCAAAAAGGTGTTGGAGGGCCTGGAAGGTTTGGGTATCGTGTACGACAGTGAAAAGAACGCCCTAGCCCGAACCAGGAACGCGGAGACGGATATTTCCGCGGCATCCTCAAAAATCCCCATCTTTATTATCCCCACGGACGAGGAATTGGTAATGACCGAAGACGCCTACGCCCTGATGAAGGGGACCTACGATCTGCATACCCAATTTACCTATTCGTTCCAGGATAAAAAATACATTAACAAAACCAGGGAAGAGGGTCTTAAAAACGACCTTAAAAAGAATCCAGGCCTGGCTAATATAATAGTCCGGGCAAAATAGGGATTTAAAACGGTGGAAGGAACCATGGGAGCCGAATTAGTTGGAATCGGTAACGCTATAGTTGATGTTTTTTCTCCGGTGGACGAGGACGTGGGGCCCCTTCTGGGGCTTCAGGCCCATCGGTCTATCCACGTGGAGTACCAACGGCTCAATGAAATTCTCGTGGCCCTTCCCAGCCCCCAGCTCAGCGCCGGGGGCGGTACCGCGAACACGATAAAGATCGCCTCTCTCCTGGGAATTACAACCGCCTTTGTGGGCACCGTAGGAAGCGGCCCGGCATACCGCTCCGGCGGGAGCGGGGGAACCGATCCTGTAGCGGGAATTCCCGGCGGGCCGCTACAGGAGGATCGTTTTGCCAAAATATTCCGGGACGATATGGCCGAAATGGGAGTTCAAACCCACCTCAGCGTAAGCCCTAAACCCACGGGCCTCTGCGCCATCGTAAAAATGAGCGACCAGGGAATCGCCATAGCCGCGTGCCCCTCCGCGGCCTTGGATCTTCGGGGCCAAGACATTCCGGAAAAACTTATTCAGCAAGCAAAAATCGTGATGCTGGACGGGTTTCTTCTGCAAAACCGAGGGGTGGTAGAACGGGTTTTTGAATTGGCCAACAAATTTGGCACCATCATCGCCCTGGACGTGGGGTCCTCCGCCGTGGCCGCCGAACGGGCAGGGGAAATTGCGGCCTACTGCCGGGCCTATCCGGTAATCCTTTTTATGAACGAAGACGAGGCGGCGGCTTTTTGCGCGGTCCTGGGGAACGGTCAAGCCCAGGAAGCGGTGGACCCGGAAGAACGGTACAACCCTCTAAAAGCCCTTACGGCGGACAACCTTTTCCCCATTATCGTGGTAAAACGGGGAGACCAGGGGGCCCTGGTATTCGCGGGAAACGACGTACACAGCGCTCCCACCATCGCCACGATTCCTTTTGACGCCACCGGCGCGGGGGACGCTTTCGCGGCAGCTTTTTTGAGCGCCTGGCTCAGGAACCACTCTCTTTCCGAATGCGCCGCCCAGGGGAACCGCATTGCCCGGGAGGTACTCAAGGTCCCCGGAACCCGGCTGGATTGCGAACGCCTAAAAAGAGTCGCCCGCTCCCTGGGATCCGATAGACCTTAACGCTGAGGAGCCTGTCGGACTGGTGGATTGTCATAACCTAAGGGGACCCCTTAGGCTATGATAATTACGATAAAGGCGGCTCCTTTGGGAGGTCGAAATTACCGTATCAAGCCCGCCTGGGCTATCTTTTCCGCCGTCGCCTTATCCACAAGCCGCTGGATCATTTCAAGGGCCCACTCTCCCGCGGTCCCCGGGCCCCGGCTGGTGATGATGGTTCCATCCACCACGACCCTATCCTTTTCCCCGGCCCAATAGGCCCCGCTGACTTCTTTTTCCATCCCCGGATAACAGGTAAACCGGCGTCCCGCCAAAACTCCCAGGGGGGCCAGCACCACCGCCGGGGCGGCGCAAATAGCGCCGATCATTTTTTTTACGGCGGCTAGATCCTTAATCAACGTGGAGGCGGTAACCGAGGCGGCCACGTTCGTCGCCCCGGGCATGCCCCCGGGGATAATCACCCCATCCCACTGATCCGAGCGGAGCTTTCCTTCCCGGGCCAGTTCCGCCAGGGTGGCATCCGCTTGCACGGTCAAGGAACGGGAACTTTTTACCGTCCTGCTTCCCCCCACCGAGGCGACCGTTACCTCTACCCCCGCGCGACGGAGGTAATCAATTGGGGTAACCGCCTCCACATCTTCAAACCCATCGGCCAACAGGACCACTATTTTTTTTGCCATTTCTAACCCTCCTATTGCGATTCTTGAACGTCTACCATAAAATATACTGAAAAGGGACTCATTCAAAAGCCATAGTCTTTTGAAAAAACCTCAAAGGAACCGTACCCATGAAACAAGTTCTGGTTATCGACGAATCGCCCCTGCTTCGGGAATATTTACGAACAAAACTTTCGGATAACGATCTTGAAGTCAGCGTTGCCGTAAACGGCTTGGATGGGATCGCCAAAATCCGCAATCTGTTACCCGACGTTATTATACTCGACTACCATCTTAGCCGTCAAAGCGCCTTGGACGTGTTAAAGGAAAAAAAGAAAAACCCCAACGCGGCGAATATTCCGGTCATTATTACGGCCCAAAAAATAGATCAAAAACGGATTATCGAGTTGGTCCAGTACAACGTAAAAAAAGTATTCACCAAACCCATCAAAATCGACGCCCTCTTTTCTACCCTTTCGGAAATACTTGGGGTCACCTTCGACATAGATCAAACCCCCTGTATCATCGAAGCCCACGCGAACGACGATATCATTTTTATAGAAATAGCCCGGGGTCTTAATCGAGAAAAATTGGATCTGCTCCGATATAAGATCATCGAATTGATCAACCTGTACGAGATCCGTATTCCAAAACTGATCGTTATGTTAAGCGACCTGACCCTTTCGTACGGGGACGGGCCGAACCTTCAAAAATTATTGGATACGGTCCTACAGGCTTCCCGGGTTAAACACCACTACATCCGGGTCCTTACCAACGACCCCTTTGTACGAAAATTTATTACGGGCCGGAAGGATTACGCGGATATAGAAGTGACCGCCAATCTTCAGTTTGCCCTGGACGGTTTGCTTTCCGAGTTGGATCCCCGCATGGAATTTGGGGAGAAAAAAGCCCACATCATCGGCGATCGGGTGTTAGCGGCGGAAGAAAGCACCGAATCAGAAACGGTCCAACTAAAATTTGACGGGGAACTGCAAAAACCCACCGCCGCTTTAGGAGAAATAAAGGAATACGTCAAAAATTTAAAAATCGCCATAGTGGACGACGATTTTGTCATTCAAGAACTGGTTCGAAATACCTTTGAGACCCTGGGAGCCCAGGTACGGATCTTCTCTGACGGGGAGGAGTACCTAAAAGTCGCGGGAACCGAAGAGCTGGATTTGGTGTTCCTGGATCTTATGATGCCTAAGGTCGATGGTTTTACGGTTTTACGGGAACTCCGGGCCCGGGATATGGATCAAACGGTGATCGTCCTTTCGGCGGTGACCCAACGGGAAGCGGTGGTCAAGGCTTTTCAAGGGGGGATTAAAAGTTACCTGGTAAAACCCCTAAAGCCCCAGGATATTTTGAAAAAGACCATAGAAATTCTCAAACCGGACTTTTAGGTACCCCATGGAAAGAGAGCATGGAAACGGGACCCATAACCCGTACGAACGTCTTTTTTTTGATTCCAGCGTTCCGATGGCCTATTTGGATGAACAGGGTTTTGTGGTAGGGGCCAACGAGCAGTTCAAGCGGACCTTCGAATCCCTTTCGGGTAGAACCATCGAAACCCTGGACGAGGGTTTCCACGAATTTTTACGAACCCACGACGCCTACCGTTTTTCCTACTATTTTTCCCGACTATTGGCCCTTTCGACCCCCTCGGTAAGTTTTGATACCCCCTTCCGAAACGCCAGCGGTTCCCCCCGTTGGTTGCGATTACGGGCCTGGGCTATCAAAGAAGACGAAACCGCGCCGCCGTCCTTACGGGGTCCCTTTGTGGGCCTCATCATTGAAGATAAAACCGAAGAACGGCAAGAAGGGAAACGTCTGCAGGAGGCTAAAGAGATTGCCGAACGGGCCATGGAGACCAAAAGCCTCTTCTTGGCCAATATGAGCCATGAAATTCGAACCCCCATCCAGACGATTATCGGGATGACCGAGCTTATCCAAGACACCCCCCTTAACCGTGAACAGTCCGAATATATCCGGCAGGTTAAATTTTCCGCCGATGTCCTTCTTACCCTGATAAACGATATTTTAGACTATTCTAAAATTGAAGCTAACCGGTTGGAACTGGAGCATATCGACGTGGATGTGGAGCAAACGGTTGAACAGGCGGTGGACATGATCTGTCTGGAGGCCCACAAAAAAGGACTGGAAATTATTACGGATATTCCCCTGGACACGGCGATCCACATTAAAGGAGACCCGGGACGCCTGCGGCAAATTCTGATTAACCTGGTTAAAAACGCCGTAAAGTTTACCAAAGAAGGAAGCGTCACCGTTTCGGTCCGCCGATCTGTTTGGGAAAACAAAGAGGCGGTTACCATCGCCGTGGCCGATACGGGAATCGGGGTCCCCCCGGAAACCCGGCCCCATTTGTTTACCACCTTTTTTCAGGGCGACAATTCCACTACCCGCCGCTTTGGGGGGACGGGTTTGGGTTTGGCCATCTCTCGACAGCTGGTTCAGATGATGAAGGGGGAGATAGGGATGGTCCCCAACGAAGGCGGCGGTTCCATATTTCGCTTTACTATTCCTATCGAAAAGTCCCAAGGTACGAGCCCCTCCCCCATTATCCCGGTTTCTGGGGAAGACCGCATCCTGGTGGTGGACGACCGGACTGAGAACCGGCGGATAGTAACGTCTTATCTCTCCGACATGGGGTACAAGGCCATAGAAGGGGCCCATAGCGGAGAGGACGCCTTGGAAAAATTAAAAAGTTCCGCCCAGGCCGGACGACCGTATACGATATGTTTCGTGGATATGATTATGCCGACCATGGACGGCTGGCGTTTAGCCGCGGAGATCAACGGGGATAAATCGATCAATTCAGTCCGGCTTATCCTTATGGTTCCCCAGGGGATGCTGGGGGCGGAAGCCAAAATGACCCTGCTACGGTGGTTTAACGCGTACATCAATAAACCGATCAAAAGAAAGGATCTATCGGAAGCCCTTTCCGCGGCCCTGGGGGCGGACATGGATTTGGGGGAGGCAAAGGAAGAGGGTTCCACAGATAGGCTTATCGGTCAGAAAGAGCCAGAAGAAAAGCTTCCAAGGACTCGAGCTCTTACCCAATCGGTACGGAAGATTCTGATAGTGGAAGATCATCCGGTTAACCAACAGCTTTTTTCAATGATCCTAGAAAAATTAGGGTACCTTTCGGAAATCGCCGACGATGGGATAGAAGCTTTAGAAAAGGCAGAGCGGACCCCCTTTTCCCTTATTTTTATGGATATCCAGATGCCCCGCATGAACGGGTACGAAGCCACCGCAAAATTGCGCGAACGGGGTTTTCGGGGTCCCATCATAGCGGTTACCGCCAGCGCCCTTTCGGATGAACGGGAGCGGTGCAAAAAAGTTGGGATGGACGATGTGCTGGTTAAGCCCTTCAAACGTCCCGATATCGAGGCGATGCTCCAGAAATGGGAACGGGAGGTGGACGCGGTAGAATCAATGAGCCAGGGGGAAGGGGTCGCGGAAACGGCGGAAGAGGAAAAAATAGAAGAATTGGAGGAGCTGGAAGAAGTAGAAGAACTAGAAGAGATAGAGGAAGCGGAACTCCCAGGGGAAACGAACGGGACGGGGAACACCGAGGAAAAGGGTAACGGGGTGGAGAATACGGAGGGATCGGATAGAACGGAGGAACCGCAGTACGTATTAGACGAAGCCAACCTGCTAGAGACGTTTTTCGGCAACCAAGAGGTGGTAAGCTCCTTGCTTGGCCGGTTTATAGAACGGACAGAGCGGGAAATCGCTTTACTCCCCGATTTGATCAAAAAAGAAGATTGGGAAACCGCCCAACGGGAAGCCCATACGATCAAAGGGAGCGCCCTCAATTTATCCGCCCGATACTTGGGCACCACGGCGGCCCAACTGGAGCTGGCCATAAAGAACCGGGATGCCCAAGCCATAGCCGTAGCCCTGCCCCTTTTGGAACCGGCGTTTAAAACGTTTCGCCAAGCGGCGGAAACGTTTATCCAATCAAGGACAAAGGGAGCCTAAATAGGCCATACGAGAACCATGAAATATTCCTGTTTACACACCCATACGAACTTTTGCGACGGGAAGGATTCGGTCGAAGCCATGTGTCAGTACGCTTGGGAAAGGGGTTTTGTTTCCCTGGGCTTTAGCGCCCACGCCCCTTTACCCGCCGATTTTGGCCCCGAAACGGATTGGCACCTGCATCGGGACCGGTTAACCGCGTACGTGGACGCGGTCCAATCCGCCAAACAGCGCTGGCAAGGAAAACTCCCGGTGTTTTTAGGCCTGGAGGTGGATTACATCCGGGACGTTTGCGGCCCCTCGGACGGCAGGTTTGCCAACCTGGGTTTGGACTACCTTATCGGCTCGGTTCACTACCTGATACCGGATCGGCTCAAGCCCTTTACGGTGGATGGGTCTTTGGAAGAATTGATCCATGGAATCGATGGGGGCTATGGAGGTTCCGTCAGCCGGATGGTGGAGGCCTTTTGGACCGCGGTGGAAGAGATGGTAGAACTCCAGGGCTTTGATATCCTGGGACATCTGGATCTGATCAAAAAAAACAACCGGGACCAGGCCCTCTTCTCTCCCGACCAGGGGTTCTATACGGAGGGGGCAGATAGGGTTATCCAAAGCATCGACGGGAAAACGATGGTGGTGGAGGTGAATACCGGGGGTATGAACCGAGGAACGGTGGCCGAACCCTATCCAGCGGTGGACCTTATCAAGAAATTACGAAGCCGTTCTATCCCCATGATGATCAACGCGGACGCCCATCGGACGGAACATTTGGGGGGCCACTACGAAGAAGCTCGTGCCGCCCTTTTACGGGGCGGATATGAAGCCATAGTTTTATTCGGGGGAAAAGAAGGGGGCCTCCCCCGTTGGGAAGAAGAGCCCCTTTAAAAGCCAATTGGATTGGAGGACTTTAAGGCCCCATGGGCCCAAAGATGCCCTATGGGCCTTAAAAATCCCGATACACTCGGTCGTTAGCGGTTTCGGCGCTCTTCTTCGCTTTTACATTCTATACACATAAGCGCGTAGGGAATCGCCTCCAGCCGATCCTGGGGAATTTTCTTGCCGCACTTTACGCAGAGGCCGTATTTTCCCTGTTGAATCCGGGTCAACGCGGAATCGATCAGTTTAAGGCGTTTTAAATCCTGAGAACCGATGGCTTCGATCATTTTTCGATCTATATCATCGGAAGCGATATCCGCAAAATCCTTTGGGTCCATGCCCTCCACAATTTCCTTAAAATCCGCGTTTCCCGCTACCAAATTGGTAATAATCTCCGTCTTAAGATCGATCAAGGATTGTTTCATCCGTTCAGTGAACTCTTGATCCATGCCGGTCCCCCTTTTTCTAAGTCCGCGTACATTGCCGTACTCTTGCGGTTTTGTCAACCGGCTTTTGAAAAATGTTTCCTATGGTTGACAAAGCCAGTCGATTGCCTATAGCATTATACGAACGTACCCGATTAAATGCAAATTTACGTTCGGTTTCCCAAAAAAGGAACCTAATTTATCACTGCCAAGGAGTAGCCGTGGCTAAAGAAGAAGCGATAGAAGTGGAGGGCGTAGTCCGAGAAGCCCTTCCTAACACCATGTTCCGGGTCGAATTGGACAACCAAAACGGCCACCTTATTTTAGCCCATCTTTCCGGTAAAATGCGAAAGCACTATATCCGTATTGTACCCGGCGATCGAGTTCGAATAGCCCTTTCTCCCTACGACCTAAGCCGCGGCCGTATTATTTATCGGGAACGGTGAAAATCCCTGTCCTTTACACTCTTTAGAAGAACCCAGGTAGCTCCCGAACCTCCCTCCGCCACAAAAGCGGTACCGCTTTGTCCCGCGTAGGGGCATCGTTCAATAAATTCCCGGGTAGTGCGCTGTAAAACCGCTTCGCCCTCCGAATGGTTCCCCTTTCCGTGGATAACTAAAACCTTTTCCGCTCCCTGGGATTTGCTTTGAGAAAAAAAAGTTTCCAGCTGATTCCACGCTTCCTCCCGGGTAAGGCCGTGTAAATCCACCACCGCGTCGGGCCGCTTTCTTAAAAGAAACCGCCTCCGTTCTGCGGCGGAAATCCTATCCTCTTCCATTTCCGCGTCCTTGTCCGCGACTCCGTTAACCCGAATCCACGCGGTCAGGGGATCGACCCGCTTTTCTTCCTTTGGTTTGACCTCCGGAATCTTTTCTTCTCCACCGGAATCGAGACGCTTCTTCGGTTTTTCCTTAGACTGTCGATCCCACTGGTCGAGTATTTGACCAAAATCCATCGTCTCCATCCTCAATACCGTATAAGTCGGTCAAAAGGAACCCAGCCAGCTCCTCCATCGCGGTTTTCCACGTAGGCCCACGGTACAGCGCTGGAAAGAATCCGAACCACCGTACCATCCATAAAACGGGCGCTAGGAACGCTGTTTTTATCGGGAACCCGGTAGGCTACGGTAGATCGGGTCAAAGCGCTGACACCGCCCCTCTCAAAGCCCAAAACGGGGATCCTTTGAACGGCCCAATAGGCGAAAACAAGGAAAGCCAGGGCAAAAAAGAAAACCGCTACCATATAACCGTAAGAATTGGAAAAGGTTACACCGTTTATATCCCTTCTTTTTCTTTTGCCGAGCAGAAGGACAAGAACACGTATCGTGGCCAAAACGAAACTTCCTCCCCCCAGGGGAATTAAAAGGCCCAGGGGAATCCAGCTCTCATTCTCCGTGGCCCCCAAGCCCAGAGCCCGTTCTATGGCTTCCCGTTGAGCTCGAAGGAACGGGCCCACCACCCGATCCCGTTCCGCCCTGCGGACCCAAGCGAGGGCTCCCACGGGATCCCCCGATTTCCAAATCT
>CAYRLW010000034.1:23376-30760 GCA_964425215.1 uncultured Treponema sp.
CACCGGCTAGGCTCACCTTGAGGGATTCGAGTTTTATAGGCTTGGAATTAAGGGGTATAATTCTAAAGCAAAGAACCTCCGTTCCCTTTTCGCTGTAATTTTTTGCGCTCACGTATTCCATCAAGGCGTTTTCGGGAACCGCATACTCTGGTTTTCCAAGGCTCTTTCTCTCCGAGGCGGAAAGGTTTTCAACGGCCAGGTAAACATCCGAAGGACGGGCAACCTGAAGAGTCTTGGGGAAAGAGAGCCATCGGAGTTGGGCTTTTATCCCCCGAGGGGTTTCAGATGGGGCGGGACTAACGGTTACCTCCACAGTGGGGGTAAACGTTTCCTTACCCCCCGCGGAAACTTTAAAAGGGCCCAGGGTAAAGGTACCCGCTTCCTGGGGTATCAACAGGTACTCCACCGCGGTCCAGGTAGTTTCGTTCCCCCCCGAATCGCCAACCAACCGGGGAGCCGTTCGTAATCGCTCCAAAGCGAAAGCCTTAGGAAGGTTCTGACTTTCCACGCTTACCCCCTGGGGCTCGGGAAAGTCCACCAAGACCGTTAGGGTCCAGGGATTGCCTTGAATGGGAGTATCGGCGGAGGTTTCCACGAGGACGGTCAAGGGTTCCCCGTTCCCCGAAAGGGCCCCTAGGGCCGGAGGTATTAGAAAAAAGGACAGGACTGTCAATAATCGACAGAATTGGAGGAAGGCTCCGATTGGGAACGGCTTTTCCATCTATCACTCTCCTTTTCCCGAATATAATCAAAAAGGGTTTTCGCGGCCCCCGATTCCTGGCGCCCTTCAAAGGGCGCCGATTGGGCCGAAGGAGCGGCCTTCCTGGCAAGGTACAATAAACTCAACTCCAGGTTTCGCTTGGCACCCCGCCGTTCCCCATCCACTTCTAAGGCCGAACGGAAGCCCTGGGCCGCCCCTTCGTAATCCTCCCCCTGAAAGAGAGCCAGGGCTCTGTTGTACCGGATCCGGTACAGAAGCTCCTTTATGGAACCGGAAAAACGGGAGGCTCCTTGGGCCTTCAGAACTTCTTCAGCTTCGGCAAAACGATCCAAGGCCGATGGAAGTTCCCCCAGGGCCAGGTATACGGACCCCAATCCGTAGTTCCCGTAGGGAACCATTTCTTTGTAGCCCGTGGCCCGCAGATACTCCGCAATGGCTTCGGTGTATCGCCCCTGCTGAAACGCCATATTCCCCGTCAAAATGGCCAACCTCCCTGGAACGGAGCTTTCGCAGGAAACGAGCAGAGGGAAGATCAGCAAAACTGTCGATAAAAAAAGGGGCCCCCGTTTCATCGTTTTTTACCTCCCCTCTGTTCCAACCATTTTGAAAGGCCAAAAGCGATGAGGGCGATCACCAAAAAAGCGGAACGGTGGGAAAGACTTTCCTTTCGGTATCCGTTTTTAACGGTAGAAAGGCGTATGGAATTAAGGTACCCCACTATCCGGTCCACCGCGTCCCGCTCTTGACCATCCACGTAGATCCCCCCCGTCCCTAAAGCGGTTACGGTCAGGGCCTGGGGACGCAGTTGGCTTACCACGGGGCTTCCGTCGGCCCGTTGCAGGGGGACCGAAGAACCGGGGGTCTGCGGGACGGGCATGCCCTCGGTGGTGCCGACGCCTACGGCCACCACTCCTATATCCTTTGCCTTCAAACGCTCCACCGCGGAGTTCATGGACCCCGAAAGGGCTTCCCCGTCGGAAAACAGAAGGATCCGCCGTTGGGCGGCGCTGTTTCCGCTAAAAGCCGAAAGCGCGGTATCTAAAAGCCGTTCCAAGTTGGTTCCCGGGCTACTGAGACTACGGGAAGAGAGAACCCTGAAAAGGCTTTTAAGACTTTCTTCATCGTCGGTCAAAGGGATGGCCACAATTCCATCCCCCTTACCCAGAACGACCGCGTAACGATTTCCCGGCGCGGCTTCCACGGTTCTTTGGGCAATTTCTAAGGCCCGGCCCAATCGGGACGGGGCCACATCCCGGACATCCATACTCCTGGATATATCCAGCGCGATGACCACGTCCAAACCCTGCCGGTATTCGCTAACCAAGCGGAAACCCCAGCGGGGTTCTGCCAAAGCCACAACCAGGGACGAATAACAGAGCATAAAAAAGAGGGTACTCAGAACATACCGACGGCGCAGATCCTGGAAGGGCCCCTGCTTCTGGGATCCCCCGGAGGAAGCAAAAAGGCCCTGAAGAGACTCGCCCCGGTGGACGTACTGATAGACGGCCAAGCCTATCCAGGGGATCAAAAGAAAAAGGGCGTATAAAAATCGGCCTTCCCCAAAACTCATACGAAGGCCCCTAAAATTTGGCGACGGAAAAACCGGGCTCCCAACAATAACGTCAGGGCGAGGATTACAAAGGGAGTATGCAGGGAGGTGGTATGATAGACCGTCCGGGATCGTGAAAAGGAGGCTTCCTGGGTGTTGATTTTGGAAAACGCCGCTTCCAAAGCTTGGGCCGTCGGGGCGGAAAGGTACGTTCCATCCCCCGCTTGGGCTATCGATCGCAGGGTATCCGCGTTAAAACGGGAATCCAGCAGTCCCGTGCGGCGAATATGGGTTTCCGGGTCCACATAATCGATGGGAACTTCCCCTGCGGTTCCCACCCCAATTACCCATAAAGAAACCCCCAGGGTCCGCAAAACAGTCGCGGCGGTGGTAGGATTAACCGCCCCGGCGTTGTTCTCCCCGTCGGTAATAAGGACCACCGCCCGTTTGGGTGCCGTGGAAGCTCCAATATGCAAAGCTGCCAGGGCGATGCCGGTGCCTAAGGCGGTTCCATCGCCCAATTCCCCGATCTTTAAAGAACCTAGCCGATCTAACAAAACGGTTCTATCGATGGTAGGGGGAACCAGCAACGCGGAATCCGCTGCTACCGCGACTAAACCAATGCCGTCGGCTTTCCGGTGGTTGGCAAAATCGCGGATTAGCGCGGTGGCCACGTCGAAACGGCTTCTCCCCCCCATATCCAAGGCCGACATGCTGGGACTGATATCTATAACAAAGAGCACATCCGCCCCCCGGTCCATCCAAACCGTCTCGTGACGAATAGAAACGGGCCCCCCAAGGGCTATGAGGAGACACACAACTCCCACCCTCTCCATCCACCGCAACAGGGCGACCAGGGTTTCCACCGCGATGGGTGGCTTAAACATACTTCCCCCGGGGGGGCCCAAGGGAATATCCAGGGCAAAATGGTTTTTTTTAAGACGAAGAATAAGAATAACGGCGACCGTACTAATCCCGCCCAGGATCCCTAACAGGGGATTTTCAAAGCCCATTTCCAGCCTCCCGGTTTTCCGCGATAAACCTATCGGCGAAAGCATAGGCCGAGGAGAGAAGGGTCCGCAATGTTTCCGGAGCCACGGTCTGTCCGCTAAAACGGAGATTATCGCATTCCTGAAAAAGGGACCGCAAATAATCAGCCGTTTCTCCGGGAATTATTCCCTCGGGGAGGCGATAAAACTCCGAAGGGGTTAGGGAGAGAAAATTATAGCCAAACCGAAAGGTTAAAAAACTCCTCAATTCCGTGCTTAGTATGGTAAGCAATTCTTCGCTGACCATGGTTCCCCGCTCCAATTCCGCCAACAACTTGTCCAAAATACGACGCAGGGATCGGAGGGCCAAGTTCTTCCTTCTCCGTTCTTTATACGCGTTAATCCAGGGTTTGCCTCGAAGGAAAAGGAACAGGCCCCCCACGATAATAAGCAACAGTACCGATCCGCTTCCGTATATCAGCACCCCCGTTCCCGGCGCCATGATCGGCCCTTCGGGGGGAGAAAGGGGTTGCGCGGGACTAGAGGATTCTAAAATAGAGGAAATTCGTATTTGAAGCCCCGAAAGGCTTCGGGACCCGACGCTTATTTTCGGGAGGTCCACCAGACCGGGGGCGTAGGCCGCGAAATCTATAATCATTCGTGGGGGCGAGGACCGCCCGTCCAATTCAACGCGGTATAGCTTTACATCCCTAGTCTGGGGTAAACGATCGGTCACATCGATCACCACATTTTGTGGAGTCCCAGGGGCTTCCGTATCCTTTAGAGGAACGATAAGCCGGCCCCTATCTCCGACAAAGAGCGAGGGGGGTACCAGAAGGGCCCCTTCGGGGAGGGTTTGGGCGCCCAAAAATACGGGTAATAATACGAGGAAGGGAATAATAATTCGATACCCAATTCCCCTCATCGATGCCTCCGTTTTGTAAAAAAGGAAATTAATTTCCCCGTCGCCGAATCGGTGGTGGAAAGTTCCAGGGTAGCAACCCCGTACCGTTGACAGGTGGAAGCCCAGGCGGCGGTACGATCCCGGTGCCACTGTTCCCAGGCGTTCCGGAAAGAACGAAAACCCGTAGGCGCGTGGAGCTCCAAACCGGTTTCCGGATCCCTAAAAAGGACTAGCCCCGCCGGGGGCATACGGGTATCCAGGCTTTCGGTGATCCTTAGGGCCACCGTATCGTGTTTTTGGGCCAAGAGGGCCAATTCCCGCTCCCAATCTACGCAAAGGAAATCCGAAACGATCACCACCAGGCTCCGACGTTTAAGCAAACGCCCGGCCCCTTGCAGGGCCACCGCTAAATCGCTCCGCTTTCCCCCGGCTTTTGTATCCAGGGCTTCCAAAACCATGGCCATAACATGGGACCGGCCTTTACGGGGGGGGATAACCCGGCGAACTCCCTGGTCAAAAAGCAGGGCCCCCACTTTTTGCCCGGTCCGTTCGGCGGAAAAGGCTAGCAGGGCTGTACTGAGCAGGGCCTGATCGTACTTTGACGCCATGGAAGCGGAGGTATCCAACAAAACACAGACGGTTAATTCCCGTTCCTCCCGGTACAATTTGACAAAGGGCCGGCCAAACCGGGCACTCACGTTCCAATCGATGGAACGGATATCATCCCCCTCTTCGTAATGCCGAACCTCGTCGAACTCTATCCCTTGCCCTTTGAAAATGGAACGAAAATCTCCCGACAAAAGGTCCTGTGCCAACTGGTCGGCTAAAAGGGGAAAGGTATTGATTGTGGCTAAAAGTTCCTGTCGAGTCACGATCGCCCTAGGGAACAGGAACGAACGCTAGGATTCTGGCTATCACGGCGTCCGCGTCCAGACCATCGGCCTCCGCTTCATAGGATAAAACCAGCCGGTGCCGCAATACCGCAGGGGCTACCGCCTTTACATCCTCCGGATTTACAAAGTCCCGACCCTCAAAGATACTGCGGATTCGGGCGCATCGATACAGGGCCATGGAAGCCCGAGGAGAGGCCCCAAAGGAAATATACCGGTACAAATCCTCCCTAACCGAACGTTTTTTATCCCCCGTGGGACGGGTAGCGGACACCAGGGCCACCATATAATCCAAAATTTTATCGTCCACCCGGATCGCCTCGACCGTGGAACGCAGGGTTGCCAATAGGGAGGGGGTCAGAATAGGGTCGATAGGGGGCCCTTCCCGGTTATTTCCCGCGGCGAGCCGAACAATCCGGCCTTCCTCCTCCTTGTGGGGATAGTTGATCAGCAATTTTATTAGGAACCGGTCCAACTCCGCCTCTGGAAGCGGGTAGGTACCCTCGTGTTCGATAGGGTTCTGGGTCGCCAGCACAAAAAAGGGGTCCGGAAGAGGGTGGGTTTCGTCCCCAATGGTTACCTGGTGTTCCTCCATGGCCTCCAACAGGGCCGATTGCACCTTGGCAGGGGAGCGGTTAATTTCGTCCGCCAGGATCACGTTGGCGAAGATAGGGCCTCGGCGAACCGAAAAGGTTCCCGATCGCTGGTCCCACACCAGGGTACCCGTCACGTCCGCCGGCAAAAGATCGGGGGTGAACTGTATCCGCTTAAAAGCAAGACCGGTCAGTTCCGCCAGGGATTTAACCAGCAGGGTTTTCGCAAGCCCCGGAACACCTTCCAAAAGGGTATGCCCATCGGCGATAAGGGCCATCAAAACCCCATCGATCATCTCGTGTTGTCCCACGATCCGTTTTCCCAGTTCCGACCGGCAAAGGTTTACTACCCGGGATACTTCTTTTACGCTTTCTTGATCCATGGGCCCATTGTAATCGTATAAAATGACCATGGCAATATTGACAGAGGGCGGTTCGCCCACTAGGCTAGGGCTATGAACACACTGGCCCAAGAACTCAATACCGTGTTACACGGAACGGTCGCCGGACGGTTGTTATCCGACCTCGGCAAACGGTTGTATTTTCCCCGGGGAATTATAGCCCAATCGGGGGAAGCCCGGAAACTCGCCCATCGGGCCAACGGGACGATTGGCATGGCCTACGATGGGGGACGACCCCTGATTCTTTCGGCGGTAGCCGAAGGAATGCCCACCCTATCGTCCATGGAAGCGGTGGCCTACGCCCCCACGGCGGGGGTAGAAGCGGCCAGAACCGCGTGGCGCGAGGGAATGGTTAAAAAGAATCCCACGGTGGATCCTCAAAAAATATCCCTCCCCGTGGTCGTCCCCGGTCTTACTGCGGGTATATCCTATATGGCGGATCTTTTTTTGGACGAAAAATCCAGCATATTGATCAGCGATCCCAGCTGGGATAACTACAGCCTTATCTTCGCCGATCGACGGGGCGCCTCGGTGGTGGAGGTTCCATTCTTTGGAACCGAAAAAGGCCTGGACCTCCGGTCCATCAAAAAAGCCCTCTTTGAGGCCGCCAAGACCGGGGCGGTCCGGGTGATTTTTAACTTTCCCAACAACCCCTCGGGGTACTCGCCCACCATCGCGGAGGCGAACGCGTTAATTGAATTGATAAAGGACGTGGCCCAAAAGGACTGCGATGTGCTCGTCATCTGCGACGACGCGTATTTTGGCTTGGCCTACGAATCGGACATTTACGGCGAATCCCTGTTCGGCGCCCTATCCCAACTGCACGAACGGGTTCTGGCGGTGAAGATCGACGGTCCCACCAAGGAGGACTACGTCTGGGGACTCCGGATGGGCTTTGTCACCTTCGGTTCCGCGGGCCTAGACGCTAAGGGGTACGACGCCCTGGTTACAAAACTGATGGGGGCTATCCGTTCCTCCGTTTCCTGTTCCAACACCCCGGCCCAGCACTTTATGCTAAAAACGCTGGCCGATCAAAGGACCAGTACTGAAAAAGAACGGTTCAAAGAAATTTTACGGAAGCGCTATCAGGCAGTAAAAACCTTCGTCCAAGCCCATGAAACCCACCGGGTTTTAAAACCCCTACCCTTTAATTCGGGGTATTTTATGAGCTTCCTCTGTTCCAACGTGGGGGCAGAACGGATCCGCCAGGAGCTGTTAAACAATTACGGGATCGGGACCATCGCCCTGGGGGACCGTTACCTTCGGGTCGCGTTCTCCTCAATAGAAGAAACCATCATCGAGGAAGTATTTAAAACCATCTACGAGGTGGCGGAAAA
>CAYRLW010000034.1:30860-33115 GCA_964425215.1 uncultured Treponema sp.
AAGAGCGTACGAACCCGGATTATCCCTTCGACTCCCCCAATTTTGCCGAGTATTTCCACGGGTATTTCCTGTTCCGTATCGATAATATTGTAGGCAAAGTCTCCCCGGTGGTGGTTGATCAGATCGGTGATATTGATATTCGCCCCCGCTAAAATGGTGGTAATTTGGCCGACCATGTTGGGAATATTCCGGTTCGCTACCAAAAGCCGATGGGGAGCCCGCTGATCCAAACGGCAGTTGGGGAAGTTCACGGAATTCTTAATATTACCGGATTCTAGGAATTCCATCAGTTGCCGAACCGCCATGACGGCGCAGTTGTCCTCCGCCTCGGGGGTGGAAGCCCCTATGTGGGGAAGACAGATGGTGCGTTCGCAGGCCAACAGCTCGGCGGTGGGAAAATCGGTAACGTAGGCCCCCAAACGTTCTTCCTTCAAAGCGACGATCATATCCGCCTCGTTCACCAAACCGCCCCGGGCCAGGTTAATGACCCGGGCCCCTTTTTTCATAATCCGGAATTTTTCCGCGTCCAAAATTCCCTTGGTGGTATCGCTAAGGGGAACGTGGACAGTCACGTAGTCCGATTGCCGCAACAGACCCTCCAGGGTATCCGCTCGGCGAACCATCCGGGACAGGCTCCACGCCGCGTCCACGGAAATAAAGGGATCATAGCCGATCACGTCCATCCCCAGGGCAACGGCATCGTTGGCCACCATGACCCCGATGGCCCCCAAACCGATAACCCCCAGGGTTTTGCCTTTAATTTCGGGACCTTCGAATTGGGACTTTCCCTTTTCCACCAACTCGGGTATCTCATCCCCCCGGTTTGCCAAGGTGGCGGTCCAGGCGATCCCCGGAATAATACGCCGGGATGAGATAAGCAGGGCCGCTAAGGTTAATTCCTTTACCGCGTTGGCGTTACCCCCGGGGGTGTTGAATACCACGATTCCCCGTTCAGTACAAAAGGGGATGGGAATATTGTTCACCCCCGCCCCCGCTCGGGCGATAGCCTTGACCGTTTCTGGGATTTCTATACTGTTTAGGTCCGCACTCCGGACTAACAGCGCGTCGGGGTTGGGAATTTCCCCCGCCACCTCGTACCGATCCCGGGGAAAAAGCTCAAGACCCTCTTTTGATATTTTATTCATCGTTCGGATACGAAACATGGTTACCTCCCGTTGGCGCCTTCAAATTTCTTCATAAAATCGATAAGGGCCCGCACGCCCTCTATCGGCATGGCGTTATAGATGCTGGCCCGCATACCCCCCACCAGTCGGTGCCCCGCCAGGTTTACCAGTCCCGCCGCGACCGCTTCCTTTACAAACCGATCCTCCAGTTCCTTCCTTCCCTCCCCCCGGATGACAAAGGGGACGTTCATAAGACTACGGGACCCCTTTTCCACCGGGGCCCGGAAAAAGGAAGAATTGTCCAAATAATCGTACAGCAGGGCCGCCTTTTCGTGGTTCCTCGCCTCCACGACCCCCAGCCCCCCCTGGTCCTTCATCCACTCTAAAACCAGCTTGATAATATAAATCCCATAACAGGGGGGAGTGTTGTACATGGACCCGTTTTCCGCCTGAATATCGTAGCGGAACATAATGGGGACCCAATCGGGCACCTGCTGGATCAGATCTTTTCGAAGGATCACCACGGTTACCCCTGCAGGTCCCAGGTTTTTTTGAGCCCCCGCGTAGAGCAGGTCAAAACGGCCCACGTCGAGCCGTTCCGAAAGGATACAGCTGGAAATATCCGCTACCAAAGGAATGGTTCCCGTATCGGGAATGGAAGGCCATTTGGTCCCCACAATCGTGTTGTTTAGGGTGATGTGATAGTACGCGTCCTGGGCCATCGGCGCGGGGACGGCGGGAATGTACGAGTAGGCTCTATCTTTGGAAGAAGCGGCGACCCGCACATCCGCGTACTTGGCCGCTTCCTCGGCGGCCTTGGAAGCCCACACCCCCGTATCCACGTAGGTAACCGTTCTCCGGGCCTGCCCCTCCTGCTGGTAAGCTAAATTGATGGGTACCATGGCGAATTGGGCGGTGGCGCCCCCTTGCAAAAAGAGGACACTGTAGCTATCCGGGATCCCCATCAATTCCCGAAGAAGGGCCTCAGCCCCCTCGATTATGACCTTGTACTCCTTGGATCGATGGCTCATTTCCATCACCGATTGGCCGGAACCGCCTTGGTCGGTCATTTCCCGGGCGGCCCGTTCCAGAACCGGCAGGGGAAGCATGGAGGGTCCCGCGGCAAAATTG
>CAYRLW010000034.1:33215-41968 GCA_964425215.1 uncultured Treponema sp.
CAGGCTCCTAGTCGGCTAAACAGGCCAGCTTTGCCGCCATGGACCGAAGTTCGTCCACAACAAAAACATTGCTCGTCATCACCGTTTCCGGAACCTCCAGGACCACGGGGGCAAAATTGATAATCCCCCGAATTCCCGCGGCCACCAACTTATCCGCCGCCCCTTGGGCCGAAGTAGCGGGAACGCAGAGCAGGGCAAGTTCGATGGAGAACCGGGAGATCACCTCCCCCATTTTATAGGTGGGGTACAACGGCACGGGGGAGCGGAGGATTTCGATGCGGTTTACACTGGAATCGAAGCCCGCCACCAGCTCGAAGCCCTCGTCCGCAAAAGCGGGAAAATTAAGGTACGCCGAACCCAACCGGCCCAGACCGACCACGCAGAATTTTCGCGGTATCCCCAGCTCAAGGGATTTTCTTATGGCCCCTAACAGGGAAAGCCGATTATAACCCGAAGCGTCCCCTAAATTTTCCCGTAAAAATGATATGTCTTTCCGGATCGTGTAGCTGGACCAGCCGGTTTTGGCTTCTATTTCGCTGGAACTAATCGATTCGGTGTCCAGGTTCGACAAAACTCGGGTCAGTTGAAGGAGTCGTTCTACCGTAGGTTCGGGTATCCGCATTGTCTCTCCGTGTCTGTGAAATATTTCACAGCTAACGTATCTTTGTATAGAAATTTTGTCAAGAGGTATGAGGAGGCTCTTTGGGTTTGACTCAATTTTACCAAGGGGTCCGAGGCCTTAGGTTGCGCAGAGACGGGGTTTGGTTTATTATGTTTTTATGGCCGTAAAGAAATTTACCGTCCTTGATTTGATCGATATCGATCTAAAGGAACACAATTCCCTCAACCTACGTTGCATTGGGGGACGAAAGGGGCTTTCTCGGGAAATCGCCATTCCCGATCTTAACCGGCCTGGACTTGCCCTTTCAGGGTTCTACGATTCCTTCGCCTACCAGCGGATTCAAATTTTCGGACGCGGCGAGGTGGCGTACCTACGAAAACTCGTGGAAGAGGGAAAGACCGACACCATAGAAAAAATGTTCGAATACCCCATCCCCTGTTGTATTTTTACCCACAATTTAAGCCCCGACCATACGTTTTTTGAAATCGCCGAAAAGGCCCAGTGTCCGGTTTTACAAACCGACCTTCCCTCGGCGGAATTTTCTTCCCGGGTTCTACGGATCCTCTCCAATATATTCGCCCCCCAAAAGAGCATCCACGGGGTTTTGGTGGAAGTTTTCGGCGTAGGCATCCTTATTTTAGGCGATTCGGGGGTTGGTAAAAGCGAAGCCGCCCTGGAATTGATTGAACGGGGCCATCGGCTCGTGGCCGATGACGTGGTGGATATCCGATGCGTTAACGGCAATATTTTAATGGGCGCGGGGGCTAACAAAATTATCGGCCATCACATGGAAATTCGGGGTCTAGGAATTATCAACATTACCCACCTGTTTGGAGTAGGGGCCATACGGGACAAAAAGCAGGTTCAGCTGGTGGTGGAGCTGGAAGAATGGGATTCGGAAAAAATGTACGACCGACTGGGGACCCAAGAGCAAACCATGGACCTTTTGGGCGTAAAGATCCCCCGCCTCATTATCCCCGTTAAACCCGGCCGAAACATCCCCATCATCATCGAAACCGCGGCGATGAACGAACGGTTAAAAAAAATGGGCTATTATTCTGCCAAAGAATTCAATCAAAATATTCTAAAATGGATAGAAAGCGACGCGGCCCGGTCCGTATACTTTGGACAGGACGATATTATCTAATAAGGAACGATACATGGTAGAACAAATGGTAACGATTAAAAACAGAGCAGGAATCCACGCCAGGCCCGCCGCTCTTTTAGTGCAAACGGCCAGCAAATTTAAATCAAAAATATCTATCGAAAAGGATGATGATAGAATTAACGGTAAGTCGATCATGGGTATAATCACCTTGGGAGCGGGGTACGGAACGAATTTAAAAATAATCGCCGAGGGGGAGGACGAACAGGACGCGGTAAACGCGTTGATCTACCTGTTCGACTCCAAATTCGAGGAAGATTAAGGTCGCCCTAAAAGCCGAGGTCTTTGAATTCGACTCAAAATTAGAAATTTGTAGGGGGCCTTCATGCCTCTTTCCATAAAAAACATACGGATCCGCTCAAAATATTCCACCCTGGGTCTGCCCAGCCTGGTTTTTATTTATCTTTTATTGAGCATATTGGCCCTTATTTTTTCTTCCGCCCTTTTTTCAAATGCATTCCAGAGGGAAGAGGCCGTTACACCCCTGGCGATGGCGGTTTTTTTAACCATTCCGGCGGTGCTTCTTATTTTTTTAGGAATCTCGGTTTTCCGGCTCCTTTGGGACGTGTTTTCCCATCAAGTGGGAAGCAAATTCCAGGCCCGGCTTTTTTTCTATTTTGCCCTGACCGTAAGCCTGGCGACGATTCCGGTAACATTGATAACGGTCCAATTCGTTCGGGAGCTGGTAAACTCGTGGAAAGCGGCGAATTTAAGTTCCGTCATGGACGACGCCCAGTGGTTTGCCACCGAAAGCTACCGTTACCGCATCAAAAACTTGGCGAAGATCGCTGAAAACTACCAGGGTCCGGTAGCGGATCCCCATTCCGCCGACGAGGATTTGGAGAGTGTGCAGGATTTTACCCAAGACGCCCAGGGCCATTGGAAGTCCGCCTTTTTTTCGGGCAACGAAGCCCAGCGGCTTTCCCTTCCCCCCGGGACCTCTGCGGGGTACGTTCCAAGGGAAACCCGGCGGGAAGCGGATGTTATTCGGTACATCACCATCCCGCGGCCGGGGACGTACCGAGTTTTTACCTTCAGCCTCGGGATAGGGTTCGATAAGAGGATTCGAAACATCGAAGGGGCAAAGGGAAAAGTCCAAGCCCTGGAATCCCTGAATCCGACGCTTAAACGGCTTTTAATCATGTTTTACGGAGCCTTTTTCCTTCCTACTATTCTTATGACCCTCCTTATCGCTTTTTCGTTTAGCCGATCCATCACCCAACCTATCGTCGAACTGGCCGACGCGACAAGGAAAGTCGCGGAGGGGGATTTTTCTATCCGCATCCTTTCCCGACGGGATGATGAATTGGGCGCCCTGGTCAGCTCTTTTAACTCCATGGTTCGCGATTTGGAACGGACTCGGAATAAAACATTACAGGAAGAAAAAATAAACATGTGGCAAGATATGGCCCAACGGTTGGCCCACGAAATAAAAAACCCCTTAACCCCCATCAAACTTTCGGCGGAACGGGTACTCCGGCGCTGGCAAAAGGATCACGCCAGTTGCGAGGATATTCTAGAATCTTCCATGATGGCGATTATTCAAGAGGTTGACGGGTTGAACACCCTGTTAAGCGAATTTAGAACCTTTTCCCGCCTGTCCTCCATGACCCTATCGGATACCCCTATCGGCGACTTAATCGAGGAATCGATCAACCTGTACCGATCTTCCTATCCGGAGGTTTCCTTCGTCATGGATCGCTTGGATTCAAAAATCGCGGTCAAAGCGGAACGGCGGTACCTTTCCCAGGTATTATCGAACCTTATACTAAACGCCATAGACGCCATGGAGGGCCGGGGACGGATAGAATTTTCTACCGACCTTGTCAAAAAGAGGGATACCCAGTATTGTAGATTAAGAATAGCGGATACCGGGAAGGGAATTCCCGAAAAGGATCGTCCGCATATTTTTACCCCCTACTTTACAACCAAAGAAAAGGGAACCGGTTTAGGGTTACCCATTGTACAGCGCATTGTTACCGAACACGGGGGGACCATTTGGTTTGATTCCGCCGAAGGGGTAGGAACAGCGTTTTTTATCGATCTTCCCGTCGCGGAGCCAATTATAGGAACGGTATGAGCGATATTTTAATAATCGATGATGAACCGGGAATCCGAAGCGCCCTGGCATCGATTCTGGAGGATGAAAAGTACCGGGTTCATACCGCGGAAGACGCCATCGTGGGCTTGGAAATTCTGGAACACGAAAAGATAGATCTGGTGTTTTTGGACGTCCTTTTGCCCCGGATGGGGGGCCTGGAGGCTCTGGAAAAAATTCGTTCCGCCTGGCCGACCTTGGAAGTAATCCTTATTTCTGGACACGCAAATATCGATATGGCCGTCCGGGCGGTAAAACTCGGGGCCTTTGATTTTTTGGAAAAACCCCTATCTCTGGATAAGGTTCTTACGGTCAGTCGAAACGCCCTAACCCTTCGGGCCCTAAAAGAAGAAAATCGCGCCCTAAAGAGTTCCGTGGGAAAGCAGGATGAATTGATCGGTTTGGGCCCGGCGCTGGAGGCGGTCCGCCAAACCATCGAACAGGCGGCGGCCAGCGACGCCCGAATCCTTATTACCGGAGAAAACGGTACGGGTAAAGAATTGGTAGCCCGGGCCATCCACCGTCGCTCCCACCGAGCCCCCAGGGCCTTCGTGGAGGTGAACTGCGCCGCAATCCCGGACACGCTCATCGAAAGCGAGCTTTTTGGACACGAAAAGGGAGCGTTTACCGACGCCGTAACCAGCCGGAAAGGCCGGTTTGAACTAGCCAGCGGAGGAACCCTGTTCCTCGACGAAATTGGGGATATGTCCCTAACAGCCCAATCTAAGGTACTCCGGGCAATCCAGGAACAGCGGATCGAACGGGTGGGTGGAGAACAGTCCATCGAGGTGGACGTACGTATCGTCGCGGCCACCAATAAGGACCTGGAGGCGGAATGCAAAGCCGGCCGGTTTCGGGAGGACCTTTTCTTCCGTTTAAACGTCATACCCATCCGAATCCCACCCCTGCGGGAACGGACCGAGGATATCCCCCTGCTGTTAAAACATTTTCTAACGGAATTTGGGGCGCCCCAAATAGAAATCGACGGAGAAGCGTTTGATTTTCTGCGGACCCTTCCCTGGCCGGGCAACGTTCGGGAGCTTAAAAACCTGGCCGAACGGATAGCCGTCATGTGGGATCGGGATCGGTTAACCTTGGAGGATCTACGACCCCTTTTACACACCCCCGGCGCTCCGGGAAATTCCTCCGCTCCCCCAATTCCCCAGGGCCCTTCCTTGAGCGGCGAAGAATTGCCTTTAGAATTGTTACAGAGGGACTACAATTCCGCCAAGGATCTGTTTGAAAAAAAATATTTAGAGTACCAACTTCGGCAAAATGGGTATATTATATCCCGTACAGCGGAGGCCATTGGGTTATATCCCAGCAACCTGCACGCTAAACTTAAGAAGTATGGAATAAGGACGGAACGATGAAAGAGCTCACGGAACGGCAACGGGAAGTGCTGTCCTTCATCTCGCACTACATCAACACCCACTCCTACCCCCCCACTATTCGTGAAGTGGCGGGGCATTTCTCAATTTCCGTAAAGGGTGCCTACGACCATCTAAGCGCGTTAAAACGGAAGGAATATCTCCGGTTGGGAGATAAGCGGTCCAGGACCATCGAGGTGGTCAAAACCCCTTCGGGGGGAGCCGAGGAAGGGATCACGTTGGATATTCCCCTCTTGGGAACCGTAGCGGCGGGGAAACCCATTTTAGCAGAAGAAAATTGGGATGGAACGATTAAAATTCCCCAAGCCCTCATCAGGGGAAAGGGGCCCCACTTTGCCCTCCGGGTCCGAGGAGATTCGATGGAAAAAGCGGGGATTATGGATGGGGATCTGGCGGTGATCGAAAAAAAAGAAACCGCCCGGGACGGAGAAATTATCGTAGCCCTGGTGGAAGAGGCGGTTACCCTTAAACGGTTTTTCAAAGAGAGCAACCGTATACGCCTACAGCCGGAAAATCCAGCCTATTCTCCCATTTATTGCCAAGATGTCCGCATCCTGGGCCGGCTGTCCGGTCTTATCAGGACCTACGCGTAAAGATCCATGGGAAAGGGAACCAACTACCTCTTTTGCGGGCCCGAAATCGGCGAACGGCAGGACGCCGTGTCGGCTATCCGGAAGGGAATCGCCAAAAACTACGGGGAAGTGCCCGAAGAAACTTCGTTTTATGCAGGGGAAACTCCCGTATCGGATTTAGTTTCTATTTTAAGGAACGGCTCCCTCTTTTCGCCCGTCCGACTATTTTTAATTAAAAACGCCGATCAACTTAAAAAGAAAGAGGAAATAGACCTTTTGGTTTCCTACCTTAACGCTCCCCAGGATGATACCACCGTAATCTGCTTAAGCGACGAGATTTCCGTGGATAAACGGTTGGACGCCGCGTTCTCCCGGGAAAACAAACGAATATTTTGGGAACTCTTTGAAAATCGGAAAACCGAATGGGTCGAGGCTTTTTTTCGAAGGGAAGGCTTTCAAATCACCAACGATGGGGTAGAGACTATCCTGGAACTCGTGGAAAATAACACCGACGCTTTAAAACGGGAATGCAGCCGGCTTATCCTTTTTTTGGAAAAAGGAGTCCCTGTTACCGAAGCGGTGGTGGAGAAGTGGCTCTCCCATACCCGACAAGAATCGGCCTTTACCCTCTTTAGCCGCATAGCAGAGGGGGACTTAGAACGGGCCATAGAATCCCTTCATACCCTTTTAGGGGCCAAAGAATCCCCCCAGGCAATTCTAGCGGGGCTTAATTGGTGTTTTCACCGACTCTACGATTATCTAGATCTGGTACAGCGGGGCCCCGTAACGGATCTGGACCTTAAAAAAATCGGACTCTCCTCTAAAAAAGCCCAAAAGGACTATCAACAAGCAGCTAAACGCTATAGCCTTCAGGCGGTCCGCCGGATTATTGAGCTTTTAGCAGACATTGATGTAACGTTGCGAGCCCTGGGTTCGGCCCCCGAAGGTATTATTATGGATATTTTTATATATAAAATAATTGCGATATTGTAATATACTTGACATATTTACTAATTAAAATAAAACTAATCCAGAATTCACTTAAGAACGAGGCTCTTTCAAAACTCAGGGAGTTTTAAAAGAGCTACCTTAGATGTATATGCAGTATTTTTACTATTCTATATTATGTAAATAATTATTTGTTATTGTAAAAATACTGTATTCACAATTTCTTGGGTTTTAATCTTCCGAGAAGCTTATCGGATTACAATTAGACCATTCCGACAAACTCCGAGGGGCCAAATACATTCGTATGGGGGTAAAAATATGGAGAATGAAAAAAAAATACTCGTCCTCGGTGGGGGCTACGCGGGGATTGAGGCGGCTAAAAAGCTGGCAAAACGGTACAAGAAACGTTCAGACGTCTCGATCACCCTGGTGGATAAACATCCCTTTCACACCCTGATGACCGAACTGCACGAGGTAGCGGGGCACCGGGTGGATCCCGACGCGGTCCGCATACCCTTTAGCAAAGTGTTTGGGGCCTCTAAAGTGCAGGTGGTTTTAGATACCATAGAAGCGGTGGATTTTGAAAACCGTAGGGCTATTTCAGCTCACCATTCTTACTCCTACGATTATTTAGTCATCGGTTCGGGGGCGGAACCTGACTTTTTTGGAGTTCCGGGGGTACAGGAAAATTCCATGACCCTCTGGTCCTTCGATGACGCCCTGCGGATCCGGTCCCACGTGGAAACCACCTTTGAACGGGCGGTGGCGGAGCAGGACAAGGAAAAACGGGCAAAACTCCTTACCTTTGTGGTTGCCGGCGCGGGATTTACGGGCATCGAATTGGCGGGGGAGCTGATCGAGTGGCGGGACGTCATGTGCGCCAAATGGCTGGTAAACAAAAATGATGTTAAGATAATTGTGGTAGAAGCCATGGCTTCCATCCTGCCAATTTTGGAAGAGGATCTTCGGGGTAAGGTCGAAGCGTATATGCGGAAAAAAGGCGCGGACCTGCGAACCAACGCGCCGATCGTGGGTGCGGAGCCGGGGCTTGTAAAACTTAAAGACGGCTCTACCATCGAAACCGGTACGTTCATTTGGACCTGCGGGGTTCAAGGAAGCGCCTTTGCCGAGGCCCTTCCCCTGACCAAGGGGCAAATTAGAAAAAAAGGTCGAATCCTCGTGACCGACGAAATGCGATCCGTGGACCACGATAACGTGTTTTTAGTAGGGGATAACCTCTGGTTTATAGAAAACGCCAAACCCCTTCCCCAAATCGTCGAAACGGCGCTCCAAACTGCGGAAGTGGCGGCCCATAACGTGGCCGCCGCAATGGAGGGAACCGAGCCGAAAAAGTTTAAATCTAACTACCACGGTTTTATGATTTCCGTGGGAGGTAAATACGCGGTATCCAACGCCGGAGGAATAAAACTGTCGGGGTTCTTCGCCCAGGCGATGAAACACCTGGTAAACCTCCATTATTTTTTGGGGGTCGCGGGGATCAATCAATGCTGGGAATACATTAAAAACGAATTCCTCGATATGCGTCACGGCCGGTCCATACTCCGGGGTCTTGGGGCCTACAAAACCCGGGGATATTGGTTATTTCCCCTGCGTTTGTGGCTAGGTCTTACCTGGCTGATGGAGGGGATTAACAAAATTGGCGAAGGATGGCTTGCGTGGTCCACGGGGACCAAGTCTTCCTGGATGTTCAGTAAGGGTGTAATCCAAGCGGGGGTGGCAAAACTCGTGGGTGCGGCTACGGGCGCGGCCAACGCGGCGGCTGCCGCCGTTGTCGGAGCGGCCGCTTCTGGAGCAGTCACCGCTGGGGCCGCCTCCGACGCTGTATCCGCCGCTTCCGAACAGGTGGTCGACAGCGCCGCCGCCGTAGCGTCCGGCGCCGTGGCCGTCAGTTCCACCCCCGCCTGGTCCGCCGCCGGCAACGCCGTCGGCAACGCCG
>CAYRLW010000035.1:0-39727 GCA_964425215.1 uncultured Treponema sp.
CACGACAATCCTTAACCGAACTACGCATTACCGTCTTGCCGCGAAGCCAAGTTCATGCAAACCTCATTCTTATACTATACCAAACTTTACCACCTATTTTAGTAGACAGAATATACATTATAGTTAGTATTAGATATTTTTAATTGACAGCACTACTCATTTTTACAACCCCTCAATTTAAAAAGTATTCTAGGATCTTTGTTACCGTGTTATGAACTAGGACGATGAGGAAGTTGCACCACCCCCAACAACGTGGGGGAACTTAAAACCGTGGAACCGTTATCGTCCTTCCCCACCGCGACGATGTAAAAGGCGCCATAAATGTAGGTACTGGTTCCGGTAGTCGTATCCGAAGCGATATCCGCGTCGGAGGTGCTATTGTAAAGCGCATCGGAATAATAAAAATAACCGCCGTCGGAAGTCGGTGTTGGATTTGTGACCGATCGCAGGAGGTTGTAATAATACGTATAGGTCAAGCCGTAGAGAGTTAGAACGGGTACTGTATTTGGGGAAATTAAACTAAAGTCGAGGGCGATTTTCGATGCCGAACCGGGAATGCTATCGTTTAGCACGTTGGATAAGGAGGTTCCATCTAGGGATAGTTCTAGATAGTGAAGTTGGTCCTCAAAAATACTCTGGACGTATACGGGAGCGTTAGTCGTCAAATTAAAATAGGGGGCTATTTTTAAATAGTCCGAATACAAGGTTGTATTGATAGTATTAAAATCTCCGGGAGCGATACTGCTAGAAACGGTATTATGACTCTTATAGAGCCGATAATAGATCCGGTAGTATTTAAAATAGCCGCTGACCTGGGTGGAAGGCAAATACCAAGAAATGTACGAGGTTCCGATGGCGCTTACTTGGGTAACGGGATACAAATATAAATAATTGTCTATCCCGCAGGAAGAAAAAATGAGGAGCAGGCTTACAAAAAATAAAAGGACGCCGATCCGCCGCCGGAGGGTACTCAACACAGAACGAATCGGCATACAACCTATTTCACGCTCCCCTTCCCTTTCTTTTTTCCCACGTCTAAGGGAGGGGGATCCAGAGAATCGATCGCGTCGACCAATTCATAAATAAGGACGGGTTTGTTTTTCCCCTTTACCCGGATATTGTCCAATTCGCGGACGATAAAGTGGTCCTTTACAAGGCCGTAGGTAAACTCGCTGATGATTATTCCGGTGCCGTACTGCTTATTCGTTCCCTCTAAACGGGCCCCCAGGTTTACGTTGTCTCCCATAAGGGTATAGTTCATTCTTCCTGGGGAACCCATATTACCAACGGTCATAATCCCGGAATTGAGTCCTATGCCGATGTTGATCCTCTTTGATTCGGGCCATTGCTGGTTTAATTCCCGGAGTTTTTCCATCTGCCGCAGGGCGCATTTGCACGCTAAAATCGCGTGGTCCTGCTGGGGTAAGGGGGCGCCCCAAAAACACATGATCTCGTCGCCCACGTATTTATCCAGCGTACCACCGTACTCTAATATCAGGTCTGTCATGGCGGTAAGGTAGACGTTTAAATGGTTCACCAGTTCCTGGGGGGTCATGTTTTCCGAAAGGGTTGTGAAGCCCCGGATGTCCGAAAAGAGAACCGTTAAATCCTTATCCACACCGCCCAATTCCGGGGGGTTTTCCAAAATTTGATCCACCACCTTGGGACTAACGTACTTGCCAAAGGTCATGCGGATCTGTTTCTTTTCCCGCTCTTCGGTCATGGCCCGGTAAGAGACCACGGCTATAAACGCCACAATCATGCCGATGGCGGGTTTTGGAAAGTCGATAATCGTATTTTGGTATTCAAAGAGAAAGGAGGTCACAAAGAAAAACACGACGATTCCCGCGACAACGGATATAAAAGCCCAGATGGTAGAATACCGGGAGGTGAAAAAAGCTACTGCGCAAACTAGAGCTAGAAGCACCAAAATATCGACCCATTTGGGCACGGGTACCAAAAAGTTATCCATTAAAATAGTGTTCAGGGCGTTGGCGTGGATCTCGATACCGTACATAAGACCGTAGGGGGTGGGCTTTTCGTCCTGGGCGATTCCATCGGCAAAGGGCCCGACCATAAGAATCTTATTGCCCACCGCCTTGGTTCGGGGCCAGGTCTGGGGATCCGGGCCGGGGAGGCGATCGGCGTAACTGGCGTAGGATCGAACCGGAAAGGTTTTATAGCCGTCGATGGCGGCAGAGGAGCGGTAACCCATAAAATTGATCCGCATTTCCCCGTTTTCGTTAATGGGGATGTCCAATTCCTGAAGCACCTTCCGAGGCGCGGCTTTGACCAGTTTGCCCTGGGAATCGTAGGTATCCGTACCCAGGGCAACGCTGTAGGGAACCCTGGTCCCCGTGGAGGGATCAAAAACCGTGGGATGGGGTATTACGATCCGCTTACCCAACTCGACGGTCACCGCGTCGGGGCTTACATTAAAGTAATTAAGGGCCAAGGAAAGGGTTATGGCCGGAACAAAAATATCCTGATATTTTTTTACGATATAGTATTTTTCGTCCGCCTGGCCATCGCCGTTCTTATCGATAATGACGGGGGGCGATTCGGCGGCCAAACGTTTGCCCAATTGGGCTAGGGTGGTTTTAGTAAGCGGCGTGGATATGGTATGGGTAAAGCCCTTCACATCGACCCAGGCGAGCCGTTCGTAGGCCGCCGAATTGACCGTGTACCCTTCCGTCAGGTTGTCAAAGCGAATCTGTTCTTTTTCCACGGAAAGTTTGGCGATTAGGGCTTGGCGGCGGTAGGTTTCATCCACGTCCTGGGTGTAGTTAGCGTGGCCGTACCCGGCGATAGCTTCACCGTAGGGTTTTAAAGGAGCTTGAACGCTCTTAAACTCGGTCATGTTTTGCCAGGGACCCTCAACCTTGGAAAAGAATGGGAACCTATCCTGCAGGACCTTTTCCCGATCCAGCATTTTAGCGTAGGAATCGTAATCCCCTATTCCCACATCCAGGACCGTCTCCATAAAAACCCGTTTAGAGTCGGCGATGCTTTTGACAAACCGGGCATCCTCCGAGGCATTTCGATCCGGTTCGATGATAAATACGTCTATAAAAAGGGCCGATTCCCTATCGTTTTGATCTTTTATTCGGCTAAAGGAATCGACCAAGTTAGCGTGGGTCGACCGGGGAAAGGGCCATCGGCCAAACCGGGCCAGGCTTCGAGAATCGATTCCCACGATGACGATATCGTCTGAAATTTTAGGATTTTTTTTGGTAACCGTTACCCCTTCCTGCACGGAAGTGGCGGTGGAAATTCCCTTTAAAATGAATTGAAAATCCACCGCCTTGGTATTCAGGTTTTTAAAAATTTGGGTACCAAAATCCATACCCACAAAGAGGAGGACGACAATCAAACCGATGATGAAACCAAAATACCGTGATTCTAGAATCTTCGCCCGCTTTTTTGCCATTCCAACCTCGCTTAATCGATGGGATCCCTTTTAAAAGCAACGGACTTTTAAAAGAACCCGGATACTTTTCTGGTGGTATTCCTACTTTGCCGACTCCGACAGTACCAGTATACGGCTGTGGGCCAATTTTGTCCAACTTTCGTTGGGCCATTTGTTCACCATTTTATTGTACGTGGCCAGGGCCGCGGCGGTATTCTTTTCCTGCTCCTGGAGTCTGCCCAGGGAGAAATACGCTCGGGGGGCCAAGGGAAAATTGTCTCCGTAGGTATCCACACAACGGGTGTACAATTCGATGGCCTTGGCGGTATCCCCCGCCTCCTCGGCTGCGGAAGCACCGTTATAATACGCCACGGGAGCAAGGTAACTTTGGGGGATTTTTTGGGCCGCGGAAATCCACGCGGCCTCCGCGTCTTTCCATTCCTTTCTGTCCCCGTGGATTTGGGCTAAAATGGTTTCCGCCCGGGCTCCCGCGTATCCGCCATGGCTCGTCGCGAAGGTTTGAACGTCCTTAAGAAGGGTGTCCAGTTCCTTGGTAGCGTTGGCGTCGGAACTTTTAGCCCGCAGGGAATCGTACTGTTCCGAATACTGTTCCACCGTATCGATCGCTTTGACCCGTGTGGCGTCGACGATCGCGACGATTATGGCGGCTATGATAATCGCGGCAGCGATAGAAATTACGAGGATAAGAAGGGCTTTCCTATTCCTCTGGATGAAATTTATAAGCCGATCCGAAAAACGAACCGGCTCGACGGTGGTGGCGGTCTTGTCCATGGTTGTCCCTACTCCTTACTATTGACGATATCGAGTTCTTTTATAAGTCTGGATAAATACGTTCTCTGTATATCCAGGGCTTTCGCTGTTTCGGTCTGGTTCCAGTTATTTTCTTCTAAGACCTTTTGAATAAAGTGCTTTTTAAAGATAGAAAGGGCGTTTTTTAAATTTCGTACCTCCTGGGCCTCTTGGGAAGCCGCCGAAGGACTGGTAAAAAACAGATCCTCCGACCTAATCCATCGATCTTTACCTATCACGCAGGCCCGTTCAATACTGTTTTCTAATTCCCGAACGTTCCCGGGCCAGGAATAGGAAAGCAGGGTTTCCATGGCGTCATCGGAAAATCCGTCGAACTGTTTTTTAGTTTCCCGGCTGAATTTTCTTAGAAAATGACGGGCTAATTCGGGAATATCCTCGGGCCGCTGACGCAGGGGCGGAATGTAGATAGGAAGCACGTTTAACCGGTAGTAGAGGTCGCTTCGGAATTCCCCCTTCTCTACTAACCGTTCTATATCCCGGTTAGTAGCCGCGAGAATTCGGACATCCACCGAAATGGTAGAATCGGACCCCACCTTTTCGAAGGTTTTCTGTTGAATTACCCGGAGCAATTTTGCTTGGAGCTTTAAGGGTAAATCGCCGATTTCGTCCAAAAAGATGGTTCCCCCATCGGCCATTTCAAAGCGACCGCGCCGATTTTGGATCGCGTCTGTAAAAGCACCCTTGACATGGCCGAATAATTCGCTTTCCAAAAGCCCTTCGGGCAGGGCCGCACAATTTACCCGGACAAAGGGCCCCCCGTTTCTTTTGCTTTTTAGGTGGATCTGTTCGGCAAAAAGCTCCTTTCCTACCCCGCTTTCCCCTAAAATAAGAACCGAAGAATCGGTTTTAGCGACCCGATCGATAATGTCTAATTTTTCCAGAATTATTGGACTTTTCGCGATTAGGGTATGGTAGCCCCTGTCGGTGACCAATTGGTCCTGCAAAATGTGAATTTCTTCCCGAGCCTTCTCGAAACTGCGGGCGTTTTGAATAGCCAAGGCCGCCTGGTTCGCGAAGATTTCTAGCCATTCTAAATCATCCTGGGTAAAACGACGATCATCTTTTTTATTGATGAGCTCAATAACCCCGATACATTCATCCTTCATTCGCATGGGAACCGCGAGCATGGTTTTTGATGGATAACCAATTTTTCTGGAAATATCCGACAAATGCCGTTTATCGTTTTCCACGTCGTTGACAATAATCGACGTGTTGTGTTGGGCTACCCATCCAGCGATCCCCTCGCCCAAATTAACGGTAAATTTTTTTACATCCGCCCCCTTAGAACCCAGGGCGATCTCAAAATACAGTTTGTTATCCTCTTTATTGAGCAACAGGAGGCTCGAAGCCTCCCCTTCGCATAGTTTGGTGGCGGATTCTAAAATTTGGTTTAGCAAAAATCGAGCGTCCGAATAGTTCGAATTGATGAGGGTATTAATCTCGATCAGGGTATTGAACTTCCGGACGTCGATCTCTGATAGCATGTCAATAGGCGGAGCTTATCGCGTACCCTTGGATTTTAAGAAATCGCCGAGCGTAAAGGTCGACTCGTCGGATTCCTCAGCGGCCATGTACCGTGAAAGCTCTTCCCTTTGTACTTTTTTCTGGTAATCCCGGATAGAAAAGGCGACCTTTTGCTTCTCCGGCATGATTTCGATAACCACGGCTTTGATTTTATCGCCCACCTGGTACTTTTTCATCGCTTCATCGGGGTTATCGTCCCGGTTTTCGGTCAGGTTGGTTTTATGGATCAACCCTTCGATTCCACCGGCCACCCGGACAAAGATACCGAAATCGGTGACGGAAGAAACCTCGCCTTCGATCTGGGAACCCGGCTTGTACGCCTCGGCAAAAGTCTTCCAAGGATCCTCGGATAGCTGTTTTATCCCCAGACGGACGCTCCGGTTTTCGCTGTCGCAGGCGATCACCATGACTTCTACTTCCTGACCCACCTGGAGTTCGCTTCCCGGATGCTTGACCTTTTTGGTCCAAGACAGGTCGTCCACGTGGAGGAACCCATCGATTCCCTCTTCCAGTTCTATGAAGGCTCCCGCGTTGGTTAGCTTGACGACCTTTCGGGTCAATCGGGTACCCACGGGATACCGTTCCTGGATGTTGGTCCACGGATTGGCGGTAACCTGCTTAAGCCCCAAGGAGACCCGGCCTGCTTGTAAATCGTAACCCAGGATCATACATTCCACCTGGTCGCCGATTTTTAAAACCTCTTCGGGCTTTTGTATTTTTTTTACCCACGAGAATTCCGAAATATGGGCCAGCCCCTCGATCCCCTCTTCCAGTTCGATAAAGGCGCCGAAATCGGTAAGTTTGGTAACGTGCCCCTTGACCACGTCGTTAACATGGTACTTGGTCTCAAAATGAATCCACGGATCGTCGGTAAAATGCTTCAGGGAAAGGTTGATACGCTTTTCCACCGGATCGATACGGATTACCTTAAGACGAATTTCCTGTCCTTTTTTTACAAAGTCCTTTGGCCGGGTTACATGGCCCCAGCTCATATCATTAATATGAAGCAGGCCGTCGAAGCCCCCAAGGTCGATAAACGCCCCAAAGGAGGTAAAGCTTTTTACGGTTCCCACGACCTCGTCGCCGATCTGGGTGTTGGCAAAAAAGGCTTCCCGATTTTTCTCTATTTCCTCTTCCATGTATTTACGGCGATTCACCACGACGTTAACTTTGCCGTCCGAATAGAGCCGTTCTACATAAAATTTAGCCTTCAGATCTAGGAGCTTTTCGGGCTTATCGATCTTTTGGGCATCCGATTGGCTGATCGGCAAAAACGCCCGAACACCCGCGCCCAGGTTGACATCGTAACCGCCCTTTACGGCCTTTTCGATGACCCCTTCGACTACGGTATGATCCTGGAACGCCTGCCTGAGGTTTTTCCAGAATATTTTGACGTCCGCTTTTTGCTTAGAGACGATCACTTCGCCATGCTTATTCTCTTTGGTAATGAGAATAACCGAAACGGTGTCACCGACCTTCGGGACCTCGGTAAACTCCGCGATTGGAATCTTTCCCTCGGATTTGTACCCCACGTCGACGAAAACCTGTTCGGGTGTTACCTGAATGACGTGTCCGTCCACCAGCTGACCCTCTTCTAGCTGTTCGAGGGATTTAAGATACTCTTCCTGTAATTGTGTTTGGATGTTGTCCGCGGAGCGTTTTGACTCATCCATTCCCACTTCCATCTGACCCATAATTGATCCTTGTAACTGAATTTTCCCTATCAATCTGTCATAAACTTGCTCGATGGTCAAGTCCGAGGTGTCCAAATACTCGACTCCTGGGGCAACTTTTAGGCTTCCTTCGGCTTTATTTTTGTCGATCTCGTCCCGTTGACGAATTCCTTCGGCAATTTCCTCCAAAGAAAGCTTGGAAACCCCCTGTAAATACCGTCTTTTTGCCCGGGATTGGACGGAAGCGTCCAAATAAAAACGGTATTCGGCCTGGGGAAACACCACCGTCGTAATATCCCGGCCTTCTACCACGATATCCAACCCCTGGGAAAGTCGGTGGATCAGATCGTTAACCCGGTGTCTGATCGGAACGATGGCCGAAAGGGAGGCCACGTACCGGTCTATTTCGTCACTATGGAGCAAACCCTCTACCGCTTCCCCAAAAAGGTAAACCTGGCCGTTGGCGTAGGAGATATCCGCCCTATGGGCGTATTCCGTAGCCAAAACGCTATCCGTGGGCTCTATTCCCGATCGAAGGCACCCCAGGGTGATGGCCCGGTAGATATTCCCCGAATTGACGTAGGTAAAGCCTAACCGTTCGGCCAAAAGCCGGGCGATGGTGCTTTTTCCGGATCCTGCGGGACCGTCAATTGCGATGACCATGGGGGCCCCCTTCCTGTTTAGCGGTTCGCCGGTACAATAGTTCCATTTCTCGCTCCGTTAAGGGACGGCTTTTTCCTTCTTCCAGAGTACCCAGTAGTACAGGACCGATTCGAATTCGGTGCAGACGCTGGGGATGGAGATGAAAATGGGAAAACACTCGACGGATTTCTCGGTTTTTTCCCTCTATCAACACCACCCGCAGGGCCTTGCGGCCCAACCGTTCGATATCCGAACATCGGTAGCGGATCCCTTCTATTTCTATCCCCTCGGCAAATTCCTGGAGGACCTGGTCGGGAATCGGTCCGGTAGCTTCGACCAGGTATTCTTTTTCCACCTCCGCCGAGGGGTGTCCCAGCCGGGCGGCAAAGGCTCCATCGTTGGTAAAAAGGATTAGCCCGGAGGAGCGAAAGTCCAGCCGGCCCACGGTATACAGCCGTTCCGTGATCTCCCGGGGTAATAAGTCCTGGGCCAGGGGTCTGCCCTGGGGGTCAAAGGCGGAACAAAGGTACCCGGCGGGTTTATGCAGGGCCACGTAATGGAGGACCCGTTCCGGCTGGACGAGGCGACCGTCCAGGGTAACCGTGTCTCCCGGGGCGACTTTGGTTCCCAATTGGCTGACCGTTACACCGTTCACGGCGACCCGGCCAGACGTTATAAGGCCTTCGGACGCGCGGCGGGAAGCCACACCGCAGTGGGCCAAGTAGGTTTGGAGCCTCAGGGGTGCCCCTTCTTTATCCATTAAGTTCAAAGCGATCCTTCTCGCTTTCCCCCAATTTGGGAAGGTCGGCGATGCTTTCAAGACGGAAAAACTTTAAAAATTCCTTGGTGGTTCCGTAGAGAACCGGTTTGCCGGGGACATCCTTTTTTCCCGCTTCCTTTATGAGCCCCCGATCCAACAAAAGTCGGATCATTGTATCCGCCGAAACGCCACGGATGGCTTCAATTTCCGTTCGGGTGATGGGTTGGGAATAGGCGATAATCGAAAGGGTCTCCAGGGCGGCTTTTGAAAGCTTTGCCTCGTTTTTTTTACCGTACCGTTCCTTTAAATTATCCCAATATTCCTTTTTTGGGGCAATAACGATGCCCCCCCCAATACGGGACAATTCCACCCCCGAGTCTTCTTGGGCGTACCGTTCCGACAGGGCCGTCAAAGCCTGGGCAACCACATCCTTAGATAGTCCAGAGATCCGTGCGAGACTTGCTTCTTCTATGGGTTCGGATTCCAAATACAGAATAGCCTCAATTAGTGCCGTTTCCTTCTCCAATCGCCACTCCATTTTGTACAGCCTTTTCATAGGGACGAATAGCTATATCCCCAAACATTCGATTTTGATAAATAGAAACCGTACGGGTTTTCACCGCCTCTAACACGGCTAAAAACGCGCAAACAATATCCATGACCGATCCGTTTCGGACGATTAAATCGGTAAAATTGCACTCCCCCCGGCTTTCCAACAATTCGTTCAACAGGGTGATTTTTTCGTTAATGGAAACTTCTTCGTATAAATCGATAATCCGTTCGCTGGTAATCGATGACATTAGGGTCGAAAAGGTCTTTAACAGGTCCCAAACGTCCACCTTTTCCCAGAGCCCCTCGTCGGCAAAGGGTAGAGCCCTCTGGAGTTTTTTGCGTTCGATAACCCATTCGGCGTCCCGTTCTTTTTCTTCCATCATTTCCGAAAGTTTTTTGAATTTTTGATACTCGATCAATTTTTCTATCAACTCTTGCCGGGGGTCCTCCAGTTCCTCCTCCGCTTCCAGTTCCACCGGAAGAAGGAGCCGAGATTTGATATACAATAGGGTCGCCGCCATGGCGTGGAATTCCGTTAGGTCTTCCAGATCCGTTTCGGTGGTGTAGGTTAGGTATTCCAGGTATTGTTCGGTAATTTGGGCTATGGGAATATCGTAGATATTCACTTCGTTTTTTTTGATTAGGAATAACAGCAGGTCCAGGGGACCCTCAAATTCCTTTAGCCTAAAGCTATGGGTGTTTTGCGCGGCGTTGGTTTCCATTACCAGGGATTATAAACGTCCAAATCGGCATAGTAAATACCCTGGTCCGGTAAAGCATGGAAGCTCCGTTCCAAAGGCAGACCGGTCCTGGGATCCCGGGCAAGGGGAACCAGATCGAGCAGTGGAAGCAGGGCGAATTTTCGTTCTAAAAGGTTCGGATGGGGAATTTCGAGCACCGGGGGATCGGAAAGTACCGTATCACCAAAAAGAAGAATATCGATATCGAGGGTCCGCTCTCCCCGGCGCCGTTCCAAGGCGCGGTTCCTTCCAAATTCCGCTTCTACCCCATGGATGAACTCCAGCAATTCGTAGGGGGTACCGGCAAAGTACCCCCCCACCGCGGCGTTCAAAAAGGCCGGCTGATCGGTAACGTACAGGGGCTCGCTGACGTAAAGGGGCGAAAACCGGAGGTCCCGCATCCGCTGTGCTAGCTTTTGACGGGCCCCCTTAAAAATCACTCTCCCCTCGCCCCGGTTTGAACCCAAACCGAGGATGACGAAGGATGTCCCGTCGCTAGAAGAGTCCATCATCGGCGCTAAGGTCCTGGGCGGGGACAGATTTTTTCTGTGCCCCCGAAACCCCTTCGACGACCTCGGAAGCGGAGACCTTTGCGACGGGGGCGGTTTTACCCTGAACCTTAGGGGCGTTTACCGGTTCTTTAGCCGATTTTAATTCCTCGGCGTTTCCAGATGACGCTCCGGGGGGTATAACGTGGCCGTTTTCCCTGCCGGGGAACATGATTTCCCGTAATTTATGATCAATTTCCTCGGCCAACGCGGGATTGCTCTCCAAATATTCCTTGGCGTTATCCCTACCCTGCCCTATTTTTTCTTCTTTGTAGGCGTACCAGGCGCCTTTTTTATCGATTATTTCGTATTTTACCGCCGCGTCAAGGAGGCTACCGATGGCGGAAACCCCCTTGCCGAACATAATTTCCAACTCCACCTTTCTAAAAGGAGGGGCCACCTTGTTTTTTACCACCTTGACCCGAACCCGGTTGCCGATGGCGTCGGCCTCTCCTTTTTCGATGGTTTCCATTTTCCGAACCTCTAGACGAACGGAGGCGTAAAATTTCAGGGCGTTGCCTCCGGTGGTGGTCTCCGGATTTCCAAACATGACGCCGATTTTCATACGAATCTGGTTGATGAAAATGAGGATGGTTTTTGATTTTCCGATGGTGGCGGTTAGTTTACGCAGGGCCTGGCTCATCAAACGGGCCTGGAGCCCCACATGGGCGTCCCCCATATCCCCCTCTATTTCCGCCTGGGGCGTCAGGGCGGCCACCGAGTCGACCACGATCACGTCCACCGCCCCAGAACGGACCAGACTCTCGGCGATCTCCAGGGCCTGCTCTCCCGTATCGGGCTGGGATATCCACAAATCGTCGATATTAACCCCTAAATTTTTCGCGTACACCGGGTCCAGGGCGTGTTCCGCGTCAATAAACGCGGCTATGCCCCCTTTTTTTTGGGCCTCCGCGATGGCGTGCAGGGCCAAGGTCGTTTTACCTGAAGATTCGGGACCGTAAATTTCGATGATCCGCCCCCGGGGATACCCCCCGATTCCCAGAGCTTCGTCTAAAAGGATGGATCCGGAGGGTATGGTTTCGATCCCCGCGGCGATACCGTGGGCTCCGAGCTTCATCAAAGAGCCCACCCCGAATTGCTTTTCGATCTGTAGCCGCGCTACCTCCAGGGCCTTTAATTTTTCATCGCTTACCCCCGATGATTCGGCGCGAAGGGTATCTTTTTCGTTCATTTTTGCCACTGTAGCCTCCCGCGTATATATACAGATCGATGCTGTAAAAAGCTTTAACCTACGCTAAACGAATCAAATCCAAACGCTCATTTTTTGGATTTGAACGAATAAAAGCGTTATTCCCGCAAGGACGTACGTACATCCGCTTAAAAAGATCGGGTCTGCGGAACGGGTGCAAAAACAGTCCCTGAGTCCGACTGGTATTTGGCAAAAGTAACAGACTTTTACAATTACCGCAATACGGGTCCCACAAAACCATAATAGGGGTTCTATCATAGGCCTGAAATTCGTCCCCGAAATTTCTGGATATTAAACTCCGGAAAATTGAAAAAGCAGGTCTAAACGGGAGGAATTAAAGAAATCGACTCGACTTCCCTTGTAAAAAGGCGTACGATTTTAGGTATGAAACAGGAATTTTCCGTTTTAGCGACCCGTTCCATGGGTTCCTACGCTTCCCGGGTGGTCGGTTATCTGCAGAAATATCCCAGTTTTTCTTCCATAGCTTCCCAGATCGACCGGGTCAACACCCTGCAGACGACCCATTTTGCCGATGGGGAATTGGAAGTTACCGTAGGGTCCACCATCCGGGGGAAAAACGTCTACCTCTTTTCCAGCGCCGCCCAAAACGAAGCGGGGATCCGGTTGGAGGAAGCGAAAATGGAGCTGTACCACGCGGTGGACGCCCTTAAACGTTCCCAAGCGGAAAGCATCACCGTATTCGAACCCTTTGTTTCCTGCGCCCGATCCGATAGGGCTACCCGCCGTAATTCCGTAGGCCTGTGGGTTCATTTTAAAATTCTTTCTAGTCTGGGGGTAAACCATATTATCACCTACCAGCTCCATTCGGATAAATCCAAAAGCATGCTCGACCCGACGGTGTGTGTCATCGACGATGTGCCGGGTTTAAAATTGTTAAAGATGAGGCTCTGCGATTATTATATCCGGGATCTGGAAACCCTGGAAAAGGTGGTACGACCTACCTGGGCCTTTTGCTCCGTCGACGCGGGGGGAGAAAAATTGGCCCGCCGTTTCGCCAACTCCTTTGGAGCGCCCCTGGTGATAGCCCATAAGCAGAGGGACTATTCAAAGGCCAATACCATAGAATCGATTAACATTCTGTCCGCCGTTCCCCTGAGGGGAAAGGTACTGTGGATCGTGGACGATATGATCGACACGGCGGGGTCCGCAGAAAGCCTTGTCCGGGCCCTGGCCCCCCTGCGTCCCGCGGAGGTGAACCTGATCGCCGTTCACGCGGTATTTTCCCACCCCGCCCAGGAACGGCTGAAGCGGCTATCCGACGAGGGTCTTCTAAATCGTATTTTAGTGACCGATACGGTTCAATGCCCCAGCTGTCTTAAAGAAGAAATTCCCAATTTGGAGGTAGTGCCCTCGGCGGAATTATCGGCCCAAATTATAGCCACCATTGTGGAAAACGGCTCCCTTAGTTCTCTGCTGGATACCTTTAACGCGGAGGCTTACCTTCGGGAGCCCCGGCTCTTATAACGATGGAGCTTAAAATAACTTTTTTGAATCTAAAAGAATAGTGATGGGTCCTTCGTTGGTGTAGGACACCCGCATGGAGGCCCGAAACATACCCGTTTCCGTGGGGACGCCGAGGTTTCTAAGGCATTCCACAAAATAGCGATACAGTTCATCCGCCAGCTCCGGTTCCGCCGCGTCGGAATAGGAAGGCCGGCGGCCTTTTCGGGCATCGGCTAGCAGGGTGAATTGGGAAATTACCAGGGCCCCTCCGTGGACATCCCGAACCGAAAGGTTCATCTTTTCTTCCCCATCCATAAAGATCCGTAAACCCGACACTTTTTCCGCTAAATACTCCGCGTCCCCCCGCTGGTCTCCCACCGCCACCCCAAGGTACACCAGGAGTCCCCAATCAAGGGAACCCACCACCGTACCGTCAACGGTAACCTGGGCATCCCGGGCCCGTTGAACCACCGCCCTCATTTGTCGTTCCCCCGGGACAGGACTGACTGGTGCACCGCCAGGCCTTCTAAACGCAGGACCGCTCCAGGACCATCTTTTCCGGTCCCCAAAACTATTCTTCCCAACACTTCTAAAGGCTGTTCCACGTTTACATCCATGGCAAATTTAAAGTGTACCGGGACTATCCCCTCCAGGGCGTTACGGGTATCGTACCCAACCAGCAGGTCGAAGTCCGTAGAATTTTGTCCAAGCCGAAGATTCGCCGCCATACCCTTCCAAATAACGTGGACGTCCCGGTAAAGGAAGGGATCCTTTAAAACCTCCGCGTAGGAGAACCGATCCTTCAGGGAATCAAAACCGGGCACCGTAGCGTAGGACAGGAGTAGACGAGCCTTATTTTTGATCGGTTCGGCGGCGTTGGATTCTAGAATTCTGTTCAATTCCACCTTGGCCGCTTCGTCACGGTAATCGATAAAGAGACGGCGGGCCTGTTCGTAGGTGGATACCACCTGATTTTGGGTAAGTATATACCGATACGCCCCCCCCGTTTGCACCGCCTGGGTTCGATCCCGGCTTTCCAACACGGTGGCCTCCAGGCCCGAACGGGCGACGGGCCTTGGCGGGAGCAGAGGAAAACCAAGGAGTTCCAAGACGATCCCCGTACAACCCAGGGCCAATAGACCCGCGATGGCGATTCGAAGAACCTTCAAACCAGGGGAGACGGGAAGTTTAGGCAAGGGGGGAAAAAGCGAAGGCAGACGCCCCTCCTCTATCCACGCGTTCAGGGCCTCCGGAGCTCCGTACTTTTTAATCACCGAAAGGGCTTTTTTCGCCAACCGATGGTGGGGGTCCTGTTCCAGGACCTCTAAATACAGATCAATGGCCCGGTCGGTTTCTCCGCGGCGTAAATGGAGCGCCGCGATACCGATGAGCGTATAGGGGTCCCGCGTTTTAATTTCCCGGGCCCGTTTTAGGTACGTGAAAGCTCCCCCAAAATCTCCGGCGTATAGACAGCTGGTGGCCAGGATATAAAAATAGCGAAAAGAATCGTGGTACCGCACCACTTCGCTTTCCAAAAGATGGATCGCGTCGGCGTAACGGCCCTTTCGGACCGCACGGGTGGCTTTGGTTAAAATTGGATCCAATTTCATGGGGCTCTAATTACCGTATTCCGTTCCGATCCTTCAGCTTCCGGATCACGGTTTCCATGGCGGTCAGTTCGTCTTCCGAAACCGAGGCTCCAGGGGCCAACAGAGCGTCGATCCTTTGTAGCAGATCCCGAAGGGTGATTAAATCGGTCCGCAGAGCCAGGTCCGCCGAACTGGGGGTGGCGGAACTTTCGTTTAAAAGACGGGAAACATCGTTTTCCGGAGCCATTCCAAAGGAAGAAAAGCCCTGGTCCGAAGCGGCGGCCAACAGGATCGAAACCACCCGTTCCGCCCCCCTATCGAGGGGTTTGGTTTCAAAATAGTAACAGAGGGCCGAATCTCCCACCGAATAGGGCAAATAGTTAAAATTCCGTCCGGGGCTAACGGAGCTCTTCCACGGAGCGTCGTTTAACCGTTTCCAATTGGCAAAGACCACCGATTCGGGGGGATCTACGCCGGGAACTTGAATGCTTCCCATTAAACCCGCCGTATCGTTTTTAGAAAACCACCACTGGTCCCCGTCTTTTGGTGATACCAGGGTTTCGGAACCGATAACTCTTTTATCGGTGGAAAAGGGAGCGGAGCCCCCCTCCCCCAGTTTGGTATCCAACAACAAGCGGATACCCACGGGAATTTGCCGTTCCCCCTTATTGGTCAAGCGGATATCGATACGAACACCGTCCACCAGGGTACCGCTACCGGCGCGGATAAAAGAAAATTCCTCCGAAACGGACAAAAAAGCCGATTCAAAAACAAGCGCCGGCTTAGCGCTGGAATCGGTGTTAATCCGCAGTCGAAAAGCGCTGGATTCACCCATACGGTAGGCCTTATCGTCCACGAGAATGCCTAGGAAGGACGTTCTCGGGTCCTGGTCCACAAAAAGAGCCTCGTAGGTTTCCTTTTTTATATCCGTTAAATAATAAAGGGAAAACCGTCCGGTGTTTTCGTGGAGCACCAATTTTATACGGCCCTCGCGAAACTCTGCAGCCCCCAGGGTAACTGGAAAAAGAAGGACGAACAGGAAAATATACACGGAGATTTTAAGGGTTCTTTTTTTCATTTCCCCGCCTCCTGGGGTGTGGTGGTGTCCGTAACGCCAAGACGGTTCAAGAGCTGATTTTTTAAATCCAACGCTGAGGCTTTGAGGGCCAGCAATTTTTCAACCTTTTTGGCATCGGTAGCCGGAACCGGAGCGGCCGGTGCGGGGGTCGCGGAACCGACTTCTGCGGGTTTTTGTTGGGCCTGCAGAGCCGCCAAATCGGCGTTAGCCTTGGCCAATTGGGCCTGGGTTTCCGCCAGCTGTTTTTTAAGGTCACTGTTTGACTGTTCCAAATCCGCTAGCCGGGTATCCTTGAGCATCTCCGCGATCCGCTTTTGGTACGCGATGATCGCCTGCTCGTAGGTCCGCTCCCGCCGTTGGTACTCCTCCACCGTCTTTAGGGATTCCTCGTGGCTCCATTTTAACAACTTAAGCAACTCGTTCTCTATTTTCTTTTGATCGATCAGGGCGATTCGATAAGAGGCGGCCTCAAACTTGGCACTCTGGGGGTATGTATCCACCACCGTGGTAAATATCGATCGGGCCGAATCCAACCGGCCTAGGGAATAGAGGCACTCGCCCATCCAGTAAAGGGCCGCGGATTTTCGGCCCCCATCGTTGACCCGGTCCGCGTAGGCGGAAAACAGCACCATGGCCTGGTCGTAACGGCCTAAATAATACAGAGCCCGCCCCTTTTGGTAGGCTACGTCCTCCAACCGGGGGGACCGGGGGTCCGTTTTTGCCAGCTCGTCCAAATCTTGCAGGGTGGACTCGTATTCCCCCGCAGAAAGTTCCGCCAAGGCGATCCAGTAGAGGGCCTCGGCCCGCTGTTCGTTGGTTCCCTGGGTGGCGGTAGAACGGCGGAGTTCCACCACCGCTTCTCGCCAATGCCCTGCACCGTACAGTTCAATCCCCTTTTGAATAGACGCGGAGACCGAGGATGGGCCGGATGTCGTGGTTTGGGCGGGTACGGTTAGTGCGATTCCAAAGAAAAGGAAAAGCAGCGGAATAATATACCGGGCACTTTTTATTGACATGTACGGCACCTCTCTATCGATTTTCGGCAGAAACGCCACAAAACTCCACCGATACTCCGGACTGTCCAATCAGAGACCCCGTAATCGGCGTACCGCCAGGGCCTTATCGGGGGCGTTAAAAAAGGCCGAACCGGCGATTAGCACATCCACCCCCGCGTCCCGAACCGCCGAAGCGGTGGTTTCGTTGATCCCCCCATCTGCGGCGATTAAAAAAGAAAAGCCCCGTTCTTTCCGCATACGGGCTAAACGGCGGGCTTTTTCAACGCAAAGGTCGATTAACTTTTGTCCCCCAAACCCGGGGTTTACGGTCATAACCAATACCTGATCCACCACCGGCAGAAGTTCTTCGATCAACTCCAGGGGGGTGGAGGGCACCAAGCTGACGCCGGGGTGTTTTCCCAGGTCCCGTATTTTTTGGGTTAACCGATGGGCGTGGACCGCCGCCTCTATATGAAAGGTTATATAATCGGCCCCCGCCAGGGCAAAGGGTTCTACCAAATTTTCCGGATGCTCGGTCATCAGATGGACATCAAAAATAGAGGAAGAAAGGGGGCGCAGATCCTCTACCATTTTGGGTCCAAAGGTTAAATTCGGGACAAAATGTCCGTCCATCACGTCCAGATGGGTCCATTCGGCCCCCGAAGCTTCAATTTCCCCCAGGGCCTTTCCTAAATCGGAAAAATCCGCCGATAAAACCGAAGGGGCGATTATTATTCTATTCTCCATAGGGTTATGATAGCGCCCCAGGTGCGCCCTTGTAAAGAATAAAACGGCGAAATAGTGGAAGCTTAGGTAAAACCCCCGGAGTTTGGCAAAACCATCCCTATTAAAGGATTTCCGCGATTGACTAAGGGCCGTAAAATGGTATAATACAAAAAAGGGCGCTATTTGTACCAAGAAAGGGCCCTACTATTCAAGCCATGGATGCAGAAACGTCAATACAGGGGCTCCTTCAGAAAGCCTACGATTACCTGAAAGCCTCTGACGCACCATCGGCCCTAACGGTCCTGGAGGAAGCGCTAAGAATCGATTTTGAGGATCCCGAGGTTGTTTACGCGCTGAAATGCGTAAATTGGTGGATGGAACGGGGCAAACGTTTGAACGAAATTCGGGATCCCTACGATCGGGGTGAGTTCGTACTTTCCCAATGGAAGGCCTTCTACGGATTTTTGGACCGGATCGGATCATCCTACGATCGTTGTTTATACGCGATACGCCGGTACGCTTTTTCTACCGCCCTGGTTTGTTTTCAAAGCATGCTGGGGGATAATTCGGAACACAACGATCCGGAGTTATTACTGCGGGTGGGCCGGTGTTACAAGGGTGTGGGCAATTACGAACTGGCCCTTAAGTATTTGGAAGAGGCGGCTCGTTTAAAACGGGATGACGCGGAGGCCCTTTCGGAGCTGGCGGATATTTACGCCCTGGTGGATGAACCTAGGGCCGCGAAGGCCCTGTTCCGGGAGGCCTTTTTTGTGGGGCCCCAGAAGGTGGATCTTCGATCCATGGAATCGGAGCTGATCCTTCTGTTACGAAAAAGGGTCATGGAACTGGGGTACAAGAGTCCCGAGTTGGAAGAATGGATCCCCGTGTACGGTGTTTTATTTGGGGTATTCAACGTAAAACGGGAACTACGGGCCATTGAATTGGGGAAGTTAAAGCAGTCTATTTTTTCGTTGGAAAACGAACTGCGCGAACGGTCTGCCGAATCGGCCGTTTTGATCCCCCGTTTGATTAATCGATATTTTTGGCTCATCGATCATTACTTGAATGTGGGAGAGGATACATCGAGGGTCGATGAAACCCTCTTGAAAATTAAGGTTCTTGATCCGGTCATATATGAACGGTATATCAATTAAAAGGTTGACCGACCAATTCGGTCAACCGGTTCTAGCACCGATAGGGTGAGGAGTTACAGATGTCGGAAGCCCTCCTGAAAAACGTACAGGAACTGTTAAACGAGGAAAAGTGGACCCGGGCCACCCTGAGCAATTATTCTACCAACAATTTTGAAAAGTTGGACGTGATTCTAAAGGAAGCACGGGAAGTTCACGCCTTTGACGAATTAAAACAGCTGTGCGATGAACACCTGGGACACACGAAGAACAGTATTATCGCCCTCTATTTATCGGGGATGATCGCCCTTTCCCGGCAACTCATCGACGACGCGGCGTTGGTTAATTTGATCACCATTTTTGTGGATAACCATAAATGGAACATCGTCGAGTATTTATGCAACGGCATCTTGGAAAAGGGGGAATCAAAATTCGCCCTAAGGATGTTGGCGGAATGTTATAAAAACGAAAACAACGAAGTAGCGATTTTTGACGTTTGGGAACGCTTAGTCAAGGTAGACTATGAGGAAGCGGACCTGGCAAAAGCACTGGCCGAACACTTTGAAGAGCAGGGGGACCTGGAAAAGGCTGTAGACTATTATAAAAAGGCACTCCACCGCTTTGTCAACAAAAAACTGTACACCAACGTAAAAGAAATTTGGACCAAACTGATCGAAACCTCTTCCGAGGACATCGATTTCTTTTTCCACGTACAGAAAAAAATCGCTAAAAATATTAGCGAAGATAAGGCGGCCATTCTTTTACACGAACTGTACCAGGTATACCGAAACAAAAAGAATACCGATACGGCCATCGATATTTTAAAAATAATATTGGATTACGATGAACGGGACCCCTTGGCGCGGAAAGAATTGGTTGAATGTTTTAAGGATAAATACGCCGATCATAGCCAGCTGGAAGAATACATAAAACTTTCCAACCTGACCCAAACCTGGCGTAACGTTCACGAAGCCCTAGCGGACTTTGAAAAACATATCGCCTTTGATACGGGAAACTTTGTCTTCCACCGGACCTGGGGGGTTGGTAGAATTTCTTCCGTTAAGGGCGACGAGATTACCATAGACTTCGCGAAAAAAAGGGGCCATACCATGTCCCTTAAAATGGCGGTCAACGCCCTTCAAACCCTTTCGAAGAACCACATTTGGGTTTTAAAGGCGACGCAGAAGAAGGAAAAACTCCACGATAAAATTAAGGACGATCCAGCGTGGGCTCTTAAAACCATCATCCGAAGTTTTGATAATTCCTGCGATATAAAGAGAATTAAGGCGGAACTGGTTCCCAGCGTCCTATCCTCCGGAGAATGGACCACCTGGAGTAGCCGGGCCCGGGATATTCTTAAAACCGATCCTTCTTTCGGGGTAAGCCCGGAAAATATCGATCTCTTTATGGTTCGAGACAGACCGATCAGCGTGGACGAAAAGCTCTTCAATGAATTTAAGGCGGAGAAGAATTTCTTTAATCGGATTCAAACCATCCGATCCTTCGCTGCCAAGGGCGTGGAAGGGGATTCGGAATATTTCGCCGACATGTTTAATTACTTTACAGGGTATCTTAAATCATACACCCAGGTGAACGAACAGGTGTTGGCCTCTTACCTTTTAGTCAAAGAATTAGTCGCCAAATATCCTTTCCTCGGAACGGGACTTCAGCTGAATTTTGTCGAACTTTTTGAGGAAATTGAAGATTTAAATGGGGTTTTTGACGCCCTTCGGGATACTAAACTACGGGAAGACCTTCTGCGTCATATCAAACTATTTATTCCCTCATGGCCGGATATTTTCGTAACCCTGTTTCCCCGGGCTTTAGCGCCTTCTATCGTGAAGGAATTAAAGGATGAGGGGTACGAGGATAAACTGGTAGCCCTGGTACAGGATTGTTTTGAAAATTATCGCGAATACCGGGAAGCGGTTATTTGGATTTTTAAAAATCTGCAAAACGATGAGGCTTTTATTAAAGCCGGCATATCCTTTGAAAAACAGTTAATCACCCTTATTCACATATTAGATTATACGTTTAGGGAAATAGAGAACCACCGGGATACGACAGAAAATCGAAAAATCAACAAACAGGTTCAAACGATACTTTTTAAAGATGGGGTTCTGGATACCTTTATTGACCAAGCGGACCCGGATACCATTACACGAATTTATACATTGATTGACGATGTAAAGGATCTGGATCCCAGTCTTAAAATGAAACTGAGAAACCGGGTGTTGGACAAATATCCGGATTTCAAATTCTTCGGCGCCGAAGAAAAAACGGTTATTACCCGTGGGCTGATTGTTACCATGGCAAAATACCAGGAAAAGCAAAAATTACTGCAACATATTATGGAAGTGGAAGTACCGGCCAACTCGAAAGAAATCGGGTTCGCCCTCTCCCTAGGAGACTTGAGAGAAAACGCCGAGTATAAGGCCGCCAAGGAAAAACAGGAAATTCTCAATTCTACGGTGGCAAAACTGAAAGATGAAATCGAACGGGCTCAGCTCTTTGACCCCTCCTCGATCAACCTTTCCCGCGTCGGCTTTGGAACCGTGGTATCCCTCCATAATGAAACCGATGGGAAGGATGAAAAATATACCATCCTGGGTCCCTGGGAATCGGATCCGGATAATAATATAATTTCGTATCTCTCTCCCTTTGGGGGATCGATACTGAATAAAAAGGTGGGGGAACGGTTCGTATTTTCCATGGACGATGAAAAAATCACCTATACGGTAAAGGAGATTTCACTAGCGTCCATATAAAGCTACCTGATTTGCCGGTATACCGCCTGGCTTACCGGCAGATCTTTAAAAAGCCGCCTCGTTTTCCGGTATAATTTGGGGGAACCGTGAGATGCCGGTTCCCTTGAGTGCGTTTAAAGAAGGGTGGAAATGAGAAAAAAGTTTTATGGCCCCTGGATCCTGTTATTCGTCCTCACGGGTTTTGTTTTTTCCCAGGAACAAAAGCCCATCGATCTGATCGTGGTAATGGATACCTCTTCCAGCGTATACGATTCATATCATCAAGTAACTGAATACGCCATAGGCCCGTTACTAAAAGAATTTCTTCGAATCGGCGATACATTCCACCTTATTTCCTTTTCCGGGGCCCCCAGGACCGAATTATCCCGACGAATTGAAAGTACCGGAGACGTGGAAACCATTATTGGTCGGATGCTCCTTATGTATCCCCTGGACCCCTATTCGGACATCCTGGCCACGCTGGAATACGTGAGCCGTTACCTGGGAGATCTTCCGGATGTACGCCCCAAAACGGTTATTTTTATATCCGATGGAATACAAAACCCTCCCCCAGGAAGCCCCTATAAACAATTTACCAACGCCGAAGTCTTAGCCAAAATCAATGAAACCGCGAATCGCTTAAAGGGCAACGGCTGGACTTTCAACTTTGTCCACCTGCCGCTCCAGGGCCCGGCGGTTTCTCCAGTTAAGGTTGGGGGAACAACGGAATCGGCTAAAACCTCTTCGGTTACGGGAAAAAGCACCTCAGGCGCCATTCCCTCCCCCGCCCCATCGACTACGGAACGATCCCAGCCCCCCGCTACTGCGGAGGGTAAGGGGAGTGCCGATTCAGGTCCTGGGAACAACGTGGATGTATCAAAAAAAGTGGCCGATTCATTAAACGCCCCTACGGTAGAATGGAAGGGACCGGATTCGGCAGGCGAAGTGGCTACCAGCTTAGGGGCCCTGACCGTGGTCTTTCCCCAGGACCTGGGGAAAAAAACGTATCAATTTACTATTCCCCTGCGTATTTATAATCCTTCCCCGTCCAAGGTGTACGTAGAAACGAAGGCAGTCTTAGTGGATGGTATCGACCGGATGGTCCGTCGGTCCTTTAGGGAGCTGGACCCCCGAACGGACGGGGAATTACAGTTGCAGGTGGAGCTTCCAAACACCTACACCCTGGGGGCCCACCACATCACCGTGGAACCGATTTTAAGCGGAAATCTGCGCTTTTCTCCCTCCCAGGGAACCATGGGTCTCGTTTTAGTCGAATCCCCTGTTTTCAGGTTCATCGCGTCGATTCTGCCCTTTGCGCTATTTTTAATAGGCCTTATTTTAGCCGCCATTTTGGTTCTGGTCATCCTTTTAATTTCCCGCAGGCTCCATAGGGCTCCAAATCGGGCGGTACAGGAAGCCACTGCAACCGTCACTGGCCCCAGCGTTACTACAAGTTCCCGGCCCGTCGGCTCCCGCTCCGGCGCTCCAGCCTCTGGGGTCGGCGCTACTGCCATGGGGGCCGGCACCGCTGTCGCAAGTTCCCAAGCCGTCGTCACCCCGGCGAGCCCTATGGTGAAGGGGTCCCTGGTGGGAACCGGCGCTTCGGCCATGGGGGCAGAGGCGGGGGTCAGCGCTGGGGCTACCGGCCAGGGGGCCGCTTTATCGGGCCGCATCGAGCCGGGCGCTGGTATAGCGAGGGCAAATACCGCCGAAACCGTAAGCCGAGGGGGCCGCGACGACCATACCGCCAGGGAGGCCTACGCTCCGTCGGTACGCTCGTCAACCCTCAGCCCCGGCCCTTCAAGCCCGGCTTTTGGGGAGCCTCACGCGGAGGCCTTAAAGGATACTTCCGCAAAAGAAGGCGCCGATTTGCTGGCCCAATTCGCGTCCCGGCAAAAGTCGGGTATAGAGCTACCCCTGTCGACGGATGTAAAGAGATCCCAGGAGCCAGAGAAAGGTCCGGTCTTGGGTGCAAGGTCATCGGTAGATCTCAAGGGGGAGACCACACTGAAGGTTTCGGAGCCCCTTCCCTACGAAGTAAAAAAGAGCGATGGCAGGATTATGCTATCCCTCTTTGTGGAAGATCAAAATACGGCCATTGGAAGAAGAAACGTACACCTGCTCAAGGCAGGTCATACCCTTTCTTTGGGCGGCGGTCGGTCGGATTTCCTTATTTTCCTGGTTCCCATTCCCCAACGAATCGCGGATATCCGTTTTGACGGTGAACGGTGTATTCTCGTCCCCCGGCGTCCGGAATTTTTCCCCGATAATGGGTCCGAACCCATCGTGGATTGCGTGAACAAAACGATCCGCCTGGTTTCCCAAAAGGGTTACGAATTGAAAATTCGCTTAGAACGGTTCCGGGATCCCTTGGACACCCTTAATAAATTTCTTCATTCCATTGAAAATCCGGGCAGATAGGAACCGTACCAGCCCGGGGGAACGGCTCCCCGTTTACCCGGGCTCCCCGTTTACCCGGGCTCCCCGTTTACGGAGAACCGAGGGAGTCAAGGGTCTCGGTAATTTTTCTGTTGAGGCTTGGACTTTTCTCGTCCCTTATCCCCTTCACTTTTTCAGCTAAAGACGTGAAATGGTTGTTTTTTATAATTTGTAAACCGTATAATTTCTCGATGATATCGGAAGAGGTAAGGAAACGAAGAGCCAAGTCCTCGATTTTTGGACTAACGACCGTGGAAAGGACCTTTGAAAGTCCATTACTAAGGGCCGTGTTTTTATTTGCCTTCGCCGTATCAAAGGCCCCTATTACTTTCTCCACGTAGGCGTTGGGATCGATTTGTACTAGCATTTCGCAAACGATGACTTTAAGACGATCGGTGGTGCCTTTATCGTTAAAAAGGGTTTCCAACGCGGTTTTTGCCGTGCTATCGGCTATGGAGCCCAGAGCGCGAACCGCTTCGTCTTGAACCGCCGGGACTTCGTCCCGCTGGGCCCTGTAACGCAGGTAGGGGACCGCGGATACTAATTTTTTTTCCGCCGCGGCCTTGGCCGCCCCGATCCGGGTCTTGTAAAAGGAATCCCGGAAGGCTTCCAAAATGGCTTTTTCCGCCTCGCTACTGTTAAAGGGTCCCAGGGAAGCTACGGCGGAAGCTCGAACGTTAGGATCCGAGGCGCTTAAGGCGGAAATGATGGCCCCTTCGCCCTCCTTATCAGCGATTTTAGCCAAAGCCTCGAGGGCGGACATGCGACGGACCGTTCGCTCATCGTTGTTGGTAGCCACATCGGATAAAAACGGAATCGATTTTTTTGATTTCAATTCACCCAGGGCTTGAATGATTATCCGACGGTTTTCGTCCGTATCGTCAAAGGTCTTATATTTTTCTATAAGATATTCGCTGTTGGCGTCCCCATCGGCGCCTCCGACTAAACCCAGGGCTTCAATGGCTAAACCGATAAAGTTCTTTTCGTTTTGATCTATAATCGCCTTTAAACTTTCCGTCGCCTTAGCATCCTTCATCACCCCAAGGTATTTAATCGCCCCTTCCACGGTTTCGCTGGCCTCTTCGTCCCGTTGCCGTAACGCAAGAAGAGCGCGGTCTTCCAAGCCGGTTTTTTTTCTTTGACTAAAAAAACTAAAAACGCTGGAAAGTATTTTCCCATTCTTTGTTCCCTGGACCATGGTGATCAGGTCATTGTCCAAGTAATCCGTATTTTCCGCGCTAAGAGATCGGATCAGGTCCACTATTTCCGAATCCGTACCGTACTGGATCGTTTGTTTTCGTAAATCATCAGGGACATTTTTACTATCGGAGATATTTTTGCCTTCCTGCGCAAAGGAAACACAAACGGAGAAAAAAAACATGACCATCAGCGTCGATACAAACCGGTTCATAGGGCTCCTTCGTGGTACCGAGATAAAAACGAAATTTTAAATTCGTTAAACCTATCCTCTTCTATGGCTAATCGGGTTTCCCGAATCATATCTTGAAGGAAATATAAGTTATGATAGGTTCCCAGCATGGAATACAAAATTTCGCCGCTTCTGTACAGGTGCCGCAGATAGGAGCGGCTATAGGTACGGCAGACCTTACAGGAACACTCGGGATCGATGGGTCCATAATCCTTTTCGTACTTTTCTTTTTTTATGGTGATGCTTCCCCGTTTGGTAAACAACAGACCGTTCCGGGCTGTTCGTGTGGGAAATACGCAATCGAACATATCGATACCCTGGGAAACGGCTTCTAAAATAAACTCGGGGGTTCCAATTCCCATGACGTACCGAACCTTGTCATCGGGCAGAAGGGCGGACGTAAACGCTAGGTATTCGGAATAAACCTCAAAACTTTCTCCCACCGATAATCCACCGATCGCGATACCGCAGGTGTCTGCGGCGATTACCGCTTCGGCGCTCCGTTCCCGGAGATCCTTATAAAAGTTACCCTGTACAATACCGAACAATTTTCCCGCATAACCGTCCCGGTTAGTTTCCCAGGCGGCCTTTGCCCTCTTTAACCACTGATCCGTAATAACGAGGGCTTTCTCCGCTTCCTTATGATCCGTACCCCATCCGGTGCAGACGTCCAACTGCATTTGGATATCGCTTCCCAAAAGGGTCTGAATCTCCACCACCCTTTCGGGACTTAAAACATGGTAGGCCCCGTCGATGTGGGAACGAAACTTAACGCCCCCGTCGGTAATTTTTCTAAAAGGAGCCAGGGAAAAAACCTGGAACCCCCCTGAGTCGGTCAGTATATTCCGATCCCAGCGCATAAAACCGTGCAGGCCCCCGGCTCCTTTAATCACGTCCGTACCGGGACGCAAATAGAGATGATACGTGTTAGAGAGGATGATTTCGAAGCCGATTTCTTTTAGATCATCCACCGCGATAGCTTTAACCGTCCCTGCGGTTCCCACGGGCATAAAGACCGGAGTAGAGATCTTTCCATGGGGAAGCTCCACTTGTCCGGTTCTCGCTCGCGAATGGACATCCCTATGAAATTCCGTAAATATTTTTTTGGACATACTTCTCCCCTAGGTCCTGGCTATTCGAATAAGCAGGATACCAAAACATATAAAAAGAATCACCGGAGCCCAGGCACCCCAAAGGGGATCCAGGTATCCCAATTTAGCGAACATCATCGTTATCATTTGGGCTACATAATAAATCACCGCCGCTATAAGACTCGCCAACAAACTCATTAATAGAATATTTTTACTAAATCGTCCCCCCATGGGAATCGATAACAGCAATACCACCAAGGGGGTTATGGAAAAAGCAAAACGTCGATAATAATCCGCCAGGGCTTGAGAATACGGGAACCCCGCCCTTTTTAGATCCTCAATAAACAGAATCGCGTCTTGGGTTTTTAATTCTTCCACGTTCACAGCGCTTCGGCGAAAGGTCCCCGGATCTTCTGTAAATCGTCCCTCTTCAACGTAGGGGCGCTCAATCAAAATTCCATTGGACCAAACATACTCCGATGCGTCGTCTAAAACCCACCGGGACTGAACCCATCGAGCTTGCCGACATCGGATCAACGACACCAGCTCCATGGCTTCGTTCCGTTCCACGATATAAACGCCATGGAGCGATCGATCCGTATCGTTGTAGTAATCCACCGAATATACCAGCCTCCCTCCCTCGGAAATAATGACCACATCGGAATTATTGAGCCCCCCGCTCTGTTGTAATAGTTCCCGGCTCAGGGACGTTTTTTTGGCAAAGGTAGGTATGACCACCGAGTCGTCAAAATAATAGAAGCCCACGGAAATAAGGATACCAAATACAACCAGAGAAGCGGTAAAACGCCATAGAGGAATTCCTGATGTGGAAATGACGGTCAGTTCGTTTTTCGCGTACAGATCCCCTAGGCTGTAGGAAGCGGCGAACAGAAGAGAAACGGGGAGGGAATAGCTAACGCATTTAGGAATATAAAAGAGAGACACCCGAAGTATTTGTACTATGCGAGCCCCATTGGCGATATACCGCCAAAGATTCGCGAAAAGATCGATCAACGCGAAGAGTAGCACAAACATAACCAGGGCGGCCAAGAGGATAGGAAAAAATTGCTTTAGTAGATACCGATCTAAGGTCATCTAAGAATCCTGACAAGGCTCAGGCCCAGTCCCACTAAAAAAACTATTCCATTGGGTAACCACATGGCCAAAAAGGGAGAGTAGCCAAAACGGATTCCAAAAGTCTGTCCGCTGATGAGGAGTCCCCAATAGGCCACCGCAATAAGTATTCCAACACCAAAGCCGACACTTTGTCCATTTTTTTTTGCCCCTAACCCCAGAGGGAGGGCGAGAAAAATAAAAAAGAGAGAACCAAAGGGAATGGAAAATTTTTTATAATACTCCAAACGGTACAATTGAAGGGTTCGATCAAAAACCGATTCAGCAAAGTTATTTTGTTCTTTAATAAAATTATCGGTGGATAGGGCCCTTTGGTTCAAAGAAATCTTCGAAGAAGGGGATCGAAGCAGGCCTTCTAAAACAAAAGCGTGGTGACTAAGCTCCCTTTTTTTTTCGTCAATTAATTCTTTTTGGGCCACCTCTTTCTTTTGGATCTCCCTATACACGTCGGTGGAGCTCATTTCACGAGGACCAATAAGAGCCAAATTTTGGGTAATGTTTTTTTGAAGGATGGAATAGGAAAGAGAATCGCAAAACGAGTAATCGTAATCCGAGGGTATATTTTCTTTAAGAGTTACAATAAAACCATTTGTCATGGATAGGTTAAGCGATAGGGGATTTTGAGACCCCAACTCAGCGTTTTTAGCCGTAATAATCCGTCGTTCTCCCTGACCCGTACGATCAAAAATAAGCAGATCCGATATGGAATTTTTTTGTACGGCCCCTGTGACAATAACCGTATCCTTAAAACGTTTGACCGAATGGGACCGCAATTCTAAAGCTGGGGTTGTCAAAAGTATGGATCGATACAATTTTCCAAACTCTATGGTTCCCGCCGGCAACAGAACGTCGTTGGCAAAGAATGAAAAAAGAGAAATTACCAGACCCGTTAAAAGCGTAGGGATGTACACGGTCCTGTACGAGAGACCACCGGTCAGCATGATCAATATTTCATTGTCCGAAGACATTTTTCCGATAGCCATAAGAACCCCCACCAGGGTAGCGAAGGGAGCGGCCATAGCGATGATCGCGGGCAGGGAGTAATAAATTAAAAGGATAACCTGGGTTAAGGGAACCCTTTTAGAAAGGATCTCCTCGGCCATTAAAAGCAGTTGGTTAATAAAAAAAATAAAAAAGAAAAATAAAAAAGCTATAAAGAAAGAAAACAGGGTCTCACGGATAATATAAAAAAAAAGGGTACCGGAAAATCGTTTTTCGCGAACACTCATACCGTTTATGTCCCCGTGGAACCAAAACCGCCGGTTCCCCGTTCCGTAAAACCTAGGTCCTCCACTTCAATATAATCCCCGTGAACGACCGACGAAATGACCAATTGGGCGATCCTATCTCCAGAAGAAATCGTAAAATTTTCATTTCCCAAATTGATCAGGATAATTTGCAGTTCCCCCCGATAATCCGAATCGATGGTTCCCGGGGCGTTAAGAACCGTTATACCGTGATGATAGGCCAGGCCCGAGCGGGGACGAATTTGGCCCTCGTAACCCTCGGGGATTTCGAGGAATAGTCCCGTGGGAACCCGTACCCTTGCCAAGGGAGGAATTGTAATTGGTTCTGAAATAAAGGCCCTGATATCCGCCCCCGCCGAACCGGTGGATCCGTAAAAGGGTAAAAGAATCGAAGGGTCCGCTTTCCGTACTTTCACGATTGTTTTCATCGTTCCGCACTCAAGGTGTCACCTGATGTATCGTTTTGGTCAAGGCCCGTTTAAGCGATCCAGGCCCCACGGCAAATAGAACGGGAGGTTGGGAAAAAAACCATTCCATGGTTTGGTTAACCTGGTCCCGTGTTAAGTCGCTAATTTTTTGTATAGCATCCTCCCGGGAAAGCAGGGGCCCCCGTGAAAGAGCTTGCCGAGCTAAGCGACGCATTCGGTATTCCGTATCCTGGGAGGCGATACGGATCATGCCCCGAAGGTGTGCCTTAGCGGTTTCTACCTCTTCTTCCTCCAATCCCCTTTGCTTTAAAACTCCCAGGGTTTCATGGATCCTTTGGACCAATTCGGGACCCTTCGATACCGAGGCGGAGGCGTATACGAACCAAAGAGAGGTGTCGGAAAATAAGACCGGGGAACTATAAATAGAGTAACAGAGGCCCCTCTTTTCCCGTAATTCCTGAAATAACCGGGATCCCATGGAATCCCCTATGGCCACGTTAGCCAGCTCCAGGGCGTAATAGTCAGCTTCGTTAAACCTATCGATTCTTGGGTACCCATAAAACAGCTGGAGAGATTGGGCGGAAATAACCTCGTAAAAGTCCCCCCGCGATTTTGGCAAAAGAGGTCTTTCTCGGCTTCCAAGGTCTCCCCTCCCGGACCTTCCCTCCGTAAAGGGGGCACAGGCTTCCAAGACCTGGTCAAAATCCAAATCGCCAGCCACTGAAACAACCGAAACGTGGGAAAGAAAAGCAGAATGGTAAAAATCTACCACCAAGGACCGGCTTAAGGCTCGGACCTCGGCTACGGTTCCGCCTATTTTTCGTCCCAAGGGATGGCTTCCCCATAGGCGGCGAAAAAAAGCGTCCGAGGCTACTTCTTCCGGATCGTCATCCGCCGCTTCGATTTCATTTTCTATAACTTGCCGTTCCCGTTCGAACTCCTGGGAATCAAAAAGAGAATGGTTTACTAAATCCGAAAGTATTTCCATGGCCTGGGAAAAACTTTCCCCAGGAACGGTACAGTAGAGGGCCATACATTCCCGTTCCGTAAAAGCGTTTATAAGACCCCCTAAGGCGTCTATTTGCCGGGCCGCCATCGATGCGGATCTGGTAGGAGTCCCTTTGAACAGCATGTGTTCGATAAAGTGGGTAGCCCCCACGAGGGAATCCCCCTCGTCTCGGGATCCCCTATCAAACCAGATACCAATGGATACTACACCGGTTGCTTCAGTTTTTTCGGCTAGTATCCTTAGGGAGCCGCCTAGAGATAGATCTTTGATCAATCCCCTCTCCGACCCCTTCGATGGTCAGGGCTATCGTGGTGTTCCGGCCGATTGGGTTCCTCCCCAGATGGATCGATAGCGTCGATATACGAAAGGTTCAAACGTCCCATCTTATCAACCTCTAACAACTTTACCGGAATGTGTTGGCCTTCCTTGACCACATCGGTTACGTTAGCTACCCGTTGCCGGGAAAGTTTAGAAATATGACAGAGCCCCTCTTTGCCCGGTAGAATCTCCACAAAGGCGCCGAAATCCATAATCCGTTTAACCACCCCGTCGTAAATCCTACCAACTTCGGGATCTTCCACGATTCCGATAACCGCCGCTTTTGCATCCTCGGCGTTTTTAGAATTTTTCCCATAAATGGTTACCGTTCCGTCATTTTCGGTGTTGATGGTCACGTCGTACTGTTCGCAGAGGGCTTTAATATTTTTGCCCCCGGGACCGATCAGGGCTCCAATCTTTTCGGTGTCGATCTTGAGGGATACGATCTTAGGCGCGTACTCGCTAATTTTTTCCGTCGGTCTATCCAGGGTCTTATTCATAATGGAAAGGATATGGAGCCGGCCGCGCTTTGCCTGATCCAGGGCCTTCCGCATAACCTCCGGGCTAACCCCGGCTATCTTAATGTCCATTTGGAAGCCCGTGATACCGTCGGCGGTTCCGGCCACTTTAAAGTCCATGTCCCCCAAATGATCCTCTTCTCCCAGAATATCCGAAAGAACGGCGTAACGATCCCCTTCGGTGATCAGGCCCATGGCTATACCGGCCACGGGCTTTTTCATGGGAACCCCCGCGTGGAGCATGGAAAGGGTTCCGCCGCAGACCGAAGCCATGGAGGATGACCCGTTGGATTCAAGAATTTCCGAAACCACCCGGATAGTATAGGGGAACTCGTCTTTGGTGGGAACCATGGCTTCCAGGGATCGGCGCGCCAGGTTTCCGTGACCGATTTCTCGCCGGCCCGTACCCATCCGGCCCACCTCGCCTACCGAGAAGGGAGGAAAGTTGTAGTGGAGGATAAAGTGTTCCCGTTTATCACCCTCGATATCGTCAAAAATCTGTTCGTCGAAAACCGTCCCCAGGGTCGTAACCGCCAAAGCCTGGGTTTCACCCCGGGTAAAAAGGGCAGAACCGTGGGTTCTGGGGAGGACCCCCACTTCGCAGGTGATATTGCGAATATCTTCGGTACCCCGGCCGTCAACGCGGACACCCTTATTTAAAATGGAAGAACGGAGAATCTCGTATTCCATCTCCTCAAAAAGGGCGTCAAAAAGCTTCTTTTGCTTATCGTCGGCCAACTGTTCGGCGTACTGGGCCGCCAGGTCGTCTTTAACAGCCCGAATCGCGTCGCCCCGTTCGTGTTTTCCCTTTACAAAACAGGCGGCTTCCATACGTCCATACGCGGCGGCGCGGATGGCGTCCTTATTTTGCAGAACGTTCGGGCTATCCTGTAGGGGAAGTTTCGGTTTCCCCACCAATTCCCGTAACTTATCCTGTAATTCGCACAGCTGGATGATAACCTGATGGGCCTTTTCAAGGGCCGCGATCATCAGATCCTCGTCCACTTCCTTAGCGCCCCCTTCCACCATGGTGATGCCCTCTTTGGTTCCGGCGACCACGATTTCCAAGCGGGACTTTTCAATGTCCTCGTAGGTGGGGTTGACGATTAACTGATCGTCGATGGCGCAGATCCGGACCCCCGCGATGGGTCCGTTGAAGGGGATATCGGAGATATGGACCGCCGCAGAAGAGGCCACGATAGCCAAAATATCCGGAGGATTGACCATGTCTGCCGAAACGGTTGTGGGGACCACTTGGATGTCCCGGCCAAAGCGTTTATCAAACAGGGGCCGCATGGGCCGGTCGATCAGCCGGGATACAAGAATTTCCTTATCCTTGGGCCGGCCTTCCCGTTTGATAAATCCTCCGGGTATTTTTCCGGCGGCGTAATATTTTTCGTTATAATCCACCGTCAAGGGGACATAATCCAAATCCTCTTCCGCGGTGGCGCTGGTACATACCGTGGCGATAACCGCCGATCCAGCGTATTGGGCAAAAACAGCCCCATCGGCCTGCTTGGCCATACGTCCCGTCTCAAGGATTAAATCCTCGTCGTTCAATCGCATTGTCACTCTTTGTATCATAAAACTTCCTACGTATTTGCTTTAAACATAAAAAATAAGCCCGAACCGGAGAGGGCGAAAGCGCCGCTTCGACCGATTTCGGGCTTATACCGCTATTTGCGGAGTCCCAACTCTTGCAGAAGCGACCGGTACTTATCCAAGTCCGTCCGCTGAATGTACTTTAACATCCTGCGCCGTTGACCAACCAGCATTAACAAACCCCGTTGACTGGACTTGTCTTTTTTAAAGGTTTTACAATGTTCCGTCAGCTGGTTGATCCGCTCCGTAAGAAGGGCAACCTGTACCGAGGAATTCCCGGTATCCTTTTCGGTTTTTCCGAATTTCGCGACGATCGTAGCGGTATTTTGCTTCGTAATAGCCATGCTTTCTACTCCTTATAATCCGATGACACTTCTAAAATCGCTACTTTAGAAGTTTTTTAAACAATAAATTCGATGCTTTCACAGTCGATTCGGTAGGGAATTCGTATCATACCCTTCTGTATCTCGATAAAAGCTTCTTTTTTCTGGGACCCTTGTCCATATTTTAAAAGTACCGGGTACCGGCCATTAGGCGGCGTTAATCTCGCGGTAGCGCGTACGTTAAAAATGATCCCGTCGGACCTCGGGGTAGGAGGAACATCGACCAGATCAATTTCCACGTTTCGCCCGAGAAGGTTAGACGCCTCGACGAGGTCGCCCGACACAATCGCGGCGCGGATACGGCTTGAACTAATAGGCAGATCACCCATCAATACGGGTGGAACCACCTCTGTTACGATACTGGATGCTTCGTTCATTTTTTTTAGAAGAACCACATCCGTATCAAGACGATACCCACAGCGAAAATCACTACCTACCGCTAGATAACGCAGATTTCCCCTTTCTTTTAAAAGATCGACAAATTCTATCCCCCTAAGTTTACTGAAATTTCCGGAAAAGTCAATCAGCACGACCAGATGGATCCCCAATTCTTCTAGCAACCGTAACTTCTGCCTAAGGCTGGTTATATCCCCCCCCTGGGATGAACGCCGGAGTAGGTGTTTAGGATTGGTTTGAAAGGTGATAGCCACGGGTAACAGGGTCCCATTTTGACTGACCACCCGACGGATAAGCTCCTGGTGACCCCGGTGTACCCCGTCAAAAACCCCAATGGTCATGGCCGATGGGGCCAGCGGCGGGGAGTTGGAACAAAAGGATTGCCAATCAAGGACGGTCATACACGTACCCGTAGCGCCAATGACCGTCTTTTTGCGTTATAACCGCCAAAAAACGTCCGTCCTGGGTGAAGACACCCCCAAAATTATGAGAACCCCTAGGATTATCGGACCTTAGCGGTGAAAGCCTTTCAAATTTCAAGGGCCTACCTAAAGAAATATCCCGGGCCACCTCAGGCTCCGCCTCAAAGACTGTCGCCCCCAGGGCTTCAAAGGCGGCGGGATCCACTTTTTTTAACGCCCCCCGCAAAACCTCTGATGCGGTTTCAATATCCGTACCATCGAACGCGTCGGAGAGGGAAAACCCGCCGACCGAAGTCCGGACGAGTTTTTCCACGAAGGCCCGGGCTCCAAGAGCTCGGGCCAAATCTCTGGCCAAAGAACGGATGTAGGTACCGGAGGAACAGTGAATTCGAAAGGTGGCCCGGGGAGCTTGGAAATCGAGGAGTTTAAAATCGTATATATCGATGGTCCGGCTTTTCATTTCCACCGAAACTCCCGAACGTGCTAAATCGGAAGCCCTTTTCCCTTGAATATGAATGGCCGAATATTCCGGGGGGGTTTGCGAAATAGTGCCGGTAAAGGAGGGTAATATGGCAAGAATGGCGTCCTTGGTTGGGATCTCCGAACGGGCGATTTCGACCCCTTCGCTATCCAGGGTATCCGTTTCGATGCCGAAATAGAACACCCCTTCGTAGACCTTGTCCTGGGAGGAAAACCACGGAACCAGCTTGGTTGACCGCCCAACCAGGAGCACCAAAAGGCCTTCGGCAAACTTATCCAGGGTACCCGTATGTCCCACCCGACGGGTACCTAGGGATCTTTTAACGAGGGAAAGGGATTCAAAAGAGGTTAGGCCTGCGTTTTTTTTTAATAGGAGATATCCATCCGCGTCACTGTCCTTCTTCACTCGATAGATCCTCGATTTTTTTAACCAGATCAAAGCCCTCTCGCACCGAAGAATCCGCGTGAAACCGTAGTTTCGGGGTTTGTCGGATATGCATCCGCAGGTTTAATTGGGATTGAATAAAACCCGCCGCGCTCTGAAGCCCCTCCACACCCTTTTGAACAGAGGCCTGATCTTTAAAGCTGGAAATATAAACATCCGCGTAGGAAAGATCCCGGGAAACCGTCGCTCTGGATACGGAAAGGAAGGTATTTACCCGGGGGTCCTTAATTTTTTGTTCCACGATTAGGGCGCCTATCTTTTCTTGTATAAGACGTCCCAACCGTTCCAACCGATATTCGGACATACACCTTCCCGTTAGGACAACTTCCGGGCAACTTCGACCATTTCGAATACCTCGAACTGATCGCCCACTTGGATATCGTCAAACCCATCCAACCCAATTCCGCATTCGTACCCAGAGGCCACTTCGCGGGCATCGTCTTTGAACCGCTTGAGGGACGAGATTTTACCCGTAAAGACCACAATTCCTTCGCGAATAACGTTCACGCTGGCGCTTCGTTTGACCGTCCCCGTAAGAACGTAACAGCCCGCGATGGTTCCCACCTTCGGAACCTTAAAGGTATTTCGCACCTCCACGGTAGCGATAACCTCTTCTTTAGTATCCGGTTTTAACATCCCCTCCATGGCCTGCTGAATTTCCTCAACCGCCTTGTAGATTATGTTGTATTTACGGATTTCAACCTTTTCCTGGTCCGCCAGAGCCTTGGCCTGGGGGGTGGGCCGTACGTTAAACCCGATAATGATCGCGTTAGACGCTGCGGCCAAGTCCACATCCCCTTCGTTAATAGCCCCCGGTAGGGCTTGGATAACGTTAAGCCGAACTTCCTTGGTGGATAATTTTTCCAAACTGGATCGTACCGCCTCGACCGAACCCTGCACGTCGCCCTTTATGATAACCTTTAATTCCTGGATTTCCCCGTCGCTGATCGTATCGTACAGATTATCCAGGGTTATTTTCTTAACGTTCTTGGCGTCCTCAAAGCGTTTTAATTCTTGGCGTTTTGTCGAAATACCCCGGGCGGTTCTCTCGTCCTCCACTACCTGCAGGGGATCCCCTGCGTTGGGTATTCCTTCAAAGCCCAAAACTTCCACGGGCATAGACGGCGTCGCTTCGTCTATTTTTTCGCCCTTATCGTTGAAAAGGGCCCGGACTTTCCCCGGCCATACCCCGGCGACGAAGGAGTCCCCGATCCGCAGGGTTCCCCGTTCCACGATCACCGTGGAAACGACCCCCCGACCATGATCGATCCGGGATTCTAGAATTTTACCTTCCGCTCGGCAATCGTAGTTGGCCGTCAACTCCAAAACTTCCGCCTGTAGCAGAATAGCTTCGATAAGCTTATCGATACCCAGTTTTTTCAGGGCGGATATCTCGACAAACATGGTCTGTCCGCCCCAGTCTTCGGGCATCAATCCCATTTCGGAAAGTTTGTTTTTAACCTTATCGGGGTTGGCTTCCGGTTTATCGATTTTATTGATCGCCACGATAATGGGAACCTTGGCTTCCTTGGCGTGGTTGATCGCTTCTACCGTTTGGGGCATGACACCGTCATCCGCCGCGACCACAAGGACCACGATATCCGTAACCTGGGCGCCCCGGGCCCGCATGCGGGTAAAGGCCTCGTGTCCCGGGGTATCCAAAAAGGTGATGGCCCCGTTTGGCGTTTCCACCATGTACGCGCCGATATGCTGGGTAATCCCCCCGAACTCTCCGGCCACCACGTCGGTACTCCGAATGGCGTCCAACAGTTTTGTTTTACCATGGTCAACGTGGCCCATTACCGTCACGACGGGAGGTCGGTGCCGCAGAGAATTTTCCCCATCCTTTTCAGTTTCTATGACCGTTTCATCGTAAAGGCTGACGATGTTGACGGTACAACCAAATTCGGAGGCCAAAATCGTGGCAGTTTCTGCGTCGATCTGTTGATTGATGGTTACCATCATGCCCATGGACATCAATTTTTGGATTAGATCCGATGCCTTTAAATTCATCTTCCGGGCCAGTTCGGAAACAGAAACCACTTCCATTATATCAATTGATTTGGGGACCGGATTCGCCATCCGGGTTGCCTTCTTCTTAGTTTGAAGAAGTTTTTCCTCCATCTCCTGTTCTTTCCGCTGATAGACCGGTTTTTTTGCCTTAAAGGTCTTTTTTACGGGGCCTTTCCCTTCCGCTAAAGGGACTACCGGGGCCGAGCCAGGGCGTCCACCAGGCCCCGGACGTCCACCCGGACCGGACCGGGGAGGAAAGCCCGGTCTGGGACCGTTGTAGGGGGTTCGAGGACCGTTGTACGGGGGCCGGCTCTGGTTTGAAGGACCGTTTCGCGGTACCCCTGATGGAGCTCCGCCGTTTCCGCCGTAGGAAGAACGGGGAGGAGGACCATACCCCGGCCGGCTTACCTGGCCTTGGGGTCTGTTCGGATAGGGAGCTTGACCGGAGGCTCCACCGGGTCCAGCGGCTACACCGGAGCCACCATTATTGAACCCACCGCTGGAGTAGGAGGAAGGATTAGGATTTCTATTACCTACCGGACGACCTCCAACCCGACCAGCGGCCGCTGCGGGCCGTTGGGGAAAGGGAGAACCGGAACTTCTATTCGGGGATCCGGAAGTATTGGAGGGACCCACGGGGCGTCCCCCTACCCGACCCGCTGCGCCGGAGGGACGGGGAGTAGGAGGCAGAGAGGCAACCCGTTCACCGGAACCTTCTGTAACCTCCCTATCGGAAGAGATTTTTTTGGATTCCGAAACCGTTTCTGCCTTAGCCGTTTCAGCCCTAGATGTTTCGTTTTTAGGCATTTCCAAGGGAGCCTTCGAGACGCTGGAAGGAACGGCACCCCCTTTCTCAGGGGAAAGCGATGGAGCGGCGGAATCGCTCTTTTCTGCGGAAGAACGAGCTTCGGAGGATGGGGATGCTTTAGCCGTTTCGACGGGAGCGGCCGAGGTTTTAGAAACGGATTCATCCTTTCCGCCAACCTGCTCGGCCTCTTTTTCGTTTGGATGGACCACTGCTACTACTCGGGCAGGGGCTTTTTTTGCCGGAACCGGCTCAGAAACGGATGAAGAAACGGGGCTTTGAGGTTTTTTCTTTACCACCACCACCTTGCGGCGTTCCCCATGTTCCGGACCGCTGGGGGCTACGGAAGGAGACGCCGCCCCCTCCATAGATTCGGAGGCGGTTTTCGTGTGTTTAATCAGCTCCACTTTCGGTTTTTGCGTAGTATCGAATTCCTCAGCCATAATCCACCTTTACTCTTCATCTTCGTATTCGAAGCTCAACCCAATGCCACAATTAGGACAGGTTGTCATATCAGTTGTAATTTTCGCGCCGCATTCGGGGCACTCATACTCTTCCGTCTCTTCGTCCAGCGCTTCGCCTTCCCCTGTTACCGGCTCTTCTTCTTCCGGAACCTCGGCTTGCACTTCCTCTTCCACAATTTCGACATTTTCATCGATCAGGCCCTGCAGGACCTTCAGTTGATCCGAACTAATTCCCCGAAGCTCCGAAAGCTGTTCTTCCGAAAGGGCCAAGAAATCTTCAATATATTCGATACCGTTTTCGGCTAGAGCCGCGGCAACGACGGGATCCACCCCCGGCAACTCGGCAATACGGGTAATTTCTTCCTCGTACTCCTCCGTGTCCCCAAAAAGTTCCGATACGGCCCGACGGGATTCGGAAGAAATATCCATTTCGGCGTATTGGGCTTCGGTTTTAACGTCGATATTCCAGTCCACCAGCCTATTTGCCAAACGAACGTTTAAGCCCTGTTTACCAATCGCTAAAGAGAGCTGGGATTCGTTGACCACCGCCAGGGCTTGATGTTTCGCCTCGTCTAAAATGATCACATCCCGAACTTCCGCGGGGGACAGGGCGTTCTTTATAAAACGTCGAGGATCGGGATCGTATTTAAGAATATCGATCTTCTCACCTTCCAACTCCCGGATAATCGATTGTATTCGGACACCCTTAAGACCCACGCAGGCTCCCACGGGGTCCACATCGTCCCGGTTGGAGTACACGGCTAGTTTGGTTCTATACCCGGGCTCCCGGACAATCTTATGAATTTCCACGGTCTTGTCGTAGACCTCCGGAACTTCCAGCTCGAAAATAGCCCGAACAAAGTCCGTGTGGGTACGGGAAAGCACAATTTGGAGACCCGCGGGGGTCTTGTTGACCTCCGTAATCAGGGCCTTAATACGGTCGTTTACGTGGTAAACTTCCCGGGGAGATTGGTATTTCCTCGGTAAAATTCCCTCAACCTTCCCTAAATCCACGTATATCGTGCCGTTCCGTTCCCGCTGGTAGTAGCCGATAATTATTTCGCCGACCTTATCCTTGTATTCCGAATAGAGGCTATCCTTCTGGATCTCCCGGATCGACTGATGGGCCGTCTGTTTAGCGCTTTGAACGGCGATTCGGTCAAATTCCTTTGGGTCCACTTCGATCAGCAATTCATCACCGATCTCCGCTTCCGGGTCCAGTTCCCTTGCTTCTTCCAGGTCGATTTCCGAAACCGGATCGTAGACCCCATCGACTATTTTTTTCTTTGCGAAAATCGCCACCTGGGTATTATCGTCGTTAAAACGTACCACCGCGTTATCCGCGTTACCGTAACGGCGCTTGTACGCCGCCAGGAGGGTGTTCTCTATGGTTTTGAGGACCAGTTCCTCTGAAATACCACGATCCTGAATCAGTTGGCGGATCGCTTCGGACATATCCGATGCCATCAGTCTTCAACCTCCTGTG
>CAYRLW010000036.1:0-4123 GCA_964425215.1 uncultured Treponema sp.
ACCGTCTCCACCGCGTTTCGTACCTGTTCCAGGGATGTTTTGTTAATGATAGAGAGTTCCTTGGAAACAAAAAGCAAGGAAAGCACCACAGAAACGGCGCCGAGGATAAGAAAAAAAACCGCAGGTACTATCGCTATGGATATATACCCGCGGAACAGCCTTTTTTTATACCGTGATTCCGAGTCCATACGGGAATAGTAAACCCAACGGGTCCGCTAATCCAGCGAAATTTCATAAACCCTGGGCAAGCTCTACCAATTTCATAGTCCGGCGTCCGTATTCCACGTAGGTAGCCCTTCGATCCCGTTCAATCTTTTCGCCATTAGGAGCGTGGTACACGGCGGCCAGATGGGGCTCGATGGAGAAGGTCCCCGCAAAACCCGATCGTAGCGCCTCGGCTATAACTTCTGTCACGTGACCTTCCCCTTCTCCGGGCCAACAATGGTCGATATCGTTAAATATGCCATCGGTGGGTTTGATGAAATGGGCATCCTTGATATGAATCCGATCGACAAAATCCTTGACCCTTTGGTAAAACTCCAGGGCGTTCTGCCGTTCCCAAGGTTTTCCACGACGATCATAGGTTCCCACGGGATTTCCCGTGTCAAAAACCAGCCTGAAGGCCGGCGAATTGACCCGTTCCACCAGCCGCAGAGTATGTTCCCAGGACAGGCCCCCAAAATTGGCGCAATTTTCGTGTAAGTATATAACGCCAGCATCGGCGCAAAGGGAAACCAGGTACTTAAGTTTACGGACTACCTGTTCCTCAATGTCCATACTATCCGGCCGGGTCTCCTTAAGAGCCCGGAAACTCATCCCCCGGATATACCGGGTTCCTAGACGATTCATCCTTTTAATTCCCCGTTCAAGTTCCTCGATGCTTTTTTTAAAATCTTCCTCGCTTCGGGGATCCTTAGCCCAGTTAGCCACAGCGCTCCCAAAACAGTCGATCGTTACCCCTTCGGACTTCAAAGCGGTTACCACCTCTTCAAAAGTACCATCATCGATGTCCGTAAGGTTTTTACCGTTAATATTCCGAGACTCGATACGAGTCCAACCCAGTTCCTTAGTAGCCCGAATCTGTTCTTGAATCGAATCGCCCGCTTCGTCAGCGAAACCTGAAAATGTATAGCCTGTTGTTTTAGAGTGGCTCATTCCCCTATCCTCCTTCTTAAAAACTCATAAGACAGCCGAAGGGACTCGAAAATATCTCTAAAGGGACTCGGTTCGTCCTGTTCAACGATATACCATTCGGTTCCGGCGGCCGCGCACGCGTCCAGGATCGCTTCCCAGTCTAAATTTCCCTGCCCTACCTCGGCAAAATACGAATCCTTATCGTACCAATTAAAATCCTTTAGATGCACCGCCGGAAGCCGGCCAGAGAGTCTACGGATCCAAGTTGCAGGATCACCCCCGCCCCGTTGGATCCAATAGGTGTCCGGTTCACCAGACAGGGTGGGGGCTTCATCGTATATACGAGCTAAAACCGTCTTTCCGTTTCGGCGTTCCATTTCGTATGCGTGATTATGGTAGCCAAACCGGATCCCTTCGGCATTGAATCGCTGGGCGTATTCTTCCAGTTCTGAGATAAAGGAACCAAGCTTCTCCTCGGATATTTCGGACCAATCCCCTGGAGAACCCAGGGCCGTAAACGTCGTTCCCAGGGTTTTCAATTTGGAGACAATAGCAGGAAAATCGGTCCGGAGCTGGGCCAGATTTTCGTGACAGCCGGCGCAGGCTAAATCGTGCTTATCTAAAAGATTTGCAATTTCCGATGCCGGGACGTTTGGAACCCCTGAAACCTGCACTGCAGAATACCCAATGGATCTAATTTTACCCAAGGTACCGTCTAAATCCGCGGGGCTAAGACAATACTTTCGAACGCTGTACAGGTTCAACGCGATATTTTTCATACCCCTTCCTTAATACGATTTAGAAAGATCCGCTACCGAAGAAGGCGAAGTCGTTTTTTTCTTATAACGGGATCCAGCCGCCAATTCAGCCAGCTTTCGAGCATAGGCTTCCTCGTCCATGGGTAATTCAACGGGAGCTTTGATAAGCGACGAATAAAGAATCGCGTTCCCCAGCATCACCGCGGGGATGCCGTCCCTGGCCGGGGCTATTAGGGGGATTCCTTTTAGGATAGCGTCGGCAAAGTTTTCTAAAACTAAACGGTGCCCTGGATCGGTACTGGTAGAAAAAGGAACATCGATCTTCCAACACTCGGGGACGCTAAAACTTTCCTTCGATTCCTTAAGGTACTTTAGCATGGAAATCCGGTTGCGGTGGAAGATGATGTTTCCGTTCTCATATACCACCTTTCCATGTTCCCCGACTATTTCCAACCGATTCGTTCCCGGAGCCTCGCCGGTGGTGGTGATAAAATGACCAACCATCCCATTTTCGTGTTCAAAATAGGCGGTAACCTCATCTTCCACTTCGATATCATGATACTTGCCCAGGGAAACAAAACCATGAACCCGCTTAGGGAAACCCACAAGCCAGTTGTACAAATCCAAATTGTGGGGGCACTGGTTTAAAAGCACTCCGCCGCCCTCTCCGCTCCAGGTGGCCCGCCAATCCCCGGAATCGTAATAGGTTTGGGTACGGAACCAGTCGGTAATGATCCACGTGGTCCTGACTAGCTTTCCCAGATCGCCCTCGTCGATAAGAGATTTAATTTTTTTCCAATGCCCCCAGGTTCTCTGCTGAAACATGGCGGCGAACACCAAATCCGCTTTTTGCCGTTTCGCGTTTTCCCACCCATTCACCATCCGCCGGGCGTCCAGAGCGTGAACCCCCACGGGCTTTTCGACCAGTACATGGAGCCCCCGGGCGAAGGCTTCCAAACCAATTTCCGGATGACTATAATGGGGGGTGGCGATCAATACCGCGTCGGCGCCTGATTCTTTGAGTGCCTTCCGATAATCGTAAAAAGCCTTTGCTGTAACACCTAACGCGATTTGCGCGTCAACCCTCTCTTTTTTTTCATCGCAAATGGCCACTAATTCCACGTTCGGCGTCTTAAGGGAATTTTTTACATGGGCGCTTCCCATATTCCCAAGCCCGATAATCAAAAGTTTAATTTTTGAGTTATTTTCCATAGTCCCTCCTTTTAGCAAGTATATCCATATCGTAGCGTACTTAATCGATTCTTCATATCGACGGAAACGGAAAAAACATGGACACGAACGACCAAATACCCCTTGATTTATTATTCCGAATCGGAGTACCACGACGGTTAAAGCCATGAGCGTCGGACCTTCTACAATTTTAGACGACCTACGACCCGGGAGTTTTGTTCTTTACCTCAACGGGCGGCCTTTTCGCCAAAGCCAGGACGACTCCTGGTCCATTCAGGGAGCGGTCTATAAGGATTATGACCTCTTTGTCTGTTATGGAGGATCCGCTCGTTTTAAGATCAACGGTCTTTCCTACGACCTGCAAAGGGGTTACGGTCTTCTCTGCCCTCCCGATTCCATCATCGGGGCTCAAAAAACAAGTCCCGACAATTTTATCGCCATAGCCCAACACTTCGACCTACTGCTTGGTGGAGTTACCGATTTTTTCAACCTTATCGAATATGATCCCCTGGTCCAATTATCCGATTGGTCCAGGGTGGGGGACTATTTTAATTACTACGTGGATTTGGGAGATCGGGATAAATCAGCTTCTATTCGAGAAAGCCTTTTTATGGCGGTTCTGTTTTCTTTTATTCGAGACGCCTTTAGGGGTGAACGGATCGGGCCCCAGGATAAGCTTCGTTTTGTTTTTGATATGGCTGGAAAATTGGAGCGCCACATGGCCTCCCCGGATGCGTTGGAATTGGCCATGAAAGATGTACCCTATAGCCGGGACTACGCGGTTCGAGTATTCCGCAAAAAGTTCGGGATCCCACCAACCGAATACCTGCTCCGTTGCCGGATGAACGCCGCCCGGGATTTTTTACTCGCCGGCCTTTCGGTAAAAGAAACGGCCCAACGGATCGGCATTGGGGACGAGTTGTATTTTAGCAGGATATTCGCGAAACGGGAGGGTTCTAGCCCCCGGGAATTTCGTGGAAGCCACGGAGCCAAGGCGTGATTTTTACGCCTAAACTATATACACGGGAGTACGTTATGAA
>CAYRLW010000036.1:4223-39143 GCA_964425215.1 uncultured Treponema sp.
TCTTTATTTCCATCCTGCCGGGAGATTTTACCGAAATGGCGGTGGACGTTCACGCTCCGGAAAAGTACGGCATTTACCAATCCGTGGGGGACACCGTCGGGCCCGGAGGCCTTGTTCGGGCCCTCAGGACCATTCCCATGTACCAAACCATAGCTCGAGCTATCCGCGACTGGGCTCCGGACGCATGGGTTTTAAACTATACCAACCCCATGACCATCTGCACCCGGACGCTCTATCACGAATTCCCCCAGATAAAGGCTTTTGGATGCTGTCACGAAGTTTTCGGTACCCAAAAACTCCTTATAAAGGTGATTGAACGGTCTGGTCTTGCCAAGGGAGAGAAAGTTCGACGGGAAGATATCACCACCCGGGTCATCGGTATCAACCATTTTACGTGGATCGATAGGGCTACGTGGAAGGATATTGACCTGTTTCCCCTCTACGAAAAATTCGCCGACGAATTCGCCGAAACGGGGTTTGAAGATGGGGGCGATAAGAATTGGCTGAACAGCTACTTTGAATCCTGCGAACGGGTAAAACTCGATCTCTTTAAACGGTACGGCGTTATCGGCGCGGCTGGGGATCGCCACCTAGCGGAATTCTGTCCCCCCTCCTGGTACCTCGCCAACCCCGAACAGGTAAAACAATGGAAGTTTACGTTGACCCCCGTTTCGTTCCGTATCGAAATGCGGGAGGATCTTAAGCGGAAAAGTCTAGCATACCGGAAGGGAACGGAAAAATTTATCCCCGAATCCTCTGGAGAAGAGGGTATCCGTCAGATCAAAGCGCTTTTGGGGCTGGGAAACCTGGTTACCAATGTAAACCTTCCCAACCGGGGTCAAATGCCTGACATGCCACTGTCTGCGGTGGTGGAGACCAACGCGTTCTTTTGCCGCGACAGCGTTCAACCCGTAATTACCGATGGAATGCCCAACTCTTTGCGGAACCTGACTCTTCAACACGTTCAAAACCAGGAAGGGATTCTGGAAGCCGCTTTGGAGCGGAACTTGGAGAAGGCCTTCCTCGTGTTCCTCAACGATCAGCAAATTAGAAAGTTATCCCGGGAGGACGCTCGATCGTTGTTCAAAGAAATGACCGATAAAACTTTGACCCCGGAAGCCGGTTATAAACCCCTACGATAAACCAGGGGACCTCCCTTTCTTGACAAAAGAGATGAGTGTGCTACAATCTGTTGCATGCAACTGTGGAACAAAAAGCTGAGGGGATAATTCCCTGGGAGGTCCCAATGGAACGAAATATAACGGCGTTGGTAACCGGAGCGGGCAGGGGGATAGGCAGGGGCATAGCGGTAGCCTTGGCTAAAGCCGGATGGTCGGTGGTCATTAACTACCATGGCAACCAGGAGACCGCCCAAATCTCCCTGGCCCAATGCCGCAACGCCGCGTCGTCGCCAGCTCAACGCTTCCTGGCTGTCCAAGCGGATATCTCCAAGGCGGAGGACCGAGCTCGGCTGATCGAGGAAGCATGGAATTTGACCGGTACGGTAGACGCTTTGGTGAACAACGCGGGAATCGCCCCCAGGGTCAGGGCGGATATTCTAGAAGCGGACGAAGGATCCTTCGAGGAACTCCTGAGAACCAACCTTCAGGGCCCCTATTTCCTAACCCAAGCAGTCGCTCGGCGTATGATCTCCGATGGTCAGCAAAAAACAACCGCAGACTTGGGGTATCCAAAATCCATAATCTATATAAGTTCCGTTTCAGCGGAGACGGTATCCCTCAACCGGGGCGAATATTGCGTTTCAAAAGCCGGACTTTCCATGGCCGTAAAATTATGGGCACATCGACTAGCGCCGGAAGGTATTTCGGTATTTGAAGTCCGTCCAGGAATTATGGCCACCGATATGACCGCGGGGGTAAAAGAAAAATACGACTCCCTGATAGCCGAGGGCCTGGTGCCCGCCGCGCGGTGGGGAACGCCTGAGGACGTGGGCGCCGTTGTCAAAACCCTCGCCGAGGGTTCATGGTCCTACGCCACCGGTTCGGTGATCCACGTTGATGGGGGCTTGCATATTCCCAAACTCTAGTTGGGCATACCGGATCGCCGTTTAAAGGCGATCCGGTATCAAGGCAACCCCATTTACTATCAATTGGAACGCGACCATACGTTTCTCCTTTGGTTGAAGATCTCGCCTTCCCTGAAGGCTTGCCAAACCGTTTCAAACCAGTCATCGGTCTCGGGGATAGGCCGTCGCCTTTCCCACCGGACTTTAAAGGTACCAGCGCCAAGGTACCGGAGTTCTTCTAAATATTCTAACAGCTCTTTTTTTTCTGGCAGGGAATTCCATTTATCATCCAAAGTTGGATGGAGGACTACGCCCTTTAATCCGGTAACCAAATAGGAGCCCCGGGAACCTCCGTCCGCTTCTATATACGATGCGATGGCTTCCAGATACGCCGCGTGGGCTAACACGAGGTGACGGGAACGGAGCAAATCTGGGATTTCCGAGGGCGCATCGATACGGATGTTTTTAAAACGATAGTATTGGTCCAAAGCTTCCTTTGCCGCTTTTCTGACTTCTTCTACCGGTCGAATTATTCCCGCGACCCTATCCATCCGTTTTTGAAACTCCCTCTGGTAGGCGTCCAAACATTCGACATCGGAGCCTCTCTTTTCTAGTGCTCCTTGAATTATGTCAACCAATTCCCGGGTTTTGTCAGACGCCAGCTCGCGCCAATCCGTATCCCGCAAATCAGCCTTAGAGTATGCCCCCACAATCCGTCGGGCGCAGCGCAGAGCTCCGACCTGTCCGGCATTTAAGGCCGAACCGCCGGGTCGATAAACCCCATGGGAACCGTTTACCTCGCCCACGGGAAAAAGCCGGTCCAGGCTGATGGATTCCCACCACCCATCGGCGGCTAAGCCACCATTGTTATGCTGGGCGCAGACCCCTATCTCCAGCATTTCCTTTGACAAATCAATTCCATGGGCCGCGTAATGTTCTACCGCTATGGGATTCATTCGCCTCAGTCGATCGTAGGGAGTGCCTTCTAGGGCTGAACATTTTTCCAAATAATGCCGTGCCTCGTCGTTAAGACTTTTAGCATTCCAGCCCTCTGGATTTCGCCTAAAATCCATAAAAACCCGGCGCCCCTTAACGAGCCGTTCCCGATGGACCAGAAGATCGATCAACGACGAGCCACCCTTCGCGACCTTTCGGGGATCAAAGGGCCATTGGTAGCCCTTTAAAAACACCGCCGAATCCCGAGCTCCGGGGTTTGGAAAATAGGGGTTAAGAAATTCTTCCTCGTCCCCTTCAGGGCCCACGGATACGTAACGCGGAACAGCCTGCTGATAGGTACCGGATACGTTCCAACGGAAGCCCAGGGAGGCTAGCCCAAATTGGCTTTCAGTCAAGTTGACGCAGGGGGCTCCGACCTCTAGGGCCAAACCGATAGCGCCCGAGTGCCCCTGGGGGTACACCGAGGAACCATAAAGCCCGCCGGGCCCCCCAACACCGAATACAACCGCGTCGGCGACGATAAAACGTAAACCATAGGATGGTTCGGTCAACCGGGTGTGATCCACAAAAAGAGCGCCGAACACCCTTCCTGAAGCAATCTGAATACCCTGCTCGTCTAAACGTGGGGGTGCCGCGACAAGGGCTACCGCGTGCAAGCCCTCAAGAATCGGGATCCCCCAGCGATTTACTTCTTGCAAAAGCCGTTCCACCATCACTTTGGAAGTGTAGGGACCAATGGATGTACCCCGTTTTCGGGGATCGTGGTCCGTCTTATATCCCACAAATCCACCGGAACTATTCATCGGAAAGGGAACCCCGATAGATACAAGATGATAAAACGCTTCCACAGAACCCACCGCCTCGGCCTGGGCGATATCCCCGTGGACAGCGCCGCCATCCCACAGGGCTCTCGCCATATCGTAGGCCGAATCCCCCTCCTTCTCGGCTAAGGCTAAACGGTAATAAGTCTGCTTATCGGAACCCGCGTTACGGGAAGTTCCAGTTTGCAGAGATTCGGTAACGATCACCGTATCCTCCGCGATGGTCGGCTCGCTAGAGGTAGCGGCCAAAGCCGCCAGCCGATCCGCGGTAGCCAGCGACGCCGCGCCGGAACCTATCACCAGGACGCCACAACGGTCCACGGGTATTTCCCGGTTATCCACCATAAGGGGCGGTAACGCAGTCACAATCGCCCCCTTCGATGTCTCGGGGAGTTCTCCGAGATGGTTTCCCCAGGGATATAATCTCCCGCTAAGGTCATCCTGATATCATCATCCGATCGATCCACCAATCGAGCTTTCAACCAGGCTCCGGTTCGAAATCCCAGCTCTTGGATTGAAAACTCCACCGTATCAATTCTTCGGGGGGCCAAATCCAGGACCGGCGAATTATCAAATCCCGTAAGGGCAAAATCCCGGGGAATTTCTAACCCTTCTCGGAGAGCCCGATTATATATATGCACCGCGATTAGATCGTTAAAACAAAAGATCGAGTCGTACCCCCGATCGGTGATGGATCTGATAAAGGGTCCATCAATTCCGGGGATATCGGCGAACTCGAAACAATCCTCCGGTCCAAGACGGATACCCAGTTTGGAAGCGGCTCCTAAAAGTCCGGCCCGTCGTTCCCTGGAGATATACGCTACGGGGGAAAATCCTATAAAACAGGGTTTTTTCGTACCCCGAACCTCAGCAACCCGCCGGAGAAGGGTTTCCATACCTAAATAATTATCCACCGCCACGAAGTTCCATTCCGGATGCACCCGATTGATGTGAATTACCGGCACATCCCGTTTCGCGTACCGCTCGTACAAAGAAGGATCGGCTTCGGTAAACGCAAAAATCACCCCATCCACAACGGCGGTCTTTTTTGCGTTAAAAGCCCCATCGGAACCATCGTTGAGGGCTGTTATGATATTGACCCGTACATCCCCAAAGCCCCGCTGAATGCCGTCAATGAGCAAGGCCACGTCGTAGAACAGATGGACGTACACGTCCCGACTCTCGGGAATGTACAACTTGATCGTCATAATCGTCCGGGATTCGGGCCGACGTATCAACCGTCGCTCAAATCCTAGTTGGAGCGCCGTAGCTTTTATTAGACGTCGCGTTTCCTCGCCCACCAAATCCGAATCGTCCAGCGCCCGGGAAACCGTACTCGTGGAAACCCTGGCCGCTTTAGCCACGTCATAAACCGTGACCCTTCGTTTCGTCATGACTCTCTACGCTCCCGCCGATGTGGAGGACAATAATTTTTTATAATAGCTATTGTAGAAAGAACATCCATCGTTAACCTGTTTTACCATCAATTTAGAACAACCCGAACAACCGGTACACCAACGGGGTTCTTCGCCCCGGAATAGTTTGGCCGGAGTTTCCGGGTCAGCGAATTCTTGCCGTCCAAAACCCGCGAAATCCGAATAACCTCGGCTAATACAATCCGCCGCAAGGTTTAACGCCTCGGCTTTTAAAATGGAATAGGCCGATTGAATCACCGCGGGCCCCGTGTCGGACCGGTTATGAGCGGAGACAATAGCGGTTCTCCCACTGGACGTTCCCATCGTTTGATTTGAAGGATTAGAACGTAGCGTTTCCGTAACGGTCTTTGAATAACGGATGTGATCGAGGTAGAACCATCGTCCCTGGGGAACAGGGCGGGTTAGTTCGGAAATTTCTCCGGGGATACCGGCGGAAACGTTGATGTAATCCATTCCCAATTCTTTCATCAGCAGAACCAGCCGTTTCATTTCCGACAGGTCTTCCACCAATTCGTCCGGAGCCCCGGTTCCGCAACCGCCACGAATCCCCTCGTACAGGGAAATTCTCGCGCCAATAATAAAATCCGAACGGACCGAAGCCGCTCTAATTTCGCCGTAGCTTTCCCGTAAAAACCTCGTACGATCCTCGAAGGAACCTCCCCAACCATCGGTTCGAACGTTCGCGGGCCGAAGCATCTCCGCACCAAAGTACCCATGGCACATTTTAAAGTCGATCCCATCGGCCCCCGCTTCCTCTACCATCCGGGCCGCTTCCACAAACTTTTGTCGTATAGCCTCAATTTCCGAGGTTTCCAGAAGTCTCGCTCCCGTGGGGCCACCCTTATACAAGGTGGTCGGTACCGTACCCGCGCTTCCTTTCCTGCCAGAATGGGTCAATTGAACCAAAAGGATACCCTCGGGGTTTGCCGATTTATACGCCCCAACCAAACGTTTAAAGGCGTCCAAATTTCGCCGTTCCAAAATCAGCTGGTTTACCCGAGCCAAGCAGTCGCCCACCACCGAAACCGCTTCCATCACCGCGACGCCCCATAGCCCTCGTCCGAGGTTTTCATACCGTTGTATGGTCCGTTCCGATGGCCGCCCTCCATTCTCGCCGTCGTTGCCCTCCATGGGTTGGGCCACAAAACGATTCGGGGCGGGCTGTGCCCCAATTAATTGTGGAGTTCGCAGTATGGGCGGTACGTCGATCATTATGGGTAACCCTCAATATTAGTTTGACAGAATATCGCAACATTTTATTAGTTGCATGCAAATATTCTAAATCCAATATTGCTATTTCGTCAAGAAAAATTTGTTTCTCGTTACTCTTCCCGGGTTATCTTTTTTAGAATCGCGACCAGAGCCCCGTCCAATCGGCCTCGCTTAGCTTCGTCTTCCAAAATGGCCAGAGCCTTTTCCAGGGGAACGGCTTTTTTATAAGGCCGATCCGACGCGGTTAGGGCGTCGTACACATCGGCCACCGCCAGGATCCGCCCCTGAATGGGTATCTGATCTCCCCTCAAACCGTCGGGGTACCCCGTACCATTGAGCATTTCGTGGTGGGTCTTAACGTAGAGGGGGATACCTTCGTACTCCCGAGGCCAGGGAATCCGCTTAACAAATTCGTAGGATCGAACCACGTGACGCTCAATTTCAGAGCGTTCTTGGTCGTTCAGGCTTCCTTTTCTGATCCGTAAATTTGCGATTTCCAATTCCGTCAGCAGGGGTATCGTTTCATCGTCTATTCCTACGGATCGAGGAATAGGGGAATTAAGAATCCTCGAAATGACAGTTTCTGGATCCTCCGGTGTAATGGAGGGTTCGTTGAGATGTTCAATAAGTTTGGTAATTTCCAAAAGTTCAGCGATGTGGCGGTCCCGTTCCTGGTCCAGCAAGCGAACCGTGTCGCTATCCAAATCGTTTTGCCGCTGAGAATAATCCAGTTCCAAAGAACGACGAAGATACTTAAGCCGAAGCTGAAGCTTCTCCAAATCCTCGGGGTACAGTTTTTTTGCCTTTAAGAAAATAGAGGGATCGATGTACACCTTTCCAAAGTCATGCAGAAGCCCTGCGTACTCCAGTTCTTTGATAGCGGCCTCCGAAAAGCGACAGGGAAGGCCAGCCTTTCTATCCTGATCGTTTAAGCTCTGGGCGATTTGAACAGCGATCCGAGCGACCCGGTACGAATGGCCGCTGGTAGCGGGGTCCCGCTCTTCCACCGCTTCGACAGCGGCTAACACAAATTGTTCAAACTGGTTCAGGATCCTTTTTATCATGGCCGCATTTTCCAGGGCTATCGCCGCTTGGGCCGCCACAGCCTCCATAAGTCCTTCGTACCTCTTTTTAAAAGGCACGACCATCGTATCAAAATCCTCAAAGGTTTTAAGGAGTATCGTATCCGGATCGAGGGTGTAATTTTTACCGTTTTCTTTTGAGTTTATAAGCTGAACAACCCCGACAATCGCCCCCGTATGATCGGTCATAGGAACGATTAGCATGGATTTGGTCCGATACCCGTGGGCTAAATCGAAGGAATCGTTAAAACTAAAGGGAAGAGACGGATCAAGATGATACACGTCGTCGATATTCAAGGTCCTACCGGTTAAAGAAACGTACCCCGCGATTGACCCCGTGGTCCGTGGCATGGTGTATTCCTCGTAGGGAAGGTCCATAGAAACGGTCCGAGAGTATTTGAACCGTAGCAAAGACGAACCGTGGGCTTCTTCCACCAGGAAGATACTTCCCGCATCGGCCCCGGTTATATGGCGGCTCACGTCTAAAATACGGCGCAGGAGCTTATCCGTATCCCGTTCCCGCATCAATTCACGGCCTATTTCTATCAATAGTTCCTGATCGTGGAACGCGTCCCGCATTTCATCAAAAGTCGGCGTCATATCCATATAAGATCCTACAGATGGTATCGGACAATGGAGCGGAGGAAACAACCGGTAAAACGTATGGGGTGCATAAAAAACTCCCTGGAAAAACCATCGGGAACCGGAGACAGCGACCCAACGCCCCGATTTTCCGAAGATTCAAGCCTCATTCCGGTGCAATTATACCGTGCTCAGCGTAATACGCAAGTCGTTTTTGCTCTCCTGTAAAATAAAATGTCCGGTTTTCCTATTTATTCTTGCCTGGGTTTGCAAGAGCCTTGCCTGTATTTGGAAGCGGTAGTACACTTTTGGTGTATGCCCAAATCGAATAAACTCTTTGTTATCGATACCAACGTGTTTATCCATAACCCGGAGGCGGTTCTTTCCTTTAGGGATGTGGAAATCGCTATTCCCCTGGTGGTTTTGGAAGAGCTGGATAAGTTAAAAACCTATCAGGACCAGCGGGGGAAGAACGCCCGGGACGCGATCCGTTTCTTTAACAATTTGGTGAAAGGGGGAGATGTCCGTAGCGGGGTCAAACTTGAAAACGGTTCCCTTTTGCGGGTAATTTTTGGTCGAGTAAGCGCACCCCCGGACGATTTACCCTTGGATAAAAACGATAACATCATTATCCTCCAGGCCGCTGAATTATCTCGGGATGGTCGGCCGGTCTTTTTTGTATCCAAGGATATTAACGCCCGGGTCAAGGCCGCCGCCCTTGGTCTGCGGGCGGTGGATTATGAAAAACAAAAGGTTAACGCCTCGGAACTCTACGGGGGTTTTCGGGATTTGGAAGTAAAGGACCCCCTTAGCGAGGATTTTCAAACGAACGAGGCCTCAGTACGGAATATCCTTAACCAGGGGAATTTTAAACTTCGAGCCAATGAGTACCTCCATATCCACAATTCAGAGTCGGCTCCGGATTTTCTTTGCCGTTGGTCTATTCAAACCGGACAACTAGAATTCGTTTCTCCAGAACGCAAACAATGTTTTGGAATTCAAGCTAGAAACGAACGGCAATGGGCCGCCCTAGACCTTCTGCTAAACCCCGATATTTCCTGTGTAACCCTCGTAGGACGGGCTGGAACCGGAAAAACCCTGCTGGCCATCGCCGCGGGACTTCATTTGGTGATAGACGAAAAAAGGTACGATCGAATTTTAGTTTCCCGCCCCATTGTCCCCCTTGGAAAAGATATCGGTTACCTGCCGGGAGAAAAGTCAGCTAAGCTGGCTACGTGGATGGAGCCAATCTTTGATAACCTGGAGTACCTGCTCTCTCTAAACAAACGTCCCAACCTAAAAAACATGGATCAAATTTTTAAAGACCGGTATATGGAAGTAGAAGCGGTTACCTATATCAGGGGAAGATCCCTTCCGTCCCAATTTATCGTCATCGACGAAGCCCAGAATTTAACTCCCCACGAAATAAAAACCATCGTCTCCCGAGCCGGTTCCCAATCCAAGGTCGTTTTGACCGGAGACCCCGAACAAATTGACAATATGTATTTGGACGCCAATTCCAACGGTCTCTCCTACCTGGTGGAAGCCTTTAAAGGCGAAAGCATTTTTGGACATATCACCCTGCAAAAGACCGAACGGAGCGAACTGGCGGAGCTGGCGGCCCGACTGTTGTAGAAACTATCGGTTCGAGACCTGCCCCGTTACCGGTTTATTCGCGGCCCTGGCTTTGCTGGTTTTACCATCGACCTTTGCAAACGGGGCAAGGGAACCAGGGGCCCTGTCAGCTCCAGAATACCCAGGGGTCCCGCGGTATCGTGTTATGATCTTAACCAGGATGTATATTCTGCAACCTTTCCATTTCCAGTCTCGTCCTTTGCATCAGGTCCCTTGTGGCTTCCCGTTCTAAAAGTTGGGGATCCGGATACTGGGGCTGTCCAATTTTAACAAAAACTATTTGACCAAATAAAAAACGCAGGATCCCCTTTTTTCGTTTTTTAAAAAATATCCGTATTGGAACTACCGGTACAGCCGCTTTCACTGCTAACTGGAAGGCCCCCCGTTTAAAGGTTCGCAGGGTATCGTCAAACCGGACCAGCTCGCCTTCGGGAAACACATGAATAAAACGATGGGACCGTAAGAGACGGGAAAGTTCGTAAAAAAAGATTCGGCCTTCGGTTAAATTGGTTGGAATAGGTACACTGCCCAGGGCGTTCACTAAAAAACCCGTAATGGGCTGTTTAAAATTATCCGGGATGGAGGTAAAAATAGGCTTTTTCAGAAACACGGCTAAACCGATCATGGCCGAGTCCAGGGGGTGTACGTGGTTGGCAACCAATACGGCCCCGCCTTTTTTGGCGACTCTGCGTAAAATAGACCGGTTTTGTACCCGTAACCGAAAAACAAAGGCGCAGTACAACCAAAGGAGAGGAATAGCGATGATGTAATAAAAAAGTATAGAAAATAACCGGGTCGGTATTCCCTTGTTTATCCGCCGTTTATAGTCCCTCCCCAAACTTGTTTTTTCAATCCCCTTCGTTTGGCCGTCCTGCCGGGCCATATTGAACATTTGCTCTGCCTTCCTGATCGAGTATTCAAGCCGGTACACCTGGGCCCGCTGGGCGTAGGCGGCTTCCATGGCAACCCGCTCCTGGGGATGCTCGATCCAATAATCGATCTTTTTGGCTAAATCTCGACTATTACCGGCCTTAAATAGACTTCGTTCATCCAAAGCGAATTGGCCGGTGGCGCTCTTTTTACTATCCGAAATTATCGGAACCTTTCCGCATGCGATGGCTTCCAGACAAGCGATGGCTTCGATTTCCGCGTCCGCCGCATGGATGTAGAGATCGGAAGCGTGGATTAGAGAAATAAGGTCTTCCTGTTTATAGAACCCAAAGGTGGGTGGGTTTGAGAGCCCCGAAGCTAATTTCCTCAGTTTCTTTTCCAATGGACCCGCCCCGGCTAAACACAGTTTAATTCGAGCCTCGTATCGGGACTGTTTTATCGCCCGTATTAACACATCTTGCCGTTTTTCCGGAGCGAAACGGCCAATCATAAGGATATGGAAAAAGTCTGAAGGGGCCTTCGGTTGTTCTGAAGGATGAAAGGCAGGGGCGACCCCGTTGGAAATCACGTGGAGCCTTCCCTTATAACGGTGTTTGACCAACTCTTGGGCAATAAAGGACGAAGGGCAATGGATATGCTCCACATGTCGATAAAAACGGAACCGGTAAAATCGATACAAAAAAGAAGCCACAGGGGCGCCCCAGGCTCCCAAGCCCGCACCGTAGGTAACGTTCTCGGGTTGGGAATGAAAGGCTCCCGTAACCGCTACACCCATTTTTTTGGCTAGTTTGACCCCCCTTCGGGATACCTGCCAGGGCATAAAAAAATGGACCACATCGGCGCCCATAAAAGCTTCTGTCATAATTTTTTTATCGTATTTCGCAAAGACCATGGACTGCTGATGAGCAACCGGAATAACCAAAGGAATATAATGTTCCGGTAGGGAGTACGTATCGGGGCCCTGGACCCCAACGCTAACGATCCGAACCCTATGGCCTCGTTCTCGAAGAGCCTCCACAAAACGGTAGGCTGTTATGGTAGTCCCATTGGTCAAAAGACCATAATTGTCGATCACAAAAACAATGACCATAATTTCCCTTAAAGCAGGGGCCCCAGTTTCCCGGGGCCCCGTGGAGCGTAAAAGATTACCGGCTTTTAGCTCGCCTTATGGCCGCCAAGACCCGGGGGGGTGTTAGGGGGAGTTCCCGAACCCGAGCCCCCGTGGCGTTATACAGGGCGTTGGCAATGGCCGCCAGGGGTGTGTCGATGCCGATTTCTCCTACCGACTTAGCACCAAAGGGGCCCGAGGGTTCGTAGCTTTCGGCGAACTCCACCGTGAGCTTACCCACATCTTCCCGGGTTGGGATGGTATACGACATAAGGGAATTGGTAAGCATGTGACCGTTTTCCGAATACCGGACGTCCTCATATAAGGCCATTCCGATTCCCTGTAGTAGCCCTCCTTCAACCTGGATTTTAGCCAAATTGGTGTTGATGGGGGTTCCGCAATCCACCACCGCCACGTAGTTTCGCACGTCTATTTTTCCGGTTTCGGTATCCACGTCGATTTCCACAAAGGCCGCCAAATAGGGGGGCGGGGACTTTTCTCCCGAATAGGAAGCCGAGGTGGCGATGGTCTTCATTTTTGCGCCGTTGTGGTACAGGGTGTCGTAACTAAAATCCTTAAGACTGACGAGTTTTTTTCCCCCATCGGTAAAAAATTCCCGATCCTTCAAAATCACCCGTTCCGGATCCAGCCCGTACTTATCCGCCACGGCGGCCCGGAGAGCCTTTTTCATCTCCTGGGCGGCCTTCAATACCGCGTTACCCGAAACGTAGGTGGTGCTGGAAGCGTAGGCCCCTACGTCGTAGGGCGTATGGTCCGTGTCGGAGGCGTACACCACCATATCCTCCAAGCCCACCCCCAACTCTTCCGCGGCGATTTGGGCCAGGATCGTATCGCTTCCCGTCCCAAGGTCGGTAGCCCCGATGTGGAGTTTGAAAAACCCATCATCCTGGAGTTCCAGATTCGCAGAACCCATATCGATAAGGGGGATTCCGGAGCCCTGCATGGCGATGGCCATACCCTGGGCGCGGACGATTCCGGGGGCCACTTCGTAGGCCAGCCGGCGGGGATTATACCCCAGCAGTTCGGCTCCCCGGCGGACGCAATAGTCAAGCTTGCAGGACTCGACTATCATTTCCACACCCTCTCCTCCTTCGCCCATGATCTTAAAGACCTCGCTGGTCTCCCCTTCCTTGATCATATTGATTTTTCGCAGTTCCACGGGGTCCATACCCATTTTGTGGGCCAGTTCATCGATCGCCGATTCCAGGGCAAAGTTCCCCTGGATAGCCCCGTAGCCCCGGAAGGCTCCGGCGGGGATTTTATTGGTGTAAACGATTTTACCGCCGAACTTGGCGGCTTCAATCTTGTTGTACAGGGGAAGGGTCTTGGAGCCCCCCACCATGAACACCGTCAAGGCGTGTTCCCCGTAGGCCCCCGTATTCGACAGGACCTGCATGTCGATGGCCCTGATTTTCCCATCCCTCCGGGCGCCGATGCGAACCGTCAGCCGCATCTGGTGCCGGGTAAAGGTGGACTCGAAAACCTCCTTTCGGGTCATCACCACCTTAGCGCTCTTACCGGTTTTAAGGGTCACCAGAGCGGCGTAGGGTTCCACGTGTACCACCTGTTTGCCCCCAAAGCCCCCGCCGATCCGGGGTTTTTGAACCCGAATATTTTTTAAGGGAAGGTGGAGGGCCAGGCCCATTAAGCGGCGGGTGTGAAAGGGGTTTTGCGTCGAGGTTACCACGTTCAAACGGCCTTGAACGTCCAGATAGGTAAAGGCCGTGTGGGGTTCCAGGGCCACGTGGGCCTGGGCCTGGGTGTAGTAGGTTTCTTGAACCACGAAATCGCAGTCCTGAAGTACCCCTTCCACGTTCCCGATTTCCATGTCGTAGGCCGCGGCGATATTCCGTTTTGGCTCAAAGCCGATGGGGAACATATCGTGGATTTCCGGTTCCGGGTGGATAACCGTGGGATTATCCGCGGCGGTCTCAAAGTCCAGGACCGCTGGAAGAACCTGGTACTCCACCTTCACCAACTCCAGGGCCCTTTGGGCGGTTTCCTCGTCCACCGCGGCCACCACCGCTACCTCGTCCCCCACGTACCGGACGTAACGGTCTAAAATGAACTTGTCGTGGGGCGACGGTTCGGGGTTCCCCTGCCCTGCCCGGGTGTAGGGAATCCGCTCCACATCTTGATACGTAAGAACGCACTCCACCCCCGGAAGTTTGAGCGCCTCAGATGCGTCGATAGAAAGTATTTTAGCGTGGGCGTGGGGACTCCGGAGAATCCGTACAATCAGAGCGTCCGCCGGAGCAAAATCATCCGTGTAGGCGGGCCGGCCCGTCACAAGCCCCTTTCCATCAATTTTAGAGCGGCTTTTGGTAACCTCGTTAAATTCATTTGCCATGGCTTACCTCCAAATACTTTTTAACCGCCCGCAGTTGTCCCTCATACCCGCTACAACGACACAGGTTTCCCGCCAAATAGTGCTTTATGGTGGACTCATCAGCCTTACCCAGCTCCCGTTTCATCGCCAGTACCGTGATAGCAAAACCGGGGGAGCAAAATCCGCACTGGTCGGCCCCCTCGGCGGTCAAAAAGTCGGCGAACTCCGCCGCCTCTTGTTCCACCCCCCGGATGGTGGTAATTTCCCGTCCATCGGCGCGGACCGCTAAAAAGGAACAGGAAGTGATGGGCGTCCCGTCCAGCAAAACCGTGCAGGCTCCGCAGTTCCCCGTATCGCACCCCTTCTTTACCTCCACGTAGCCCGCCTTCCGCAGAACCTCCGTGAGCATATCGCCGTATTCTATTTCCAGGGTCTTTTTTTGTCCGTTGATCGTTAGGATGATATTCATGACCGAACCTCCAAGATAGCGCGGCGGAGTAGGACGGGGGCTACGGCGGATCGGTACGCCTCGTCGCCCCGAATATCCGAGCCAAACTCCAGCTCCTGGGCCGCCGCGGCCGCCGCCCTTTGGATATCCTCCTCCGAGGGCCGGGCCGCCGATCCCAGAAGGGCCCCCGCGTTTTTGGCTAATTTTGCCATCCCCGGCCGGGCCCCCAGGGCAAGGCGCCACTGGGTCCCCGTAAAAGCCGCCGCGGCGTTAAGAATAGCCAGGTCGGTTTTCGTTTTTCGAATCGACGTAAAGGCTCCCCGAACGCCCCGTTCATCGATCAGGATCTTTTCGATAAGGAGGGCTTTGGAACTTTTATGTTCTAAGTAGGAAGCAAAATCCATATCGCCGTTTTTGTACAGGACAACCCGGGCATCCAGGGCCAGCAGAAGGGTATTCAGGTCTGAAAAACCGTAACGCCCTCCGACAGTCCCCCCGACGGTTATCAAATTCCGCAGAGGAATACCCACGATGGGCCCCACTACGGTCTTAAACAGGGAACCGTAGGCTTTTTCCAAAACCGCCGAAGTCTCCACATCCCGGAGGGTGGTCATGGCCCCCAGCTCGATTTTACCCTTTTCCGTACGAATGTACCGCAGGTCCAGGGTGGATAGATCCAGGGCCGTTTCTATTACCCGAGAGCCAAGCCTGACCCAGGTCCCCCCCGCAATCGGGTAGGCGCCCTGCTCTACCATGGACTGGTAGGCCTCGTCCAGGCTCTTCGGACGGATTAAGTTTTTAATTTCCATGGTCCCTCCCGTTTTACCGTAGAACTTCCGAATTAAAATCCCGAATCAGAGCGTCCAGGCTGGCTACTTGAGCGTGGAGCTCCCCCCAGTAGGAGCGGTAATCATCCCACTGGGAGCGGAGTTCATCCAGGCTTTTGCCGAGTTGTTCGATCCAGGTAAAGTACTTTAATTGATGGACCCGCCGTTTATCCACGTGGCTTAACTCCATCACATAATCCACCGAAAGGTTCATCAACAAATCCAAATCCCGATCCGCTTGCCGTGCCGTGTAGGGTCCCCGTTCCTCCGTCAGCTCTAAAAGCCGGGAACCGTAGAGTTCCATGGAGTCGGTAAACACCGTTAGACCGATATCGTTTTCGTCTAACTCGTAGTATTTTGCCGCCTTGATGGTGGCAACCAGGTTGCCTATCCCCGATATGCCCAACAAATCCAAGCGGTCCGCAGTTTCCTGGGGAAGCCCCGCCTCCACCAGGGCCTGGCGGCCCGCTTTTTCGTTGAACAGCCGCAACAGCCGAATGGCGATTTCGTCATCCACCGCCACGGCCACGTCCGTATCCCGCAGGTTGTGAATCCAGGGGATATGCTTATCCCCGATCCCTTCGATCCGATGACCCCCGAATCCGTTTTCTAAAATGGTGGGGCACTGGAGCGCTTCCCCAACCCCCACGCGGACTCCGGGGAACCGCTCCTTGAGGTAACTTCCGGAGCCCAGGGTTCCCGCCGAACCGGAAGAATATAAGGTCAGGGAAAGATGGGAGCCCCCGCGGCTGTTCATAGCGTGGAAGACCTCTTCCATGGCGGCTCCCGTGACCGCGTAATGCCACAGGTGGTTCGGTAGTTGATCGAATTGATTAAAGATCACCGCGTCGGACCGGGTGTTTTGAATTTCCACGCATTTATCGAAGATTTCCTTCACGTTGGACTCGCATCCCGGCGTGGCGATGACCTCTTCGGCCATGGTTTTAAGCCACTGGAAACGCTCCTTGGACATTTCCGCAGGAAGAATCGCTATGGAAGGACAGGCCAACAGTCGGGAGATATACGCTCCCCCTCGGCAATAATTTCCCGTAGAGGGCCACACGGCCTTTTTGGTGGTGGGATCGAAACGCCCGGTAACCAACTCGGGGACCAGGCACGAGTAGGCGGCCCCTACCTTGTGGGCCCCCGTGGGGAACCATTTCCCCACGATCCCCGCGATCCGAGCGCGGGTTCCCGTAAGAGTGCGGGGCAGTTCCAGGTAATTAACGGGCCCAAACAATCCCCCCCGTTCCTTGGGTTCGTTGTGCCAATTGACCCGAAACAGATTTCGGCTATGTACATCCCACAGGCCGATGGTTTTCAATTCTTCTTTTATCGACTGGGGAATTTTGGAAGGGTCCCGCATCTGTTCAAAGGTGGGAAGCAGGATTCCCTTTTCTTTACACCGTTTAATATTTTCCTTTCTGGCTTTCTCATCTATACGTATATCGATCATCGATTTCTCCTTTTACTAAAAATTTCAAAATTCATCGGAAAACAATCCCGGGTTATAGAATCCCCTATTGTAAACCCCGGAGAGCCCCGTTGATATCCTTTAAACCCGAACCCGTAATCAGCACGACCACCCGGGAATCGGTTTTTAGTTCTCCCTTAACCTTGATAAAACCCGCCCAGGCGGCGCTGGAGCTGGGTTCGGCGAACAGGCCCGCCGTGGAAGCCAGCTCCCGTTGGGCCGCAAAAATTTCCGCATCCCCCACCGTTACCCCCCGGCCGCCGTGGGCCCGCAGTTTGGCCACAGCGTGATAACCGTTCCGGGGCACGTCCACGGAAATTGAATCGGCCACCGTCTCGCTGGGCACGGGATCCCCAAAACCGGTCCCCCCCAGAGCCCGGACGATGGCGCTGGAACCTTCGGCCTGGCACGCCCAAATGGTGGGAATTCTGTCGATCCAGCCCAGACGAAGCAGGTCCTCGAAACCCTTGTACAGTCCCGCCAGGATTACCCCGTCCCCCACAGGGACAAACACGTGGTCCGGAACGATACGGCTAGCCCCTCCAGAGTCCAGGCACCGCGCCAGATCCGCAATCATTTCAAAGCTGACGGATTTTTTTCCCTCTATGGTCAGGGGGTTGTACGCGGTGTTTCGCGAGAGGGTCCCCGTTACTCGGCTGTACTCCAGGGATTCGTCAAAGGCCTGGTCGTAATTTCCATCCACCTCCCGAAGCTCGGCTCCGTACTGGAGTACCTGCACCCGTTTTGCGATGGGGGCCGTCTTGGGCAAAAAAACCGTAATTTTCAGGGCCGCCGCGGCCCCCACCCCGGCCATACTGGAAGCGGCGTTCCCCGTGCTGGCCAGAGCGATCTCCCTAATATTCCGGGATCGGGCGAAGGCCGCCACCAGGTAGGACGCCCGATCCTTAAACGATCCCGTGGGCTGGCAGGTATCATCCTTAATAAACAGGGCCGGAAAACCGGTCCGTTGACGCAGTCGTTCTGGACTCCAAAGGGGTGTATGCCCCACCGGTATGGAAGGAAAGTACCGTGATTCCACCGGGAAGGGAATATCAGTGGGCCCTCCATCCCACGGACCCTCCCATCGGCACTCCAAAACGCCCCGGAGGGGTCTATTCGGTTCCTGCTTTGCGGCGCAGGAATCGCAGAGGTACCGCCCCGGTTCGATGGGGTACGGGGCTCCGCATTCGGTACATTGATAAAACCAGCGCACTTTCGCTCCTTTTCAAGCGGACGCTCCGCCTTTATCGGCGGAGTGAACCGGTCCTATAGTTTCGTCTTTTCCATACCGTAGGGCAGGGCCGCGTAAAAGGCCGCGGCCTTCCAAAGGTCGTCCACCCGGGTAACCTCGTTGGGAGCGTGGGCCTGGCTCTCGTCCCCGGGACCAAAGCCGATGCAGGGGATCCCAAAACGGCCCGCCACAGCCACCCCGTTGGTCGAAAAGGTCCACTTATCCACCACCGGATCGGCGTCAAACACGGACCGATGGGTTGCCACGGCGGTTTGTACCCAGGGATGATCCAGGGGAAACTTCCAGGTGGGGAAGTACAGCTCCTGGCCGTATTCCTTTCCGGTCCAGCTCTTTATCCGGTATTCCGGGAGCACCACGTCCACCTGGTCCACCCCGGCGGCCAAAATTGCGGAGCGAACCTGGTCCATCGCCAGTTCCTTGGTCTCGCCCCAGGTAAGCCGACGATCCAGGTACAGCATAGCCTGATCGGGGACCGAACATTGGGACGGCCCGTGGACCTCCATTTTAGAGACCACCACCGTACCCTTGCCTAAAAATCCGTCATCGTCGCTCTTCAATTCCCCGTTCAGCTTTTCCATGGCCAGGGCCGCCCGGGATGCCTTGTACGCCGCCGAGATCCCCCGTTCGGGGGCCGATCCGTGGCACGACAGGCCCTTCAGGTGAACCTCCATCTCCATCCGGCCCCGGTGTCCCCGGTACAGTTTAAGGGAGGTGGGTTCGGTGGAGACAAAAAAATCGGGGACGAATTTTTCCTCTTCTATTAAGTACTTCCAGCACATACCGTCGCAATCTTCTTCTATAATGGAAAAAGAAAACCAGACGCTATAATCTCCCGTATACTTCAGTTCCTTCAGGATCCGGCCCGCGGTAATCATCGACGCGGCGCCCCCCAACTGGTCGCTGGTTCCCCGGCCGTACACCAGGCCGTTTTCGATATCCCCCGAAAAGGGATCCCGTTCCCACAGGGATCGGTTCCCCACCCCGACCGTATCGATGTGGGCGTCGATTACCAGTTTTTTCGGTCCCGTACCGAGGCGTCCCAAAAGGTTTCCCAACCCGTCGATGCGGACCTCGTCAAAACCCGCCTCTTCGCAGAGGCTTTTTAGCAAAAGGATACGATCCTTTTCCTGGTTGCTCATGGCGGGGACCCGTACAATTTTGGATAGATTCTGGGCCGTATAATCCCTGTACGATCGAGCCTTTTCCCGAATTTCGTTTCCCATGGTTTCTTTCATGTTGTACCCCTTTAGCGTTATAGATCCTTCATCCGTTCCCACAAACGTTCGGTTTGTCTTCGGGCCCGTTGGGCTATGGCTTCGCCGTCGGCGATCAATGTCCTATCTCGGACCACAAAGCGGCCCGCGACCATGGTGGACCGAACCATCCGGGACCCCATGCCAAAGGCCACGTGGCCAGCCAGGTTTTCCGCTAACAGCGGAGTTGGGGGATCGTAGTCCCAGAAGGTCAGATCCGCCTGGTAGCCCGGCGATACCCGGCCGAATTTTTTCCCCGGGAAGTACCGCTCCAGTAGGAGGTTGCCCTTCTGGAGCATCCCTAAAAAGGCGTCCATCCAAAGGGTACCCCCGGCGTCCCGGTGCTTAAAAAAGGCAAAGTTTGCCTCCTCCACCATATCGGACCCGATTCCGTCGGTCCCCAACACGGCGTTTCGATACCGGCCAAGCTTCTGGTTGTACCCCACCTGGTTGTTCATATTGGATCGGGAATTGTGGGCTAAAAAGGCGTCCCGCTGGTTGATCAGCTCCGCCTCCTCGTCCGAAAGGTACAGCCCGTGGGCGATGATGGTCCGGGGGCCCAAGAGCCCAAAGCGGTCCAGCCGAACCACCGGGTCAAGGCCAAACCGATAGCGGGAATCCACAGCGTCAAAGCGATCCTCCGCCACGTGGACGTGAAGACCCCGGCCGGTGGACGCGCAGACCGACGCGAGGGCTGTCAGGGTATCGTCCCCCAGGGTAAAGGGCGCGTGGGCTCCAATAGCCGCCTCTACCAAAGGATCGGCTCCGGCCTTCCGTTCCTGGTCTATTTTTTTCGCGAACCGTTCGTTTTCCCGAACCCCCGCTACGGCGCCTTCGGGACCGTTTCTATCGGTGGTCTCGTAGCAGAGGATCCCCCGAATTCCCACGGTATCAAAGCCCTCCCGCAGGCGGTCCAGGGATCCGTCTATACAGGCAGGGCTGGCGTGGTGGTCCACCACGGCGGTAACCCCCAGCAGGGCCGCGTCCATGGCCCCCGCCATACCGCTGGTAGCCACCAGATCCCCATCCAACGCCCGGTCCAAACGCCACCAGAGGTGCTGAAGTTGTTGGGTAAAGTCTTTGCTGGGCTTAATATCCACCATCAGGCCCCGGGAAAGGGCCGAGTAAAAGTGGTTGTGGGAACAGACAAGCCCAGGGCTGACGTACTGCCCGGGGGGCTCGGGGGTATACCGCTCGGCGGAGGGATACCGCTGGGCCAGGGAGGGGCCCACCTCGATAATTCGGTCCCCCTCCACGGCGATATCCGTCATTTCGCCCACCGAAGGGGGCGAAAAGTGAAGAAGCCGTACGTTTTCAATTACCATCATAGGGTGCCTCCCGGAATAAGGTACGGATGCTGTTCCACCACCGTCTTGGCGATCCAGAGCATGCCCTCCTGGGAAGAACGGTCCCGCCAAGCAGTAAAGGATAGCCGTTCTACCGATTGATCCGCCCCATACTGGGCCCGATACACCAAGTCGGGAGACTTCGGGTCCCCGGAGAACGCGAAGCCCCCGTTGGCGCTGGCGCGGAGAGATCCTTCGTCCCGGAATAGGGTGGGTTTGTGCGCGTAGGGTTCCCCGTCGTAGGGGCAGAAGAAGCCGCAGTTTCCACACTCGTTGCACAGCTCATCCACGTGGAGGATCTGCAGTTCCTGGGAAAGGGGGCCGTTGAGCGGTACCCCAATGGCCATGTTAGCCCGGTTCGGGCACACCTCCACGCACCGCAGACAGGCGGTAGAACAGGTTAAGCACCGGTCGGCCTCCCGCTGGGCAAAGGCCGGGTCCGTTTCGCTGAGGCTTTCCAGCGTATCGCCCCGGTGGGAGAGTTTTTCCCAATCCAAGGGAGGGGGCGCAAAGTGTTTTCGCCCCGCTCCGGCTTGGGGGATCCCCAGGATGGCCTCGGCGGCCCGGCGGCCATCCGCCTCGGCGGATATGATACTGGCCGGTCCTCGGCGGCCGTCGCCCACTATAAAAAGACCGTTCAGACGGGTTTCCATGGTCAGCGGGTCCACCACCGGACGTCCGTTCGGATCGACCTCGACGCCCAGGGCCGTATACAACTCCCTATCGGGGGTCTCTCCCACCGCGGCAACGATCAGATCGCACTCCACGTCCCAGGTTTTTTCCGTAGGCCGGGGACTTCTGCGGCCCGAGGAATCCGGCTCCCCCAGGGCCATGGCCCGGATGGTCAAAACGCCCCGGCCCTCTTTCGTTCCAAGGGGTGTCATTCCAAGGGATGGTAGGGGGGCCATTTTTTCAGGCAGGGCCAACTCGGAATACCGAACCCCGTCCGCCAGGGCCAGCTCAAACTCCTCCCGGTCCGCGGGCATTTCCCGCAGGGAACGCCGGTACAGCAACTGTACCGCCGGCTTTCCCGGAAGCCGAATAGCCGCCCGGGCCGAGTCCATGGCCGTGTTTCCCCCTCCCACGACCACCACGGAAGTTTTATCGTCAAAGGTTTTAAGCCCCCGGTGCTGGGACCGTAAAAACTCCAGAGCGTCTACCACCGGGATTCCCTGACCTTCCAGGCTGAGCGGCCGGGGCACCGAGGCGCCCAGGGCCAAAACCACCGCAACGAAACCCTGATCTTTTAGGTTCTTCCAGGTCTCCGCGCTGAACCGTTCCTGTGGCCCTAGTCGGAACTGAACCCCCAGGGCGCGAATTCGGTCGATATCCTTTTCCAAATCCTCCCGGGGGTAGCGGAACCGGGGAATCACGTTGGCCGGCACACCGCCGATTTCATCAGCCTGGTCGAACACCGTTACGTCGTAGCCCCCCAGGGCCAAATAGTGGGCGCAGGAAAGCCCCCCTGGACCGGCGCCAAAAACAGCCACCCGCCGACCCTTTGCTCCCCCCTTCACCGACCGTTCCGCCGCTACCCGTTCCGCCGCCGTCTGGTCCACCGGTATGTGGGCTCCCCGGGCCACGTCCAGCTTAACACGGCGAATTTGTACGGGCCCCTCGTAGTCCACCCGGGAACAATTGGGCATACACTGGTGATCGCAGAGTAAACCCGTTACACGGGGCAGGGGGTTATCTTCCAAAACGATAGCCAGGGCGGTCTGTTTTTCATTTTCCCCAAATGCGTGAATGTACTGGGGTACCTGTTGATTCGCGGGGCACGCCTGTTCGCAGGGGGCGGCAAAACAATCGGTCACCGGAAGGGGTTTTTTAATCCGGGCCTCTCCCTTTTTGTAATCCCCCCGGTACACGGGGTCCCGCAGGGCCGTTTCCGCGAGGGTGCGCAACCCCTGGGGATCCGGGCCTTCGGGTAAACCGTCTTTAAGGGCCCGTAGGGCCTCCCGGGCTATACCCTCCAAGCGGAGGTAGCCCCCGGGTTTTAGGATTTCCGTAGCCGCCGTCAAGGGGCCCAACCCCGAACGGAGACAATCGTAGGCGTTGTGGGAAGAAACCCCGGCGCAGAAGGAAAAGGCCGCCGGCTCTGACAGAGCGGAAGCCAATTGGGCCGCCAGGGCTGTAGTAATGGGAAACAATGGGCGGCCGGACAGGTACCGTTCAGGGCCAGGCAGACGGAGTCCGTCGTTTTCGTTGGCCAGGGTGTTGGAAAGTTTTAACCCAAAACGCCGACCCGCCGTCCGGGCGGTCTTTTGGAGCGACGCGATCAAAGCCAGGGCCCCATCAAACTGAAGGTCCTTTTCAAAGGTCGGCCGACGAATGGAAATGCCAGCCCAGCCTGTGGTATCTAAAATCCGCCGTACCGTGTCGTAACCCAAAAGGGTGGGATTAAGTTTAACGTAGGTATCGAAGCCCAGATCTTTCAGCAGGTACACCCCAATCCGCTCAATTTCGTCGGGGGGACAGCCGTGCATCGTCGAAAGGGTTACCGAATGGACCACCTTAGTTGATATTCTCTCCAAGGCGATCCGGGCCCTCTGGGTTCCCTCTTCTCCAAAGGCCTCTGTAAAACGCCCGGATCGAAGGGACCGGTCGGTGGCTTCCAGAGCCTCTGTCCACGCATCGGTTCCTTCGACGTGGTTCATCCCTTGAATAAAGGCGCTCATCTTTTCGCCTTGAATTCCCTCCAGGGTGTACCCCACGGACATGTTGAACATCAAGGGCTGGGGTCTTGCCGAGAGGGCGGCGGCCAGCACGTTCAGGGTTACCCAAGCGTGCAGGTACTCCGAACGGGCCTCCTGAAGGCTCAGTTCGGTGGACCATTCCACGTTATACCCCCCATCCAAAGCGTCGATGCAGGGTTTTTCGATATCCAGGTTGTCGTTTTGTTGAACCGTTTTAAGCTCAAAAACCCGGGCTCCGCAAAGCCACGCGGCCACCAGATTTTGGGCAGTCTGGGTATGGGGCCCCGCCGCGGGACCCACCGGGATGCTAAGCCGCGCGTTTCCCACCGTATAGCCGGGGGATTGGGCTTCCATGGCCATAACCCTATCGGTAAGACGAGAGGGAATATCAAAAATACTATCCCGCCGAAGCCGTTCACCGACAATTCGGTTCCATAGATTATCCATGGAAAGGCCTTTCATTACCTTACTCACCGTTTATCCCCTTTTTACACGGAATATGGAGGCTCTTTAAAAACCATTGATACGGCCCGGGAAAACAGCTTCCCGTCGATTTTATTGGCAACACGATTTCCGCGATAGGCGAGCCATCCAACAAGCGGAAGGGTATATTTGTTTCGCGAAAAAATAGGTAGGGACAGGAAGGTTGTTGAACATCGATGGAGTACCACACCGCGTTATCTCCTGGGCGTTCTAGTATTGTACTCCCTTTTTATGACTTGTCAAACAAAAATCCCGCCATTTTTAGGATTTGGGTAACCTAGGGGTACCTACTCTTTTTCAAAGGGAACGCCGAGCGCGGCGGGGGGCGTAGCGTTCAGGGCCCGTAAAACCTTGAAAATATCCCGTCGAACGTTTTCGGGTAGCCGAGCCAGGCTCCGTTCCACCCATTCGGCGTTGCCGATATTGACAAAGAGGAGGGTCAGGATCATCAAAGGGAAGGGGGCAACCTGGAGGACCTGGGAAGGAACCGACGGCAGACTGGGTTGCAGAACGAGCCCAAGCCATTGGAGGAAGGCAAAGAGATACGCCCCCAGGGCCGCCCGGAAGGGTTTCCATCCCCCAAAAATGGTTATGGAAAGGACTATCCAGCCCACACCGTCCAAGCCAGAAATAGTCCCCTTCCAACCGGCCTTTACCGACAGCGAATACATGGGCCCCGCCAAACCGGCGATAGCGCCCCCCAGGACCGCGTACAGGTACCGGAGCCGGTTAACGTTGTCTCCGCGGACGTACGCGGCGGCGGGCCGATCGCCGATCCCCCGCAAGGTTAATCCCGGCTGGGTTTTAAAGATAAAAAACCATACCGCAAAGACTAAAACAAACGACAGGTAGGTCATCACATCTTGATGAAAAAACAGAGGCCCCAGAACGGGAATTGTATCGAGCAGGGGTATCGGTTGTTGGGAAAGCCGAGGAGCAACCTGGCCCATAATGGGGTTGCCAAGAAAATAAGAAAGATCCCGGCAGAGCAGGGCCAAAACAAATCCCACCGCCACCTGGGAACGCAAAAGGGTCAGACTCGCGAAGGCGACCACCAGGGAAACGAGAGCCCCAATCGCCGCTCCGGTTAAAAAGCCCAGGACCACGCTTTTAGTAACCAGGGTAACCGCGAAGCCCCCCATGGCTGAAAGAAGAATCATACCGTTCATCGACAGGTTCAACACCCCCGCCCGTTCGGAGATGGTCTCCCCAATCACCGCGAAGAGTACCGGCGCCGCCGCGGCGAGCACCCCGGCTAAACTAATTAACAAGGCGGAATTGGTCATGCTTCTTCCTTGGATTTTTTGATAAGCCGAGCCCGTACGCCCTGTCCCAGAATCACAAAGAGGACCAGCGTACCCTGCAGAACCCCCGAAAGGGAGGAGTCTAATTTTAAAACGATGGGAAGCTGGATCGATCCTACGTTCAGGGCGGCGAAAAAGAGGGCCACCGGAGCGGCCAAACTGGCCCTATAGCCCACCAGCATGGCGACCATAAGCCCCAGGTACCCGTACCCGCTGGATATGGAAGGGATTAGGCGATGGTACACCGCCGTAACCTGTACGGCCCCCGCCAGACCGGCGAACAAACCGCAGAGGGCAAAGGAAGCCATCATGTGTTGCCACGTGGGAATGCCCAGAATGTAGGATGATTTGGGGTTTTTGCCCACCGCTTTCAGTTTTAAGCCGAAATAGGTGCCCTCGATCATGGCGTACACCAGCAGAATCCCCACCACCGCGAAAACGATGGTTAAAGGGGTTAGACGGGAGGATCCCTCCGCGATGGGCATCCAAAGGGTCCGATCAAAGGGCAGGGTCCCGGACATGGAAGCCACCCCGGGACGCTTCCAGGGACCAAAGATCAACCATATATTCAACGCCACCGCCACAAAATTAAGGCCTAAACCACCGAAGATCTCGTTCACCCCCCCAAAAGTTTTCAGAGCCCCGGTTAGCAGGGCCCACAAAGACCCCCCAACCATGCCCGCTAAAACCGCTACCAGAAGGATAACGCCGGGGTTCCACGTTGAATGTTGTAAAATTCGCAAAGCCCAGGTGGTAAAAATCGCCCCCAGGGTTATCTGCCCTTCGATGCCGATATTCCACAGCCCCACGGTAAAGGTAACCAAAAGTCCCGACGTGGCCAAAAGCAGGGGGACCCAGGAAACCAAAACATTGGCCGCCACATCCCAGGACCCTACGGAACCGATGATGATATTTTTATAGGCCTCCAGAGGCTGGGCCCCCGCGATCAAAAGAACGAAAGTCGTTAGGATCAACGCTACGACCACCGAACCGGACTGAAACAGAAGGTTGTTAAAACGACTGTCACGCACGGGCTACCTCCGCTTCGATGGATTCCCAATCCTTACCCCCGATAAGCCGTCCCAGACGATCCACGGTCAACCGGGATGCGTCCAAGGGCGGGCTTACCCGACCCGCGAAAAAAACGATGACCCGGTCGCTGTACTGAAGGATTTCGTCCAAATCGGAGGAAATAAACACGATAGCCGTTCCTTGGGCGCACCGTTCCTTCAACTTACTCCAAATGTACACGGTGGATTCAATATCCAGACCCCGGGTAGGATGTTCCACCAGAATAAGCTTCAACGAATCCCGCAAAAGAGCCAGCAGGGCCCGCTGTTGATTCCCCCCCGAAAGGGATTCCACCGGACTATCGGGACGACCCTTAATATTGTACAACTCGATCCTCCGCTGGGCCAATTCCAGGGCCTTTTTATGGTCGATAAAGATGCCCCCCATACCCTCGGAAAGGATAAAGTGCTCCGTTAAGGTAAGCCCCGGAACCAAAGCCTGTTCCAACCGGGCCGCGGGAAGATAGGCGACCCCTTGGCGCTTAAAATCATGGTGGCTCCGGCCGGTCATATCCCGCTCGTCCTCGTCCAGGCAGAAGGACCCTCCCACAGGCTGGGTTAGGCCCGCGCAGGCGCCCAGGAACAGGGCCTGCCCTGACCCTTCCATTCCGGCCAAACCGATCACCTCGCCCTCTCGAACCTGGAGATCCACCCCCCGAATCTGGAGCCTTATACCGTCGATGGCCACTTTTTTTGCGTTCAGAACCTTTTTCCCCGGTTCCCGTTGGGTCTTAGGAGCCAGGGGAACGTCCTTCCCAAACATCAGCTCCACGATAGTCTTCGTGTCGAAGGGACGCTCCATTGTCCCCACCAGGGCCCCTTTGCGCAGTACCGCTACGGAGGAACAGAGGACCTCCACGTCCTCCAACTTGTGGGACACAAAGAGGATGGTCATACCGTCGGAGGCAAGTTTTTTCAGGGTCGCGAACAGTTTTTCTTTTTGGGGAAGGCTGATGCCCGTGGTAGGTTCATCCAGGATCAATAAGCGGGCTCCCAGCCACAACAGCCGGAGGATCTCCAATTGTTGCCGTTCACCCACCGTCAGGGTGTCCACGTAGGATTCGCAATCGATGGAAAAATCAAAACGTTCGGCCAAGTTCCGAAAATCCCGGACCGCTTCGCGACGGCGGGGAAACAAACCCGCCTTACCGCCCAGAATAAAATCGTCGATTACCTTCAGGGGCGGGAAATCCAGGGGATCCTGATGAAGCATCCCGATCCCCTGCTTAATCGCGTCGGCGGGAGAAGCGATACGGGTAACCAGGCCGTCCAACAGAATCTCACCCCCGTCGGGTCGGTAAAACCCCGAAAGGATCTTCATCAGGGTGCTTTTTCCCGCTCCGTTCTCCCCCAGAATACCCTGGATCGTTCCGGAAGGTATGGAAAGGGATATCCCGTCGTTAGCCCGGAGGGAACCAAAGTTCTTCGTTATTCCGCGTAACTCCACGTGCACGAAAGACTCCTGGTGATTGGAATTTCATGGGTACGTAACAGAATGCTAGACCCTTTGGAAACACCCCAAAAGGACGAGAAAAGGCCATCCTTTTGGTGCGGAAAGGCTACGTAGACCCGTAGCGACTGGTCAAACCCAAAGCGGCCCCGGGTTTCCCTGGGGCCCTAAAATCTTACTTTGAAACGCTCTGTCCCTGCATACCCTGAAGAAGCTGGGGCAGGTACCAGATCTGCTGGTCCGTCGCTTTCTGCCCCGCCTTAAGGTACACCGTACCATCTTGCAGGTTCAGCGGCCCGGTCCACAGGTTCAGCCCCTTACCCAACTCCGCGATGAACCGATCGATCGCGGCGCTGGCGTCCTTAGAAAGGGTCCCCTTCATAAAGCCCACGGCGGAGGTATCCACGTTGTTGATATTTTTCCAATCCGGCTCGTTCCATTCAAAGTGATTTTTCCACGTACCATCCATGGCCGATTTAACCGCCTTAGCATAGGCGGGACCCCAGTTAAAGTAGGGCACCCCCAGGGAAACACCCTTCCCCTCGTCCAGCGCCTTGGCGTAATCGTAGGGAATCGCCCAGACCTGCTTACCCTGGGCGGCGTACTTGGCCGCCTCGGCCACCGCTTCGGTCGTATCGATACCGGAAATCACCACGTCAAAGCCGGTGTTAAAGAAATCGTCCGCCACCTGGGTGGGATCGGAGGTAACCCCCGGGATATTGAACCAGAACCCAATCCAGGTGATTTTGAACTGTAAATCCTTGGGATCCTTTTTCAGGTAGTTAACCCACGCGTACCGGGCTCCCAGGTAGGCTGAAGCGGCCAAACGGCGGGTTTCGTCGTTAATAAGCGGCCCCAGGAAACCAATCTTCCCGGTCTTAGTCGTCATCGCCGCGGCCACGCCGGCGATCATTTTCATGTATTCCATCCTTCCCATAATGTTAACCATGTTGGGAAGGGGTTGATAATCCTTGCCTTCTTTCCACTGTTGGGAACCGGAGGTAAGGATGACAAAAATATCCGGATGATCCTGGGCGAACTTGATCGCCTCATCGGTCATATCGTCGGAGCTAAAGATCACCATTTTAGCTCCCTGGGCCACGAGGCTTTCGCCCAACTGGGAGACCGTCGTTCCCGGCCGATCCGCCGAATTGGCTTTATCGATATAAACCAACTTGGTCCCCGGAACCTTAGCCAACACGTATTGCATACCGTCGTAGTTCGCTTGGCTCCAACCATGATCGTTGTAGGGTCCCACCATCACAAGGCCGATGGTTAGCTTTGAACCTGCGGCAGGAGGAGCTTTTTGGGCCCAAACGGCGGAAGTCGCAAAGGCGAAAACCAGGGACAATAAAAAAAGCTTGGTGACCTTTCTCATACTTCTACTCCTTTAAACACAGTGGTCTTGCTGATGAACGGACGAATAAAAATGATAAGCCTTGGCAGTCAGCAACGCCAATTAAATCATTATTGTTCTGGGGATAGGGCTTGTCAAGCAAATTATTTTTTAAACAAAGGAGGGCCTTTCAAAAGTCTGCTTTTTTTTGAAAGACCCTCCACGTATTATTCGGCTTCCAGTGTAAAGAGCCAGGAGGCAAAATCCCCCCGGTTTACGCCGTTCCAGCCGTCGCCCCCTAACAAAAGGCCCGCGCGCATCAGCTCGTCCCCCCGCCGAAGCCCCCCGTTCAACCGAACGGAGGCTTCGTTTTTAACGGGGGTAGAAGGCCGGACAGAAACCCGGTAACGGAGCGACCCGTCGAGGCCCCGGAGGATAAGGCGACCAAAGGGAGGGTTCGGCCGGGCCAGAATTTGGGACCGCAGAACTACCGCCCGCCGAAGATCCCGGGATACGGACATCCACCAGACCTCATTCCCATCCCCATCGTAGGGTCCCCGCAGGCGATACAGGGTTCCAAACTGGAATACCTCCCGCCATTCCTTATAAAACCGTATCTGCTCACGGATTTCATCCCGCTCCGAATCACCCAGGGCTCCCGGATCCAGTTCGTACCCAAAGGCCCCAAAAAAGGCTACCGAAGAACGGGTTCCGATGGGGGTCCGGCGTCCCACTTGGTGGTTCGGTACGGCGGATACGTGGGCTCCCATGGAACTGGGGGGATAGAAAAAGCTGGTTCCCCATTGAATACGAAGCCGCTCCACGGCGTCCGTATCGTCGCTCACCCACCCCTGGGGTGCGTAGGCCAGGATACCCGGATCAAAGCGGTTCCCCCCGGCGGAACAGGATTCAAAGAGGACCCCGGAAAATTCCTCCGTTAAGCGGCGGTACAATTCGTATAACCCCAGCACGTACCGGTGAAAAAATTCTCCCTGTCGGTCTAAAGGAAGGCCCAAAGAAAGGGGCTCCGTCAATTGGCGGTTCATATCCCATTTGATGTAGGATATGGGGGCAGAACGGAGCAATTTTCCAATCGCCGAGGCCAGGTAATCCACCACCTCGGCTCGAGACAGGTCCAGCACCAGCTGATTCCGTCCTAACGTTCGCCGATCCGCCATGGAACCCACCGCCCAATCCGGATGGGATTGGTACAGCTGACTGCGGGGGCTTACCATTTCCGGTTCGATCCACAGACCAAATTTTAAGCCCAGGGCCTCTACCTTTCGGGCTAGACCTTCGATCCCGTGGGGTAATTTTTTAAGATTCGCCTCCCAGTCCCCCAGGGAACTGGTATCGTCGTTCCGTTCGCCAAACCAACCATCGTCTAAAACAAATAATTCTACCCCCAGATCTTTCGCCTCCGAAGCGATCCGGAGTAGCCTCTCCTCCGTAAAGTCAAAGTAGGTGGCCTCCCAGTTGTTCAGCAAAATGGGCCGAACCTTATCCCGCCACACCCCCCGGGCCAGGCGTTGGCCGAAGAGGCGGTGAAAACTCTGGGATAGGGCCGTCAGTCCCCGATCGGTATAACCCACCACGACCTCGGGGGTTTCGAACACCCCGCGGCTCTCCAGGGCCCAGCTAAAGCCAAAGGGATTTATCCCCGCCCCCAGACGGGTATCCCCGTGGGAACCCACCTCCGCTTCGATGCTAAAATTCCCCGAATACACCAAAGCCAAACCGTAGGCTTCTCCAAACTGCTCGGTCGTTTCCCGCCGGGCCAATAGAACCGCCGGGTTCTGCTGGGCGCTGGAAGCACCCCGGTTGCTGGTTATGGACTGGGAACCCTGGACCAGGGGCCGGCGGACCAAGTGCCGTTCCCGGGCCCAGGCCCCGGAAAATTGCACCAGATCCCAAGCGTCGTCGTCCAAATCCACCACCGCCGATAAAGCCCTATTTAAGCGCAGGGACCCGGATCCGTTATTACGGACCGTCGCGTGGCGGGTTAGAATAGGGTAATCGGCGTACACCGTATAATGGAGGTCCACCTCCACGCCCCAGGTTTCGTCCCGGAGAAAAACCGTCGCCGTTTCCGCCTCCTGGGGACTTTCGATGTAGGTTGATGGAAGACCCTCGATAGGCGGCTTCCCCGGTCGGATCAGGTGGCCCTGGTACCAGAGATCCAGAAGCAACGGAAGTCCCCGTTGATCCTGAATTTCCAGGGCAGGAAACCGAAAATCCCCCCGACCGTATGTCGGATACTCCCGCCGCGCCCAATCTAAACAAAAATCCGTGGGCAGATCGGGAGTATGGGTCGAAAGAGCCCGTTCCTCGAACCTTGCCAGGCGGGAGTAGGATTCTTCCGCCGGAAGAGCCGGCCCAAAATACACCAACGAAGGCTCTCCGTTAGGTAACAGTACGATAATATAGCTAAAAAAATCGTTACGCAGATGTAATTCTCGGGTATCTTCCCGCCATAGGATGCTCATAGTACCATTTCCTTCCTTATAAACCTCGGTTTATTTAACCGCGCTATCGACCATTCCCTTAACAAAGTATTTTTGGAGTATCAGATACAGCACCGTCACCGGCAGAATCGCCATCAACGCCGCCGCGGCCGCCACGTTAGGGTCGCTCCCCGTAATCCCAAAGAACGACGCGATCGCCAGGGTAACCACCCGGGAAATCGGCTTCTGTAAAAAATAGACGGAAAACTGATAATCGTTCCAAATCGCCACGGCGGTTAGGATAATTACCGATACCGTAACGGGCTTTAGAAGGGGAAGGACGATCCGGTCAAAGACCCGGAATACGCTACACCCGTCGATAATCGCCGCCTCGTCCAAATCCTTGGGGATGGTCCCAATAAAGTTCGCGTACAGAAAAATTGCTAACGGCAGATTGAAGGTGATATGCACGGGGATAATTCCCCACAAAGTACTGATCCCCCGCACCCGGACGAGCAGAACGTACAGGGGTACCAGAAGGCTCAGCGCCGGAATCATCATAATAGACAGGACGAAGGTCTTTACCAGGGTGTTCCGCCGGGATTTATTCCGTGCCAAGGGGTAAGCGGCCATCGCGCCGATTAAAACCACTAAAAGGGTCGCCACAAACGTGATAATTATGGTGTTGTAAAACGCCCGGGGCAGATTTCCCACGTCCAGGGCCTTGGTAAAATTATCCCAAGCCAACTGTTTTGGTAAGATCCAGTTGGAAGATAAGTCCGAACGGGTTTTCAATGAATTGGTAACCGTAATCCAAAGGGGTACCACGTGAATTGCCGCGATTCCCAGAGCCAGGGCCGACAAAAACACATTGACCGCTAAACGGGACCTATTTCTTTTCATTAGTATTGGACCTCCCGCTTTTTAAATACCAACTGCAGTAAAACGGTAAAGACTAGGATTGATACAAAGAGCAACAGTCCAATCGCCGCCGCGTACCCCGCCATTTGGGAACCAAAGTAGGTAGAATTGATCAGTGTCGCCAGGGAGTGGGACGCGTACCCCGGCCCTCCGCCGGTTAACGCCATGATCGCGTCAAAAAGCTTGAGCCCCCCGATCAGATTGACCGTGATGCTGGTCACAAAGGCCGGATACAGCATGGGCACGGTGATATGGATAAACTTTTGCCAGGCCCCCGCCCCATCGATCTCCGCGGCCTCGTAGTACATCCCCGGAATCCCCTGAAGTCCCGCCAAATAAATGATCATGGAAACGCCGACGAACTGAAGGACGTTGATCGTTGTAATGGTCCCCACCGCGCTGATTCGGGATCCCAACCACATCTGCTTTGATCCCCCCAGGGCTACCATAATTTCGTTAAGGGCCCCATCGTACTGGACAAGGTAGTACCACATGTACCCCATGATCACCGCTGAAATAAGCACCGGTAGATAGATAATCGTTCGGGCCACCATCCGGCTCGCGAACTTCATATTTAATAACAGGGCGTAGGATAACCCTAGAATTTGCTGAAAAAAGGTACTCCCAAACCCGTATATCAGGGTATTGGTAAAGGCGATACGGACGTTTTCGTCCAAAGCCAGCCGTTTAAAGTTTGAAAATCCCACATAGGAAAATTTTTGGGAAAAACCGTTCCAATTGGTAAAGGAAATTCGAATTCCCTCAAAGAAGGGGAAAATTACAAACACCGCGAAAAGCAACAACGCGGGTAGGTACATCACGTCGGTTCTACGATACGTTTTTTCCATCCCATCCCCCAGAAAAATCAACGGACCCCTATTCGGTGGCCCCCAGGGAGCCATCGAATTAAAGGCCGTAAACCCTATTTACCCCGAAGCGAATTATAATCGTTCCGCATCTTTGCTATCGCCTGGTCCAGGGTCATGGTGTTGGACAACAGCCCCGTTCCGGTCTTGCACATGGAGTCCCACATACCGCTGGGCAGGTATTCCCGATCAAAATAGCCAAAGCCCCGTACACCTTCCACGTTTTTAAAGTAGGGAGCCAAATCGCCTAATTCGGAAGTATAGCCCGGGCCCACTAAACCCGTGGGGTTTCCGTTGACCGTCGCCATCTTATTAATATTTTCCGGCTGGGCGCAGAATTCTAGGAATTTTAAAGCCTCCGCCTTTACCGGCGAATCTTTCCATACCCCTAGGGTAATCCGCTCGCCCGTAATAAGCGTGGGGGTATCGTCCTTAGAAGCAGAAGGTACCGGCATAAAGCCAAAGTGCCCCGCCGGGTTAAAACGCTTTGCTTCACCGATTACGTAGTTCCCGTAGAGCGCGAAGGCCACGTCCCCGGCACCCAGTTTTTTACCCACGTCTTCCCAGGTCCCCTGGGTATAATCGGGATTTAAATACCCCGCGTCGCGGAAATCCACCAACATTTTGGCCACCGGAGCCCAATTGTTCCAATCAAAGGTTCCATCTTTTAATTGGGACCGATAGTTCGATTTTTCGTTGGTAATCAGATACGAGGGGGCGGTCCAATCGTAGAAGTTCCCCACCGTCCAATCGTCCTTGGGGTTTCCGCCGATATGCACCGGGATTTTACCGATAGCTTTTACCTTGGCGCAGGCCGCCTTAAAATCATCCCAAGTCTTGATCGTCTTGTAATCCACACCGGCTTGCTTCAGAACATCGGCGTTGAACGCCACACCGGCCACGTCCATGTCAAAGGGCAGAACGAAAACCTTGCCGTTCTTATCGGTGATAATCGGTTTAATCGTCGGATTGATTTTGGAGAACCAGCTCTGATCGTTCAGCGGAGTCAGGTATTCGCTGTACCGCATCACCGACCAACCGTGGGTGGCAAAAAGATCGGGGAGATCGTTGGCCGCCATTTTGGTTTTCATTGTATCTTCGTAGCGGGCATAGTTCACCACCTGTACCGTAATCCCCGGGTGGGAATCGTTATACGCCTTGGCTATCTCTTCCATCACCTTAAAAGAACCCTCGGTAGGCGGCGGATTGATCGCCACCGTGATCGATACGGGTCCCTTTTTTGCCGGAGCAGTCCCCTCGGAAGACCCGCCAGCAAACACGAGCGAGGCGGAAAGAAGACCCGCCGCCACTAAAAACGCCATTCGTTTCATATATCCCTCCTAAGCACGTTATTTGTAAGCGCTAACACATTATATGTAAGCGCTTACATTAAATTATAAACCCGTTTTTTATATTTGTCAAATTAAATTTTGAAACCCACGATAAACGCATGAAACCAACGGTCCTCAAGCAAGAACCGGAATATGTCAAGATAGTTGAGACGAAGTTCTCTGACAATTTATGTGCATGAAGCCAGTTTTTCTCTGGTTTCCTTAGAGGGATTGGGGTAAACCAGCTGGGGTGTGGTTAGGCGGCTCAGAGGACGGGACCACCGATAAGAATGATCTTTGTAAGCTCTTTGTTTTACCT
>CAYRLW010000037.1:0-1488 GCA_964425215.1 uncultured Treponema sp.
CAGTTGGCGGATCGCTTCGGACATATCCGATGCCATCAGTCTTCAACCTCCTGTGAATAATCTAACTTCGCTTTCGCTATAATTTCGTAGGGCAATTTCACCGTCTCCCCCAATTTCCGAAGCGTCACGCTGTTATCGTCCGCTTCGACCACCACACCCCCGGTCCAGTCGGATATATCGGTTCGGTAGCATTTAACACCCTTGCCGATATACAGGGTAAATTCCGACCCATCTTTTATCACCCGATCAATACCCGGGGATGTAACTTCGACGTACAAGTCCTGATCGGGAAAAGCTAATTCTAAACGCGGCAAAACCGCGTGATGCGCCTTCGAACAATCTCCCAGGCTCACAATCCCCGGTTTCGTTACCGTTAAACGAAGCTGTACCGCGCCCCTATTCCTGGAAAGAACTACTTCCACTAGAGATAAACCGAGGCCCCGAATAACCGGAGCGAGGGAACGGTATAAGTCTTCATCCCAGGGGGGATTGTATCGCACGGCACCACCTATAAAAAAGGAGTCGTTCGAACGACCCCTTTTTGTTCTTGAATCATCGATTGTCACCTTACTGTATCCATTGCGTGGTTCTTTGTCAATCGTCGGTTTTTGTCAATCATAGAAAAGGACGATACCGTAGATCCGTTGGGCCCCCGAAGCCCGTAGCGCTTCGGCGCAAGCGTTTAAGGTAGCCCCGGTGGTTATTACGTCGTCGATTATGGCTATTGTTGGGGGAACAACGGTGGTACACTGAATTTTTCCCTTTAAATTTACCGATCTCTGTTCCCGGTTTAGTTCTTTTTGACTGCGGGAAGCGCTTCGGCGTAAACAACGGAGAAGGGGGATGGACGCTGTTTTTTCCCATTTTTTCGCCAGGTACTCGATTTGGTCCCATCCGTTTTTTTTTAATTTTCCCGGCCTAGGGGGAACGGGAACCAGGGCGTCAACGGGAAAATGGATGGACGCTACATAGTCCAGGGCTTCTTGTAGAGGGATTAAAAAAAAGTTTGCCAAGGGACGATGACGGTGGAACTTATACGCGGCTAAAAGGTTCCGATACACCCCTCCGTAGGGATACAGGGCCACCACGGCGTCGTAAAAGGGTTTTTCTTTTTGTCGACATTCAATGCACACCCCTTCCTCCGATATCAGGGGCCTGCCGCAAAAGGGACAGGAGGGGGGAAAGGGAAACCGCAAAACGGTTTGGCAGGCTTCGCACAGTCCCCGGTGAATTTCCAGTCCTTCAAAAAGATCCGCACTACAGAGGGCACACTGGGACGGGGCGATCCATTCGCGGATACGATCGATTAAGAATAGGGGTTCTTTCATACCTGAAATACGGAACGAAAAACCCGGAAGCTTTAAAAAATTAGTCAAAAAGGGAAGGGTTTTTATCCTGTTCGGCTTTTTTGGTTCCCCCGGCGGAAGAACGGTGGGAAACGTCAAGCTTCGACAGGGTTTCTTTCCACCGGTGAATTTTTGTTAGCGC
>CAYRLW010000037.1:1588-11983 GCA_964425215.1 uncultured Treponema sp.
TGCTCCAGCTTGGAAAGCTCGTGATAATGGGTCGCGAAAAGGGTTCGGCAACGAATTCGGTTTAACAGTTCTTCACAGATCGCCCAGGCCAAAGAAAGTCCATCGTTGGTCCCGGTTCCTCGGCCCACCTCGTCCATAATCACCAGGCTTTTATCCGTAGCGGCGTGAAGTATATGGGCGGTTTCGCTCATCTCGACCAGGAAGGTGGATTCCCCCCGGGCCAAGTTATCCGACGCTCCGACCCGGCAAAACACCCTATCCACCACCCCCACGGTTGCTTCCCGGGCGGGAACAAAGCTTCCCATTTGGGCCATCAGGGCGATAAGGGCCGCTTGCCGAAGGTAGGTAGATTTTCCCGCCATATTGGGCCCGGTGATCAGGGCAAAACACACCCCCTGGCTGTTTAAGACCACGTCGTTGGGTACAAATTCCCCCCGGGCCAGGTGGGCTTCCACCACCGGATGGCGGCCCTCCACAATGACTAGGCTCGACGAATCGTCCAGCCGGGGACGGACCCAACCTCGGACCGTGGCGGCCCTGGCCAAGGATTGGGCCACGTCCAAATCGGCGATTCGTCGAGCCGCGGCCATCATTTCCGAAAGACATTCCTTAGCCGAATCGCGGATCTGTACAAAGAGGCGTCGTTCCAGTTCGATTACCCGGTCCGAGGCCCCGTTTATATCCGATTCCAGGGCCGCCAGACGATCGGTGGTAAACCGCTCACCACCCACTACCCCCTGACGGCGGATAAAATGGGAGGGAACCAGGGAGAGGTTTGATTTGGTTACCTCAAAAAAATAGCCGATAAGGCGATTGTAGCGAATTTTCAGACTGTTTATTCCCGTGAGAGCCCGTTCTTCTTCCAAATACGCTTCCAAAAGTTGTCGGCCGTTGTCCCGCAGGGTAAGCAAATCGTCCAATTCGGCGTTAAAGCCCTTTTTGATCAAATTACCCTCGGTTAGAAGGATAGACGGCTCGTCTACCAGGGCGTCGTCCAGCAATTTTCCAAGGTTTCGAAGTTTTTCCAAGGTTTCCCGGGTAGGAGGCCCCGGGGCGTCATCATCCTGGCCCTCTTCCGTACCGGATAGACCTATGGCGACTGAGAGGGCTTCGATTTTCTCGTAGAGCAAGAGGGCGGAAGCCACGGCCTTCATGTCCTTCCCGTGGGCCCTATCCATGGCGACCCGGGAACAGAGGCGCTCCAAATCCGGGGCCTGCCCCAGAATTTCCCGGAGGGCGGTCAAATGACCCTGATCGTGGTATAACAGGTCTACCCGCTGGAGTCGCCGTTCTATAAGGGGGATTTGACGAAGAGGATGGAGGATCCGCCACTTTAAAAGCCTTCTGCCCATGGCGGTACGGCTTTCATCCATCACCTCTAACAGGGAATACTTCGTATCCCCGTCCCGTAGATTTCGGATTAACTCGAGGTTCCGTTGGGAAGACTCGTCTATTTCCACGTAATCATCGTCCCCGTAAAGGACGATGGAGCGAACGTGGGGAAGCACGCTTTTGGCGGTTTCATCGAGGTAATCCAACAGGGCCCCCGGAGCCAAAAGGGCCTGTGGATCATCGCCCAGGCCAAAGGCCTTTAAATTGGCGGTACCAAACTGCCTTTGCAGACGTTCGGCGCTTCTTTGGCCGTCAAAAAGCCAATCGGCCCATCGGTTTACCACCAGGTTACTCCGGTCCAACACGGAACGGGCCAGCTCTTTCCACTCCTCCAATAAAGATTCCTGGACTATCATTTCCCGAGGCTGGACCCGTTCCAACTCCCGTTTCAGCCGTTCCAGAGCATCCTCCAAGGGGAATAGGGTGGTTCTAAAATCCCCGGTGGATAAATCGATATGGGCAAACGAAAGGGCCTTGGGTCCCGACGCCAAGGCGGCGAGGTAATTGGAGCTTCCTTTGTCCAGGTATTCTTCGTCCACGATGGTTCCCGGGGTAATTACCTCGACGACTTCCCGCTCCACCAACCCTTTGCCCTTGCCTGGTTCGGAGACCTGTTCGCAAATGGCAATTTTTTTACCCAGCCGAAGAAGCCGGCCAATGTACGAACGGGCGGCGTGGTAGGGGATTCCGCACATGGGAAGCCCGTTTCGGCTTGTCAGGGTAAGGTTGAGGAGGGAAGAGACCTCAAGGGCGTCCTCTGAAAACATTTCGTAAAAATCGCCCAGCCGGAAAAAGAGAACATCGTCCCTATAGTTCTTCTTAATACGTCGGTACTGTTCGATGAGGGGGCTCGAATCGGCCATGGGAGTTGCATTATACGAAAGTATAAATTAAAGTACAACATACACGGGACCGTTTTTGTAATTCAGATACGGTAGCACCCTTGGATTTACCTCTGAACCGTATATGGTTATCCGATGAATATTCATGGGACAAACCGTTGCTTTTGACAAACCCCGTCGTTATAAGGAGTTTTACGTGGCCGAAGCGTTATTGTTTAAGGAAGATCGCAACACCCTGTATCTTCGGGCCCAGGGACACATCACCGCCTCGCTATGCGCGGATCTTCGCACCCTGGTGTTTTCACGGTTGGAGACGACTCCGCAGATTGAAAGCATGTACGTCGACCTTTCCGCCTGCGATTATATGGATTCCACCTTTATGGGCCTGCTAGTAGGTTTTAATAAACGGTTGGTCAAAGCGGCGGGGAAAAAACTAGCCATCGTGAAACCCTCGGTTACGGCTTTAGAACTGCTGGAAGGGTTGGGGATTACCACCTTGGTGGATGTGGTGGACGATACGGTGAATTTTCCGCCGGAAATGAAAAATATACTGAAAACCCAAGATACGGGTCCGGATCTTCTGCTACGAACCCACGAAAACCTCATGGAGCTATCGGAAGAGAATAGAAAAAAATTTTCTATTCTGCATAGCCTTCTTAAAAGTCAAGAAAAAAAGTAAGGCTTTTGCTCCGGGGGTGAAAGCCCCGGAGCGAGGGCTCCGGGAGCGAGGGCTTCGGGAGCGAAGGCTCCGGGGCTGTTCGGCTTTTTAGTGACCCGCCTTGGTCATTAGGTTTTGAATGACCTTATCGGTGATATCCACCGTGGGGCTGTACCAGATAATTCCCGTGTTTTCTTTAAGGTTCAGGACCATGCTGTAGCCGTCGCTTTCGGCTACGAGTTTTATCTCATCGTACACCTGCTGTAAAAAGGCGCTCGATTGGGTCAATTTTTTCTTCTGATCCTCCAATTCGGCGGTCTTTATCCGGTAATACTCCTTTAAATACTCGGATTTCTTGTAAATTTCGTTATCCAACTGGAGAGAGGTGGCCTTATCCCCGGCGGTGTCTGCATCTAATTTGCTTTTTTGTAGGTTCTGGATCTCCGCGGTCATACGGTCCACATCCGCTTGGACCTTGGCGCTCTTTTCTTGAAAATCCCTAACCGCCTGGGAATCTTGGAAAAAGGCGGTGTAGATTTTTGGCAGATCTACCACCGCGAATCGGGTCAACTGTTGGGCCTGTAGGGCAGAGGTCAAGAGCAGGAAAAGGCCTATCAGATAGGGGCTTTTATTCTTCATACGCGCTCCTCACGGGATTTCGCCGAAGAACCTGGGGCTCTTCGATTTTTCGCGAATCCCCAGGGGATTCGCGTTTTATTTTCAAATCGGACAGATCCGACAAACTCCTAGTACGTCGAAAGGGCAAAGGAGATCACAAAGTCCAAACCCGAAGTGGGGTCGCTGGCGCTGTGTCCTATCCCGCCGGCCTGCCATTCGATGGCCCCATTTACGATTTTAAACCGTTTGGCCAGGCTGAACCGGAAGGGGAACTGGGGAATGGTAAATCGGAATCCGCCCCCCAGGCTAAACCGGAAGTCTTCGCTGTTTAAGTATTGGAAAAAATGCTGGGGCGTATCTTTTACCGCGGCGGCGTCAATAAACCAGTCCCAAGCCAGGACCCCCGGTACCAGGGGTGTGCGGAGTTCCGCCCAATTCTCCCAAAGGGCTAAACCGTAGTTAAGCCGTTCGCTATACCACCCCCGGGCGGTAAACATCCCGTCGATGGCCAACATATTGGTGGAGGTAATTTGCGGTTCCCCGTTGAACCATTGGGGGAAAATAAAGGAAAGCCCCGAATGGATACCGAAAACGGTCTTAAATTTAAAGTTATCGGTCAGGGGGAATTCAAATAGGGTTAGGAAGTATTCGGCCTTGGTGTCGGTTTTTACGTAGTGTTCCAATTCGAAGGGCAGAATACCGTAGTACCCTACCCTCTGGATTCCGTAATACCCCCTGCTGGGATCGTAATAAACATCCCGGTTATCCAGGGCTACGCTGGTCCATACGGAGTTCGCGGGGGTCCATAGGTTGTTTCCCGCCCTTAGGGTAGGATCGAAGGGGCGGTATAGGGTGGCGTCGTAGGAATTGAGAATAAGCCCCGAGCGGACTCCGCCCCCCAGGTTCAGGTTCCCGTAGGCCGTGGTAAACCGATACCCCGTGGAAAAGCCCACCGACAGGTTCCACTGATCGTACTTCATCAGGTACTCGTCCGCGGGGGTTTTAGCCGCGTCGATATATTCCTGGTACGTGTTAAACCCGTCGGGATACGCGTAGGTTTCATCCCCGTTAAAGAAGGGGGCACTGCTATCCATAAGAGCTTTTAAGGCCGTATGTTTGGCGGTAAAATCAAAACCCCCGGATAAGGGAAGTCCCAGCATCCACCGTTGGGTATATTGGACCGAAACGCTTTGGGTATCCGGCGAACCATTTAACTCCACCCCAAAAATGTTCCCCTGTCCCAGGAAGTTTCGATCGTTCCACTTTATCAAGCCGGAAATAGGGAAAGCGTCGGGGGTGGAGGTTCCCGAGAAGGTCAAGCCGAACTGAATATCCGCGGTGGGCTGTTCTTCCACGTTGAAAACCAGGTTCATCAAATTGTCCGCGCTTCCGGGGGGTGTTTCGGGGGTGACGGAGGAAAAATACTGGAGATTATAGAGATTTCGCATACCATCGAGAACCTTGGCCTTTGAGAAAATATCCCCCGTTTCAAGGGGAATTTCCCGGAGGATCACGCTGTCCTTGGTTTTTTTATTCCCCCGAATGATGATATTTTCTATATGAGCCCGGTCCCGTTCGACGATGGATACGAGGTAAGCGATCTTTCCTTCCGCTTCGTTGCGAATTTCCCGGTGGGTGATGGTATTAAAAATATACCCATTTTCGTAGTACAAATCGGCGATTCTCTGAAAATCCGCCTCCAGTTTTTTACCGTTTATAATTTGCCCCGGTTTAGAATACACCAGGGCCGCCAGTTTTTCGGTGGAAAATATTTTGTTCCCCTCAAAACTTATGCCGTCAAAGATATAAACCTTTCCTTCGTGAATCCGGAACGTTATGGTAACCAGGTTGTGACCCTGACTGTCCTTATGGTTTTCCTTAACCACATCCGTTACCGCTGCATCGATATACCCCCGTTCTTGGTAGTATTGGACCACGGTGTTTTTATCCGCGTTCAGTTTCGCTTCCTGGTAGGCCCCGTCGTTAAAGAGGGATTTGGTCTTTAAAGAAAGGATGCCCCGGAGGGTTTTTTCCGAAAAGGCCGTATTCCCCTCGAATCGGATCGCGTCTATGGTTATTTTCTCGCCCTCTTGGATGGTAAAGGTTAGATCTACCGATCCGTCCTTATTTTTTTTGGTATCCGAACTGACTTTTACGTCCGGATACCCCTTTTCCATATACTTATTTCTAATTGCCTGCTCGTCGGCCCTTTGTTTTATTTGATTGACCACGTCGTTGGTTTTTATGGTGATCACATCGAGCAATTCGTTTCTTCGTAGTCCCTTATTTCCCTCAAAGTTGATTTTGGAAACCACCGGTTTTTCCGTAACGGTAAATTTTATTATTACCGCTGAACCTTCCGGATTGGCGGGAACTGCGGAAGGGGTGATCATGTCAAAGTATTCAAGGGCGTACAACCGCCCTTGTAGCTCCCAAAAGAGGTCGTCCTTAAACAGACGGCCTATATACGGCTGAACTACTCCCTCGAGTTCGGAAGTTTTAACGTGCTTTAGCCCCTCGAAGGTTATGTCTTTTATGGGCTTGCCCACATACCAATCATCGGCCCGTTGTTGGGCAAAGGCTAAAGAGACTGAAATTAAAAGTAAAAACAGGGCAACGATTCGAGTGCGCATCCAAGCTCCTTACAATACGGTCGTGCGTTTTCCCGCCGCCGAGGTCCGCGATTTTATCCCTAAAGCTATTGAGCCAAATCCAAAAACCACGCTTTTGGGTTTGTTCCGATAAAAACGTAATTCCCGTAAGGAATTACTTAAGTCCAGTCTAAAAAAAATGATTTTTAGAATAGACTCGCTATTTAAGGCTCTTTCAAAAGTAACAGACTTTTGAAAGAACCTCATTTAAGAGACCATTTCCAGCTAAGGGTAAAGGATTGGTCATCAATAAATAAATGTTCTGGATGGGTAGGCACAAAGTCCCACCGAATGTTAAAAAGCGGAGTCCGCAAATCCATTCCAATATCCGGTTCTAGCGTCATACCTCCAAACAAATCGTAGGCCTTGGTAGGGTCGTACCGTAAAGATACCATGGATTGGACGAATAAGTTAGGTCCAAAGTACTTCCCCATGAAAACAGTTGTATTGTCGAAATAGTTACCCAGGCCGTTCATCCTGTCAACCGTCTCGTACCGTAATCCCGTGGCTTTGAGCACAGCGTTCTGAAGAACCTGGGTCCGTACGGAGAACATATCCAAGTTCAATGTATCCCGAATATTCTTTTCAAACACCCGGATTACGTTAAATTGAGCGAAAACGTCCGAGGAAGCGGCAATAAGGGCGTTCTGGATCTGGTTCGGGTTGTTCTGGGAACTAAGGGTCAAGTTTTGCCCTAAAATTGATAAAATGTCAAACTGGGAAAGGGGTGGATCGGATTCTAACCGGGGCGTAAAGGTACTTAAGGGGGCGTCGTCTACCACCAGGGCGATGGTCACGGGCCCCTCATCGGTCCTATCTCGAATCTCCGCACGTAGAATCAATCGGGGGTCAAAGTGGATCTCATTTTCGTTAAAGGTTAAAATTCCTTCGGTTATGTAAAAACTCCGCTGAAAGTAAAAAACTTCACCCCCTCGAAATTGGACTTTTCCCGTCAGGGCGAAGCGGCCGGCCACGCTGTTGGAAAGGATATGGAGGTTAGACCCGATATCCGCGTACCCTCGGACTACGGGGAGTTCCTCCGAGGGCCAGAGGAATTCGACCTTTCGGTCCGTTTTGATTAAAAGGTCCACAAAAATAGGAAAGACTTCCCCCCCGCTCGCACCCTGAGCTTCGGTCATCGCCTTGGTATCCAGGGTCACTTGGGTGTTTTGGGCCGTTAGTACACCTCCAATTTTAAAACCCGCCTCGTCTAAGGCCAAATTGAGGTTTCCCGAAGCGAGTCCCAGGGCGTGGACCCCAAAGAGGGAATTTTTAAACGGGATGGCGTTGGTCTGGGGAACAGAAATATCCATGGTAAAGGTAGTGGGAATCCACCGGTCAAAATAAAATTTGGCCGTAATGGTCCCGTACCCCTTTTCCGCGGGAAGGTTCAGGGGCCCAAAACTCATTTCGTTACCGTTAAAAACAAGGTTTACCGAAGCGGGGCCCAATTCTCCTACGACCCAATCGGGAACCCTCAAACGAATGCTCTTTCCCTCCGCCCGGCCGGAAAACTCCGGATCGCTCAGGGGACCCGTAATTCGAATGGTAGCGTTTAGAAAGCCCCCCGTAAAATTAACGATCGATTGCAGGTTAAAAAGGGACCAAAACACGGGAAAATCCACGTAGAGGTCCTTGGTGGAAGCGTCTATGACCCCGTGTAAAAGGGTACCCGTCATGGAGCCCCGTAGCGGGAGGGGGTTGGAAAAAGCGGCGTAAAACGCCCCGCCCTGCCCTACCTGGAGTCGGATAGAATTTTTTGGCCCCCCATTGATGGCTATCGTTTCCCCATCCTTTACAAGGTTAAATTGAAAAGCCTCGGAGGACTGCCAAGCGTCCACCCGGGCGCTTTGAACATTTATGGAACCCCGCAGATTTGTTAATCCCTCCATCGACTTATCCCAGGTGTCGAAGGGCGAAAAGGCGAGCTCCCCGCCCCCGCTTATATCCATGTCCCGACCAAAAGCGGTTCCCTTGAGCCGAAATGAACCGGAAGCCTTTTGGCCCAGTCGGTCAATTTTAAATTGGGGAACCTGTACGTTTAAACCTCCGTAGGCCAGGGACAGGTCTTCCACGTCCAAACTGCGGGGGGTTAGGGAAAGGGAGGTACCCAGGGTGACATCCTGATCCCCCATTTTTGTCTGCAGGGATGCTAGTTTACAGTCCACCGAATAGGAGGACCAGTCTTTCCAGAGAAGGCGGATTTCCCCGGTGGCCCTGGCGGCTTCGGCGTTGGGGACCACCCTGGCAAGTTGAGCCTTAACCAGATAAAGCCGCAGGGATACGGTGCCCCCCTGAAACGAGGAATTCATCTCGTACCGTTCGTTTCCCGAAGTATCGTTTAACTGTAGGTTGCCGGATATGGAAGAGAACCCCCGATCCCAGGTAGCCGTCGCCCGTCCGGACAAGGGCCCCCGACCATCGTCGTAGGATAGGCGGGTAAGGTTCGCGCCCTCCTGGTTTACCGTACCCCCGAGATTCGCGGTGACGGCTTTGCTGGTTAGAAGGGACACTTCCGTAATCCCCAGAGTATCCACGGTGATAGACCATTCGGTAGGGTTAACCCAACGGAAACTGCCCGCGAAGGAAAGTTTAGGACGTTGTTCTTCCCAGGGAATCGGAAGGGCTTGAAATTGAAGGATGCCCGATATTTCGCCCCCCTCGGCAATCGAGAGGTGTGACGAAAGACCGTAGGAACCCTGAAGACTTAAGGACCGTTGATCCAGCAGGGTACCCTCCACATGGTACGTAAGGTCCTTAAAAACCGAATCGACTTTAAAATTGATATCCGCCATGTCTGAAAAATCCGCGCTGGAAGAAAAGATCAGGCTACCGCCTGACCATACGAGGCGGCCGTCACTTATGGTAAATTGGGTATCCGTTCCGGAAATGGACGCCACCGCGAAAAAGTCCCCATTTCCCTGGTACGCGGTCACGAAACGGGGAATGTTAAAGGAAAAATGACGGAAATCGGTGGAAAAAAAGAGCTCCGTGGTCATGGAAAGACGATCCACCAAAGCAGGTAAGGGATCGGGAAGCGAAGGGACGTCGCTAAAGGATCGGAGCAGAGCCATCAGATCGGCGGCGGCGAAGGAATCTACCGAAACGGAGGCTTGCAAAAGGTTCGTTTTCCAGGTAAAGGACCCCACGGAAGATATCCGTGTAATTTTTACGTTTTCATAGGATTCCACGTTAGAAAACCGAAGGGCTGAAATTTGAAAGGACAGAGACTGGGCTTCCCGAATTATCCGAGCGTCCACGGCGGAAAGAATCACGGGTCCCACGGATACCTGATCGGCGAAGAGAACCAAATCGGGCCCCTCCATGGAAATCCGGACATCCGCGTCCAGCGGGTCCCCGCTCCGGGTTTTAAAGCCCGAAACTCGTAACCTTCCCTTGGGAGCCCAGGTCGCAAAATCCAGGTCTCCCTGGAATTCCAGGTTCCCCTGGGGGGGAACAACGGTAAGGGAATCGAAGTGAATGGCCCTTGCGGTTCCCTGGGCTTGAAGGTTCACCTGGGCCTTCCCAATGGGGGGTATATTATCGTAGGAGGCCCCCAGGGTACCCTGGTACGCCAGAGCACCCCGAGCTGAGAGGGAAGCCGAAAGGTTCCCAGAAAAAATCCCCCCCACGTAGGGCGCGAAGGAAACCCAAGGCCCCCGCAGGGTTACAAAACTGAGGGGAGAGAAATGATCCATCAAAAAATCCGCCCTCAGAATCTTTTTATCGAAGGTATACCCAACGGTAAGGTCGAAGGGCAGACGGTCCTTGATTTTTCTCATTTCCACGGCCCCATTTTGAAGAGCCACGTTAACCGTCAGGGGTTTTAGGGAGAAAGAGTCCCCCTCCAGACGGGGTAGTGTTGCAGTTAGGGAACCGTTTTTTAAATCCGTCGAAATAGAAAGCGAAAATCGAGTTTCTATACGGAGGGTCCTCAAGGCCGAAGGCAGGGCGGTCAGGGTACTACGGAGGCCCATGGACCCGTCAAAACGGAGCCGGTCGTTTTCAAACCTACCTTGGATCGTAATTCTATTCACCAGAACCGAATCGTTAGCCGAGGTCCACCGAAGACTCCCCCCGTACACCCCAATTTTCAGATCCCCGTTGATTTGATTCTTTAAAAGGACCGCGGAAACGGAACCTTGATCCACCGAAGGGGATGGGGGAAAAAATTTTTCAATCAAATCACCATCCCGGGACTCTACAAAGGAAAACTCCGGTGTATCCAAAACCA
>CAYRLW010000037.1:12083-28605 GCA_964425215.1 uncultured Treponema sp.
GGGACGGAGGAACACCATCGTTAGGCCTACCAGGCCTAAAAAGAGAAAAAATTCTATGATCATCCGAAATCGACGGGAACCGAGGGCCCGCGGGGAACCCGGTTTTCCATCGAGTTTACTCTCTTTCTTTACCAAGGCCATCAAACTCCAAACCAAACTACCACGGATTCGGGAGAATTACTATTCCATAGGGTTCGCGTAAAAGCCTATAGTTTTACGAGGTTTTTTAAAAAGTCTCTGCGTTTTGAAAGAGCTTCCATTGTATTTTCCTTATCGGCATGCTATAAAACCTTTCCATGGTATTACGAAATTTTGTGGTCTTCGAAGGTGGAGACGGAACGGGAACCTCCACCCAGCTTTCCTTGTTAAAACAACGGACCGACCTCTTACGTGACGGTCCACAATTTTTTTTTACCTTTGAACCTACCGACGGACCCATTGGCCAATTAATTCGGCGCTCCCTTCACGGGGACCCGCCCTTACAGGCCGAAACCATAGCCCGATTGTTTGCCGCGGACCGGAACGAACACCTCTACGGAAAGGGCGGTATCGTGGAACTCTGCGAAAAAAATAACGTGGTAATTAGCGACCGCTATGTGCTTTCTTCCCTGGTGTACCAGGGTTTAGTCTGTAAATCCGACCTTCCCGACCGGTTGAACGCCGATTTTCCCTACCCGGAGCTGGTTCTGTACTTTGACATTCCAGCCGAAAAGGCGGATCAACGTCTGGCTAATCGGGAAAAAAAGGATGCCTACGAAAAATTGGATTTTCAGATTCAGGTGCACCGGCGCTACGGAGAACTTTTGCCCCGATACACCGCCCAGGGGAGCCGCCTGGTGCGGATAAACGCGGCCCTTTCTATCGAAGAAGTGGCTCAAGAGGTGTGGAGGGCCCTGCAAAATCTGCCGATACTAGGGGGGTGAACCGTATACGATTTCCCCGGGGCGTTACACTTTGTTCGTCCATAATCATCCTCTCGCTGATCCTCCTTCCCGTTCAAAAAGCGGGGGCCTATTACGCCCAATACAAGGAGGAATACTATCAGTTGTACCATCTACACTATATTCAGTATCCCGACGACACGATCGAAAATATCTATTGGTTAGAACAGGCATTAAAGGCCGACTTCGCCAACCCCCTATACGCCTTGGCGTTGATAGAAAACCCGGTTCAATGGGAAAAGTACCGGTACCTTTTTATGATGCACCTTAATTTAAAAATGATAGAACAGTATCTCCTTTTGGGAGAAAAGTGGAACAAACGGTACGCGTATTTTTATAACGCCCCGTGGAAGGATCAAAACCTGGAAAGCTTGGATACGGCAGAATCCTGTTTTAAAGCCGCCCTATCCTACTGGAAAGACGCGGTGGACTGGTCTAAAAAGTCCCAAAGCGGAAAATTCCGCTTTATAAACCTGGAACGGATTCAATACTGGGAAGACGAATCCAGCCGAATCGGCGATGGAAGCCTTAATTACGATACCATTATTCACAGGGAGTTAAAGCTCCTGGACGATGTACGGCAAAAATTCAAAGCTATGGATAAAAACACCTATTAAAACGAGGTTTTTTCAAAAGCCATATCCCTAGGGACTCCCTAAATATATCGCATAGCAAAGCTATCGGTAGCGCCGCTGGATAATCGGCCCGATAGGAAGCCCTACATAATCCACATGGCGTCTCCGTAGCTGAAAAATCGGTACTTTTCCCGTATTGCCTCTTTATAGGTCTCCAGTATTAAATCCCGGCCGGCAAAGGCGCAGACCAGCATTAAAAGGGTCGATTCGGGGGTATGAAAGTTGGTAAAAAGGGAGTTTACGACCTTAAAACGATAGGGTGGATAAATAAAAATGGACGTGGAACCGGAACCCCGTTCTAGACGGCCGTTTTTCCACGCCGACTCCAGGGTCCGTACGGCGGTGGTTCCCACAGCCACGATGGGTCGTCCTTCGCTGTGGGCCCGTTCCACCAGGTCAGCGGTCTTATCTCCCACCGTATACACCTCTTCGTGCATTTTATGATCCTCCAGCCGATCCGAACGGACGGGCAAAAAGGTTCCCAAACCCACGTGGAGGGTTACAAACGTGGTTTCTATACCCCGGCTCCGCAGGGCACCCAGAATTTCTTGGGTAAAATGAAGCCCCGCAGTGGGCGCCGCCGCAGAACCGGTGGAACGGGCGTACACGGTTTGGTAGCGGTCCTCGTCCTCCTCAGCGTCCTGCCGTTTTATGTACGGTGGCAGGGGAATATGACCGTGGATATCCAGCCAAGGATCGTCCACGGGCCTGCTAAAGGAGAGGATACGGAATTCTCCATCCTCCCCCTCAATTTCTCCCGTCACGTCTCCGTCGAATCGATAGCGGCTTCCGATCCGGCGTCGTTTAGCCCTTTTGGCCATAACTTTCCACCGGTTCTCGCCCCATCGCTCCACCAAAAGAAATTCCGCCGGAGCCCCGGTATCTTCGGCTATACCGAATAACCGGGCTTTCCGAACCCGGGAATCGTTGAACACCAAAAGGGCGTCCCGGGGCAGTAAATCCGGCAAATCGGAGACCATCCTATGTTCTTTTTTACCGGAAGTCCGGTCCAGAACCAAGAGACGGCTTTTCCCCCGTTCTGGCGGGGGGTATTGGGCGATTAATTCCTCGGGCAGATCAAAAGAGAAGTCCTTCGTTTCCATCGTTTTTCCGGTTAATGTTAAGATGTTGGTAGGCCAAGGGGGTGACCATACGCCCCCGGGGAGTCCGCTGTAAAAGGCCCGCCTGAATAAGGTAGGGTTCGTAATAATCTTCCAGGGTATCTACCGCTTCGCCGACCGAAATGGCCAGGGTTTCGGCCCCCACGGGCCCACCGCCGTACCGTTCGATAATGATACGGAGGATCTCCCGATCGTACTTTTCAAGGCCCAATTGATCGATTTCCAAACGTTTTAGCCCCTCTTCCACCACCCTCCGGCTGATATGCCCTTCTCCCAGAACTTGAGCGAAATCCCGCATCCTCCGTAAAAGGCGGTTGGCCACCCGGGGGGTTCCCCTGGCGGAAGCGGCCAGGAGAACCCCCGCATCGACGTCTAAACTGACCTTTAGGATCCCCGCGGACCTTCGTAAAATCGCTTCCATATCCGATTGTTCATAAAACGAAAAACGGCAGGAAATACCGAATCGGCTTATAAGGGGGCTGGAAACCATTCCCGCCTTGGTCGTGGCCCCCACCAGGGTAAAGGGGGGGATGGGAATACGGATGGTTCGCGCGCTGGGACCCTGACCGATGATCCAATCGAGCTCGTAGTCTTCCATGGCTATATAGAGCATCTCTTCGATGGTGGGTTTTAGACGGTGAATTTCGTCTATAAAGAATACGGTCCGTTCGGATACGGTGGTAAGGATCCCCGCTAAATCCTTGGGCTTATCCAAAGCGGGGGCCGATGTAACCTTAAAATCCACCCCCAACTCGTGGGCCACCACCTGGGCTAGGGTGGTCTTTCCCAAGCCCGGAGGACCGATAAGAAAAAGGTGATCCAGACTTTCACCCCTTTCCTTCGCGGCCCGGATAAACACCGCCAGGTTTTCTTTCATCGCCGCCTGGCCAAGAAATTCTGAAAGACTTCGGGGCCTTAGGGAGAGATCCCGCTTATCCTCGTCCAATTCGGTTTCTCCATGGACCACCGAGGGTCTTTCGACGACTTTTTTAGCCATGGCTTCCAATCCTACTGTCCGCTTAAGAGAACTATGGCCCGTTTGAACAGGGCCTTTTCCCTATCCTCGGCCTTGCCCGGTTCCCCCGAAAGTTCCCCGTCAATTTTAGCGAGCGCTTCGGTCGCGGCTTTCCGATCGTACCCCATATCGACCAGGGCTTCTACCAAATCGTTGTGGGGGGAGGATGAAACCGTTAAGGTATCCCGGACAATTTTTCCCTTGAGCGCTAAAATCATTTTTTGAGCTGTCTTTTTACCCAGACCGGGGACCGCTTCCAACCGTGCCAGGTCTTCGGTTTCCAGAGCCCGTTCCAGCTCCTCCTGACCTATACCACCCATAATTTTAAGCGCCTGCCGGGGGCCTATTCCTTCGACCTTCATCAATTCTAAAAAGGTAGACCGCCTAGTCTCGTCGAAAAAACCAAAGAGCCGCATTTGATCTTCCCGATGGTACAGCCATACAAAAAGACGCCCCTCTTCCCCCACCTGGGGTAGTCGGGCCGAGTCCTTAAGGGGCACCGATAGATCCCATTCGATTCCCCCGGTGAGCAGGTGGACCGATTCGTTCCGTTTATCCGTGATAATTCCGCGAAGACTGTTGAACATACTTGAATATACCCCGAGGGAAACCTATGCGCAAGGTTCCAGGGAATGGGCGCTACAAACCGCCGCGCCCAGGGCGTCCGCCGCGTGGTCCGGCTTGGGAATGGTTTCAAGGCCTAAAATGAGGCGAACCAACTCCTGCACCTGGGCCTTATCTGCGGCACCCCGGCCGACGACCGCCTGTTTTATAGCCATGGGGGTGAACTCCCGGACCGGCAGGCCCCGTTCTGCCAGGGCCATGCAGAGAACCCCCCGAGCTTCGGCCACCGGGAGGGCGCTGGTACTATTTTTAGCGAAGTAGAGGGTTTCCACGGAGGCTTCCGTGGGAACATACAGGTCCAACACCGTTTTAAATTCGGAATAAATACTAAAAAGACGCTCGGACCGGGGAAGATTTGAGGCGGTTTCTATACATCCGTGGGCGATATAGACTATCCGGTTACCCAAAAAATCCACCACACCCCATCCGGTAGAAGCCAGCCCCGGATCCACCCCAATGATACGTCGGTTCGTAATGTTATTCTTCCTCGAATCCCTCGGGAATCGCGATATTAGAGTAAACATTTTGAACGTCGTCGTTCTCTTCGAGCCTATCGATTAGTTTGACGACCTTGGAGGTTGCATCGGTGTCCAGGGAGACTTCCGCTTCGGGGATCATACTGATTTCCGCACTCAGGGGTTCAAATTGTTTCGCGTTAAGGGCGTTTAAAACCGTTTCAAAATCCTCAGGAGTGGTGGTAACTTCAATTACCCCATCGCTTTCCGCTACGTCTTCCGCTCCCCCGTCAAGGGCCGCTTCCATAATTTGATCTTCCGTGTATTTTTCGCTGTCAAAGGTTATGATACCCTTGCGTTTAAAGAGCCGGGATACGGCGCCGCTGGTAGCCAAGGATCCGCCGGAGCGGGTAAGAATATTCCGAACGTCCGCCGCCGCTCTGTTCTTATTATCCGTTAAAACTTCAATAAGAACGGCGACTCCGCCGGGAGCGTAGGCTTCGTAGGTAAGTTCCTCGTAGTTCACCCCCTCTAGCTCGCCGGTCCCCTTCTTGATTGCCCGATCAATGTTGTCCTTGGGCATATTGGCCGCCCGGGCTTTTAGAATAACCGTTCTCAGGCGGGGGTTCCCCTCCGGATCGCCGCCGCCCATCCGGGCCGCGATAGAAATTTCTTTAATCAGCTTGGTAAACATTTGGCCGCGTTTTGCGTCCGCGGCGCCCTTCTTGTGTTTTATGGTCGCCCATTTACTGTGACCGGACATGATAACTCCTTAATATCCCGTAAATTCGTTGAAAATCGATCGTATAGTGATACCATAGGTGGAAAAACTATGTCAACTGTTCGCTATAGTACGTTTTTTTAACCTATAATGGGGTAAAGTCGCGGCATTACCCACCAAAAACAAACAGGGCATCCTTAAAAATCTCCGCTTTTAAGGATGCCCTATCATACTTTCAACAATTTCTTTCTGAGGGGTGCGTCAAAATCTGTCAAAAAAAACCCGAGTAAAACGGTTTGGTCCGTTTTAACGGATAGGTTCGACAACCTTCTAGGCGGTACCAAACTTACCCTTTACCACGGCTTTTTCGATGGAATCCATCATCAACCGTTCGTACCACTCGTAATTAAAGGGATGCTTGGCCCGGATAACGGGTTTAAGCACCAATTCTAGCTGATCTTTACAGCCCTCGCAGAGATCCCGGTTTTCGATATGAAAGTAATTTCTATCCTTAACAGGATTTTGGATGGCGCGTTTGCATACATCGCACACAAGGGTCTTCATGGCAAACTCCTTATTATCGAACTACCGTAAATAATATCCTATGGGACGCTTAATGTCGAGTCTTTTGAGGATTTTTTAAAGAGGACGCGGATCATGAAATTTCCACCCGTCAAAATCGGAAGGAACCAAACCCATTGGATCGTCGGTTGACAAGGGGGAAAAGGGATGAAAAAATGGGCCCATGGATTTTGAAATCGCGGGAAAAAAGTACAGCCCCCAACGGAACGAAGGTGTCTTGGTGATCGCCGAATTGGGTACGGGACACCAAGGGAGTCTAACCAAAGCCCGTGCTCTGGTGGACGCGGCGGGAGAAGCGGGAGCAACCTGCGTTAAGTTTCAGCTGGTCTACGCCGATGAAATTCTCCACCCCCTAACCGGCGAAGTTCCCCTTCTGGGGGGAAATATCCGTTTGTACGATCGGTTTAAACAGTTGGAAGTATCCCTTGATTTTTTTAAAGAAATTAAAAGCTACGTTGAAAAATTGGGGCTTCTTTTTCTCTGCACGCCCTTTGGGCTTCGAAGCGCCAGGGAATTGCGGAGCCTCGACGTCCGGGCCATGAAAATCGCCTCTCCAGAGTTAAACTTTACAGGCCTTTTAGAAACGGTGGCTTCTTACGCCCTGCCCACACTCTTATCCTCGGGGGTATCTAAGCTTGGGGATATCGAAGCGGCCCTGGAGATCCTGAATCCCCGGCAAACCTGCCTGCTCCACTGCGTCACCGCGTACCCCGCTCCGGAAAAGGATTACAATCTCCGGCTTCTGCCCTTGCTTTCCACGATTTTTGGCGTAAGCGTGGGGGTCAGCGACCATAGCAGGGACCCGATCCTGGTACCATCCCTGGCTGTAGCCCAGGGAGCCTGTGTGGTGGAAAAGCATTTTTGTCTTTCCCGCACCGATCCGGGCTTGGATGATCCTATCGCCCTCAACCCTGAGGATTTTAAGGTTATGGTTGAAGGAATCCGTCGATCGAGCGAAGGCTCCCCGGAAGAAACCCTGGTGTATCTTTCTAAAACCTACGGGGAATCCAAAATTGAATCGATCCTGGGATCGGGACAGAAAAAATTAGCCCCATCGGAAAAGGAAAACTACGAAAGGACCAACCGGTCCATCCACGCGCTCCGGGATCTCGCGGAGGGGGAAATATTACGGGAAGGGGATTTTGCGGTATACAGAACAGAAAAGGAACTTCGGCCCGGTTTAGCTCCCCTGTGGGAGAAAAAAATTGTAGGCCGACGGGTAAGAAATCCCATAGGCGCGGGAGAGGGAATACGATTCGATGATATTTAAAGGCTGGGTTTTAGGCTGACGTTTCGTAGGCTTCGTAAAAGAGCCTTTTATCAAAATTTGATGGGTCTTTCAAAAGTCTGTTGGGGTTCTTTCAAACATATTTTATGTTCGAAAGAGCCCCTTTGAATAAAAAAAAGATATGAGGCTCTTTCAAAACTCAGGGAGGTTTGAAAGAGCAACCTTAGATGTACATGCAGTATTTTTACTATTCTATATTATGTAAATAATTATTTGTTATTGTAAAAATACTGCAAGAGGTTTTTGCAAAAGTAACAGACTTTTGCAAAAACCTCATATTTGCAAAGATTTCTTAAAAGGGATATAGTCTAAGCTATACAGTATGGGATTTTCTGTAGAATCTACGGGAGTCCCCAAATTGAAAAAGTGGAGTAACCTATGACCAACGTTCCTACCGGCGCGGCCCAATATTTGGCCCGTTTCGCCGATCAACAAGTAGCGTGCAGTCAGTACGCCCTAACCAGGTTAGGGATCGACAGAAGTAGGTGTTTTTTAAAAATAGACGAATACATGATCCTCTGCGCGCCCTTCCAGTTTGGATTTAAACGTTCAATCTTTCTCGCTTCCCTTTCAAAGCAGGAATTAACGTTTTTCCAACGGTTCACCAACGGAATTATCGGTCTTTCCATGGAATTTGTATCCCCCAACCGTCAGGAGCCCTTAAAACTCTTTATCCGCTGTACCTTGGCAGCGGTGGGCCAAATGAAGGGCAGGGAAAACGTGGGGCTTTTGGTGGTGGACTTTAAAAACACCCCCGATGATTTTGTTATTATCCTGGGCAGTCATTTGGAACACGTAGACCGGCTTAAAACCCAGTTTGAGGATTATGGAAAAACGAGTATCCGCGTTACCCCCGATACGGCGAAGCTGTTGGGGTACAACATGTACGCCACGATCACAGAAGTAAACGGACCGGGCCGAAGAATCCAGGTATTCTCGATCAACGCCCAATCCATCGAGCACCTGGAAGGGGCCAGCGCGGAACTGAGACCCCAGGGGACCGCTGTGGCGTATCAACTGTTTTTCCGCCGCTACCGGGTTTCCGTCGCCGGAACCGTAGTCAGTTCAGAAAGGCTTCCCACGGGTATTATCAAAACCCAGTCCAAACTGGAATTCAGCCCCGAATTGGTTGAAATCCTGGACGATTACTGGTTCCGTAACCGGGTTCAGAAAAATCAGCCGAATTGAGCTATAAGCTTAAGGCCGTAGAGGGTTAAATCGGGTTCCACCAGGGAAAACACCGAGGTAAGGGGCGCGATGACCCCGCAAAGGCCCCCCGTAGCCACGACTTTAACCTCCGTCTTCATCTCCTCTTTTATTTTTTGAATCATATATTCTACCAGGCCCGTATAGCCGTAAATTACCCCCGCTTGTATGGCGTGGACCGTGTTTTTCCCGAAGGGCTGGGGCGGCGCTGTCAACTGGACAAAGGGGAGCTGGGCCGTATCCCGGGAAAGGGCGTTCACTGCGGTCCCCAAGCCGGGGGCTATGGCCACGCCGTACATGGTTCCCTGAGCATCGATTACCGTAAAAGTGAGGGCGGTGCCAAAGTCAACCACCACACAGGCCCCCCGGCATTTATCCCAGGCGGCCATGGCGTCGGCCACCAGGTCAGCCCCTACTTCGTAGGGGTTTACCACGCCAATGGGCAGGGAGGGGTAAATTTCCGGCCCCACAACCACCGGTTTATGGCCCGTAATCCGCTCTACCATGGCTATCATTGGATCGGAAAGGGAGGGAACCACCGAAGAAAGGCACACCTTTTCGATGCTTCGGGGGTTTATGGACCCGTCTTGGAACAGGGAACGGAAAACAACCGCGTATTCATCCTCGGTTTTTTTTGCCACCGTATGGATCCGCCAATTATGGGTCAGCGTATCATCCTCCCAAATTCCCGCTACTATATTGGTATTTCCCACGTCAATGGTTAAAAGCATTCTTCTCCCCTTATCTTGCCTACGGTCATCAATTATGGCATCATAGCCCGGAACGATACTTTTTTCCATACGGAGTTTTATCCATGGCCCAATACATCGAACCGAGAGTTTTAAAGGGATTCCGCGATTTTCTGCCCCCCGCCGAAATAGAACGTCGCCGCTTAGTAGAGAAAATCGAGGCTTCCTTTCGGTCCTTCGGCTTTGTCCCCATCGATACCCCCGCCCTGGAGTATACGGAGATTTTGTTGGGTAAGGGAGGCGGGGAAACGGAAAAACAGGTGTACCGTTTTAAAGACCACGGGGATAGGGACGTGGCCCTCCGCTTCGATTTGACCGTTCCCTTTGCCCGCTTTATGGCGGAGCACCGATCAGAACTGCCCCTCCCCTTTAAACGGTACCATATCGCCAAGGTGTGGCGGGGAGAAAACACCCAACGGGGCCGATACCGGGAGTTCATGCAGTGCGATTTTGATATCGTGGGTAGCGAATCGGCGGGAGCGGACTTTGAAATCCTATTGATGATGCACGAAACCCTGCGGGCCATTGGGGGCGGAGACGTGACCATCCGGTTGAACCATCGGGGTGTGTTCAACCGTTTTTTACGGCGCCTGGATTTGGGAGAACACTCGGTGGGTATTTTAAGAACCGTCGATAAGCTTGGGAAAATCGGCCGGGACGAAACCTTGGGATTATTAAGCCAATTGGTGGGAAAGGACCGGGGTGAGGAAATATTGGATTTTATACAGCCCAAGGGGGACTTCTACGCTACCCTGGCGGCCATGACCGAAGCCGCGGGAGGACCGGGAGCGGATACGGAGAGGCTGGCCCAGTTGCGGAAAAGCATGGAAGACGTGGGGGTGGCGGCCTCCTATACATTGGATCCGTCCATAACCCGGGGCCTGGATTATTACACCGGGGTGGTGTACGAAACCTTTTTGAACGACCTACCGGCCATCGGTTCGGTTTGTTCGGGGGGCAGGTACGACGACTTGGCGGGGCTGTATTCCAAGGAACGGCTTCCCGGGGTGGGAGCATCCATCGGGTTAGATCGGCTTATAGCGGCGTTGGAGACCCTGGGCCGGTCTGCCTCCGCCGTCGCTTACGCCCCCGTGGCCATCGCCTGTCCGCGGGAAGACCAGAACGGGTACTATCAATCTTTAGCCCAGCAATTCCGCGCCCAGGCTATCCCCTGCGATGTTTTTACGGAGGCAAAAAAACTTTCCCAACAGTTTACCCTGGCGGAAAAGAAGGGGGCCCAATGGTTGGTAATCCCCCCCGAAGACCCGACCGTACAGGAAGTAACCCTGCGGGATCTGCGTAAGAGGGAAAACAGGACCTTTAGCGGTATCGCTGAAGCGGTACGCTTTATACAGGCAGGCTTAGGTTCCGTGTAGGGGATCGTCGGAATTTTCCGGATCCGTAGCCCCCGGGATACCGTAGCTCCCCTCCCTCTCGGCCACCAACCCCTCGGACTGTAATTTTGATAGGGCTAAAACCAGCCGGTCCTCCGGCAGACCGGTTAGGCGCGCCAGGCTCCCCAGGTCCAGCCAACCCCGATGGGACAGAATTTTTAACGCCGCCCCGCGACTCTGTCGGAGGGAGCCCTCAAAGGGACTTTGCTTTTGATAGTGGGCGCTCCGTCGGCTGGGGTTGGGACTGATCTTTTTCAATTCCGCCCCATAGTCCATCAGGGCCCAGTACCAGTGCCGCGCCTGATCCCGGTCCAGGGTTCGCTCCAACAAGGGAACCAGCTCCTTATCCTCAATCTTCCCTTGGTCACTGAAAAAAAAGTGAATAAAGGCCGAACGGATGTTGGTTTCTATAAACACCGACGGAATGCCATAGGCAAAACAGGCGATGGCCCGGGCGGTATAGGTCCCAATTCCCGGTAATTTTTCCAATTCCCCGCTGTCCGAAGGAACACGCCCCCGATAGTGTTCCGTCAACAGACGTGCCGTTTGGGTCAAGTACCGGGCCCTCCGGTTATAGCCCAGGCCACTCCATTCCCGAAGAACCATATCAAAGGGCGCGGAGGCCAGGGATTGGGGATCGGGCCAGAGGGAAAGCCAACGGTGCCAATAGGGGATGACCCGATCGGTTTGGGTCTGCTGGAGCATTACCTCGGAAAGGAGAATAGCCCAGGCTTCGGTGGTTTCCCGCCAGGGGAAGTGGCGCCCCCGTTCTTTATAGTTTTGCCAAACCGCGGCTTTAAACGCCTCGATTTCATCGGGTGTCGGATCGGAGACCACGTTTTTTTTCTAATTCCTGGCTTATCAGATCGGCTATCTCGACGGGACCATACAGGGCCGTGTCGATGACCAAATCGGCGACCGAATAGTCGTCGTTATCTATACCGTACAGTCTCAGGTACCGTTCCCTATCCTGTCGATCCCGTTCCCTGGTAAAAGCGGCGACCGTTTCGATTTCTCCCCCTTCCCGTTGCACGATTCGACGGACCCGAACCGCCTCGTCCGCGTGGAGGTAAACCTTTAGGTCCGCCTCCGGAAGCATCCAAATAGCGAGCCGGGAACCGAGGACACACCCCTTCGAAGCCCTAGCCAGGGCAACCTGCCGCTGATCTACCTCCCGATCCCAGAAATCGTCCTGGGCCGCCAAACGGAGCACCTCTCCCAAAGAAAGGCCCCGTTCCTCCGCCAGGGTTCGGAACGTAAAATTGATAAACTGGAGGTCCCACCGTTGGGCTACCAGCCGGCTGACCGTGGTATTGCCGCACCCGCTTTTGCCAGAGATGGCTATTTTTAGGGAGGGCCCACTCATTCGACGTTCCTCAGCTGTTCCCGAATGTTCTCCAAGGAGTCTTTCATGGCTACCACCGCTTGGCTTACCTCCAAGACAGGGCTCTTGGAGCCTATGGTGTTGATCTCCCGGTTTATTTCCTGGCAAAGGAAATCCAATTTTTTCCCCGGCGCGGGGTTCCGCTGTTCTTCGGCCCTAAATTCCTGGAGATGGGAACCCAGACGGGAGATTTCCTCCGAAATGGTATACTTCATCAAAAGCACAGCCGTTTCCGCGAGGATACGGTTTTCATCCACCCCATCGCCCAAAAGTTCCTTGAACCGGTTCCGAAGATTTTCTTTTATCGAATTTTCCAAGATTGGAACGTAGGAGGATACCCTTTCGACCGCCTTTTCGATCTCCCCCAGATGGTAAAGGATATCCTTCCGGGTAGACTCCCCTTCCCGAAGGCGTTCAACGTTAAAGAGGTTCGCGGTTTTTTCCAGGGTGGGCTTAATAAGCCCCCAGTACCGTTCCGGATCCCGAACCTTATCGATTTGCAAGACCCCGTCCATCCCGAGCACCAAAGAAAGGTGGGGTTTTTCTTCGATATTCAAGGCCTTGCCCAGGGTTTTGATGGCTTCGTAGTACGCCTTGGCTGCCTTTTCGTCCACCGTAACGTTGACGTCCGAAACGAGTTCCTTAAATCGGATAGTTACCTCGACCTTACCCCGTTCGCATTGGCCGGCCATAAATTCCCGGACTCGACTTTCCAGGGTAGAAAGAAAGGGAGGAAGGTTTACCGCCACCTCTAAAAATCGATTGTTATACCCCTTAATTTCCACGGACAGGGAAACTTGGGCATCCCTCCATTCCTGGTACCCAAAACCGGTCATGCTCTTCACTGGACGCTCCTTGTTTTTTCTAAAAGTCTTTCGTACAGGGCCCGGGCGAGTTTCCAATTGTCCCCCGCTCCCATGCTGATAAAAAGATCCGAGGGTCCCGCCTCAGCTACCAGGGTATCCAGGGCGGAGAGGGGTTCCTCGAAATACCGCACGTCTTCCTTTAAGGCCCGACTCCGCTCGTAGAGCTTCCACCCATCCACACCGCCGGAATACGTTTCCCGGGCGGAGGGGTAAATTTTATGAAGGATCACCCGATCGGCCGGCAACAGGGATCGGGCAAAATCGTCCAAAAGGGCCGCCGTACGGGTATAGGTGTGGGACATGAAGCTGACGATTAGGCGCCGTTGGGGGTAGAACGCCTTGAGCCCCTCCAGGGTCGTTTTGATCGCCGTGGGATGGTGCGCGTAATCGTCCATGATCAGGGTTCCCCCCGCTTGGCCGATAATTTGGGACCGTCTGCGACTTCCGACAAAGTTTTCCAGGGCCTCCTGGGCTCTTTGTAGCCGATCCTTGTCCCAGGGGAAGTCCTGGGAACCCGGTCCGTCCAGGTCTTCCAGAATGCGGGATAGTAAAGCCAAGGCGGCGGTGGCGTTTAGGGCCGTATGACGCCCCGGGACCCGCAGTTTCCAGGGAACCGGAAAGCCTTGAAGCGTAAAATGGGTTCGTTCGTTTTCCACCGAAAAGGAGGTGATCTTGAAGGGGCCCTCGGCGGTAAATCCGTAGGGAATGGCATGTATATCATCCCGTTGTTGGCGTACCCGCTGGGTTACTTCCCGGGCCCCCGGGTCGTCGGCGCAGTAGAGCAGATCTCCCGAGGGGGGGAGTTTTAAAGCGTACTCTATAAAAGCGTCGCGGATCGATTCATAGGTGGGATAATAATCCTGGTGATCCGATTCCACGCTGGTCAGGATGATACGGCGGGGGTGGAATGCCAAAAAATGTTTCCGATATTCGCAGGTCTCGGCTATAAAGTATCGGTCCCCTAAAACCAAGGTTGATCGATCGGCAAAATTCCCCACCGCGCTTCCGGCTAAAATCTGAGCGGGGACCCGTAAGCCCTGGGCAAGGGTTCCCGCTAGGGCCGTGGTGGTGGTCTTACCGTGAACCCCCGCGATGCCTGAGGAATCAAAACGTTTGGAATAGGCTCCCAACGCGTCGGTATACTTTAGGAGCCGTAAATTCCGACGAACCGCGGTCATCAATTCCACGTTCGTATCCACGGCGTAGGCGGCCGAATATATTACCAGGTCCACCTCCGTTGGAAGGTTAGAAGCGGAGAACCCTTCCCGGTAGGGTATTCCTAGCTCCCTTAATATTTCGTCGGTGTAAAAATGTTCCTCCGTATCCGATCCGGTAATCCGGGCTCCCCCCCGAAAGAACAATTCCGCCAGGGCGCACATGCCCGTCCCCTTAATGCCCACAAAATGGACCTTAAAATTATGTAAATCCCGAGGCAATTCCCCATTAATCATGGCCGTATCCTATCCGATGGGACGGCCTTTTTCAACCAAGGCTTCCCATTTTCCAGAACCTCTCTTGATTACATTAGATTTTTTTACTACACCCTCTACCAACGGGAGAGAAACCATGGATTTTGAGGGTCCCTTCACGAGCTACAACGATGTCTTTTCCTGGTTGTCCCGGTTTATCAATTTTGAACGGGGTCAGACGGGTAAAAGTTTCCGCCTTGATAGGATGGAATACCTGGCCGAAAGAACCCAGCATCCCGAAAGGGCCTGCCCGGTTATCCACGTGGCAGGTTCCAAGGGCAAAGGTTCGGTCACCACTATGATCGCCGGAATCCTAACAGCGGGGGGCTACAAAACGGGAAAGTACGTATCTCCCCACGTAACCGAGTATAGGGAACGGATTGCCCTGGCCTCGGCTTTCTTCGATCCCCCGGTGTACGTAAGGGCGGGGGAAGAGTTACGGGCTTTGGTCGATCAAATAACCAAGGAAGCCCCGGTCGCCGGTTCTTCTATGGCATCCCTTTTTGACGGGTTTAGTGCCCAGGGGGAGGAACCGACTTTTTTTGAACTTTTGACCCTTTATTTTTTCCTATGTGCCCGGGAAGCCAGCTGTACCGCGGTAGCGGTGGAAACCGGCATGGGAGGCCGTCTGGACGCCACGAACATCGTCGATCCGGAGGTATCGGTCATCATGCCCATCGAAATGGAACACACCGAATACCTGGGGTCTACCCTGCACGCTATCGCGGGGGAAAAGGCGGGGATTATAAAATATCGAAGGCCCGTGGTGGTGGCGGAACAGGAACCGGAGGCCCTGGAGGTTTTTAAAAACGTTGCCCGCCAAAGGGATTCCAGCCTGCGCTACCTTCCCCAGGAAGTTCGTTTGGATCAAATCCGGGTGGATCAGAAAGGAACCTCTGCGCGGCTACGGTATACGGACAGGGCCATCTTCCCCCACCCCCTGGAACTGCGGCTTAAACTGGTAGGGGAGATTCAGGCTTACAACGCCGCGGCGGCTATTCTTGCCGCCAAAATAGGGTTCCCCGACCTGGAGGAAGACGCCATACTCCGGGGTCTCCAGGAGGTCCAGCTTCCCGCCCGTTTTGAAAAAATACAGGACGACCCGCCCGTGATTATCGACGGGGCCCATACCCCCAAAAGCGTTAGTTTGTGCCGGGACACCTTTTCGGCCCTGTACGGGTCCCAGGGGATTCTGTTATTCGCCTGCGCCATCGATAAGGATTCCCTGGCCATGGCGCGGCTCCTGGTTCCCTATTTTTCCACGATTATCATCACCGCCCCGGGGACCTTTAAAAAAAGCGACCCCCCTTCGGTGTACCGTCATTTTATTTCCGCTGAATCAGCGGGACGTTCGACTATCCTCCTGGAACCGGATACCCAACGGGCCATAGAACTCTGCGTACATCTGGGTATGGAAAAGGGGGCCCCTACCCTGGTCACCGGTTCCTTCTATTTGGCGGCGGCGGTCCGCTCTTACGGTCAAAATCGCTAGACCCGGGGGGATGGACACCGTGGTTACACCGGGGGAAGCCGGTATTCCCGAAGAACCCCGGTCTCCGGATCGGTGAAGGATAAAAAATCGGCCCTAAGGGCTAGTTTCCCCGGTCCATAGGTGAGGCCGCCGTATAGGGGATCCGAAAGAATGGGAAAACCTATCCACGATAGGTGGCACCGGATCTGGTGCCTAAAGCCCCGTAAAAGCCTGAGTCGAAGGGTATAACGGTTTCCCGTTTCTTCCCGCAGTTCCAAAACTTCGGTTGTATAGGGCCCACCCCTATCCCAGGCGGTTTCTTTTTTTTGTTTTGGGGAAAGTCCAGTTTCCAGCGGGACCGGGCGCACGCTCCGCCGACCCACCCCGTAGGGCCTAAAGGCGCTTTGTATCCCGAAGGGGAGGCGAAAATCCCGAAGCTCCGGAGCCGGGGGAAACCCCTCCAAGCCCGCGCCGCTAACCGTTTTAGTGCATCCAGCCTGGTATTCCTTTACCAGGAGACCCTTTTCCTGTTGGGTCTCAAAAAAGTCCAAAGCCCCCTGGGTGCGGGCGACGAGCACTAAGCCCTCCGTATCCTGGTCCA
>CAYRLW010000037.1:28705-37742 GCA_964425215.1 uncultured Treponema sp.
CCTATCCCGATAAACCAGGCGCCGTTGGGGATAGGGGAAAAAAGGTCAAGCAGGAAATATGAAAACGAAAAACAGCAAAAATCGCCTGAGAAGCTTCGGCGGACGAATAACCATAACCGCCGAATTATTCAACCGAAACCAGTTGGCTAACCACGCCGCGGCGGGGGCCTATGGGTTCCTATTGTCCGCCCTTCCGGCCATCCTATTGGGAACCCTGATCGTAACCTGGATTTTTCGCGCACGGCCTGAAAAAATGGGAGCGCTTTTTGCGGTTTTGGGAAACCTGGGGGGCTTGATAAATCCCCAGGATCTGATGAAATCCTACCTCTCCTTCTCCTTTTCCGGATTCGCGGGGATAGTCGCAGCGATCAACCTTATTTGGACCACCAGGGTTTTTGCCCTCTCCTTACAGAGGGGACTACGGGTCATCTTCGCGGTGCCCCTTCCCCCCAACCCGATTAAAGAAACGGCGATCCCCTTTATTATCGAGTTTTTCACGGTACTCTACGCCCTAATCCTTTGGGGCCTGTTTCAAATTCCCCCCGACGGCCCACCCCTTCTGTTATTATTCCGGGCCATCTATCCCCTGGGCGGTTTGGCTCTTCTGTCGTACCTGGCCTACCGCTTTGTGCCTATCCAAGCGCCCTCCCGCAAAGCGTCCTTTGTGGGAGCGGCTTTCTGTATAATCGCCTTTGGGATTCTATCCTGGCTTTTCCATCTTTTTGTGAACCCGGAAAAGTACGATCGCCTATACGGTTCCCTGGGGAACCTGATACTTCTATTAGCCAACGTGTATTTCTTTTTTATGTTTTTCTTTATGGGAGCCCAATTTACCTTTGTATGGGATTCCATCGAGGCCCTGACCTTTTCCCGGTTTCACAGGGTACATAGGGATAGGGAGGGTGCGGACAAACAAAAACAGCGGATTTCGCCCCTGGAACGCCGTCTTTTTTCGTCCACCGACGGGGCTTTGAAAAAATATCTGCATCTTTTTAACGATGGGGATATTTTGTTTCGCCAGGGGGATGGGCAAGGGGACGTGTACTACATTATCGAAGGTTCCGTGGGTATTTATTTAAAGGAGGAATACCAAAGCACTGGGGGCAAGGAGTATCGGGTAGGCCAGATCGGGGGAGGAAATTTTTTAGGGGAAATGGGGTACCTCCTTGCTGAAGCGAGAACCGCCACCGCAAAAGTCGAGGGTTCCGCCCTGGTGTTGGCCCTTCCCCCCAGGGTGTTCGAGGAAATTCTGCAAACGGATCCCCAAACCGCCCGGGGGGTTATCAATTCCCTTTCCGAACGGTTAAAAAATACGAATAAAAAACTCGAAGACGGCTCCGAATAAAATCAACGTGAGAGGTTGGATAAATTACGGAGGTTCTTTCATAAGAGGCTCTTCCAAAACTCAGGGAGTTTTGGAAGAGCCTCTACGCATCCAGGATCCTAAAGATGTCCCTAAACCGTTGGGGTATGGGAGCTTTAAAGCTGGAGGGGCTTAAAGACTGTGGTAAAATCAAGGTCAGTCGGTACGCGTGGAGCATCAGCGTGGCCTGGGGGAACCGGCGATCCGGCTTACCGTAGATGGGATCCCCCAGGATGGGGTTCCCTAGGTGCCGCAGGTGAACCCTTAGTTGGTGGGTTCTTCCGGTCTTCAGGGAAAGCATAAGGAGGCTGTAGCCGGGCCATTGTTTAACCACCCGGTACAGGGTAATAGCCATTTTCCCCTTGGCGGTGGAACAGATAAATTTCTTTCTATCCGATGGGTCTCGGGTTATAAGGGTTTCGATCCGTCCTTTTTTTTCCTTCGGGTTCCCTTGAACCAGGGCGATATACAGCTTTCTGGTGCTTCGATTCTTAAATTGTTCGGCCAAAAAAGCCAGGGCTTCGTCGTCGTAAGCGGCGATAAGCACCCCCGAGGTATCCTTGTCCAAACGGTGTACTATCCCCGGCCGAAGGCTCGGTGACGATGGGCTGGGGGATAATAAGCCCGGGGATAATAAGCCCGGGGACGTTAGACTGCGATTTAGCCTGCGAAATAAAAGGGCGTTGGCTACCGTCCCCTGCCGGTTCCCCGCGCCGGGGTGAACCACCATCCCCTGGGCCTTATTGATTACCACGGTCCGGGAATCTTCGTAGAGTATATCCAAGGGAAGGTCCTGGGGTTCCAGGGTGGTACTCTCCGCCTCCTCCCACCGAAGCTCCAAAAAATCCCCCGGTTTAACGGGCCGGGATAGTTTTACTTCCTTACCGTTCAGCCGAGCGGTCATGGCCCTCGACTTTACCTGGGATCGGGAAAGGAGGCCCAAACACTCGGCCACGTAGCGGTCTAAACGAAGACCCGTGGAGGCCCGCTCGTCCACTGGCCCGTGGAACTCCCCCATGTTAGGGTCCCGTGGATGGAGGTGCTAGGGGGGGAAGCTCCGTGGGAGGAGAGCGCAAGGGTTCCCGGGAGATCGAAAAGTCGGGCGCTCTCTGGGCTTCTTCTTTCTGTTTTTGGGCCCGCAGTTTTGAACCATGGATCCAATAATCGGCCAAAGCGATAAGCGCGGCGCCCAAAACCCCCGCCGCGAACACCCCTACCATCTGATTTTGGTCCATTAACACCGCCCCTGCGGATTTAAGGGGCCAGGGAGCGTACCGAAAATCCCAGCCATGGTCCGCGAAGCGGTAGGAATCCAGGGCGAAGGAGGTAAAAAAAACGGTAAAGGGGAGAACCCCGAAGGCTACGATCTCGGCTCTCCGGAGATCCAGGGCCCAACGGGGGAATTCGTCCTTTTGATAGGGAGCCGGTTGGACGACCGGAGCTGTGGTTCCAGAGGTTTGGGAAAAAGCGGGGGGAATAAAAACGCCGACGAGCAGAATCCATACAACAAAAGTTCCCCCTATCCGCCGAAGCGTTGGCCCTGGCAAGGGTATCCGCCGATTTTTCCGATACCCCATTAGGTTTCCCTCTGGCCAAAGATAGCCGTACCGATACGTAAAAGGGTGGACCCTTCCTCCACAGCGATTTCAAAATCGTTAGTCATGCCCATAGAAAGGACCGACCAATCGGCTTGGCTAAACCGTCGCTGTAACACCCCCTGGGCCGATCGGAGGGCTCGGAAAGAGCGCCGTATCGCCTGTTCATCCAGGGTATAGGGAGCCATGGTCATAAGACCCCGGATTTTTAGGCGGGTATCACATAAAGCGAGTTCCGCCGCTTCGGAAAGGGCATCCAGGTTGGGGAAACCGGATTTTGATTCTTCCCCCGTATGGAGTTCAAAGAGGATTTCCATAACCCCTTCCCTACCCTGGGACCGTTTAAGCAGTTCCACTACCAGGTCTTTCCGATCCACCGATTGAATGCAATCGAACAATTCCAGGGCCCTTTTTGCCTTGTTCCGCTGGAGGGTACCGATTAAATGGAGTTCCGCGTCACCGTGGATACGCCTAAAGGGGGGGAATTTCGTTTCCGCCTCTTGGACCCGGCTTTCCCCAAAGAGGCGAAGTCCCCCAGCCCACGCTTCCACCAGGCCCTGGGGGGGATGGAATTTGGTGACCCCCATTAAACGGACGGTTTGGGGATCCCGTCCCGAACGGATACACGCGGAATGTATCCGTTCCCGCACCCGCTCTATATTTTCAGCGATGGTCATGGGTCTCCTCCAACGCTTGGGAAAGTTTTAAGAAATCCTCCAAACCCAGCGTCTCGGCCCTTTGGTTCGGTTCGATTCCCGCCGTTTTAAGGGCCCATAAGGCCCGATGGTCGGGCCGGTCGAGCCCCCGGGAAGCGAGAAGGGGGATCAGATTATTCCGTACCGTTTTGCGCCGGGAAGAAAAGAGAGCCTTCACCATGGGGTAAAAAAGGGGCGGAAAAGATTGATCGGAACGGTCTCGCCGGAGTTCCATTTTAACGGCCTGGGAATCCACGTTGGGGGGAGGGAAAAAGGAAGCCCCCTTAAGGGTCATCAGCGGCGTGATCCGGTAGACGGAGGAACAGAGGACCGAAAAGGAGGAATAGTGTTCCGTCCCCGGAAGGGCGATCATCCGTTGGGCCACCTCTTTTTGGACCGTCACCACCATACGTTGGAACAGGGCCTTACCTTCGATAAGGTCCCCCAACAGAACTGCGGCGATGTTATAGGGCAAATTTCCAAAGAAGTAGTCGGGCTTTTGAAGGCCGTACTCCTGGGGCCAGGTTTTTAGTACGTCCCCCTCTACGATTTTAAAATTTTTTCGGTCACCAAAAAGTTCCCGTATATGGTTGGAAAAACCCCGGTCAATCTCAAAGACCGTGACCCGGGCTCCGCTATCCAACAGTTCCACCGTCATGGACCCTAAACCAGGACCCACCTCCCAGATGGAGGCGTCGGGATGAATTTCCAAAGCGGCGACTAATTTTTTCCGGGCATCGGGATTGATAAGAAAATTCTGCCCAAATTTTTTTTGCATTCCCAGCCCGTGGGCTTCTAAAAAACCTCGTAGCGCCGCTGGGGAATTGTAATCAAGCAAAGGGTTCAAGGCGGTTCCTTTTGGTTCGCGATCCGTATTGACCATACACAAGAACTAGGGAAATCGCAAGGGTTAGGGGGATAAGGATGATCGGTTGGGGAATCGGTACGGGGGGGAAGCGGGAAGAGAGGGTTATCACGGTACGATTAACCCCATAAACCAGGCTTAAAAGACCCCCCAAGGGGGAAGCCAGGGGACCTACGATAAAATGAGAAGGAAGCCATAGCAGGGTTCCCAGCAGGATAAGAATTGCCAAGGGGACGACCACCAAGGAAACAACTAAGCCGATGGGGTAGAGGAATCCAAAAGAGAAGCCCACCACGGCCATGGTAGCTAAAAAGGCTCCCAAAGATACCCCTAAGGAAGACCCCAGGGCAGGACCAAGGTAGGGCCGTAAAAAATAGCTAAGACCATCGCTAAAAAAGAGGATACCCCCAAGGGCAAGGTAGGAAAGGATAAACGAAAGGGATACGGCGCTGGAAGGGTCGATTCCTATTTGGCCTAAAAAAGCCAAGGCTAGAATAGACGCCGTGGGACGGGGCAGGCCGACGATAAGGGCTACGGCCCCCAGAAGGTACATCAACACCGAGCGGACCAGGGATGGTTGGGGTCCCACAAACCAAACGTAGAGAAAAACCATCATGCCCCCCACCACCGCCGCGGCTTTTAAGCCCAGGGGTCTTTTAAGCGCCAGGGCCAACAGAGCGGTGATAACCGCCAAATGCATCCCCGATAGGGCCAGTACGTGGGCACAACCGGCTTTTCGGTAGGCCTGTTCGATATCATCGTCCAAATAATCCCGGTACCCGATCAAAAGGGCCGCGGAAAGCCCCCCCCAGCTTTGATCGTGAAGGGTATCCAGCAACCGGTTCCGTAAAAGGGTCCGCAGACGATCCAAGGGGCCCGGGGGACCAAGGATGCGGGATTTTTCGGCGTTAAAAACAAAGGGACTTCCAAAGCTGGATAGTCCGGTAGCCGATGCTGAAGGCCCAATTGTTTTCCCCTCCAAAAGGATCCTGGTTCCCCTACCGGAGTCGAGGATCCCAGAGCTCCGATCGGCGGCTACAAAGGCCGTTACCATCCCCCGGTCCCCTAAAAGGCGGATCCGGTTCCCCTGGACCTGGGCTTCCAGGGCTTGGATACGCCCCCGAACTAAAAGACGATTTCCCTTAATCAGCCGGGGGTCCTCGGTGATTTGGAGGGTCAGACTCCGAACGGAGAGGGCTTCCACACCCCAGGGGGTAATCGCGGAAGCTCCGGCGGCGTAAACGGCTAGACCCAAGGGAATACCCAGACAAAGGGCCAGGGATCCGCGATGGAAGCGGCGGAGAAAGGCCACGTTTTTGGTACCCAAGGATTTTACTAAAACAGAAGCCACGCCTTCCCCTCCCAGGGGACGGAGCATTACCGAACCGATTAAAGCGGTACTCAGCAGAAGACTTGCCAAGCCCCGGGGAAAGAGGATTTCCAGGGGATAGGCAATAGAAAGGCCGTAGTAGGTTGTCCCGGTTCCCAGGGCGAGAAAAACGACCGGGGCAATCCTTTTTTGCCCTACCATTTTAATCGATTCATAGCTTCCCGGGCGGCTTTTTGAATATCATCGGGATAGGTAAGGTACCCTATGTATAAAAGGTAATCAAAGGCCACCTTGTCGCCAATAGTCCCCAGGGCGGAAATTACAGCCATCAGGATATCCCGGTCAAAGGTCTTATCCTTTTCCATTTGGGAGTTTATCAACCCCAATTGGAGGGCCAAGGCCTGGGCCGCCTCCGACGTGCCCATGGCCCCCAAGCAGGCTATAGCTTCCAAAAAGCGCTCCTTAGGGGCCTGACCGTTTCCGTAATCCGTCTGTACCCGGTAAAAGTTTTTGATGACCAGGGTGGTGGCACGGGTCCAGGCCAATTCGGTCAGGGTCCGCACCGAGGCGTACCGAAGGTTCAACACCGCTTCCTGGTCCGCCGGATCCGTGGGGATTAGGGCCAAAGAGACCTCCAGGGCGGTTTCGGCCAGTTCCCCCAGGTCCGCGGGGGTAAAGTTTTTATTGGCGACCCCCGTTCTATAGGCCGCCAGTTTTTCCACCGGGGGGTTTTTCTTGATCACGTCTATCAGGTATTTTTTATAATCCCCCCGGATGGAGAGGAGGGCGTTGGTAGCCCCTTGGGTGATATCATCGGGATACCCGGCTATCATGGTCGAAAACAGCACCGAAAAAGAGGATCCATCCCCCAATTTACCGAGGGTATCGATACAGGCGCCCAGGGTCTTGTAATCCACGTCCATACCCGAGCGGTGCAGATTATTCTGGTTTCCTAAAAATTGGTTCAGGTTTTCTATGGTCCGGCTGTCCCCCTTGCCCAATTGGGCTAAAGAACCCAGAACCGAGACCCGGCTGGTAGAGTCCCTATAGGCCATAAAGAGCCGCCAAAGGGTCTGTACCGAGGGAAGGTAGGCCGTATCGCCCACGGCTCGGGAAGCGATAGAGACAAGCTGTATCATTTCGGGATCCGTCCGCAATATATCCGCGTTCTCTAGGGCAAAGTTAAGGACGAAGTCGTAAAAGGAGCCCCGAAAGGAAAGGGTTTTTTCGTCCTTTTCCAGTTGCTGGAGGATATCGATTTTGGTCGTCAAATTGGATCGGACAAAATTCCTCTGGTAGGAAAGTAGGAGGGACTGATCTTCCTGGGCTTGAAGACCGGGAAACAAAAAAACGAAAAAAAACAAAACCGAAAGTCCCGTCGACTGCAGTATCCTTATTTTCATAGGGTCCTCCTTACCTAGCTATATATACGTCCTTCCCCTGCCATTTGCTTTAATTGGAATCCTCTTTTTTTGCGTTTTCTTCGTCCTCCCGGGGAATTTCATAATTTGATTCCACTTGGACCCCAAAAACTTCCGCTAAAATTCGATTACGGGTAACCAGGGACAGGGGATTCGCCTGGATATGCAACAGGGATCTATTTTTACCCTCATCGTACTCGGAAGATTTTACTACCCCCGTCATCACCACCGGTTCTCCGTCGATTTCAAACTGTAGTTTTACGGGGAGTCCCACCACAGCCTTCCCCCCAATGGTTACCGCGCACCCCCCATCGGAAAGGTCTTCGATGATGCACCGGAGCCCCGGTTTTACCTCCACCTTCTCGGGGCTTTCTTCTCCCTGGGGCAGGTATAAATAGGCGGATTTCCGGGTTTTGGCCCGAATAGACCTTCTTTTTTGGGTTCTAAAGAGGGAATCCGAATGGGCCAACTGAAGAAGAGGAGTTCCCCCCGCGCGAACCTCGTCCAACACGTAGGTATCAAACACGTATCCTGCATCGTTTCTTCGCCAAAAATAAACGGATAAACGCCGCCCCTTCCAGGAAAATTGGGCGGGAAGCCGCTTTCCCTCGGGGTTGGAAACGGTTAAAAAACGATCCGAATTACGGAGTAAGCGGGAATCGTACACCCCCGCCCCGTCAATAAGCAATCGAATTTTTTGATCTTCGGCTATTTGCCGAGTTGAGGTAATTCCTTTTTTTAACCGGGGATTATCAAACTCGATTTTTTTTCTATATTCGTACAACCGGGCAAGAAAATCCTGGGTTTCCTTATCCCTATCCTCTCCGGTTATTTGGTTCTTTTGCAAAATCGCCCGTATACACCGGTCCAGCTGGGTTTCCGAAGTGAACAGGGTAGACGGATCCTCCAGATCCACGTTAACCGCGACCCGTCGAAGCAGTTCAATTTCCTTAAAACTGAACCCCGCATCCTTACCTTGGGCGTAGAATTGGAGCCATGAATAACGCTTCTTTTCGTTGGAACGAAGAGTTAGCACCGCGAAAAGACCTAAAATCGCCACGGTAATCACCAAAATGTAGAGCATAATTCTTGCGTTTTCCTTCGAAGCCGGGATAGTATACCTAGAATATACCCTAGGGCAGAGGGACTGTCAAAAGGAGTAACCTATTCGCGCGTACATTGAACCCTTCATTCTCTATTGGGTCCTCTTTATTCCGACCATAGGGACATCCAACAGCGCTACGGCCTTTATCCCCTTTAACACCGCAGACGAATTGTATCGTATATTTTTCTACGATTTACCGGCCCTCTTCCTGATCCTGTACCTTTTATTACGGGATACCTCGGGCTCCTTAGTTGGATTTCAAAAACCCCAAAAAGAGGATGGTATAATCGCCCTGGTCACCTTTGTCATTGTATCTGCCGTTTCCCTCTTCATTTCTTGGTTTTCTTCCGCCCTATTCCAAGCGCCGGATATCCTTTTTGTGGAGGCCCCCCGGGGTTTTACCCGATGGACCGTCGCGGTTTTCGCGGGCCTATGCACCGCCTATTTCGAAGAGACCTTTTTTAGGGCCTATCTTTTACGACGCTTTGCCGAAGGGGGTCTTCCGGCAACCAAAAGCGTTCTTATTTCAGCCTTTCTGTTTTCTCTCTGCCATGTATACGAAGGCCCGTGGGGGGCCCTGAACGCTTTTATAGCCGGGATCGTTCTTGCCTTGGCTTTCAGGCGACGCAATTCCGTTCACGGCCCCGCATGGGCCCATGGGGC
>CAYRLW010000038.1:0-37533 GCA_964425215.1 uncultured Treponema sp.
GGTAAACATGGGATTGCTCCTTATAGAGAGATACCCTCTATACGGGTTGAATCCCTCTTTTTGCTTTAATCTTTTTTACTTTTTCCCTAATCTTCGTGACACTACACTTCATGTCACTAGATAAAGATTACTAATATTGTTATATTAAAGAAAACGAGGTTTTAAGATGGTGAAAACCACGACTCTGCAAATAAAGGGTATGACCTGTACCGCCTGCGCTCGGGCTTCCGAGCGGGCGGTTAAAAAACTCTCCGGAATAGCCGACGCTTCGGTCAATTTTGCCACCGAAAAAATGATCGTACAATTCGACGAAGGCTCCGTGACCTTAGATTCCATTAAAGCGGCGGTAAAAAAGGCTGGCTACGAAGCGTTGGACGATAGGGGCCGGGAGGATGAGCCTTCGGCTTCCCATCTTTTTAGCCGCTTTACCGTGGCCCTGGTTTTTTCCCTTCCCCTTTTATATATAGCCATGGGCATGATGTTCCATTGGCCCCTGCCGGAACCCCTGAACCCTATGGAACATCCCCTGCGGTACGCTGTGGTGGAGTTAGCGTTCCTGATTCCGGTGGTGATAGCGGGATTTCGGTTTTATGCCGTAGGGTTCCCCTCCATAATTCGCCTTAGTCCCAATATGGATTCCCTGGTGGCCCTGGGAACCAGCGCCGCCGTGGGGTACAGCTTTTTTTCCCTGTACCAAATTATTCAAGGCAATGTTTCCGCGGTGGATCATCTGTATTTTGAGAGCGCTGCCACGATCATTACCCTGGTACTTTTGGGCAAAAGTCTAGAAGCCCTATCAAAGGGGAGAACGTCGGAGGCCATAAAAAAGTTAGTGGCCCTTCAGCCAAAAACCGCCCGGGTCCTGGTCGATGGCCAGGAACGGGAAATGGCGGTAAAGGATTTGATGGTAGATACGGTGGTGATCCTTCGGCCGGGGGAACGGGTCCCCGTGGATGGCCTGGTCATTTCGGGAACATCCTCGGTTGACGAGTCCTTCCTCACCGGGGAGAGTATGCCCGTTGAAAAAAGTCCCGCCTCGGAGCTTATCGGGGGAAGCATAATCATCAACGGTACCCTCAACTTTCGCGCCACCCGGGTGGGGTCGCAAACCGTTTTGGCCCAAATTGTCCGGTTGATGGAAGCGGCCCAAGCGGGTAAAGCGCCCATAGCCCGGTTGGCGGACCGGGTCTCCGCCGTTTTTGTCCCCACAGTTTTCGCCATCGCCCTGGTTTCCGCCTTGCTGTGGTTTTTCGCGGGGGAGGGGCCCGTATTCGCCGTAACGATTTTTGTCGCCGTGTTGGTCATCGCGTGTCCCTGCGCCCTGGGCCTGGCAACCCCCACCGCTATAATGGTCGGTACGGGTGTTGGGGCGGAGCACGGAATTTTAATCAAAAGCGGCGAGGCTTTGGAAATAGCTCATAGGATCGATACGGTGGTTTTTGATAAAACAGGCACCATAACCGAAGGGAAGCCCCGTCTTACGGATGTTATTCCTCTGGAAGGTTTTTCCCGCTCCCAGGTGCTCCGATTCGCCTCTGGAGCGGAAAAGGGGTCGGAACACCCGCTGGGAGCGGCGATTATCCAGGCCGCCGAAGCGGAAGGGCTGGATATTCCCCTTCCCAAGGATTTCTCGGCCCTTTCCGGCCGGGGTATTCAATGCCGAGTCGATGATCGGTCTGTTCTTTTAGGAAACCTGGCGCTTATGGGCGATTTTAAGGTTCCCCTTTCCCAGACCGTGCGGGACGCCGCAGAAGGTCTGGCCCAGGAGGGTAAAACCCCCATGTTTTTATCCGTGGATGGAACGCTTGGGGGGCTTGTGGCCGTGGCCGACGTTCCCAAAACCGAGAGCGCTTCCACCGTGGCGGCTCTTCGCCGGATGGGCAAAGAGGTGATTATGGTGACGGGGGATCATCGAAAAACCGCCGAGGCCATCGCCCGTCAGGTGGGTATGGACCGGGTGATCGCCGAGGTTCTGCCGGGCCATAAGGCCCAGGTGATTAAGGACCTGCAGGAACAGGGCCACAAGGTGGCCATGGTGGGGGATGGCATAAACGACGCGCCGGCGTTAGCCCAGGCGGATTTGGGCATAGCCCTTGGTTCGGGAACCGATGTGGCCATCGAAAGCGCCGATCTGGTTTTGATTCGAAACAACCCCAAGGACGTGATTACCGCGTTCCATCTGTCCCAAAGAACCCTGCGGACTATCAAACAGAACCTCTTTTGGGCCTTTGGATACAACGTGGTCGGGATTCCCATCGCCGCAGGGCTTTTACACGTTTTCGGCGGCCCCCTGCTCAATCCCATGATCGCCGCGGCGGCCATGTCCTTTAGTTCCGTTTCGGTGGTTACTAACGCGCTTCGTTTAAAGAGATACAAGCCCATCGTGTAGGGCTATACAACCTAGGGAGGAAATTATGATAAAGACCGTAGCTATCAAAGGAATGACCTGCAACCACTGCGTAATGCACGTAAAGGAGGCCATAGAGAGCGTTCCCGGGGTAAAAAAAGCGTCGGTAAGCTTAGAAAAAAACGAAGCTACCGTGGAAGGGGAAAATTGGGATGACCAGGCCCTTAGGGATGCGGTGGAAGACGCGGGGTATTCGGTAGCCTAAGGGCGTGGCCGGTACCTTTGTTCCAGGAGCCCCGTTATTGCATGGACGGGGCTCTTTCTATATAATGGTCCAATTATGGCCATTGATCCCGTGAATCCTCTTATAGTGCAAAGCGATCGAACCCTCCTTCTGGATGTTCACGCGGTCCGCTCGGAAGAAGCCCGGGCCGCGATTATGCCCTTCGCGGAATTAGAGAAGTCTCCTGAGCATATTCACACGTATAAAATCACCCCCATATCCCTGTGGAATGCCGCTAGCGCCGGCTATACCCCCGAGCACGTGGCCCGGGTTTTAGAAGAATATTCCAGGTACCCGGTTCCCCGGGGCATCATCGACGGTTTTGGGGATGTCATGTCCCGGTACGGAAAAATCAGGCTGGTGGCTTACCCTTCGGAGGATCGGGATTCTACGGATCTCCTTTTGGTCGCCGAGGAAAAGCCCATCCTCGCGGAATTGGAAGCATCGAAGACCCTGGCAAAGTACCTTGCCAAGACCGAAGAGGGGTTCCGCCTTCGGCTGGTGGATAGGGGGACGGTAAAGCTGGAACTGATCCGGCTCGGGTGGCCGGTAAAGGACGAAGCCCCCTTGGCTCCGGGGGCGCCCTTGGAGGTCACCCTGCGGTCCACCTCCGCTTCCCAGCGGCCCTTTGCCCCCCGGGATTATCAATGGGAAGCCGCCCGGTCGGTGGTGGGAAATGGGGGCCCCGGTTCGGGGTTTGGGGTGGTGGTGCTTCCCTGTGGTTCGGGGAAAACGGTCGTGGGGATGACGGTGATGTCCCTGCTAAAAACTAATACCCTTATTTTAACGACCAACGTAGCGGCGGTGCACCAGTGGATCGATGAACTGTTGGATAAAACGGAGCTAGATGCAGCTGATATCGCCGAATACACGGGGGACTCTAAATCCGTGGCCCCGGTCACCGTGGCGACCTATCAAATCCTAACCTGGCGTCCCGATAAACAGGGGGATTTTCCCCATTTTAAGCTGTTCAGGGAGAGAGCCTGGGGGCTCATCATTTACGACGAGGTTCATCTGCTTCCGGCGCCCGTGTTTCGCGTTACGGCGGAATTGCAGGCCCTGCGGCGTTTGGGCTTGACCGCTACGCTGGTCCGGGAGGACGGTGCGGAGGATACGGTTTTTAGCCTGGTGGGACCAAAACGGTACGACGTGCCGTGGAAGGATTTGGAGGTTAAGGGGTGGATAGCCGAGGCCTTCTGTACGGAGGTCCGGATCGACTTGCCCGAACCGTTAAAAATACCCTACGCGGTGGCGGATCAACGGAGTAAGTATAGAATCGCCAGCGAAAATCCCCTTAAAACGATCGTGGTAAAACAGCTGGTGGAAAACCATAGGGAAGATCGGATCCTGGTGATCGGTCAATACATCACCCAGTTGGAAAATTTATCCAAGGTTTTAGAGGCCCCCCTGATAACGGGGAAAACGCCCAACTCGGAGCGGGAAGCGATTTACGGGGCCTTTAAACGGGGTGAATTTCGCCTTCTTGTGGTGTCCAAGGTGGCTAATTTCGCCATCGATTTACCCGACGCATCCATGGCCATTCAGGTTTCCGGTTCTTTCGGTTCCCGGCAAGAGGAGGCCCAACGGCTGGGTCGGATACTTCGGCCAAAAAATAGAAATTCATATTTTTATACGATCATTTCCCGGTATACCATGGAGGAGGAATTCGCGGCTAATCGGCAAAAATTTTTGGCCGAGCAGGGGTACAAGTACCGTATTCAGCACTGGCAGGAAGGCGAATTGGGGGGCCCGTCATGATGGAAGGCCCCTTTCGGAGCGTATCCGAATGGAAATCCGCCCTCATGACCCTGGCCGATGGGGCGTTTTTTGACCTTATCCGGGGGTACCTAGGGGATATCAAGACCCCCTTCAACAAACAGCGGCTGGTGGACGAGTTGGAATCCCTGCTTTCTCGGCAGGAAGTCCAGAAAACCATGGGGGCCTACATTGACCCCACGGATCGTAAGGTTCTTGCGGCGGTAGGCCTCCTGGATTTTCCCAGCCCCGGGGAATTGGCCTCTTTTTTTGAGGGCGAGTTCAGTTTCGCCGAGTTCCACGGGATTTTGCTTAACCTGGAAGAACGGCTTTTGGTGTACCGTTTTACCGATCAGGGAATACATCGATTTGCCCTTAATCCCGTATTGGAAAACCTCCTCGCTCCTGTGGTCAGGGACACGGATGCCCTGTTTATTTCCTTCCCCCTCGCTTTGGAAGCAGACACGGCCAGTCCTATTCGTCCCATGGACGACGCCCTCCTCGCGGCCCTTTTAGCCTACGCGTTCGGTCATCCGGAACTCCACAAGACCAATGGAAAGCTTAAGAAAAAGACCCAGGATGAAATAACCACCCTCTTTCCAGCTCTGGACGTGGAATCCCTTTTAGAGGCCCTGAAAGCCCTATCGCTTCTTCGGTTGGACAACGGAAATTACGTCCCGGAAAAGGAAAAGATCGATCGATTTTCCCTCCTTCCTTCCGCGGAACGGATGATCTACCTAGCCGCGGGTATGATCGCCCACGGAGTGGGTTCGGATAGCGAAGGTCCTCCTCGGCGCCTTTCCCGGGAACGGATCCATCTGGTGGCCCGGCTAATCAAGCTGTTTTTAGGCTCCCTCTCGGATGCGCGGTGGTACCCCGAAACCTCGCTGAACCGGTATCTGGACGTGCTGGAACGGTCCTTGGACGAAGGGGGGCGGCGTTGGGATTCCTCTTCTCCCGGTCTACGGAAAGTCCACCCCATAGAAGAACGTTTTGGTGTTTCCGCTTCTGTTTTCCGTGCCGCCTTTTATTCGATCTTGGAACAGTTGGGGTTCCTTCGGAAAGTCGATGGCCCAGGTTGGACAAAGTATCTACCCATCGAGGCGGCCGTTTCACCAGGTCCAAAGGTTGTTTCCCAGGGGCCTTTTTCCCTCATTCTCTACCCGGAAATACCCTTTAAAGACGCCTACGCCTTAGCGGTGTTTTGCGATCTTAAAGAAGTAGGCCAGACCGTCCAGTTTGAAATCCGGCGGGAGTCGGTGATCCGTTCCTTCGATTGGGGGGAAACCCAGGAAAGCCTCCAGAACACCATCGAAACGGTTACAGGGAAGGTCATCGATAGGACCCTTCAATGGTCCCTTAAGGAGTGGCAGAAACGGTATAGCGGGCTTTCTCTGCAGAGGGGTTTAGTTTTGGTGGTGGAAGAGGAACGCCGATACCTGATTAACGCCGAACCGGTTTCCCTGTATATCGATCGAACCCTGGCTCCCGGGGTCTACTTGTTAAAGGGGGACGACGAGGAACCGATTATTCAGGCCCTTAAAAAGACGGGGGCCGATATTGTGGCCCTACCGCGTCCCCCCAGTGTACCCTCCCGAACGGTCATGGAGTCCCACCATCCTCCGTTTCCGCCGTTGGTTTCCGAAAAGCCACAAAAATCGGTAATCCCCAGCGCCCAAAGGGAAGAAAATTCGGCATCTAGTCCCTTGGTCCGGAATCCTACCGAGGTCATGGAATCTTTTAAAAACCTTTTGGAGAAAAAAAACCTTCCCAAGGACCAGCGGGACGAGCTGGCCGCCCGAATTGAACGGCGCTTGATCGTTTCGGAGGCCCAGTTGGTCGGGGCGGCGGTTCGGTACGAAAAACTGGAGGCCCGGGGTTTGGACTACGTGGGCAAGGTCCGGGTCGCGGAACAGGCCCTTTCTTCCCACTCCCTGGTAGAACTGTTTTGGCGGGGTCCTAAAGGAGAGCCCAACCGGCTTTTAGGAAACCTGAAGGCCCTTGAAAAAAGCGGCGGAGAGGTTAAACTGGTACTAGACCCGGTTCCCGAAGGCGAATCCCTCTCGGTCCCTATTGGCAAGATTAGTCTCCTGCGCCGGATTAAACGTTCCATATTTGAATAGAGGTGATTATGCCCTTACTTCCCTTTTCCAGTCCCCAAACCGTACCAAACCAAGCCAAACTGGCGGTGCTTATCGACGCGGACAATACCCAACCGGCTATTATCGACGGTCTTTTGAACGAGGTCGCCAAATACGGTGTGGCGAGCGTTAAGCGGATCTACGGCGACTGGACCAGCACCAACCTCCGCTCGTGGAAAGATCGTCTGCTGGAATACGCGATCCAACCGATCCAGCAATTTTCCTACACCACGGGGAAAAACGCCACCGACAGCGCCATGATTATCGACGCCATGGACCTGCTGTACACCGAACGGCTGGATGGTTTTTGTATCGTTTCCAGCGACTCGGATTTTACACGGCTCGCGGCCCGGGTTCGGGAAAGCGGTCGAACGGTTTACGGGTTTGGCGAAAAAAAGACCCCCAAGGCTTTTGTGGCCGCCTGCGATAAATTTATTTATACGGAAATATTGAAGGAACAGCAGGAGGATAACGAAGAAGACGACGCGAAACCCGCCGTAAAAACCCAGAAGGATTTTAAGGGCGATCGGCGTTTACTGAATTTACTGCGCAACGCGGTGGAGGACTTGGCCGACGAATCGGGGTGGGCGTATCTGGGTTCGGTGGGTCAAAACATCACGAATCGGTCCAGCGAATTCGACCCCCGGAACTACGGGTTTAAAAAATTGGGGGACCTTTTCCGGGCTATCCCCCAATTTGAATTCGAGGAACGACCCCAGGAAAACGGTCCCGGCAGGCAAATATACATCCGTTGGAAAAAACGGGGCCGGTAAAAAAAGGCCCGTTTAAAACGGGCCTTTAAAAGGTACGGATGTTTAAAAGGACCTCAGGGCTGTTTAACTTTTAACCGCTGGGCTTCCGTTTCTTGGTGCATGGCCATGAGGCGGTCCATAATCGCGTCCACCACGGCTTGCTTTTTATCCTCTATACCCGCTTTTTCCGCCCTTGCCCGTTCGGCTTCCCGGAACTCGGCGCAGGAAACCACCGGATCGACGGTGAATTGAACCACGTCCTGGCAGACCACATCCTCCGCCATATCGCCCTTCTGAATACAGAGGACTTGGCCGTTGACCGCCACCATACACATATAATCGAAGGATTTGATATAGGAATCGATCTCCCGGACGCCCCTCGTCGAATGGGGGTCCCAGGGGCGGAATCGGGTGCCCGCGGGAAATACCAGGACCAACTTTCCCGATTTCTTTACCTCGTTCAGGGCCTTCATGGCCGCGCGGTTTATGGCGTTACTCCGGATTAACTCTTCCCGGTCCTTTTGGGGGTCCAGATCCTTGAGGGCCCTGCTGGGGTAGATGACGATTCGGGTGTAGGCCTCGGTAAACGCCGAAACCACGGGGTTCGATTCGTTGAGCTTCATCCCCGCTATGGCGACTATAGCGTCGGCTAATTCCTGGCCCCCCTCCACCGTATGGCGCAGAAGGTAACTAAACACGGGTAGATCAAAGTTGCTGTAATGTTCCAGCAACAGCAGACAGGAAGCTCCTGCTTTCGCCTTTTGCAAGAGTTCCCATAGATGCTCGACCCCCAGGATCCTCGACTCTTTTTGCGCGAGTTCCTGAACCATCGAATCGATAAACGGAAGTATTTCCAAGTTGGCTATTTGATAAACATTATGTTCCGATACGGTACGACCCAACTTTGCCCGGCCCATCATTTGAACGATGCGGTCGCGATAAGCGGCGCTTATAGTTTCCATAAGGGATAGTATACATGGTGTGTAAAGAGGCTGTCAATGACGACATAAAATTGGAAAATGTCATATCTTATAAATAATTGGGCCATTCGTTTCGAATCCGATTGCGTAAAATGAGAGAGCGGGGTATAACTATATGGTTGTACTACATTCTATTTCTTAGGAGGAGTATTCTATGAAAAAGAGTCTCGCGATCCTCGCTACGATGATCGCCCTCATCTCGTCCTTTGCGTTTGCCAACGGACAGACCCAGCTAACCGCGGACAAGGCCGAGTTCATTATGAACAACGGCGCCGAACCCCAATCCCTGGACCCTTCGCTTATTCAAGGGGTTCCGGAAGCCCGGCTATATATGGGCCTTTTCGAGGGTCTGACTATTTACGATCCTAAGACCTCTAAGGCCGTTCCCGGCTTGGCCGAAAAATGGGACATTAGCCCCGACGGAAAGACCGTAACCTTCCACCTGCGCAAAAGCGTATGGTCCGACGGAACCCCCCTTACTGCTAAAGACTTTCAGGATGGCTGGATCCGCACCCTTAAACCCGAAACCGGATCCCAGTACGCCTACATGATGGGTATGGTTATTCAAGGGGCCGACGACTTTAACCAGGGCAAAAACAAGGACCCCAACTCCGTGGGAGTCAAAGCCCTGGACGACAATACCCTCCAGGTTAATCTGGTTGGACCTTCGCCCTACTTTGTCGATATGACCGCCCACCAGGTCTTCGCTCCTCTGCCCATGCACGTGATCAACAAGTGGGGGGACAAGTGGATCCAACCGGAACACTTTGTGGGAAATGGTCCCTTCGTGCTCCAGGAATGGAAGCCCCAGGATTATATTTTCATGGTCAAAAACCCTAAATACTGGGATGCCAAGAATGTAAAACTTAATTCGGTCAAGGTCCTGGCTATCACGGACGACAAGACCGCGTACAATATGTTCAAAAAAGGCGAAATCGATTGGACCACCAACGTTCCCCTGGACATTATTGACGAGGTCAAACTTCTGCCCACCTACCAGGCCAGCCCCCAGTTGGCTACCTACTACTACTGCTTTAATAACCAACGGAAGCCCTTTGATAATCCCCTGGTCCGACAGGCCCTTTCTGCGGCGATTGATAAAAAGGCCCTGGTAGAAAAGGTGACCAAGGCGGGCCAGATCCCCACCGACGCCTTTACTCCCCCCATGCCGGGCTTTACGCCCCAGCCGGGAATTGGCTACAACGTGGCTAAGGCAAAACAGCTTTTGGCCCAAGCGGGCTATCCCGACGGCAAGGGTTTCCCCACCTTCACGATCCTTTACAATACCAACGAAGGACACAAGAAGATCGCCGAGTTTATGCAGGAACAGTGGAAGACCAACCTGAACATCAACGTGAACCTTCAAAACCAGGAATGGAAGACCTTCTTGGATACCCGCTCGGTTTCCCACGATTTTGACGTGGCCCGGAACGGCTGGGTAGCCGATTATATGGATCCCTCCAACTTCCAGGAACTGTTCCTGACCGGCGGTGGAAACAACGACGGCCAGTATTCTAACCCGAAATTTGACGAACTTATTAAGAAAGCCGCTACGCTCCCCGAGGGCGCGCAACGGAACCAGGTCCAGATGGACGCGGAAAAGATCTTTGCCGCGGACCAGGGCATGCTTCCCCTGTATTGGTACGTCAACCTCGATATGATCGATCTTTCCAAGTGGGACGGCTGGTACGCCAATCCGCTGGGCATGCACGATTGGAAGTTCATTTCTAAGAAAAAATAAATTCGAACCCAGTGCCTTTTCAAAACCCTAGGGTTTTGAAAAGGCTACCGTAAGAGGACGCTACGATAACGGGGTTTCCAAGGGCTCTTTCTCTTTGGGAACCCCGCTCGAGGCTTCGTTTGAATTGAACCCCCCAGATGTGTATACAAGGCAACCATAATTGAGTCAAATCCAAAAACTTCGGTTTTTAGAGCGCTCTCATAACCCCCTTGTGTAGAGATCCGGCGTGTTCAAAATCGCGCGCGGTTAATTTTTTTTGTGGAGGACGTGATGGCGAGGTTCATCATCCGTAGACTGCTGAGCATTATCCCGACGATGTTTATCATCGTGACCCTCAGCTTTTTTCTTATTCGTTTTGCTCCCGGGGGGCCCTTTTCTTCGGAAAAGAAACTTCCAGAACAGGTTCTGGCTAATATTTTAAAAAAATATCACATGGACGAACCCCTTTGGAAACAGTACGGTCGATATTTGGGCGATATGCTCCGGGGCGATTTGGGACCCTCGTTTCGGTACCCCGATCAAACGGTAACGGGTTTGATTAAGGCCACCATGCCCACGTCCATCTTTTTAGGGAGCATGTCCCTCCTGCTGGCCCTGGTTCTGGGGATGGGCGCGGGGATCGTCTCGTCCCTGCGGCAGAATCGATGGCCCGATTACCTATCCATGTCCGTGGCGGTGATAGGCATCTCGGTCCCCCTGTTCGTTCTTGGTCCGGTCTTTCAGTTGGTATTTGCGATGAAGTTAAGCTGGTTACCAACTTCCGGTTGGATAAACAGCCGCGCGGGTTTAAAAACCCTTATTTTACCCATGGTAACCCTTGCTTTTCCCTATTTCGCCTATATCGCCCGTCTTTCCCGGGGCTCTATTTTGGAGGTTCTCCGGTCTGATTATATCCGCACGGCCCGTTCTAAGGGTTTAAAAGAGTCGGTGGTGGTGGGTAAGCACGTTCTAAAGGGGGCGTTGCTTCCCATCGTTTCGTACCTGGGGCCGGCGTTCTCGGGGATCATTACGGGTTCTATCGTGATTGAGCAGGTGTTTGTGGTTCCCGGGGTTGGGCAGATCTTTGTTCAATCCGCGTTGAATCGGGATTATACCCTGATTATGGGGGACATTATCGTGTACTCCGCGATTCTGGTCGTTATGAATTTTGTGGTCGATATCGTGTACGGTTTTCTCGATCCCCGTATCGCGTACAAGTAGGAGCTTACTATGGCGGACAAAAAAAACAACCTACGGAACGAATTTAATCAGCAGGTTAAACCGGTATCCCTCGGGGCGGATGCCTGGAAACGGTTAAGAAAAAATAGAATGGCCCTGATCGGTCTGTACGTTATAACGTTTTACATGGTCATATCTATTTTAGCCCCGATTCTTCCCATCTATAGCCCCAACGAACAAAATTTATCCCACATGAACCTTCCCCCTTCGTTTAAACCCGCGGGGGTTTTAGCGGTGACCAAGGTAGAGGATCGGATACGGGAACTGGAGAAGGCTCTAAAAACCCAGGATAGGCAGGATTTAAAAACCGAGTTGGCCAGCCAAAAAGAAGAGTTGGAAAAGGTAAAGGCCCTGGAGGCCAGCGATCCCGCCAGTAAACGGGTGTATATTTTTGGCACCGATTATTTAGGCCGGGACATGCTGGCCCGCATTATTTACGGCGGCCGCATTTCTATCGGTATCGGTATCGTGGGGACCATAACCGCCGTATTTATTGGTATTATCATTGGAGCCATCGCGGGGTACGTGGGCGGCAATATCGATAACCTGTTGATGCGTTTTGTGGATATCATGTACGGGCTTCCGTACATGTTAATCGTCATCATCATCATGTCCCTGGTCCCCGCGGGAACCAACTCTATTTTCGTCCTTTTTATAGCCATCGCCCTGGTCTCGTGGCTAACCATCGCCCGGGTCGTCCGGGGGCAAATTATTAGCTTAAAGAATTCCGAGTTTGTGGAAGCGGCCCGATCCATGGGAGCCAGCCCGATTCGGATTATCTTCCGTCACCTTCTGCCGAACACCCTGGGGGTAATTATCATTTTTTCTACCCTCCAGATGCCGAGTTTTATTATGAACGAGTCATTTTTATCGTTCCTGGGTCTGGGTGTTTCGGCTCCCGCCGCATCCTGGGGAACCCTGGTCTCCGACGGCGTAAAGGGTATGGAACTGTATCCCTGGAGACTCCTGTACCCCGCCATCGCGATGACCATTTTCCTTTTTGCCATGAACTTTTTGGGCGACGGCCTGCGGGACGCCTTGGATCCCCAAAGCAAAAACCGAACCTAGGATAATAGAGGAGTAGTAGCAGAATGACCGATGAAGTTATCCTCCAGGTCAAGGACCTGAAAACATATTTTCACGTGGACGAGGGGATTGTAAAGGCGGTGGACGGGGTTAGCTTTGACCTGCGCCAGGGGGAAACCCTGGGTATAGTCGGCGAGTCCGGTTCTGGAAAAAGCGTCACCAACCTGTCTATTATCAATATGATCCCCAACCCTCCAGGGCGTATCGCCGGTGGAGAAGTAAAGTACCGGGGCCAGGATCTCCTAAAGATGCCCCTGAAGGAACTCCGCCAGATCCGGGGTAACAGGATCTCCATGATCTTTCAGGACCCCATGACCAGTCTGAATCCCTTTTTAAGGATCTCCACCCAAATGATCGAGACCCTGGTGCTTCATCAGGGCCTGTCAAAGACGGAGGCTCGAAGTCGGGCTATTGAAATGCTCGCTTTGGCGGGGATTCCCGGGCCGGAAAAACGGATCGACAGTTATCCCCACCAATTTTCCGGGGGCATGCGCCAACGGGTCATGATCGCCATGGGGCTTTCGTGTAATCCGGATATTTTAATCGCCGACGAACCCACGAGCGCCCTGGATGTGACGATCCAAGCGCAAATTTTGGACCTGATCAAGGACCTTACCGCCCGTTTGGGCACCGCCGTTATTTTAATCACCCACTCCCTCGGGGTGGTGGCCGGTATGTGCGACACCCTGTGCGTCATGTACGCCGGCAGGATCGTGGAGCGGGGGCCTACGGACCGGATCTTTGAAAAACCGTGGCACCCCTATACCCAGGGACTGATTAAATCGGTGCCCCGGCTGGATCGGGCTTCCGAAGAACGGCTCACCTCTATCCAAGGCCAGCCGCCCAACGTCATCGATTTACCCGACTGTTGCCCCTTCTATCCACGCTGTAGCGCAGCTATGGATATCTGTAAAAACAAATATCCCCCCGCAACTACCATGGAAAATGGCAGTACCGTTTCCTGCTGGTTGTACCACAAGGAGGCCCAAGCATGAATCAGTCCGAAACCCTACTGCGTGTGGAGGGCCTGAAGCTCCATTTCCCCGTGGGAAAACGTATGTTTTCCGGTCATAAATCCCTTATCCGGGCTGTGGACGGGGTGGATTTTTCTGTTCAAAGGGGAGAAACCCTGGGGCTCGTGGGCGAATCGGGGTGTGGAAAGTCAACCACTGCCCGGGCTATTGCCCAGCTTTACAGACCCACCGCCGGGACGGTGAATTTTAAAGGCGTCGATATCACGAAACTTTCATCCTCGGACCTCCTTAAAGCGAGGAAGGATATGCAGATGGTCTTCCAAGACCCCTACGCGTCCCTCAATCCACGGATGACCAGCGGAGATATTATAGCCGAACCGATGAAGATCTATTCTTCCCGGGGCATCCTAAAGCTGAATCGGAGCGAAATCATCGACCGGGTCGAAAGTTTGATGGAACGGGTGGGCCTTTCCCGCTTTTTCCGCAACCGATACCCCCACGAATTTTCCGGAGGACAACGACAACGGATCGGCATAGCCCGAGCCCTGGCGCTGAACCCTGAGCTGATCCTGGCCGACGAACCGGTTTCCGCTTTGGACGTATCCATTCAAGCCCAGATCCTTAACCTCTTTAAGGACCTGCAGAACGAGTTTGGGCTGACCTACCTTTTTATCGCCCACGATCTGGCGGTGGTTCGGTATATATCCACCCGGGTAGCGGTAATGTACCTGGGTGTAATCGTCGAAACCGCTACCAGCGCCAAACTGTTCGCCAAGCCCCTGCACCCCTATACGGAGGCTCTCCTTTCGGCGGCCCCCATCCCGGACCCCAAAATTGAGCGCCAGCGGCAAAGGATAATCCTTTCCGGAGACGTCCCCTCGCCGGACAAAGAACGGACCGGGTGTTACTTTTACGACCGCTGTCCTAAACGGATGGACAAATGCCTAGACTCCATCCCCACCTTAAAGGACGTGGATTCGGATCATCAGGTTGCCTGCTTCCTGTACCACGATCCGGAATAGGAAATACGGCAGAGCCTTCAAGATTCCTGATTCTTGAGGCTCTTTCAAAAGTCAGTTACTTTTAAAAGAGCCTCTTTTGAGTAAACGTAAAATTATTATCCTGCCAAAGGCATCTCCCCCCTAAGAACGTGAGGTTTTTAGGGGGTGCTCTTAAAATGGTAGCCTAATTCTAAAAATTCAATTGATTTGACAGGAAATCGTAGGGGAGATACAATTCCCTCCGTATGCGGAGATTTATTAGTGTTTTAGGATTTCTAAGTATTTTCTTTATTCATGGATACTGTTCAGCGGTACCTCTTATCATTGGGGTTCCCGCTCTAGGAGAAGGTCTTGCTATGGATCGCTCTTGGAACACAATCTGTACCTATTTGCGGGATGAAGAAAATATTGATGTTACTTTTACAATCTATAAGGATTACCCTTCGCTTATAAAAAATTTTGAAGACCATTTTATTGACATCGCTCTTCTAGATTACTACTGGTATAACCAGGATCAAAAACGGCTTTCCATATTAGCGGTTGTAGAAATGGCGAATAAAAAAAATTATAAAAGCCTTATTATTGTACCGAAGGGTTCAATTTATTACGGACTTGGCGATTTAAAGGGAATCCCCTTAGCTCTTACTCGGGCTAAAGAAAGTTCCTGCGGATACTATGTGCCCCTCGGTCTTCTGGCCAAAGACGGGATAAAAATCGACGATCCCCATTCGATCGTTTATGTAGAAACCTTTAAAAGTGTATTAAAAGGGGTTGCTTACGGAGGGTTGCAGGCGGGTAGCATACCTTCTTATATTTTTGAAGAAGAAAAATTAGACTCTAAACTTACCGATATGATCCGGATAATTTCCGAATCCCTATCTTTACCGGTTCCGGTACTGGCGGTTAGAGATGCAATGGATGATCAACGTTATTTAAAATTGCAAAAAACATTGATTGAAATGAATAAAAAGGAAAAGGGAAAAGAAGCCCTGCACAAATCGGGTTATACGGGTTTTTCTGAGTTCCCTGATTTTCATGCGGTTGAGAACTTGAGGCAATATATTCAATATTTTACAGAAGTCTATGGCTCTTCAGACTAAGTTAGCCCTATTTTTAACTACACTCCTGTTTTTTCTCACCCTTCAATGGGCGCTTTTTATTGGACATGAACAAAGATTGCTTACGGATGAAGCGGTCGAAAGGGCCAGTATTCTAGCAAGGACTTTAGCTGAATCTTCCCGGGAACCTCTTATTAGTATGCAAATTAGTAGGCTGGAAAATTATATCGATTCAATACATAAGGAAAAAGATGTGGCCTACGCTCGGATTGTAAACGATTCGTATAAAGTCATAGCGGATACCCGTATGGAAGAAGAGGGGTGGACCTATTCCGGTCGCATTGCCGAAGCTGTTGAAACTCAATTTATAAAAAATCTATTGATCGCTAGAGCTCCAATTTCAGTTTTGGGTAAACCTATAGGTATGGCTGAACTGGCATTTTCTTTAGACCCCATGCGAGAAAAAATAAATAAGAATCGAATGAATTTTTTAGAAATGCTTTTTTTCCAACTTATTATAGGCTTTGGCTTTTCTTTTCTATTACATATCCAAATTATTAGTCCCCTAAAAGACTTAAGCCATTATGTAACCGTTCTTCCTCCGGAAACCGAACACCATCATATCAAGACCCCTAGGTTTGCCTCGCCTGAAATAGGGCAAATGATTACGGCGGTAAATAAGATGAGAAACCGTTTGGTGGATTTTCAAAAAGAAGCGCTTACGGAAACGCAGTTTGTTACTATGGGAAAATTGGCCGCTAATATGGCCCATGAAATACGAAATCCATTAGAAGCCATATCCGGAGCGGTTGAATTAATTCGAACGGATAGTTCTATAGGGAATGAATCCGCGGAATATTTAACAATCATTCGAGATGAAATTAAAATACTTAATGAATACCTTAGTAATTTCCTTACGTTTACCCGATCAGAACCGGGTGCGATTGTATTGGTGAATATAAACCGTTTAATAAAAGAAACCATAACTTTGATGGTTCCTTTAATAAAAAATCATAACCTTTCAATGACATTTGATGATAATGAAGAATCATTATTTTGTTACGGAGACGCAAATCAATTAAAACGGGTCTTATTGAATGTTTTATTGAACAGTGTAGAAGCTTGTGCTGAGGGTGGTCAAATCAGGATTACCTTAGAAATAAATAATAATTATGGAATAGTTCATATTTTTGATAATGGTTCGGGGATTCCCGCGGCGATAATTTCAAAGATATTTGATCCGTATTTTACCACAAAAAGAATAGGAACCGGACTGGGTCTTTCTTTAAGTAAAAAAATTATAGACCAACATGGAGGGACTATCGGGGTCGTCTCAAATGGATCAGGGCTTACCGAATTTACGATTAGGTTGCCTTTAGCGGAGGGCAGAGATCATGGCGTTGATACTTCTAGTAGATGATAAACCAAACATTTTAAAAGTTATGGGCGCGGTTTTAGGCCGGGAGGGTTACGACCTGGAAACCGCGTCTGACGGTCGATTGGCCCTTTCGCGAGCTCTTGAGATTCATCCGGATATTATTATTTGTGATATTCAAATGCCTGGCATAACCGGCATCGAGCTATTTCATGCGCTAAAAGCACGAGGAATGGCTACTCCCTTTATTTTTATTACGGCTTACGCTTCGGTACCGGAGGCCGTCAGTACGATAAGGGAAGGGGCTATTGATTATTTAACAAAACCGGTGGATTACGAGGTTCTAAAGAATTTGATACGGCGGATACTCGTTAAAATTCGTAGTCAAAAACAGATTGAAACATCGGAGGAACGGTATTTGGTGGGATCTTGTTCCGCTATGAAAAAACTTTACGCTCGAATCGAAGCGGTCGCTTCTTCATCTGCCTCAGTCTTGATTCGAGGAGAAAATGGAACGGGGAAAGAGTTGGTGGCCAGGGCGTTGCATCGCAAGAGTCCCAGACACAATGGACCGTTTATTCCGGTTAATTGCGCCGCCTTAAATGTCAATCTTCTGGAGTCCGAGTTGTTTGGGTACGAGCAAGGGGCTTTTACCGGGGCTTTACATCAAAAAATAGGTTTTTTTGAAATCGCCACCGGAGGCACCGTTTTTTTAGATGAAATTTCGGAAATACCTGGGGAGCTACAAGTTAAACTCCTTAGGGTTCTACAAGAGCGGGCTTTTTCTCGAGTTGGGGGAACTAATTTGATCCGTTCTGACTTTAGGCTTATCGCGGCTACAAACCGGAACTTGGAAGAATATATTCGAATGAATAAATTTAGACAGGATCTTTTTTATAGACTGAATGTAATACCGTTGGTAGTCCCTCCGCTTCGCGAACGTTTTGAGGATCTAATCGAATTAATAGATCATTTTTCGGACCGATTATGCCAGAGAGAAGGAATAGAACGCCCTTTTATTTCAAAAGACTTTATTGATATATTAAAGACCTATGATTGGCCTGGAAATATTAGGGAATTAGAAAACCTTATCGAGCGTATACTTATCCTATATAAACCTAAAAATTTGGTCCCCTCTTATCTTTATACCGAGGTTCCCCATTTATTTTCACCTATTCAAAATGATTCTAAGGATCGTACGAGCATTATAGAAGCCCTAAGGAAAAGCAATAATAATAAAACTATAGCGGCAAAAATGTTAAACCTTCCCCGGCGAACCCTATATTATAAAATCGAACACTTTAAAATTCGAGAAGATGAATATATGGACACCTAAACAGTGTGCCAAAACGGTTTCTTTGCACGGTTTGTTGCACACATCTGAGCAATGCTTCGCATTAAACATTGAATTAATCCGATATTTTTGTTTTGGCATGCTTATTGCTGTATAATAACGGATTACATTCATTTTAGGAGGCCCTAGTCATGAAAAGAATTCGTATCCTAATGACCCTACTGGTACTCGGTACCTTCGCTTCCGGACTGGCGTTCGCTACCGGAGCTCGGGAAGTGGAAAAGAAAAAAGTGGTGGTTTACTCTAGTGTGGATGAGGCAAATACTAAAAAAATACTCGACGCGTTTACCGCCGATACGGGAGTAGAAGCTCAATTCGTTTTTCTTTCTTCCGGTCCCGCTATGGCTAGAATTAAAGCGGAATTAAATAATCCACAAGCGGATGTTTGGATGGGTGCTCCTAGCGAAAATCATATAGTAGCGAAAAATGATGGGCTCACCGTACCGTATAAGGGCCCCAATTTTGACGCCCTCGATTCTGCTTTTAAAGATAAGGACGGGTATTGGCGCAGTTTTTATATGAATCCCATGGCTTTCGCCGTAAATACGGAGATGTTGAAGCGTATTGGGGCTCCTGTACCTACTAGTTGGCAGGATCTGCTGAACCCTTTGTATAAAGGCCAAATTCAGATGCCTTCCCCCCAATCTTCCGGGACGGCGTATAATATTGTCGCCAGCCTTGTTTCTCTCTATGGGGAAGATCAGGCTTTCGATTTTATGAAACGTTTGAATGTCAACGTTCAAACCTATACCTCCTCGGGGACCGCCCCTTCAAAGGGCGTTTCGGTAGGCCAATGCGCCATCGCCCTGCAATTTACCCCCGCATTTTTTGAGTTTATAGATAACGGATACCCCCTTCAGGTCATCTATCCTAAGGAAGGTGTCTGGTTTGAGGCCCCTGCGGTTTCCATGCTCAAGGGAGCAAAAAACACTGAAGCCGCAAAAATTCTTATCGATTGGTTGGTTTCTAAGAAGGGGCAAGATACTCTTACCGATGCGAAGACTTTTTTCTATCCCGTAATCGGCGGCGCCAAATTGGGTAAGGGGATGCCTGCTTTTGAGTCCTTGAAGACAATTAATGTAGACCCCATATGGGCGGGGGACAATAAAAAGCGTCTTGTTGAGCGGTGGGTAAACGAAGTGTTACCTGCTAAATAATAAGAATGTTTTCAAAACCATAAAAATTTTGGTTCGTTCAGTCCCCAGGGAATTTTAAAAATGCCCTGGGGATATTTGGTTCGAAGAAAAAATATACTTTTCTAGGGATGCTGTTTCAAAAAAGCAGAAAATTTTTAAACGGCTACTAGAGATTAAAATAATTATTTTTAAGCTTAATTTAATAAACCTTTATTAAAATTGGAAGGTTCTTCTCCCCCTTTCGAGGATTAGGTCTTTAAAGGAGTACAGAATATGATTGGAAAAACAATATCTCGATATGGTCATGAAATAAAGATTGCTAGCCGAGACCCTGTTTTATTTGCCGCAATTATTCTAATCTTGCTTTCCCTTATAATATTTATTTTACTTCCTCTTTTTTATGTGGTTATTACGAGCATTAAATTAGAAAATAACACCTACGGGTTTCAAATATTTAAAGATGTAATAAGTTCTCAATATTTACGAAAGGCTTTTTTAAATAGTATCATGATGGGTTTGTTAACCGCTATTGGTGGGAGCGCCATTGGGTATCTCTTTGCTTATACAATCACACGCACCGATATACCATTTAAAAAAATTTTACATGTTATCGCTATCATCCCTGTGGTATCTCCCCCATTTATTGGAGCCCTTTCGATTATCATGCTTTTTGGAAATAATGGTCTTATAACGTATTCTTTATTTAAGATTGTAAACTTTCCCATTTACGGGTTCCGTGGACTGTTGTTCGCGCAAATACTGACATTTTTTCCCATTGCGTTCGTAACCCTCCGTGGAGTTATCGAATCTATAAGTCCAACGTTGGAAGACGCGGCTCAGGATCTTGGCGGGTCCCGCTGGAAGGTTTTTTATAAGGTAACCCTTCCCTTAACGTTTCCAGGTATTGCGAGCGCGATGTTAGTTCTTTTTATAGAGACGTTAGCCGATTTTGGTAACCCATTAATTCTTGCGGGAAGTCAATTCCCCGTTTTATCAGTGCAGGCGTACCTTGAAATCACAGGTATGTACGATCTTCCGAAGGGTTCTGCTTTGGCTCTCTTTTTATTAATACCTTCTATTACCGCCTATATACTTCAAAAGTACTGGGTTTCCCGTAAACAGTATGTCACTATTACTGGAAAGCCTACAACTTCAACGATTAAATCTGTAAGCGAATACGCAAAATGGATCCTTTTCTCTCTTTGTATGATAGTCACCTTGGTAGTTTTTTTGATTTATGCGACCATCGTGTGGGGCGCTTTTGTCAAAGTTTGGGGACACGATAATACATTCTCTTTGCAAAATTTTGAATATGTATTTAGCGTGGGGTTTAAGGCTGTTAAGGATACATTGATAATCGCTGGAGTTTCTACCCCATTTGCGGGTCTTTTAGGAATGGTGATAGCGTTTTTGGTCATACGAAAACAATTTCCCGGTAAACGGTTTATGGAATTTACCAGTATGCTAAGTTTCGCTGTTCCTGGAACAGTTATTGGTATCGGTTACATTTTAGCTTTCAATAAGCCGCCAATACTATTAACAGGAACTCTTGCGATTTTGGTTCTTAACTTTGTTTATAGGTACATTCCCGTGGGTATTCAATCGGGTGTAGCCATCCTTCGACAAATAGACCCTACCATAGAAGAAGCGGCAATAGATCTAGGAGCCGACTCTAAAAAGACTTTCTTTAAAATTACCTTACCCCTCATGGTCCCTGCGTTTTTCTCTGGTCTTATATTTTCATTTGTTCGAGCGATGACCGCTATAAGCGCCGCGATCTTTCTTGTTTCCTCTTCATGGAATTTAATGACCGTACAAATTATGTCCCAAGTCGATTCTGGGCGTCTGGGTTCTGCGGCGGCGTTTAGTGTAATTTTGGTAGTTATTATTTTGATGGCCATGTTTTTAATTCGTACCCTTTTGGTGCTTCGATACGGAAAACTCGGTGGAACCTTGTTGAAAATTTAGGGGAGAAAAATGAGTGTAAAACTGGTAAATGTAGAGAAAATTTTTCAAGATCCTTCCCACCCAGATAAGCAGGTTCAGGCGGTAAAAAACGCAAATATTGATGTCTTGGATGGGGAATTCGTAACCTTCTTAGGTCCATCGGGCTGTGGAAAAACCACTACCCTCCGTATTATATCCGGGTTTGAAACCCCCACCCGTGGCGAGGTTTGGATATCTGGGAAGATGGTAAATGATCAACCGCCAAACAAACGGGATACTTCTATGGTTTTTCAAAGTTATGCGATTTTTCCTCATCTTTCGGTTGGCCAAAACGTGGGGTTTGGACTTGAACTTAAAGGTCGCCCTAAAAAAGAGATTAAAGAAGAGGTCGCGAAGATTATGGAGGTGATGAACCTCACCAATTTGATAAATCGTCGTCCAGACCAATTATCCGGAGGTCAGCAACAAAGGGTGGCACTCGCTCGCGCTATTATTAATCGGCCTAGTGTTCTGTTGTTTGATGAACCACTTTCCAATTTGGACGCTAAATTGCGTGAGCAGATGCGAATTGAAATTCGCCGGATACAGCAAACCTTTAAAATTACCAGTATCTATGTTACCCATGATCAATCGGAAGCCATGACAGTATCGGATCGAATCGTTGTAATGAATGAGGGTTCAATTTTACAGATCGGAACTCCCTTTGAAATTTACTCCCGACCCAAAAATCGCTTTGTCGCTGATTTCATTGGACGGGTAAATTTTATAGACGGAATAGTCGCTGATAAAACAATGGAAGGAATAAAAGTTGATTTTAGTACGGGGGCAAGCAAAACGATTCCTAGCTATACCGGGGAATATCCTCCGGGATCTTCAGTAACGGTAACGGTGCGGCCAGAATCGATAAAGTTATCTTCCCAAAAAGACACAGCTTTTTCTCAGGGAATAATTGCGAAGACCGTGTATTTAGGACCGGTGATAGAATACGAAATTGACGCAGGAAAAGATAAACCCTACGTAGCTGTAACCCACAACCCGGTGGAAGAGGGGTTCTTTAAACCGGGAGAGCGGGTAAGTATGGATTTTTCCCCCAGCGCGGCTCATATACTTCCCTTTTCAGGGAGCGTTTAATTCTTCCTATTCGCGTGGAAAATCAAAAGGGGAAGCGGATCCGGTCTGCTTCCCCTGGAGGACAACAAAGCAGGTTACTATTTCTGTAATTTCATAGTAACTTTATAAGGCTCCTTTAACCATGTGGGAAGGACTTCCATGTCCATATCCAAATTGGTGGTAGCCTTAGAGAATTTGTAGGACCGATGTGTTTCGGCGCAGGAAAAGGATATGTCAACCTTTGACAGACTCGCATCGACCTTAAAATCAGCCATTTTGTCTTTAAAGTCGAAAATCAATTTCCCGTTTGTATCCGACAGGGTAATTCCGTTCGCGCCGAATTCCCATACGGCGTTCCATTTCTGATCCAACCATTTGCCTGTGGGTAATTTGCTAAAATCCTGGGCGGACACGGCAAAACCGACGGTTAAAAGTAGTGATAGAAATACGATAATTTTTTTCACAACATACACTCCTGAATCTAAGATAAATTAAGTGTATTCTAAAATATATACTATGGCTATGGAGTAAGCCCCTATTCTCTCACTAAATGTATGGCAAAGCCCCCGATCTCTTTGTCCAAGTATATGGTCTTTAGGTGTCCCTTCTCGATTTTCGCGGTTTCCGGAACCGTTTGGTAGCCGAATTGGGATAGGTAGGCCGCGGACCGTTCCACGTTGTAGCACCGTATGGCGATATGCCCGTGTTGGCCCCTAAAGGGAGTTTTCATCACCTCAAAGGTTGGTCCGGCGAAAATAGAAGAGTTCCCCGGTTTAAGGGGGAAGCCGAAGGCGGCGAGGGCAGCCGCGGTGCTTTGCGCTTGGGTTTCGTCGGCCTGGTTTATACCCAGGTGGGCAAAGGAAAAGCCCTGAACCGCCGTAACGGCCTCTCGGCAGAGGGAGGAAATATCATCCCAGCGGCCTTGATTGATCAAGTCCGATTTTACCATCCAACTACCGCCGATGGCGAGGACCGCGTCGCTTTTGGCGTAGCCGGCCAGGTTGCCCGCGTCGATACCCCCGGTGGGTACAAACTTTACGTTCCCGAAGGGTCCCGAAAGGGCGTTGATCATGGTCATTCCCCCCGATGCCTCGGCGGGAAAAAATTTAAAGGTATCCAACCCCTTTTCCAGAGCGGCCTCGATAAGGGTAGGCGTGTTGGCCCCGGGAAGAATTGGGACCTTTCGTTCCAGACAGTAGTCCACCGTGGAGGGGTTAAAGCCCGGGGAGACGATGAAACGGGCTCCGGCGGCTATGGCTTTTTCCGCTAACGTTCGGTTGATCACCGTTCCCGCTCCAACGACCAGGTCCGGTAGCTCGGAGGTCAACGAACGGATGGCCGCCTCCGCCGCGTTGGTCCTAAAGGTAACCTCCGCGATGGGGATCCCCCCGGCGAGCAGGGCTTTCCCCAAGGCCACCGCCTGGGAAGCATCATCAATTTTAATAACCGGAACCAGGCCAACTTCGAAAATTTTCTTAAAAATATCGGTCATAACAGGGTCTCCTTATCGATTCACTATACCACATTAATATTAAAAAATGAACCATTGTTTCAAAAAACGATTGACTAAAAAGAGGCTCCCTCTGTATGCTGATTATACCGTGGAGATTCGGATTGGAGGTTCGGAATGCACAGGATAGTTACCTTTGGCGAAATTATGCTTCGTTTAAAATCACCGGCCCTGGAACGGTTTTTTCAATCCCCGGTCTTGGAAGCGACTTTTGGGGGTGGCGAGGCGAACGTGGCGGTGTCCCTATCCCTGTTGGGCGAGTCGGCGGCCTTTGTAACCGCCTTGCCCGAAAATCCCATAGGCGAGGGAGCCCGGCGGGAACTAAGGAAATACGGGGTGGATGTGTCGGCCATCCGGATGACCAAGGGCCGTCTGGGGATATATTTTTTAGAAACCGGGGCTAACCAGCGGCCCTCTAACGTGGTTTACGATAGGGAAGGGTCATGTATAGCCCAGGTTAAAACCGGAGATTTTGATTGGGCTTCCATATTCCGGGGCGCCGATTGGTTCCACGTCACGGGGATTACGCCGGCCCTCTCCCGGTCCTCTGCGGACACGGCTTTGGAAGCGGCAAAGGCCGCTAAAGAAGCGGGCCTGAGGGTTTCTATCGACCTGAATTATCGCAAAAAGTTGTGGAACTACGGGGTCAAAGCTCCGGAGGTCATGCGGCCCTTGACCGCCTTGGCGGACCTGGTGATAGCCAACGAGGAGGATATCCAAATGTGTCTGGGGATCCAAGCGGCCCCCGTGGACGTTTCCCAGGGTAAGCTGGATACGGAAACGTACCGAACTTTAACCGAAGCGGTGAAAAAGGAATTCCCCAACCTGCGTCAGGTGGCGGTTACCCTTCGGGAAAGCCGATCGGCGGATAAAAACGGCTGGTCTGCGGTTCTAAACGGAGCGGAAGGGTTTTCGGTGTCCCAATCCTACAATATAGACGATATCGTGGACCGGGTTGGCGGGGGGGATAGTTTTTCCGCAGCGCTTATCTACGGTCTTTTAAACTTTGGAACCGATGAACAGAAGGCCCTCCGGTTTGCCGTGGCTGCGTCGGCCTTAAAACACGCTATCCCCGGGGACTTTAACCTGGTCACCCTGCCGGAGGTTGAAGCCCTGCTCAAGGGCGACGCGTCGGGGCGGGTTCAACGGTAGGTCCCCCGTTACGTTGTGGCCCTACACCGGGGGAAACGGGGGACCTAGCCTTTATAGGGCCCCCAGAATCGACGAAAGTTCCCCGGCGGCGGATCGTATCCGCTGGCCGTAGGCTTCTTCCTGGGCGGCCTCGTAGCGAAACTTGGGCCAGCTGACGCTGAGGGCCGCGATGGTTTTTCCCGAGTAATCCCGCACCCCCGAGGCGACGCAGATAATACCCTCCTCGTGTTCCTCCCTGTCCATGCTGTAGCCCCGCTTTCGTACCAATTCCAATTCCTTAAGCAATTCGTCCTTGTTGCGGATGGTATGGGGCGTAAAGGGAACCAGTTTCAGGTCCCGTAAGCGATTTTTTAATTCTTCCTCTTCCATATCCGCTAAAAGGATTTTCCCCATGGCGGTGCAGTAAAGGGGAACCCGCTTCCCCACCCGGGAGTACATCCGGATATTGTATTTGGATTCAATTTTGAGCACGTACAGGGCTTGATCGTCGTCTAATACGCCCAGGTGTACGGTTTCCCCTAGATCGTTGGAAAGCTGTTCCGCTAAGGGCCGGGCCACCTGGGGTATTTCAATATGATCCAGGGCCCGGGACCCTACGGCGAATAGCTTCATGGTAACGAACCAGCGATCCCCGTCGCCCTTGCGGACGTACCCTAACTGGCGCAGGGTAAGAAGAAACCGGTACACCGTGGGTTTGGCTAATTTGGTCAGCCGAGCCAGGTCCTCCAGGCTGGAACTAGAAACCTGGGACAGCTTTTCCAAAATGATAAAGGTTCGAGACACGGCGCTGAGGGGCTTTGCTTCGGTCCCGGCTCTGTTAACTTTTTTCTTTTCCATAAATTCCATTGACCGCTACGATCGTTCAAAATACCGCTGGGCGTTATTGAAGGAGATATCCGCCACCAGACGGTCCAGCAGGACCCGATCGGAGGGAATTTCCCCCGCTTCCGCCCACGTTCCGATAAGGTCGCAGAGGATGCGCCGGAAGTATTCGTGCCGGGGATAGGACAGAAAACTGCGGGAATCGGTGAGCATCCCGATAAACCGGGGCAAAAGCCCCAGGTTGCCCAATACTTTCATCTGTTCTTCCATGCCGTCCCGGTGGTCGCAGAACCACCATGCGGACCCCAGTTGCATTTTTCCGGGTATCCCTTCCCCCTGGAAGGCCCCCATCACCGTCCCCAAGACGTAGTAATCCTTGGGGTTAAGACTATAGAGGACCGTCTTGGGTAGCTGGCCCTGGCTCTCCAGGTGATCGAGGAAAAGGGCCAGTTTAGCGGTGATCGGATGATCGTGAACCGCGTCGTACCCCGTGTCGGGTCCCAAAAGTTTGAACATCCGGCTGTTTACGTTCCGGATGGACGCCAGGTGCAACTGCATAACCCAGTGCCACCGGTGGTATTCCGAGGCGAGGAAGCCGAGAACCAGGGTTTTGTACGCCTCCGCCGAGTCAGGATCGACGGTTCCCCCGGCGAGTACCCGTTGGAACGTCCGGTTTACTTCCGCCTCATCGGCCTTTTTAAAGGGAACGTACTCTAGCGCGTGGTCCGAGGCTTTACAGCCCTGGGCGTTAAAATAGGCGATCCTATTTTCCAGCGCCGAAAGCAGTTCGGTCAACGAGGTTATGGTTACCCCTGCCGAGGCTCCCAATTTTTTTATATAATCGGCAAAGCCCTCCTTTTCAATCTGCAGAGCCCTGTCGGGCCGGAAAGAGGGGAGGACCCGGGTTTCGGTACGCCTATCGGCGGCTATTTTTTTATGCCACCCCAGGTCGTCCGCCGGATCGTCGGTGGTTCCCACGGCGTGGACCCTAAACTGTTTAAAGATCCCCGTAACGGAAAGGTTCGGATCTCCGGCCAATTTTTTGTTAGCCCGTTCCCAAATAGAGGGTGCCGTATCCTCGTTTAATGCTTCGTGGATATCAAAGTACCTTTGCAGTTCCAAATGGGTCCAGTGGTACAGGGGGTTCCCCACCATGTAGGGGATGGTTTTGGCCCAGGCGAGGAATTTATCGTAGGCCTCCGCATCCCCGGTGATATACCGTTCGTCGATACCGTTGGACCGCATGGCCCTCCATTTATAATGATCCCCCCCCAGCCAAACTTCGGTTAGATTGGAAAAGCGCCGGTCTTCGGCGATTTCCTTGGGGTTCAAATGGCAGTGGTAGTCAAAAATAGGTTGTGAAGCCGCCACCTCGTGGTAGAGTCTTCGACTGGTTTCCGTGGTAAGCAGAAAATTGTGGTCCATAAATCTGTTCATGGCCTACGCTCCCATAAAGAGGGGTTTTAGGTGGCGTTCAAAAAGATTTTCCCGAACGTTCCGTTCCACGCTTTCCCGGTTTTTCTCCAGGGCCTGTATAAAGGTATCTCCCAGTTCCGCCGCCACTTTGTAGCTCACGTGCAGGTACTGGCGGAAATCGGGGTTAAACCGTTTTTCGCTTTGCACGTGCCGTAGGGCCGCCGCGTAGTCGGCCCCGGACCAGGAGTCTACCTCCGCGGGCGTGGGCAGTCGGGCCCTATCAATATCCACCACCGACTCGTAGGGGCCCACCAGCTCTTCGTGCCGATCGTAGGCGATCCGGTAAATTTGCTTGGCCATGTTCAACCCAGCGCCCCCCGCTTCAGCCAGGCCGACCAATTCTTCCAGCCAGGTGGTTCCGGCGGTTTTAAGGTGGACCCCCGCGCCGGTTTCCCGGAGGATCCGGCCAATGCCCCGGTAAAGGGCGAATTTATCCGACCCCGAATGGATGGAAAGTTTAAGGTCGGCGGGCAACCCAAAGTGTGCCACCGCGTAGGCTACTACCGCCACGTCCTCCCTAAATTCCTTAAGGAAGGCCTGGGGGTCCCCCACGTACTCTACCCCCTTGTTAAAACGGCCCGAAAACTTGGGGGCCACGGTTTGGAGGGGGATCTTTTCGTCCGCCAGGGCCGCGAGGATGATCAGCAGTTCCGCCGGTAGTTGGGGAGCCGCTGTCTCGTCCATAGAGACTTCGGTGACAAAGGTTCCTTCACCCTTTTTATCCCGCACATGGCGGTATACCCGGGCCGCCTCTTTTGCGGCGGAAAGGTATGTGGTCGCCGTGGACCGGAGAAGTCTTTCGGTTATATCGAGTTTTTCCTTAATTCCGGGAACCGAAATGGTTCCGATAAGGGAACGGTGCCCTTCGATAAAGGCGTTCACCGCCGCCGCGTCGGCCCCCTTACCGATAAAGTCGGCCACGTCGATGGTATAAAAATCGCAGTAATCCAGGAACGGATCGACCGTCCCAAGACCGATATGATCGGCGTCCACAAAATAGGCGCCCTTCCAGCCGGTACGGTCGATAGCGGCGTCCGCGGCTATCCGTTGGTCCGCGGGACTGGTCCCGATAATTTTATGTTCCCGGTTGCTCTTGTTCCACACCAGGGACACATCGATCCCCGCTTGTTTTTTTAATTCCGCCGCCGCGGAAATTTGAGCCGCCCCCTCTTTACCGAATCGATCCCCGACGCCGATGGAAAATCTTCCTAACTGTTTCATATAAGGCTCCCTTAAATGTTATCCGCCAAATATCCCCCGTCCACGGGGACGGAGACCCCGGTTACAAAGCCCGAAGCCGCCCGGCTGGCTAAGTAAATGGCGGTACCGCAGAGTTCTTCGTGGTTGCCAAAACGGCCAAAGGGAGTCCGGGCGATAATCGCCTTTCCCCGGTCGGTTAAATTGCCCGTGGCTTCATCGATCAAAAGGGCCCTGTTTTGGTTGCCGATAAAGAAGCCCGGCGCCAGGGCGTTTACCCGGATCTGATGGGGGGCCAGCTCCTTGGCCAAACCCTCGGTCAGGTTAAGGGTCCCCGCTTTAGCGGCATCGTAGGCCCAGGTCCCCGAAAGGGCCTTGTAGGAGGTCATGGAGGTCATATTGATAACATCGCCGTGTATATTCTTTTCTATCCAATACTTGGCGAACACCCTTGTGGGGGTTACCAAGCCCGCTAGGAGGTTCAGCTTAAGAACTTCCAAAAAGGTATCCTCGTTGACGTCCACAAAGGGGGTCTTTCCCATGTTGCCCCCGACCCCGTTCAACAGGATATCCGGTATGCCCGCCACTTTTTCCGTTTCCTCTAGGGCCTTTTCCACGGATTTTCGTTCCGAAACGTCCACGGTGATCCCAAAAAACCGTTCCGCGGCGGCAGGATCGGTTTCGGCGATATTTTTCTTAATTTTGGCTACGGCGTCGGCGATGGGATGCCCCGTTCCGCGCCCCCAGATGCAAACCACGGCGCCGGCTTTAGCGTAGGCCGCCGCAATAACGCTGGGCAAACCTCCGGCCCCGCCGGTAACAACGGCCACGCGTCCCTTCAAAGAAAAAAGAGATTCAACGTACGACATTCTATCCTCCATGCCATAGTGATTATTGAAACACTATTTCATTATCGTTTCGCTCTGTCAAGTTAAGGCCCGGGGCTTTTCGTTCCACGGGTACCCGATCGGCGGCCAAAATACCCCTTTATTCGGACCCTTATTTATGGTACGGTGGGCCAAAGCGGAGGAAAAGCCATGCGTTATTACAGTAGTCGAAACCCTAATGTTTCGGTTTCCTTTTCCCAAGCCGCCTTGGCGGGGTTGGCGGAAGACGGGGGCCTGTTTGTTCCCGAAACCATCCCTGAACTATCCTCCCCTGTTCGGTCTTCCTTAGCTTCCATGGCCTTTCACGATGTGGCCTTCGAGACGATCCGTCCCTACGTGCACCCGGAGATTCCCGATTCCGTTTTAGGCGACCTTATCCAATCGGCCTACCCCTTTGGGGCCCCGGTGGTTTCCGTGAATGGGCGGGGGGTTTTAGAGCTTTTCCACGGACCCACGGCGGCCTTTAAGGATTTTGGGGCCCGGTTCATGGCCCGCGCTTTTTCCTACCTCCGCCGGGGCGAAGACCGCCCCCTGCGGATCCTGGTGGCCACCTCCGGAGACACGGGGGGAGCGGTGGCCGACGGATTTTTTAACGTTCCCGGGATTTCGGTGACCGTTTTATACCCCCGAGGCCGGGTAAGCCCCCTGCAGGAACGGCAGATTGCGGGCTTGGGGGGCAATATTTCCGCCCTCGCGGTGGAAGGCTCCTTTGACGATTGTCAGCGTCTGGTAAAGGCGGCCCTGGGGGACCGGGATTTGAATCACCGCTTTGACCTGTCCTCGGCCAACTCGATTAACGTGGCCCGCCTTATCCCCCAAACTACCTACTACGTGGCCGCCTCGGCTCGCATTGCCGGGGGCTTCTTCGACGCCGACGGGGATGCTACCCCCCGCATTAGGGACCTACAGGGAGGAAGGAGCCCGGTGGCGCCCGCCTCGGGAGCTAAGAGGGCCTCCGGAGTGGTCTTTTCGGTTCCCAGCGGCAACTTCGGCAACCTGACGGCGGGGCTCTACGCCCGACAGATGGGGGCCCCCATCTCTCGGTTCATCGCGGCGACGAACGTAAACCGGACGGTGGTCGATTATTTGGAAAAGGGCAACTACGAGCCCCGCGCCTCCGTCCCAACGATTTCCAACGCCATGGACGTGGGGGCCCCCAGCAACTTTGAGCGTATGAAGACCCACTGGACTTGGAAACAACTGGAGGAAATACTGGTGGGCGTTTCGATTACCGACGACGAAACCCGATCCACGATCCAAAAGGTGGCGACGGAGGCTTCGTACGTTTTGGACCCCCACGGCGCGGTGGGTTGGGCTGCGGCCACCGTAGCGGCTCGTCGCGGCGCTGTGGGGGGGCAATCCCTGGTGGTGTTGGCCACGGCCCATCCGGCCAAATTCGCCGAGACGGTGGAGCCTTTAGTAGGACCGGTGGCCATGCCGGCGGCTTTACGGTCCGTGATGGAACGGGATATCCATTCCCTCCCTATTTCCTCGGAATTCGAAAACCTTAAAGCGGTGCTTTTGCGGGATTCCGACGTTTCGATTTCATAAGGGTATCCATGACTGTTCCCCAGGAAGACGCGCTGTACGATTTTCTCGATTCGGTGGTAGATCCCTTTACGGTCCGCGACGCGGTCGCGTATATACGCCAGCAGGATTCCACCGGTTTTCGACGCTTAACCGAAGAAGCCAAGGCTTTTATCACCTCCCGCCATCTGGCTTTTCCCCTGGAAAAGGATCGTTGGCTTTCCCGGCGGGGATACTTTGAATCCGCCCGGTTCGCCATCAAGCCCAGTCGAATCGAGATCCTTAACGGTATTTTAATACCCGCCCACCGTTGTGTTCCCTTCGCCAATCCCTTGCTCCTTCCCCACGAGTATCGCTTTTATTGGCATGGAGAAGTCCTGCCTCCCACCACCTCCGAAGGACCTCCGGAGGACTTTTATCCCTATTACTCGATTTTTGGGGAAGAATACGCTCCCCAATACATAGCCCGGGATAATGCTGAAAATGAGCGGGCCTTTAACGCGGACCCCTACGAGGACCCTCCGGAGGTTTCGGTTCGTACGGTGGACCTGCGATCCCTTTACCGAGAAAATTCCTTTGTCCCGGGAAACCGACTGGTGGTCCGCGTCACGGATTGGAAGACCGGGGCCTTCGAAATCGAAGGGGTAGAAAAAAACTCCTGGGAACCGGAAACCCTAAAGGGTTGGGGTGAAGCGTTGGAGCGGGGCTTTTATACCAGTTTTGAAAAAATAGGTCCCGGCTCTTCCACGGAAGATCAGATCGCCTTCGCCTTTTGGTACGGGGGTAAGGAGCTGAAGGATGTGCCCGCCTATTCCCTGGAAGAATTTCTCTACGAAAAAACGGACCGCATCGAAACGGTTCCCTTTGGCATGGAGACCCGGTATTGGTACGCGGGGAAGGAAATTCCCGATCAGGGGCCCTGGAGTGAGGTGGCTGGTCCCCCGGATAAGACCGAGTTGGAGGAAATTCTATTTCAATACGGAATTCCCATTTCGGAATACGTGATCCAATCGTATATTCGGGATTCCATCTACCGGGGAGAGGGGAATTTAAGCCTGCTTTTAGAACGGATAGCCCCGCGGCCAATTACCCTGCGGATGGAAGATGAGGTGTACCTGAGTCACTACATTATGGAGATGTTTCCTATCATTCAGAAAACCTACAATATCTTTACGGATAAGGCCATGGGGCCCCTCCGACAGAGGGTAGGGGAGCTCCATACGGCGGTGGTAGCCCTGGTTAGCCGGCTGTCTTCTGGGGATATAAACCCCTCTTGGTTGCCCAAGCATACCTTCGTTATGCTTTCTCAAATTCAAAATCACGCGGCCCATCTTTTGGAAGATTTGGACGTGGAAGAGATAGAGGATGAGTCGGAACTGGATAGCATAGAAAACGCCCTAGACGGGATGATAGAAACGTACGAAGATATTAAAGAACGGATAGACGCTTCCCTTAAAGATTTTCGGTACGCCTCCCTGTCCGTGCTTCGCCAGGATACTGAAAGGGAGGATTCCCGGTCGGGAAGGACTATACAGGTTTCCATCGCCGGAACGGAGGTATGGCGTCGTCTGGAGGTCTTGGAATCCTGTACCTTAGCTACCCTCCATGGGGTTTTACAGGCCCTGTTCGGGTGGTCGGGTACCAAGCTTCACGCGTTTGTGGTGGATGGGGACATTTATGGAACCGAAACCGCGGATGGGGAGCGGGCGGAACGGGAACGGACCATCGGAGACCTCGTCGCCCAGGGCTGTACCGAGTTCACCTACGACTACGATTATGGGGCCGAGTGGGAGCTCCGGCTGACGCTTTTAAACTCCGTGGATGGTCCTTTGGTTCAGGATTTTCGCTGTGTCGCCGGAGAGGGAGCTTCGCCGCCTGAAAACATCGGGGGGCCCCTGCGGTTCCGCCGTTTTGTTTCGGCCTTGCAAAAGGGGGAGGGGTCGGAAAAAATTATGGCCCAAAACGAATTAGGCAAGGACTTTGACCCCCAGTATTTTGACGTACAGGGGTGTAACGAACGTTTAGCGGCTTTACATTCTCCCTTGGATAGGGGAAAGGAGTGGATATGATGGACCAATTTTCCAACGATGATCTTATCGCCCTGGTGCGTCGGGGGGGGGTATATTACAATATTTCCGGTACGGCACCCAACGAGGTCCTCGCGGACCTGGTCGCTACGGTACCCCTCCCGGCGTCCATCGATCCTGAGGCCCTGCTTACGGCCCTTAGGGAGCGGGAAGCCCTGATGCCCACGGCGGTGGGAAACGGCATAGCCCTGCCACACCCCCGAAGCCCCATCATTACGGATCCCCAGGATCAGTTTATTTCCATCTGCTTTCTCTCCCAGGGGGTAGATTGGAAGGCTCTGGATGGAAAACCCGTGAGAACGCTCATCCTTATCGTTTCCGCGTCCCCAAAACTGCACCTGCGGACCCTTTCACGCATCAGTTTCCTCTGCCAGCAGGTCTCCTTCCGGAACCTTTTGGAACGCCGGGCTTCCCGGGAAGAGATTATTCAAGCGGTTACGGAGGCCGAAAGGGCTTGGAAATAGGGGCCCTATGAAAAAGCGGGGCCTTTTCCCCCGCTTTGGAGAAATGGTATACTGTTCGAGAAAACAATGGTACGTGATCATAATGGAAGGAGATACGCTATGAATATTACCGCCCTAGAAAAAGTTTCCCTCACCGTCAGGGCCCTATCGATGGATGCCATACAAAAGGCCAATTCGGGACACCCGGGGCTTCCCCTTGGAGCCGCCGAACTGGGAGCCATCCTGTACGGCGAGCTTTTGCGACACGATCCCGAGGACCCCCAATGGGCTGACCGGGATAGGTTTGTTCTTTCTGCGGGCCATGGGTCCATGTTTCTCTATTCCCTTTTACACCTCAGTGGTTACCCTGTTTCTTTAGAAGACATAAAGAATTTCCGGCAAGTGGGGAGCGTTTGCGCGGGGCATCCCGAATACGGCAGTATTCCAGGGATAGAAACGACCACCGGCCCCCTGGGCCAGGGGATAGCTACGGCGGTGGGTATGGCTATCGCGGAAACCCAGCTCGCGGCTCGGTTCAATACGGCCAAATATCCGCTGGTGAATCACTATACCTACACCTTGGCCGGGGACGGCTGTCTGCAAGAGGGGGTGGCGGCGGAGGCATCTTCCTTGGCGGGGCACCTGGGGCTGGGAAAACTGATCGCCTTCTACGATTCCAATAAAATTACCATCGACGGAAGCACCGCATTGTCCTTTACCGACGACGTGGCGAAACGGTACGAATCCTACGGATGGCAGGTTTTAAAGGGGTCCATGTACAACTTTGAGGAAATCGCCCGCCTGGTCGCCCAAGCAAAAGCTGAAACGAAGAAACCCAGTTTGATAATCCTCGAATCGATAATCGGCAAGGGGGCTCCTAATAAACAGGGCACCAGCGGTGTCCACGGCTCCCCCCTGGGTCCGGAAGAGGTTGCCGCCGCTCGAAAACTCTTAGGCATCCCCGGGGATTTCTACGTGGCCCCCGAGGCGGTGGCTTACTTTGCGGAAAAAAGGAAGGAATGGAAAAAGGCCCGCCAAGCCTGGTTGGACCAATTTGCCGCCTGGTCCAAGGAAAATCCGGAAAAGCGGAAGGAATGGGACGCCTTTTTCTCCGGAAAACCCTCCGAATCGGCCCTACCGACCTTCGCGGTGGGCGACAAAATAGCCACCCGCACGGCGTCCAACAAGGTTCTGGTGGCGGTAGCCCAGGCCAACGCCAATATGGTCGGAGGTTCCGCGGATTTGCAGGGGCCCAACGCGGTGGCCCTGCCCGACGTGGGGGTCTATTCGTCCTCCAACCCCGGGGGGCGGTACATCCACTTTGGTATCCGGGAACACGCCATGGCGGCCATTTCCAACGGGATTCAGCTCCACGGGGGGTTACGGGCCTTTTGCGCCACCTTCTTAGTTTTCGCGGATTACCTGCGCCCCGCCCTCCGGTTATCCGCCCTCATGGGCCAACCGGTGGTGTACGTGCTGACCCACGATTCCATCTTTATCGGGGAAGACGGTCCAACCCATCAACCCATTGAACATCTGGCGTCTTTACGGGCCATGCCGAAAGTCCGGGTCCTGCGACCCGCTGACGCGGAGGAAACCGCCGAAGCCTGGGCCATGGCTATGGAGAGGACCGACGGTCCCACAGCGCTGATTCTTACCCGGCAAAACGTAACCGTGTTCCCCAAAGCGGACGCCGATTGGAAACATACCATCCGAACGGGGGCGTACATCGCGAAAAAGCCCCAGGGTACGGTAGACGTGGTGGTTATCGCCACGGGGTCCGAGGTTTCCATGGCTTTAAAAGCCGCGGAAAAGGTAACGGATAAGCAGGTCCAAGTGGTTTCCATGGTAAGCCGGGAACTTTTTGAATCCCAAAACTCGGTCATCCGAAACGCTATCGTTCCTCCGGGAGTCAAGACCGTTGTGTGCGAAGCCGGAAGCCGGATGGGCTGGGAACGATGGGCGGCGGTGGAAAACATCATGAGCATCGACCGCTTCGGCGAATCGGGCCCCGGAGACAAGGTGGCCGAACACCTGGGCTTTACCGTCGACGCTTTAGCGGCTCTGATCCGGCGGTAGGGTGATGAAAAGGATACTGGTATTTGGAATCGGGGGCATCGGGGGGTACGTGGCCTCCCGGCTCGCCGCTTTATCCTCCGAAATAGAAACCATCTTTATCGCCCGGGGAGCCCATTTGGAGGCGATTCGATCGAAGGGCCTCCGTTTTAGGACCCCCGACGGCGTTGAAAACACAGTTCGACCGACCGTGGCCACGGACAGCCCCGCTTCGGCGGGGGGACCCGTGGACGGGGTGTTTATCTGCGTCAAGGGCTACGATTTAGCCGAGGCCTGCCGGGCCCTGCTCCCGGTGGTAGGCCCCCAAACGGTTATCCTGCCGCTTTTAAACGGGGCGGATATTTACGAACGATGCAGGTCGGTAATTCAAAGTGGTGTAGTGCTTCCAGGGGGGATCTATATCTCCTCCAGCGTGGCCGAACCGGGTTTGGTGGTCCAATCGGGGGGGAAGGGGAACCTGTTCTTAGGTCCCGAACCGGGTAAACAAGGCTTCGATTATTCCCCCTTTAAAACCCTTTTGGATAGGGCCGCGTTCCCCTACGAATGGCTGGACGATCCCTTAACCGCTATTTGGAATAAGTACCTCTTTATAGCCGCCTTCGGTCTGGTAACGGGGTGGACCGGCAAAACCATCGGCCAGGTTATCGCTGATACAGCATTAGCCGAAACGACCCTGGCCATTCAAAAGGAAATCGCCGCGATCGCGCATAGAAAAAAAATCAACCTTCCCCCCGACGCGGCGACCGCGGCTTTTGAAAAGGGAAGAGCCTTTCCGCCCTCCACCAAGACGTCCTTTCAACGGGATTTGGAAACCCCGGGGAAACCCAACGAGGGGGAACTTTTTGGGGAAACCATACTAAGACTGGGAAAAGAAACGGGGGTCCCCACACCGGTGACCGAACGGGTCTACGGACATATTCGTGACGCCATGGGCAAAAAAGGGGCATGATGGAATATTTTCCGGGGGATACCTACGTTACCCCACCGAACGTTAAACGGGCCCTTCGGGAATACCTTATGCTGGGTTCCCGATGGAGTCCCTACAGTTTTTTTATACAGATTATTTTTAAATACCGGGCCCTGGCGCTTCGGGGGTTGTATAACGACGAGGTGTGGGCCCGCAGTTCCTTTGAAATAATAAGCAATCTGGAAAAGTGCGGCGCCCATTTTGACATCCGGGGTCTGGACCATGTTAGGGCCCTCCAAGGTCCCGCGGTGTTTGTATCCAACCACATGGGGACCCTGGAAACCACAGCCTTGCCCGGTTTGATATGCCCGATTCGGCCGGTTACCTACGTGGTAAAGGATACCCTGACCCGGGGACCCATCTGGGGGCCGATTATGCGGTCCCGGGACCCCATCACCGTAAGCAGGAAGGACCCCCGAAAGGACTTGGAGGCCGTACTTTCCGGGGGAACGGACCGTTTGGCCCGGGGTATCTCCATCATCATCTTTCCCCAGGGAACCCGAACCGACGTCTTTGATCGGAGTAAGTTTAACAGCCTGGCGGTCAAGCTAGCGTCTAAAGCCCAGGTTCCCCTGGTTCCGGTGGCCATAAAGACCGATTTTTGGGGTAATAGTCCCCTCTTTCACGGGTTCGGTCCCGTCCGCAGGGACCGGGTGGTCCACATCGAATTCGGCGAACCCCTGACGGTCCAGGGGCGGGGAAAGGCGGAGCACGAGGCCTGCGTTGAATTTATAGAGGGGCGCCTGATCCAATGGGGCGCCCGGGTTGTTGACCCTCGGGTATCTTCTTCCCCAGCACAAGAGCCCTAGCCAGGTTCGCCGCCGCGAACCGTAAATCTTCCCGGCTGTCCCGGATCATGGCTTCCAGGCCGATCTGTCCCCGGGCGATGGAGACGGCGTAGTCAAAGGATGACAGTAACGCCCAGGCGTTTCCGCCCAGGGCTCCGGAGATAAGGGCTACGGGTACGGCGGCGGAACGGCACTCCCGGGCTACGACTGAGCAAAGCTTTCCCCCGGCGGTTTGGCCGTCGGTCATCCCTTCGCCCGTGATTACCAGGTCCGTGGCGGATAATTTTTCAAAGAAACCCGAGTAGCGCATCACCAACAGGGCCCCCGATTCGACGCTGGCCCC
>CAYRLW010000039.1:0-37339 GCA_964425215.1 uncultured Treponema sp.
CAAAAATACTGCAAGAGGTGTTTGCAAAAGTAACAGACTTTTGCAAACACCTCAACGATTAGTTATGATCTTTACCAGCGCGGTTGTCAGGCGAAAATTGGAACGGCTATCCCTAAGTTTGGAGGAAGGCGAACGTACGGGGCCGGCGCAGGCCGCGGGCGTAGGCCGCCGGCATCGGTCGCCGGCGCAGGCCGAAAACGGCCGCAGAAACTACCGGTTTCTGAATTAGAAGCTCAGCTTTGCCCCAACGTAAACGCCGTTGTTGTCGTGGTATTGCCCGAAGTCTCCGGAATCGCCCAGAAATAAAAAGGCTCCGGTAAACAACTCGAAACCATCGGCTACAGTCCAGGTTATTTTGGGCTTAATCAGAGCGTCAGGGGAGTTCAATCCTACGTAGGAAAAGACTTCCGTCTTCACCGTATCCCGGAAGAATGTCCGGGATATCGCCAGGGTGATGGTATTTTTAAATTGATCGTCCAACAACGCCGAATCGTAATCCAAAATTACATTTTGAATGAACTGAAGGCCCATCGTAATCCCGGCGATGGAATAGTCGGCTCCCACCAAATATTGAATCGCGGGCTTTTCCGCGTAGCCTGGGGAAAATACCGTAAGGTTGCCTTGGTACCGCTTTACGCCGTAATAGGCCCCTTCAGATCGAAGGATTAGGGGACCCGCGGTAGCAGAGGCGGTGTATCCGACCACGTAGGTCTGGTAATATTCAGGCTTAACGGTTAGCGCGGTTAGCCCGGCGGGAGGCGTGATGGTCTTTGAAACCAACGTAAAAGCAGGGGTATCGTTCCATAGCCAACCGCCCATGATAGACCCGTCAAAAGATTCCCCTAAATAAGAATACTTGGCGAAATACTCGCTGTTTTCCAGGGTAAACGATGGAGCATCCGCCGGACTTACGGTGGGTTGTATAGGAAAGGGGATAGATGGTGCCCACATTGATGTTGAAGCTGGACTGATAGTCGGGGTAAACCAGGGAACCCACACCAGTTCTAAAGAGTGGTATCCCTGATAGAGGTCGAACTTGGTTGCGGTTACCGCCCGGCGGATCTCTTCAAAATCGGGAACCAAAAATTGGGAAAGGTCCTTGGTAGAGATAAGATCGGTGATGAATACCCCATCCCCCTTACCCCAGATAATTTGCTGTTTCCCGACGCGGAGGTCAAACAAGTCCTGGTGATAGTCCAGGTAGACCTCCCGCAGGTCGGGGGTTTGTACGACTCCGCTTCGTTCGTACAGAATCGGATTGGCGTAAAAATCCGTGGGACCGTTACTATAATTCATCCGCAGGTTCAGGGCGTTTTCGCTTATAAAATAATCCCCGTTGTTTAAGAGAGCCCCTACTTTGGTTCGCCCGTAGCCGTGTAACGTCAACCCATTTGGGGAGTCCGCGGTTTGGGCAAAGCTTATCGAGATGACAAACACCAACAAGCTTACGCCTACCAGCCACGGACGTACCTGTACTATTCCTTTCATTTACAACCCCCTTGTCATGGTGCGCTCGGTACATTGATCTTCCCGTAGCCCCGTATCAATGGTTACGTTGGAAAATTCCATAACCGTTTTGGTGTTTTTTTGAACATTTTTCATTTCGGTTTTAGTAATAATCCAAAACCCAGAAATCTGTTCCACCCGGTCGATGGTCAAATCTTTTAAGTGTTTTCCCTTTTGGTCGTAGTATTCCCTCTGCAGACCAATCATTTTTTGTTTAGATACCCATGTAATAGTTTTGGAATACATGTATTTGGGGTCCTTGGGAACGCTTTCCACGACCCAGCAGTCCTCCCCGTTCACCGTTTCGGAACGAACAAGCTGGTGTTTATCCTCCGAAGGATGCCGATCCCCAAGGTCGTCGTAGGTAAAATCGGAACCCATAAAGTAGTCCCCCTTCCCCTCCGAGGAGATCCGTTTTACCCGCTTTAGGGCTGGCAAGTAGATCCATTGATCATCACTTTTACCGGCCTCCTTGTAGCTCCAGTTCATAAAAGAAGTACCCCGTACGTCCGCGGGACTCTGAAAAACCATGAGCTTTTTATCAACAGCTCCGAAACGACCCAGAATCTGCTTAATTTCTCGAACCCTGGTCCCGCCCCGGGTATCCATCAGGGTCATCACCAGGGTGCCGCTCATATCGGTTCCCTGGGGTCGATCGTAGACCCCCTGCATAATTTCGGCACCCGTGGGGTCCGCGAAAACTGCGACGGTCCCTAATAACGCGATGGAACCGATAAGTATCCATTTTTTTTGTAACCTGTTCATTTGTTTTTCTCCTTAACGCTGGTATACGTGTACCTCAGTACGAGGAACATGATAGTTACGGTACTAATAAAGGCGATCATCATGTTAAAGGACACCAGGGCTCCTACTTGCCGGTTGGGGGGGAAAACCGAAAAAAGGAGGACCAGGAAGCCCGCGATAACGATGGCGGCGTTGAGAAATACCGCCCGACCGGTTAAACCCATGGAAAACTGTCCCGAGATCACCGGGTCCTTTGTTTTCTTAAGGGTTTCCCGGTACCGATCGATAAAATGGATCCCGTAATCGACCCCAATGCCCACCGCGATGCTGGAAATGATGGCGGTAGAGGTGGTCAGGGGAATATTGAAGAGCCCCATAACCCCAAAGTTGGCCAGCATGGCGATACTAACCGGAATGGCGGCGATAAAGCCCAAAATCAAACTTTTAAACATGTAGGCCACCAAAAGAATAACGATAACTACGGACATCCAAAGACTGCTGATCTGCCCCTGCAGGATTAGGTCGGCGAAAACCATGCTCTTGTAACCAGATCCAGCGTAATGGACGCCTACCCCTTGTTCGGCAAACTTGGGAGAATAGGAATCAAAATAGGCCACCACCCGGCGGATAGTCTGGGTATCGTCGCTTTTCAGTTGAACCGTGAGATTCGCCCCCCGATAATCCGTATCCACAACCTTCCACAGGTTATCCGGATCCCCGGACATTTCGTATAAGAGCAAATATTGGGCAATGAGATCTGAATCATTGGGAATCGTATCAAATTCAATCCGGTCCTCGTGCATTACCCGGTTCATGCGCCGAAGGTAATCGGTAATGGATGTGGCGTCTCCAACCTTTTCCAGGGCAAGGACACCCTTTTGGGCTTCGTTCAAAAGGTTTAACACCGCCGGTTTTTTAAAGGTATCCGGATCGGAGGAGTCCAGGATGACATTCAAGGTCGAAGTTCCCCCGAAGTTTTTATTGATAAAGGCGTCGGTTTTAACTATGTCGCTGTTTTTTTCAAAATTAGCAAGGAAACTGCTGTTTATCCAAACTCGGCTCAACCCAAAGACAGAGAGGGCAACCACGATGATAACGCCAAGAATTACAAAACGGGGATGATCAATCACCGTATCGGAAAAGCGGCTACCAAATCCATTTTGTTTTTCTAATGTAGACTCCCTAGCCTTATCGTCGGGATCTACTTCTTTGGGGCTGATTTTTGGATCGTCTTTTTTAATGGCCCTTTTCTGTACCCGTTTAGTTCCAAATAGCATAATCCCCGCGGGAATTAACAACATGGTCAGAATAAGTTCCATCAAAACGCCAAAAGCGGAAAAGACACCAAACCATTTGACCGGAAAAACTTGGGAAGTTAAAAGGGATACAAAACCCGCCATGGTAGTAAGGGCGGCAAACAGCACGGGGCTAAAGATAACATCGATTACGTTCGCAACAGCCGCGTACCGGTCCGCGTCGGGGTTTTGGCGGGTAAAATAATCGATCTGGTTATACAGATGGATCCCGTAGGCAACCCCTATGGCGATTAGCATAACCGGTATCATGATGGAAACCGTGTAGATAGGCACACCAACCGCCAACATGAGTCCAAAGGCCCAAAGGGTACTGCAGAGAACTACGGCCAGAACCAACAGGGTTCGAGAGACCCGCCGTAAAACCAAAAAGAGCACCAGGGTGATGACCAGGATCACCAGGGGACCCATACGGGCCATATCCCGGGGACCTAAAATTGCCATGGTCCCCTCGACGATGGGGCGGCCGGCCACGTATACCCGTTCGGGGCCCTGATATTTCTTCGCCAAATTGAGAATCCGGTTGTACAGATCCTGGGAAAACTGGCCCTTGGCTAGATCTACCATGATCAGGGTCGTTTTTTCATCCTTGGAGACCAATCGCCCATAGACCATGGTGTTCTCCCGAACCAACTGGCCAATGGCCGCCACTTCTTGGGTCGTAGTAGGCACGTCGGTATAGAATTTACGCACATCTAGTCCATCGCCGGTGCCCACAATGTTATCCGCCGTGTGGAGGGAACGGATATCCTTGGCCTCTATCTCCTTGAATTGGGCCAGATCGTCCTCCATCCTTACAATTTTCCCCAGAGTTTCCGGGTTGTACACCGAAACGGGGTGTTCAATCGCGATAAGAATGGCATCCCTAATTCGAAACCGCTCATCTGCCTGGTCGCTATACACAAAGGCCGGATGGTCTTTGGGCATGTATTCGTCCAAATTGGTCTCCATCCGAATGTTTGAACGGATTTCCAGGACCGACAACAGGGTAATAAGTCCGACGACCACCAAAACCCAAACCGGCCTACGGGCCGCTACCTTAAAAAAATGTTTCATGTACCATTCTCCTTGCTCTTACTATTCTCTAGGACCCCAAATGTTAGTTATCGATAATTAACATTTAATGGCAAAACTACAATTTCACATCGACCGACCCGGAGGCTCCACCAATTTTGTCAAACCGGAGAAAAAAGACCCATTAACGATGGCTTCGAAGAAGGTCCTTCGCCGAATCCACAAACCTTTTTGTCCGATCCTCCAGAGAAAACGAAAAATTTTCCATCCGCCAGGTAGAAACCAGCAATCTAAAGCCTCCTATCAGCATGAGCGCGGAGGTTCCGCTATCCAAACCTTTTTTAAACTCCCCGCTCCGTTTTCCCTGCTCCAGATGATTTTCTATCCATCGAAAGGTCTGATCCATCGTAGCCTGTATCCGTTGAAAGAGGATCCCATCGCTACGAAAAATATCCTCCGAAAATAAAATAACCGTTAGGGTGGGTTCCTGTTCAAAGAGCCGCGCTTGGCCGATGAAAAAAGCGTGAAGAATCGCCGAAACGTCGCCATGCTCTTTAGCCGCTGTCAGAATCACCGCGTTGCGGGTTTCTTCAATTTTGTCCACCACCGCTTGTAGGATATCGGACTTGGACGCGAAATGCCGGTAGATGGCCGGTTCGGTAACCCCGATGGTGGTGGCGATTTTTTTTATCGTTAATTCCTGAATACCCCGCTGGGAAATCAACTTCAAGGTTTCCCTCACAATGTCATTCTGCCGATCGTTCATCCATCACCCCATTCGCTTGTATTGTTAGTTATTTATCACTAACATACGAAATAAAACCGATTTTGTCAATAGTGGGGTTTATAAAAAGTGTTTTTTATACGAAGGTGCCTTCCTCTCTTACCTTGACATTTTTGTCAATATTGTTATTCTATAAAAGTTATTTCGACAAAATATAGACATAATGTCATAAGTGAGGATTATTATGGCCATAGAAATTGTAGCGACGGGAAAGGCGGTTCCTTCCCGCCGCGTTACCAACGACGATTTAGCTACCCAATTGGATACTTCGGACGAGTGGATCCGTTCCCATACAGGAATTGGGTCTCGGCATATCGCCGACGATTCGGTCGCCACGAGCGATTTGGCGCTGGAAGCGTCAAAAAAAGCCTTGGAGATGTTAATAGAAAGGGACCCCAGCCTAGGGGGGTCGATGGAAGCGGCGGTTCAATCTTTGGATTTAGTGGTTCTAGCCACCGCCAGCGGAGACTACTTTGGATTTCCCGCAACGGCTTGTATAGTGCAGGATAAGTTAGGGGCTACCAACGCGGGGGCTATGGACGTGGGGGCCGGGTGTACGGGGTTTATTTACGCCCTGGACGCGGCGGCGGGAATGCTTTCCATAGGTCGAAATAAAAAACGGGCCCTGGTTATAGGGGCTGAAATACTTACCCGAATTACCGATTGGTCCGACCGGGGGTCGGCGGTCCTTTTTGGCGACGGGGCAGGGGCGGTAATTTTGGATAAAACCGACGCTCCCATATCGGGTCCGCGTAAGCGGGGACTCTTTTATTCAATTTTAGGAGCCGAAGGCTCCGGGGCTGAACACCTGATTATGGAACGGGGGGGGACCCGGAAACCCTACGTTAAAGGGGAAACCATCGATGTGCCGCCCCATATTTTTATGAACGGCAGGGCGGTTTACAACTTCGCCGTCCGGGTCATCACGGATACCATAGAAAAACTATTACAAGACGAGGGACTTACCATTGATGACGTTAGCCGCATCGTCCCCCATCAGGCTAACGCTCGGATCGTCCAAGCGGCGGCAAAACGGTTAGGCATTCCAGAAGAAAAGTTCTTCCTTAATATTGAAGAATACGCCAACACATCCTCCGCCTCCGTCCCCATCGCCCTGGACGAGTTAAACCGAAGCGGCAAAATACAGAAGGGAGACCTGATTATGACCCTGGGTTTTGGCGCGGGGCTGACCTACGGGGGGAACCTTATCCTATGGTAAACTCTAAGGCTAAAGCGATCTTTTTGTTCCCCGGCCAGGGGGCCCAATATCCTCTTATGGCCATGGATCTTTTGGAAGCCCACGATTCGGTCCAACGCTTGTTTAAAACCGCTTCCCAAGCGGCGGGCCAGGATCTGGAAGCTCTGTTACGAAATTCCGACGCGGATACCCTTAAAAGAACCGATGTGTCCCAACCGGCCATTACGATAGCCAATTTGGCGGCGGCGACGGTGCTCCAGGAACGGGGTATTTCTCCCATGGCCTGCGCGGGTTTCAGTTTGGGAGAGTACGCGGCCCTGGCCATCGCGGGGGTCCTTTCGGTGGAAGATTGTATGGCCCTGGTAAGTCGGCGGGGTGCGGCTATGCAGAGGGCCGCCGACCGGATCACCCAGCGGAGCGCCGGAGCCGGGGGATCCAACGCCCCGGGAATGGCGGCGGTTTTGGGGCTGTCCCCCGACCAGGTGGAAGCTCTGCTTGCCCAATGGTCCGCCGAGGGCTTAAAGGAGCTTTACGCGGCTAACTTTAATTCCCCCAAACAGGTGGTCGTGGCAGGGACCTCGGCCAGCTTGGCGGAGGCGGAAAAACGGTTCAAGGAAGCCGGAGCCCGAAGGGTTTTGCGGCTCCCGGTGGCGGGGCCCTTCCATTCACCCCTCATCGCCGAAGCGGCGGAAGAGTTTGGCCCCCTGCTAGAAGCGATCACCTTTAAGGACCCCCAGCTACCCCTCTTTTCCAACGTAACGGGAAAACGAGTTTCCTCGGGTGCGGAGGCTAAGGCCCTGGCCCTCAAACAAATAACCTCACCGGTCCGCTGGACCGTGGAAGAAGCGGCCATCGGGGAACTTAATCCCCCGGCGGTGTTGGAAGTCGGACCCGGCAAGGTGCTCCAGGGCCTTTGGAAGGATTATGGAAGCCCCATCCCCTGTTATAGCTCGGGAACCCTAGGGGACATCGATGCGGTTCTTACCGCCTTGATCCATGAATACAGTGATTAATCGTTAACAAGGAAAAAAGAATGCGATTAGAAGGAAAAAAGGCCCTTATCACAGGGGCATCCCGGGGAATAGGCCGGGCGATTACGGACCGATTCATCGCCGAGGGGGCAGAGGTTTGGGGCCTGGGAACCAAAGAACCCGCAGACCTGGGGGACCGTGTAAACGCTGCCCAAGGGCGGCTCCACTGGATCGTCGCGGATGTGGGGAACCTAGCGGAACTGGAATCGATCATCGATCGATTCCAAAAAGAGGCCCTGGGATTTGATATCCTGGTCAATAACGCGGGGATTACTAAGGACGGTTTGGCGTTCCGCATGAGTCTGGAGGACTTTCAGAGGGTGTTGGACGTAAACCTGACCGGGGCGTTTTTAATTGCTCGAACCGTGGGTCGGGAAATGATACGCCGCAAAGCGGGGTCCATTATCAACATGTCCAGCGTGGTGGGAATCCATGGGAACGGCGGACAGGCTAATTACGCGGCCAGCAAGGCGGGGCTTATCGGGTTGACCAAAAGCTTAGCCCAGGAAGTCGCCAGCCGGGGAGTCAGAGTTAACGCCATAGCCCCCGGGTATATCGTCACCGATATGACCGATGCGATCAACGAGGCGGCTAAAGAAAAATTGATCGAGCACATCCCCCTAAAGCGGTTGGGGAAGGCTGAGGATATCGCCAATATGGCGTTGTTTTTAGCTAGCGACGAGGCAACGTATATTACGGGACAAGTTTTTGCCGTCGACGGCGGTATGTTTATTTAATGGAGGACAGAATGAATAAACGGGTCGTGGTAACCGGCATGGGCGTTATTTCACCCATCGGAAATTCCATCGAGGAATTTGAGGCCGCCCTTAAGGCAGGGAAAAGCGGTGTCAGTAAAATAACCAGTTTTGATACCGCCGAGTTTGACGTAAAAATCGCGGGGGAAGTAAAAAATTTCGATCCTACCCTTTGGATCGATCGAAAAGAAGCCCGAAAAATGGGCCGATTCACCCAATTCGCCGTTGCCGCCGCCGCTCAGGCTATGGATCAAGCCAAATTAGTGGATCCGCCAAAATCGGAGGGCGAAAAAAGACAATTAAAGTGCGACCCCGAAAAAACGGGAGTCGTTATTGGCAACGGGATCGGGGGTTTTGAAATTGTGGAAGAATCTTTCCGGAAACTGATTTCCGCGGGCCCCAAACGGATACCCCCCCTCACCGTTCCCCTTATGATAGGGAACGAAGCGGCGGGAAACATCTCCATGATCTACGGGACCCACGGCCCCGCGTTTACCCAGGTAACCGCCTGCGCTTCGGGGACCGACGCCCTGGGACAGGCCCTAGACCTGATCCGTTCGGGCCGCTGTGACGTGGTAATCGCCGGGGGGACCGAAGCGGCCATCGTACCCTTCGCTATCGCGGGTTTCCAAATGCTCAAAGCCCTTTCGACCAAACGGAACGATGAACCGGAAAAAGCCAGCAGGCCCTTTGACACGGACCGGGACGGGTTCGTAATGGGAGAAGGGGCCGGAATTCTCATTTTAGAGAGCGAGGAACACGCCAAAAAACGGGGCGCGAATATTATCGTGGAATTCGCTGGCTACGGGGCCTCGGCGGACGCGTATCACATTACCGCCCCGGACCCCACCGGAGAGGGTGGAGCCTTAGCCATAAAACTGGCGCTGAAGGACGCGGGCGTAAAACCCCAGGAGGTCCAATATTACAACGCCCACGGAACTTCCACGGAGATCAACGACCCCACGGAAACGAAGATGATCAAAATCGCCTTTGGGGACCACGCGTATAAAATGAAGATTTCCAGCACCAAGAGTATGACTGGCCACTGTATCGCCGGTGGAGGCGCTATAGAAGCTATAGCGTCGATCCTGGCGATTCGGGATGGGTTTTATCCCCCCACGATTAACCTGGACAATCCGGATCCCCAGTGCGACTTGGACTATGTGCCCAATAAGGTTCAATACGGGTCCATCCAGGTAACCGCGTCGGGTTCCCTGGGTTTTGGAGGTCACAACGGGGTGGTAGTCTTTAGGAAGTATGCATGAACGGAACGGATGTAGGGAAGAACGAAATGGAAGAGCTTTTACCCCATCGAGCTCCCTTCCTTTTTGTGGATGTCATCGACGAAACCTCTAAAGAACGGATCGTAGCCCGCCATGTGTACACGGAGAAGGAATTCTTTTTTCCCGGCCATTTTCCCCAGTATCCCGTGGTTCCGGGGGTTATTTTAATCGAAACCATGGCCCAAGCCGGGGGAGCGGGACTACGGAAGCTGGGAGTTCTGGGGGGAGACGCCCTCTTTTTTCTCGCCACGGTCGATAAGGCTAAATTCCGCCGCCAGGTTCGCCCGGGCGAAGAGGTTCGGTTGGAGATAGAAAACCTGCGGGTATCGGGTAAAATGATTAAACAGGCGGGGAAGGCCTACGTGGGTTCCGAGCTAGCCGCCGAAGCCGAGTGGCTCTGTTTAGTCAGTAGCGCCGATTCGGTGGCTCCCTCCGGGGCCTCAAAACAACAATAGGGCACCTCTAATAACTGAAGTTTTTAGAGGCCCCCAATAGGAGAATTCCATGCAAATAAAACCGATGATCCGTAATAATATCTGCCTTAATAGCCATCCCAAGGGGTGCGCAACCATGGTGCGGAACCAAATTGCCTACGTGCGGGAACATGTGGCGGGGGGTAAAAGCCCCCTGGAAGCCCGGAGCGCCGCGGCGGCGGGAACGCCCAAATTGGCCCTGGTACTGGGGTGTTCCACGGGGTACGGTTTGGCAAGCCGGATCGGTGTAGCTTTTGGGTACGGAGCCGCCACGGTAGGGGTTTCCTTTGAAAAGGCCGGGACGGCTACCAAGCCCGGAACCCCGGGCTGGTACGATAACCTGGCCTTCGACGCCGAGGCCGCTAAAGCGGGCCTAGCGGCCAAAACCTTAGACGGGGACGCCTTTTCCAACGAAATGAAGACCCAGGTTATCGCCGCGCTTAAGGAGGTGGCGGCCCAGGGGGGAATAAAACCCCAGGTAGACCTGATCGTCTATTCCCTCGCTTCCCCCGTCAGGACAGACCCCCGGGACGGGATCATGTACCGGTCGGTCATCAAGCCCATCGGGGCGGCCTACTCGGGGAAAACCATGGACATGCTGACCGGAAAAATCTCCATTGCCAGCGCCGAACCGGCCACGGAAGAAGAGATTGCCCATACGGTAAAGGTCATGGGTGGGGAGGACTGGGAACTGTGGATCGATGCGCTGGAAGCGGCGGGACTCCTGGCTCCCAAGGTTCGAACCGTGGCGTACACGTACCTGGGACCGGAACTTTCCTGGGCTATTTATAAAAACGGAACCATCGGCCGGGCGAAGGAACACTTGGAAAAAACCTCCCATACCCTTAACAACCGGCTCTCTAAAACCGGAGGAGCAGCGTGGGTATCGGTGAACAAGGCCCTGGTAACCCGGGCCAGCGCGGTTATCCCCATCATTCCCCTGTATATCTCCAGTCTATTCAAGGTGATGAAAGAAAAGGGCCTTCACGAAGGGTGCATAGAACAGATAAGTCGCCTCTACCGGGACCGTCTGTACACGCCCACGGCGGCCCAGGACCCGAAAAAGGTAAGCGTGGATTCGGAACGCCGCATCCGGATAGACGACTGGGAAATGCGGGAGGATGTACAGCGGGAAACCAAAGAGCGGATGGATAAAATAAACGAGGAAAACCTCTTCCAACTGGCCGACGTGGAGGGTTTTAAGCACGATTTTCTGGAAGCCCACGGCTTTGATGTCCCCGGAGTGGACTACGAAGCGGATGTGGATCCCTCGGGCATTTAATAGGAGTAGCCATGGACGATCGAACGATATTAACGTTAATAGACAAATTTAGTTCCGGACAACTGGTGGAGCTGGAGCTGGACGAAGGGCCCTTACACCTGGTGCTTCGCAAAGAAAGCGCCGTGGTGCACCGCCCCGTGGCGGTAGCCCCGGTTTCCCCGGGTCCCGTACCTTTAGCCCCTGTTCCCGGATTTGGCGCCCCCGGAGCGGGAGGACCAAACGGCCCATCGACCCCACCGATCGCCCCGGAAGCCCCCATCCATTTGGGTCTTCCGGCCCACATCGATACGGCCGCCGAAGGGGCCGAGCTTATCACCAGTCCCATCGTGGCGACCTTTTACCGGTCCCCGGGGCCCGACGCTCCGGCCTTTGTGGAAAAGGGAAGCAGGGTTAAGGCGGGACAGACGATCTGCATTCTGGAGGCCATGAAAATGATGAACCACCTGGAAGCGGAGTTTGATTGCGAAATTCTATCGGTAAAAGCGGAGAACGGCTCCCTGGTCGAGTACGGACAGCCCCTGTTCGAAGTCAAACGGCTGTAACGGAGCTGACCGGTGATACAACGCCTTCTTATCGCGAACCGCGGCGAAATAGCGGTCCGTGTCATCAGAACCTGCCGAGAAATGGGAATCGAAACCGTGGCGGTCTATTCCACCGCCGATAAGGACAATCTGCACGTCCGTCTGGCCGATAAGGCCATCTGCATCGGCCCCCCCGCTTCGGCAAAGAGTTATTTGGTCCGGGAAAATCTAATTATGGCGGCCCTCCGTTCTTCCTGCCAAGCCATCCATCCGGGGGTCGGTTTTCTATCGGAAAACGCCGATTTTGCCCGGGCGGTAAAAAAGGAAGGATTGATTTTTATCGGTCCCGATCCGGAGGTCATCGACCTTTTGGGCGATAAGGTCCAGGCCCGGAATACGGCGAAAAAATACGGCCTTCCCATTACCCCGGGAACCGAGGGGGCCGTCTCGGACAGCGCGAAAGCCGTGGCCGCCGCGGAAAAGCTGGGATACCCGGTCATCATAAAGGCCGCCGCCGGCGGGGGCGGCAAGGGTATGCGCATCGTCCGATCCTCCGCCGAGCTACCGGAAAATTTAGCCATCGCCAGCCGGGAAGCGGAGGCGAACTTTGCCGACGGAACGGTCTTTATAGAACGGTATCTGGAAAACCCCCGGCACGTGGAACTACAAATTATCGCTGACGGAAACGGAAACGTGGCGGTCCTGGGAGAACGGGACTGTTCGGTCCAAAAACGGCATCAAAAGTTGATAGAAGAAAGCCCTTCCCCGGGGGTGGACGACGATATGCGCCGTCGCATGGCCGAGGGGGCGGTTCGAATGTTCCGGGAATTGGGGTACCAGGGTGCTGGAACCATCGAATTCCTCGTGTCGGGCAAGGATTTCTATTTTATGGAGGTCAACGCCCGGGTACAGGTGGAACATCCGGTCAGCGAATACGTAACCGGCGTTGATATCATCAGGCAACAGATTCTTGCCTGTACCGAAGGGCGGCTTGAGCTGGATCCCCAAGGTGTCACCATAAACGGTTGGTCCATAGAATGCCGTATCAACGCCCTTACCCCCGGAACAATCAGCCGGTTGGACGTGCCTGGAGGGCCGGGGGTCCGCTGGGATTCCTTCCTCTACAACGGCTGTACCGTTCCCCCCCACTACGATTCCATGGTTGGGAAACTTATCGTCCACGGACCGACTCGGGAACGGGCGTTGGCCAGGATGGACAGGGCCCTGGGGGAACTATCCATAGAAGGCATAAAAACCAACGCCCAGCAACAACGGTGGATTATCAACCATCCCAAATTCCGCTCCGGGGACTTTGGCACGGCCTATTACGCCGAAATTGAAAAGGAGGTGGAACATGTCCGCTGAAAGCGTACCCTGTCCATCCTGCGGGGCGACCCACGATCAACAAACCATCGACAGCGCCTTAAAAACCTGTCCTTCCTGCGGGTACCACTATCGGATGGAACCGATGGAACGGATTGCCTATATCGCCGACCCTGGCAGTTTTGTCGAATTTTCCGCCAACCTACGGTCCCTTAATCCCATCGATCTGGCGGGGTACGAGGAAAAGCTTTCGGAGGCGGAAAAAAAGGCCCGCATGAAGGAAGCGGTTATCACCGGGACCTGTACCATCGAAAGCAAAAAAGTGGTGTTGGGCCTTATGTCCTTTACCTTTATGGGGGGGTCCATGGGGTCCGTGGTGGGCGAAAAGGTTAGCCGGGCCCTTTTAAAGGGGGCGGATGAAAAATTACCCGTTATCATCTACACCACCTCCGGGGGAGCCCGGATGCAGGAGGGGATCTTTTCCCTTATGCAGATGGCCAAAACCGCCAGCGCCGCCGCCGAGTTGGATAAGGCCGGGGTACCTTTTTTTATCGTACTCTGCGATCCCACCACCGGCGGGGTTACCGCCAGCTTTGCCATGCTCGCCGACGTGACCCTGGCGGAACCGGGGGCCCTTATCGGCTTCGCTGGGCCCCGGGTCATTGAAGGAACGATACGACAGAAATTACCCGAAGGATTTCAGAAGGCGGAATTTCAGCTAGAAAAGGGATTTGTGGACCGCATTGTTCCGCGAAAGGAACAACGGGCCTTGCTATCCCGGCTTATCGATCTGCATACCTGCGGGTGTGGCGCCTAAAAAAAAGCGAGGAATGAGCATGCCCAATACGGACAAACTGGCTAAAAAGCTCCAGGAACTAAAAAAATTAGCCGAAGAATCGGGCCTTGACGTGGCGGAGGAGCTATCCCAGCTGGAAACGAAGGTTAAAACCGCCTCCCGATCCGAACAGGTATGGAAACGGGTAGAACTAGCCCGACATCCCGATCGGCCCTACGCGCTGGACTATATTGAACGGATTTTTGACGATTTTATAGAACTCCATGGGGATAGGTACTTTGCCGATGATCCGGCTATTGTAGGGGGTCTGGGTTTTTTGAACGGCCGACCCGTTACTGTTATAGCCAATCAAAAGGGACGGACCCTCAAGGAAAATATCTTTCGCAACCACGGGATGGCCAACCCGGAGGGATACCGAAAGGCCCTGCGTTTGGCTAAGCAGGCGGAAAAATTCCACCGGCCCATCGTTACCTTTGTGGACACCTCGGGGGCCTACCCGGGGTTGGGGGCGGAAGAACGGGGCATTGGTGAAGCCATAGCCCGGAACCTCCGGGAGTTTAGCCAGCTTAAGACTCCCATCGTTTGCGTCATCATCGGCGAAGGCGGTTCCGGCGGGGCCCTGGGAATTTGTGTGGGCGATAAGATCTATATGTTGGAAAACGCCGTGTATTCGGTCATCAGCCCCGAGGGGTGCGCATCCATACTTCTGCGAGATTCGACCAAGGCCAAGGACGCGGCGGCCATGCTCCGGATCACCAGCACGGACCTGCTAGATTTTAAGGTGGTCAACGGGCTTATCGACGAACCAGAGGGGGGGGCCCATACGGATAAGGACGGGGCGGCGCAAAAGATCAAAGAAGTCCTGGTACGGGAATTGGACGACCTTTGCTCCCGAAACCCCTCGGTCCTGGTTCGCTATAGAAATCTAAAAATTCGAAAAATCGGTCATTGGAACGAAGGGACCGAATAAGCACGCTTATCCCGCGACTTAAAAGATTCGCGGTACAGGCTGATTCTCCCGATGGGACCCGGTTTTTCTCCCCTGAAGAGCCGGGTTCTCTACTTTTACTCCCCCAATTGCCCTTTTACGGTTAATTTCTTATACTCCCCCCATGCAAGTAAGCACGGACAGTTCAAATAGTCGTATCGATATTATCCGGACCGCCTCTCTGATCGCGTTGATTGGGAACGCGATTTTGGCAACCCTTAAAATCGTCGTGGGTAACCTGGCGGGAAGTCTCGCAGTGGTGGGGGACGGCATCGACTCTTCCACCGACGTGGCTATCGCTATCATGTCACTTTTTGTGGCGGGCATTATTTCCCGGCCCGCCGACCAGGGGCACCCCTGGGGTCACGGCCGGGCGGAAACCATGGCCACTACCATCCTGGCGTTTATTCTTTTTTTTGCCGGGGGCCAGCTAATCCTTAACGCCCTGGATACGATTTTATCCAAAAAAGAAATACCCATTCCCGCCGCCCCAGCCCTCATGGTGACCATCGGTTCCATCGCCGGGAAAGTAGCCCTGGCCTACAGCCAGTTTTTCCTGGGAAAAAAGGCCTCCTCCGCCATGCTGACCGCCAACGGTAAAAACATGCTCACAGACGTGATGATTTCATCCGGAGTTTTACTGGGCGTTGGGGCGTCCATATTGTTCCGCGTAGGGCTCATCGATTCCATAGTCGCCGTGGCCGTAGGAATTTGGGTTATCAAAACTTCCATCGGTATTTTTTTGGAAGTAAACGTGGAATTGATGGATGGAACCGATGATACGGGCCCCTATTCGATGGTTTTTGAAGCGGTCCGTTCGATACCGGGGGCGGGAAACCCCCACCGGACCCGGATGCGGAAAATCGCTGGGCTTTGGGACATCGATATCGATATAGAGGTGGACCCCCATTTAACCATCCGGGAAGCCCACCATATCGCCACGGAGGTGGAACGGGCGATTAAGGCCTCCGTCGACGGGGTGTACGATATCATGGTCCACGTGGAACCCGCCGGAGAGGGGGAGAATCATAACGAAGGGTACGGCCTTTCGGAGGCCGGCATGTCTGCGGCCAGCGGTTCCGCGGGTGGCATGCCCACGGTTGGCGGTTCCGCAGTCGGCATGTCCACCCCCGGTATTTCGGAAAAAAAATCTAAAACTCTATAAGCGCCGGCAGGGAAAGGTCGGAGACCGTTTTAACGTTTCCCAAAAAATAAATAAACCGATCTAAATACGCGGGAAAAAGAACGTTTTCCCCGGAGGGTCCCAATGAAGCCGGGACCCTTTGGGGGGATTCTTGGGAAACCGGCGTCTGTTGCGGGGGCATTAAAAAAAATATATTCCATTGCCCCCCCACAAACCCATTCGGGGTCGGCAAAACGATCAGCCGACCCCGGGGATCGCTTTTTTCCAGACCCCGCAGGGTTCCCCAAGTCCGGTTTTTCCACTCCTGGGGGGATAAATACAACCCCTCGTTGGTAGCCCACACGTAAAAAGACGAAGGACCGTTTGGGCTCGTCGATCGATACTCCCCATACCAGGCGGGAATAGCGTTCTCCCCCAAACCGGGTAGACCCCGCCGCAGTTCCGTACCCCGGGATAAAAAGGCTCCCCGAAAGTCTGGGGGTACGGCAAAGAGGAAGCTACCGGCCAAATTTCCCCCAGCCAGCGATACGGTCAAGAGGAGTTTGACTATTTTAATCCCCAGGCGTTCCACGGTATCAAAGTTTACTCCACCGTGACGCTTTTTGCCAGGTTCCTCGGTTGGTCCACGTCCCGGCCCAACTCCAGGGCGCAGAAATAGGCAAACAGTTGGAGGGGAACGATCAGGAGGAAGGGGTAAAATAATTCATCCACGGGAGGCATAAACAGAACGTCGTCCGCCAGGGCCGCCGCCTCCGCGTCTCCCTGGGTACAGAGGGCGATGATCGGTCCCTTCCGGGCTTTTATCTCCTTCATGTTCGACAGTACCTTGTCCCGTAGCGAATCCTGGGGGACCAGGAAGATGGTGGGGGTATCTTCGTTTATAAGAGCGATAGGACCGTGTTTTATCTCCCCGGCCGAGTAGCCTTCCGCGTGGATGTAGGAGATTTCCTTTAATTTTAAAGCCCCTTCCAGGGCTACGGGGTACTCGAGCCCCCGGCCTAAAAACATAAAATCCCGGGCTCGGTAATATTTTCTTGCTAAAGCTTGAATTTGGTCCCGCAGGGTCAACACCTCTCGAACCTTGTCGGGAACCGACTGGAGTTCCTTGACAAAACGGAGGCCCGCGGAAAAGGACATATCCCGCATACGGGCCATCATCAGCGCAAAAACGTAAAACACCGCCAGCTGGCTGGTAAAAGCCTTAGTGCTGGCCACGGCGATCTCGGGGCCCGCGTGGGTGTACACGCCCCCATCGGATTCCCGGGCAATGGTGGAACCCACAGCGTTACATATACCCAAAACCCGGGCTCCCTTGCGTTTCAATTCCCGTAAAGCGTACAGGGTATCCGCCGTTTCACCGGACTGGGTAACGGCAAAATAGACGGTATCCGGTTCTACCACCGAGTTTCGGTACCGTAATTCGCTGGAAAGTTCCGCCTGGGCGGGAATACGGGCGATGGATTCGATCAGGTAGGCCCCCACCAGACCAGCGTGCCAACTGGTTCCGGCGGCGATGATTTTGACCCTCCGGACAGCCAACAATTCCCGGCTGGTCATGTTAAGGCCCCCCAGCTTACCGGTAGCGTATTCGGTATCCAAACGTCCGCTCAGGGTACGGAAAATAGAATCCCCCTGTTCAAAGATCTCCTTTTCCATAAACCAGGTGAACCCGTCTTTTTCGATGGACGCCAGGTCCCAGGTGATTTCATCGACCTTTTTGTCCACCGGCTGATCGTCTATATCGGTAATGGAAAATTCGTGCCGGTTCATGGAAACCAGTTCGCCGTCTTCCAGGTAGACCACCTGTTTGGTGTACGCGATCATGGCGGAAACATCGGAGGCCAACAGCATCTCCCCCGACCCCACCCCTACCACCAAGGGTGAACCGTTGCGGGCCCCCACGATCCGATCCGGTTCGTCCTGATGGACCGCCGCGATGCCGTAGGTACCCTTTAACTGCCTAACCGCCGATCGAACCGCCTTTTCCAAATTTCCTTCGTAATAATAGGCCACCAGGTGGGCGATAACCTCGCTATCCGTATCGCTTTTAAATACCACTCCCCGGCTCTCCAGCTGGGCTTTTAAGGGCTGGTAATTTTCAATTATGCCGTTGTGGACTATGGCTATTTTCCCAGACGTATCCGTATGGGGATGGGCGTTTATGTCCGTCACGCCCCCGTGGGTGGCCCACCGGGTATGACCAATGCCACAGGTACCGGTGGTGGTATCCCGAACGATGGTTCGCAGGTCCTGAATTTTACCGATCCGTTTATGCACTACCAATTGATCTTCGTTTTGTACCGCGATTCCCGCCGAATCGTAGCCCCTATATTCCAACCGTTTTAAACCGTCTAATAAAATTTCCGTGGCCTTTTTAGGCCCCGTGTACCCCACGATTCCGCACATCTGTCCACTCCTCCACCCTTTTTATCGAAAAGGGTTCTCCCTGGATTTCATAGACAAAAAATACCCTAGTTTTAAGCTTCCCACAATATCGGAGAATTAAATTACGGGCTAATAAGGCTCTTTCAAAACTCAGGGAGTTTTGAAAGAGCTACCTTAGATGTATATGCAGTATTTTTACTATTCAATACCACGTAAATATTTATATTGAAATTGTAAAAATACTGCAAGAGGTTTTTTCAAAAGTAAAAGACTTTTGAAAAAACCTCTAATGATTGCCGTTTTACCCGATTCCGGTTATGATAGAACCATGAGTCAGGGTACCGACCTGTATACCATTATACGATTTTACGCGAACCGTTCCCACGTCCCGGAAATCCCCGTGGATACCTTTATTTCGTTTTTAGAAAAATACGCCAAACGGTACGCCTCTGAACGACCCGATTTGGGCCAATGGGCCACGGATACCAGCAGAAAAGTCTGGGCGGAGCTTCCCCGCTTAGCCGAAGCGAATACGATCCGCTTAGTCACCGACGAGGGGGGAACAAAGATCGCGGTGGACCAATATTACGTGGACCTCCTTCAACAGGCCTACCGTTCCGCCGATGATAGCGCCGAATTACCCTTTCCGGACGAAGTTTCTTTAAAAATCATCGTGCCTCCGGTTCTATTAAAAACCGTCAATATGGAGATGGACCTGAGCACCTACATCGCCAGTCCACCGGAATCCCCCCTTCCCATACTCAAACTCGTGCTTCCCGAGGGGACCGGATCCCCGTTAATCCTTTCATCCATGATTTCTAAACGGCTGTTGGAGCTTTCGCTTCTTAAGATCCGGCATTATCTACGGAGCCATAATAATAAGGAGTACGTTCAGCATAAATTAGCCCCCGCCTTTCAAGGCAAGGAAAGCCAACTAAAAGAAAAGCTGAACCAATTGCTCATTCGCCCCTTCGACGCCCTGGGAGATATTGAAAACGCGGGAGATTTTTCCTTTTCTTTCTGGGCCTATATGACCAGCCTGGTGAAAGGGGATATTAAAAAGAAAAACGACCGGCTCCCGGAGGATATGGCGGCTCTACAGGCTTTTATGATTTTAGAAGTCTACAATAATTACTATAAAAGCAAGGCTACCCGGGCTAAGGAAGCGGAAACGGCCTTTAAAAACCTGGAATTGGCTTTAGAGAAAGCACCCTTTCTGTTCACCGTGGACGATATAATCCGGTTTACGGACACCAAGGGGGTTCCCCTTTTGGGTCAATATACCCAACAGGCCCTGGAAGAGTACCTAAAAACCAAATCGACCACGTCGGTAAACGAACAATTACCCGAGTTGCTCATCGTTCGGGGACCTAAGGATGAACGATGGTTTTTAAAAAAATCAAAAATGCTTCCCCTCTGTGTCCGCCTGTTGGGGGAGGCCCGGCCCCGCATTAAATCAGCGATTACCCAGCGGTGGTTTAAAGTGATGAGCAACTTCCAGAGCGAAGCGGCCATGGAAAACGACGACGCCTTTGAAAAGGAATTGGCGGAATTGGCGGATATCCAAGCACCCTCTTTGATGGCCCTGTTGGACGACCAAAAATTGTACCTGGTATACAAGGAATTGGAGGGAACCGAGGGGGGTATTCCCGAAGCGGCGCGGCTTTTTTATAAGGGGAACCTGGCTCCGCTGGCGGATTTACTTCTTTTAAAACGAAAAGATATTTTGGTCGATGTACGGATGCTCCTTCCCTTTTGGTACTCCATGCCCATCGTATCCAAGATAATCGCTTTTTTTAAAAATTTCGGCAAAAAGGAAAAAAAGTCTCCCCTTACTAAAAATTCAGCCCCGAAGAAAGGACCCGCTGAAAATTTAGAAGAGTTGCCCTCCGAAGAGGGACCGACCAGCGGGAAGGTGGACCGACGGAAGGAATTGGCCGTAGCGGCAAAAAAAGCGCAAGGAAGACTTCTGCCCCCGGGGTATACGGTGGATCGGTATTTGGGGGAAACCCAAGACCGGTGGAATCGGTTGATAAATGCGGAGGCTAAAAATAATTTAACCGAAGATGTGAACTCCCTTATCCGGGATTACCTACGGCGAACTATTCGATCCCTGCGCTCCGCCCCCTTCACGGAAGAACGGATCGCCGCGCTGGCCGATACGCTGGTCGAAACGCCGATACTGCAAAAATTGCCCGCCAAAGAATCTCTGCGAATTTACATTCAGCTGTATATTACCAAGCTTTTGCTTAAATAGGTGTCCCCATGTATAAAACCTACAACCATTTGGTGAATTCCTTAAGCTTTTCCGAAGAGTTGTACAAATTACAACGGGAATTAAACCGAAAAATTGATACCCCCGAACCGCTTCAGGGACTTTCCCAATTTCATCCCCTGGGTATATCCAAGCAGTTCCAAAAACGCCGTATCTCCATAGCGGAGGCGTATCTAACCGTTATTAATTTTCTGGATTCCGGTTCCCGGGTGTATCGGTTACGGTCGTTAAAAAGGCTCATGGAAGTGGCCTTCCACGCCCGAACCATAGCCATGCCCCTGAACACGGCCCGGCTTCAGATTTTGTTGATGAAGGAAGCGGTAAAAAACCGTTCCAACCCCCGTCGTCAATTGGAACTGCTCTATGACTTTTCCCGGTCCTCCCCGGGCAAGCACCAGATTATCCGAAAATTATGCGATGAACTGAACATTCCCGAAGTCCCAGAAAACGGGAAAAAGCTAAAAAACATGAATTTAGGGTGGGATTCCCACGTCCATGATACCGCTAGTACGGGACGAAAAAATCCTACCCAGCTCATTATTGACGCTTTTATTAAGGGTATCTCCCGGCTGACTATCGCTTACTACAACGTGGATTCCCACTTAATGATGGAAGAGGCCTTGGAAGCGGGGAGGATAGCCGGAGTCCGGGTTGATGTGGCCATCGAATTTGACTGCATGGTCCAGGGCAAGGCATACAATTTTATGGCCCTTTTGCCGCCCATGGATAGGGCGACCGATCTACAGCGTTTTTTAAAAGAAAGGGGAACCCTCCTAAACGATTTCTTTGTGGGGCTCCGGGAAAATCAGAAAAATCGTTTAAAAACCGTAAAAAAATTAGTCGACAATTTTAACCATTCGGATTTAAAGGAACTTAACGCTCCATTCCCCGACTCTCCGCTGTATCGAATTCCAAAGATTTCCAAAAAAAAGTTAAAACGCTTCATTTCCGTGGTTAGTCTGAATAAATATCATATCGGTGAGTATTTCTACACCGTGTATAAACCCATACTTCATAACCGGCTCTTATATACCAAGGCGTTTTTAGAAAAAGCACGGGACGATTTTCGGAAACACCTGATCACCGAATGGAACCTTTCGGTGGCCGAACAAAAATTTAAACAGCTGGAAGAGGAGTACCGGAATCTAAGTCCCATGGGCCTGCAAAACCGTTTTTTTTCCAAGAGCGCCCTGGGGGAATCGGAAACGGTCTTTAAGGATATTGATAGCCTGGCAAGCCTGCTTAAAAAGGCGGATTGCAAAATCAGACTCCTCCGTCCGTTGGAATACGGACTCGAGGGGGCAAAACGCTTAATTCTGGACCATGGGAATGTTTTGGATCAGGTTGAAATCTATAATCTCCAGGACAGCATCCATCGGGATCCGGAGGAATTCCTTCAATTTTCAAACTTTATTTCAAATTATAACGAAAAAGCCCAATCTGGAAAGGGAAAACCCCTGCGCCCCATAGCGGGAAGCGATACAAAGGGCCGGAACCCCAAAATCCCCGGCATGGGCTTTATTTTTGAGGATCGTTTACTGGGCAAATATAAAAATAAATACATTAAAAGGCATATCACCCTTCCTCCTCCCGTTTCGCGTCTTATCTATGCGGCCGACCGCTCTAGCCCAGAAAAAACGGTTATTCGGGACCCCCGATTGATCTGCATGGGTAAAATATCCGAGGGCTACTACAACAAAACGGGGTTGGAAAAGGAAGAAAGCTCTATCCCCTTGGGACGGGCGTTACGGTATGTAAACCCATCACTCATCAACCTTAGTTACGTCCTAGCGGGCTTTGTAATCGCCCTGCAATCCATCGGTTTGTTTTACAGCCTTGTATGGTTCGGCATTACCACTTTTAGGAATGCCATCGCGGACCTCATGGCCAGTCGGGGTATACACTTTAAGGATTGGAAAATCCATAGCGTAGACTTTGCTAACATTGCCCGGTCCCTTTTTTGGACCGGCGTATCGGTTCCCGTTTTGGGCTACGTAAAGAAGGAATTCGATGTCCTTTGGCCCTTTTTGGCAGGGGGTTTGGCTTACAACTTTGCCAAGTATTCGGTTATATCCCTTTCCAACAGTTTGTATATCGTGGCCCACAATACCATCCGGGGTTTTGACCGAACGGTAATCCGGGCTAATTTTTTCCGTAGTATCATAGCCCTGCCCCTGGCCACCATCTTCGCGCCCGTTGGAGACCTTCTACGGATCCCCAGCATCGTACAGGCCAAATTTTGGTCCGATACGATCGGGGGGATTATTGAAGGAACGGCGAAGTACGTACAGGTTTTAAAACTACAGCGGCGGGACGTTATGGAACTCCTATCCCGAATAGAATCTACCAAACCGGCGGTTCGGTATCCGGCCCTTTTGGACTTGCTCAAATTGTACCGCGACTATCCCCGATCCCGGACTTCCTTAAAAAAAATCTTTAAAAACGAAGGACAAAAAACCTATCGATCCCTTTTGGAGCTGGTACAAAATCCCCTTTTGTACCCCCAGTTGGTCGAATACATACTGGGTTCCACCAGCCAAGATATGTCAGCCCCCTTGGTAAAGTTGATTACCGAAACCTATTCTTCCTTTGCCGACTGGATAGGCTCCTACGAAAAACAGATTCCCCAAGAAAAGTCCCCTTCGGCGGGGGCGAAGGGAAACCCATCGGCTTCGGAAAAACCCAAAACCGATCAACCCTAAGGGGGGATATTGAGTCGACTCTAAAAACCTGTTGTTTTTTAGAGTCGACTTACGTAATTCCTGTAAGGAATTACGTTTTTATTGGAACAAATCCAAAAACTGAGGTTTTTGGGTTTGATTCAGTATTTATTTTGAAAGTGTAAAAATACTGCAAGAACCTCTTTCAAAAGTTACAGATTTTTAAAAGAGACTCAGTTTTTTTTTATTATTTTTTTTAAATCGATTAAAGCATTTTGACGGGTCTCTCCATATATAGGGTAAGACGATACTTCGGGCCCCAGGGCCCCCGGTCCCCTAGGGACTCGGAACACACGTCGGGAGGCTTGTATGAATAATCTGAATTCTGTGCTGATCGAGGGCAATTTGGTTCGGGACCCCCTGTTCCGATCTACCCCCAAGGGAACACCGGTTTGTACGTTTAGCCTGGCTTCCAACCGTTTCTACAAACAGGACAATGGGTACGAAAAGGAAGTAGGCTTTTTCGAGGTGGAATCCTGGTCCAAACTGGCGGAAAACTGCTACAGTCTGGGGCACAAGGGTCGAGGCGTCCGGGTCGTGGGGCGGCTAAAACAGGAACGATGGAACGGGGCCGATGGGAAGCCCCACTCCAAAATCATGATCGTGGCGGAACACGTGGAATTTAGGCCCGAATTTAAAAAGGATGGGGACACGGATCAGACCGCCGCCGAAAATCCCGAGTCGATTCCTACCGATTCCCCCGCCGAGGCCCAGGAGCCGGCCGAGGTCCTGGAGCCGGAGGCCCTGGTTTTCTGAGTTTTCCTTTGCCGGAGGGCTGGGAGGAACTACGGGAGGACGTTTGCCCTTCCCGTAGATGGGACCCCGATCGCCCACGGGCCCTGGATGACCCCGTTGCGGGCTCCGGGCCTTCCGCCCTCCCATCCCCGGAAAAAGTTTCATGGGAAGTAGATTTTCCGGTTTCCTTTGAAAAGCCTTCGTCCACCGAATAAAATCCGTCTTTCCAATTAAAGCGGGTGGTATTCGGTATGGGCTTTCCTTCCTTTGCGGAGGACATGATCACTTTATAGTCCAACTTTTTCAGCGGCGGGCCGGAAAAATCCAAAATAAAAGTGGTAAATCCCGATTCCCGAAGGAAGGGCATTTTATCCACAATAGAAAAGGGCTTTTCGGGGTATACAAAGGAACCATCTTCCGTGGAAACAAGAGAAAAGTTCTCTTCCCGTCCGTCGGAAAAAACAGGGAACCTGTAAAGCCGGGATAAATCGGATCGAATTCGAAACAAAGCCGGATAGGCGAAAACGGTGACCATGGTTTGGGAGCGCCACGATTCCGGTACGGTCCGTTCTAGATTTTGTCGGTTGTTTTCCAATGGAGTGATAACCTGCGAAAGGCCCAGGGAGGTGATAAAACTGTAGGCCCACCGGTTGAAGGTGTAGAGGTAGGGGCCGGCTATCAATTTCGCGTCGGTACCCCGGAAAAACGATAGGTGTCCCAAATTACTCACCACAAATTGGGTGTACCCGGCCTTTAGCAGGGCGGGTATTTCTATTGAAAACCGTTCCTCTAAAGCCTGGGGAAAGAAAGGGTCCAAAACCAGGATCAGCTCGCCTTTAGAGAAGGGCAGGGGTTCGGACGGCTCCTGTAAAAGCCGCTGGGCTACCCGTTGGGTATACTGGAGCATAACCCGAAGGGGTCGAATCGATTGGAGGACGTACAGATCCTCTAACCGGGAGACCGCCGCGTACAGCCCCTGGGGAAAAAGGGATCGATCGGCCTTTTCACTTTTTTCCAACGACACGAGGGGAGCCGTTTCCCGGCCCGGCATACGCCGAAAGGGCGCTAAATCCCGGGGTAACAGGGGGGGATACCGTTTGGTCATCGATCGGGTCTGAATCAGGTAAACCGAATCGCCCTGATCAAAGGGGTCGGGAACCGAAATCCAGAGTCCATCGTTTCCTCTGGGTTCTACCAGGGTAAGCTTGTGGGACTTTCGTTCCGTATCGTCCCTACGGTGGAACCGGACCGAATCGCCCACCTGGAGCTGAAGCCCTTCCCCATCCACCAATCCGCTTCTCTGGTCCCCATTTCCTCGGATGGACCGAAGGATACCCAAAAATATACCGGTTCCGCCCGCCTGGTCGCTCTTAAGCCACTGATCTGGCTTATTATCGTCAAAATAGTAGGTAGTCTTGGCCCTGGCAAAGTCGTTCTTAAGGATGGCTAAAGCCTGGGCTACCGCCCGTTCCCTATCGCCGTCCAAGTTATCCAGGACCTTCCGGTACGCGGCCACGACGGAACCTACGTACTCGGCGCTTTTCATCCGCCCTTCTATTTTTAAAGAGGCCACCCCCAGGTCGGCTAATTCCCCAACCTTTTCAATGAGCTGAAGGTCCGAGGGACTAAAGAAGTATCCCTCCTCGTTTTTAGCCTTATACAGCCGGCGGCAAGCCTGGGTACACATCCCCCGATTAGCCGATTTGCCCCCCAGGTAGCTGGAAAACATACAGAGCCCCGAGGCGCTGACGCAGAGGGCCCCATGCACAAACACCTCCAACTCCATGGTAGTCTGTTCGTGGAGCCGTCGAATTTCCTCTAAATCCAATTCCCGCGCCAGAACTACCCGGGAAAAACCCTGCTTAGAAAGGATATTCGCTCCCCGGGCGCTGGCCACGTTCATCTGGGTGGAGCTGTGCAATTTAAGGGAGGGAAAATTTTCCCGGGCCATTTTCGCTACCCCAAAGTCCTGGACGATTAAACCATCGGGCCCCAGGAGGGAAAGGTACTTTAAAAATTGGTACATCCGGTCCGCTTCCCTCTGCTCAAAAACCGTATTTACGGTTACGTACAAACGGCGATTCTGTCGGTGCAGAACCTTGAGGGCCGCCTCGAATTGGGAATAGGCAAAATTGGAGGTCCTCATGCGGGCGTTGAAGTTTTTCAACCCCAGGTAGACCGCGTCGGCCCCTTCGGCGATTGCCGCATCCAGAGCCTCGGGGGACCCGGCGGGGGCAAGTAATTCTATGGCCTTCAAAGGGTACCTCCGGAAAGCAGGCCTAATTTGCCTAGGCCATCGTACACAAATTGAACCGACATACCGGATAAGAGAAGACCCATGATCCGTTCCACCACCGAAACTCCCGACCGGCCCAGGACCCGGAGAATTATATCCGACGCTCCCATGGAAAGGACCGCCGTACATAAAACCAGGGCTACCGCAACCACCAACATGAGAACCATGGGAAGAAAGGGCGCTTCGGAGCTGGTATACAGTAGAATCGAGGTTATCGCCCCTGGACCGGCAAGCATAGGGATCGCCAGGGGGAATATGGCGATAGAGGATCGTTCGTCCCCATCGTCATCCATGGGATGTTCCTGTTTGGATACCTTGGACTTGGTCGGCTGACCGAACAGCATTTCCAGGGAAACGATAAAAAGCATAATTCCACCGGCGATAAAGAAGGACCCGGGTTGGATATGTAAAAGCTGAAGAACCCATTTACCCGCCAGGATAAATAAAAGGAGCACAAAAAACGCCGTTCCTACGGCCTTCCGAATTGTTTTTCGTTTTTCTTCCGCCGACAGACGGCTTGTAAGCCCTATATACATGGGGACAAGACCAAAGGGATCCACCACAATAAACATGGTAAACAGAATCGGTAAAAAAGATACAAACATAGATACTGACTATACCCTATTTCCATCCGCGACCACAAGAACTCCCCGGATGGCCGATATCCTGCCCCTAGGCGCTCCAAGGGTTGATACTATTTTTTAAAAAAACCTCTTAAAGATTCAAAATCTCCAACGGTTACCTTTGACAGAGTTATGGTTATATTTAATAATGAAACCTATGGGAAACGGCCGCTATGTACATTCTACCCAACAGGAACCCCCAGACCCCTGGTTCCAAAGCCTCTTTAACGCTTCCATAACCGCTAATGTGGTCATAACTCTGGATTCCCATAGGATCGAACAGGTAAACGACCGCTTCGTAGCCCTCTTTGGACCCCTTCTCTCTTGGGATTTGGACGCCAGTTTTGCCACCCTTTTTCCCGATCCCGAGTATAGAACGTGGGTTACCGAAACCTTTGAGCGGAATCTTTCCAAGATGGGAAAGGGGGTGGGCGCTGAAAGTCCATCGATAGTTCAATTGCGAACCCTCGCTGGGGAACTACGGCACTTTGAAGTCTACCTATCCACGTTGGATTCCCATATATTGGTATCCCTTTTGGACGTCACCGAACGGATCCAGTCCATAGAAGAACTGCGGGGAGCGAAGCAGAGGGCTGTTTTTTTACAGGAGATCCTGCAGTCCATAGCGGAGGCTTCGGATTACCACGGGGCCCTGCGAACGGCCCTACGAACCATTTGCCTTGCCACAGAAAGCGTCTACGGGGAAGCGTGGATCCCCAACAATAATCAAGAGGTCCTCCTCCGGGGTCCCGAATGGCTGGAAGAGGATCCTAAACTTCGGTACTTTGCAGAATATTCAAAAACCTTTTCCTTCGCCAGCGGTGAAGGCCTTCCTGGACGGATCTGGAAAGAGAAAAAACCCCTTTGGCAGAGGGACGCCAGCGTGGAAGGGGAGATCCCCTTTCTCCGAAGAGAAGGCCTAAAGCACTCGGGTTTAAAAGCCATGTGGGGACTTCCCGTACAGAACGATGGGCAAATTATGGCCATTCTGGTATTTGGTTTCCAGCGGGAAGTGGATAAGGATGATCATCTGATAGGAACGGCGTCCACCATAGTCCAAGCAATCGGAACCCTTATTGGACGGCGAAAAAGCGAGGAAGAACTAGGGAAGCTTTCCTTCGCGGTTCAACAGAGCCCCATCAGCATTATTATTACCGACCGACGGGGGATTATAGAATACGTCAACCCCCGCTTTTCCCAGGTTACCGGTTACAGAGTTGAGGAAGTTGTAGGAAAAAACCCCCGGATTATGAAGTCGGGAGAACAAACCAGAGCCTTTTATAAAAACCTTTGGGATACCCTGCTTTCGGGCCACATTTGGACAGGGGAATTTATAAATAAGAAAAAGGACGGCACTAAGTACGTGGAAAAGGCTTCCATCGGCCCAATTTTTGACGAAAGCGGAAAAATAACCCATTTTGTCGCCCTAAAAGAAGATATTACGGATCAGAAACTTTGGGAACAGGAGATCCAAATGGCCAGGGAAGCCGCCGAAGCGGCGAACAGGGCTAAGAGTACGTTCTTAGCCACCATGAGCCACGAGATCCGTACCCCCTTGAACGCGATTATCGGGCTTTCCTATTTAGCGTTCCAAAATACCAAGGATTCCAAAGAGCGGGAGTATATCAACAAAATCAACGACGCGGGTAAAAATCTTCTGGAGATAATCAACGATATCCTCGATTTTTCAAAAATCGAAGCGGGAAAAATGTCCATCGAAACGGTTACCTTTAACCTCCCGGCCCTTTTTAAAACCACCATAGAAACCTTTAGCGAAACGGCGGCCTCAAAAAAATTGACCCTGCGATCCCAGATGGGCGCAACGGTTCCCCCGTGGGTTTCCGGGGACCCCACCAGGATTCGCCAGGTGTTGAATAATCTTCTGAGCAACGCGATTAAATTTACCGAGCGGGGATCCATCACTGCGGACATGGCACTGGTCGAAACGGAGGAAAATCAAGCGGTGGTGGAATTTTCGGTGACCGATACGGGAATCGGCATGACCGAAGGGGAGATGAAAAACCTTTTCCAACCCTTTTCCCAGGCCGATTCATCCATGTCCCGAAGGTTTGGCGGAACGGGACTGGGGCTGGCCATTTCGGATTCCCTAATAAAAAAAATGGGCGGCACCATTCACGTGGAAAGCGAAAAAGGTAAGGGGAGCCGTTTCGTGTTTACCCTTCGATTGAACCTGGCTGAAGAGCCTGTGGAACGGCCTATTCCCCGGACCGGTGCATCACCCCAGGGTAAAACTATCCTCATCGTGGAGGATAACGACCTGAATAGACAGATCTTTACGGAACTTTTAACCAGCCAGGGATATTCGGTCCTTTCTGTTTCCAATGGCCAATCGGCCCTGGAAGCGATAGAACAACGGAGACGGGGAAGTAAAAAGGAGGAAGAAAAAACACTGGACCTGGTGCTGATGGACCTGCGGATGCCCGAAATGGATGGCTACGAAACCGCCCGGAGGATCCGCCGCATAGAAGGGCTTGAGGGCATACCCATCATCGCCATGTCCGCCGACGCCCGGAACACGGTCCGGGAAGAAATTATAGCCGCCGGAATGGACGATTTTATCAGTAAACCCATCAATCCGCCGGATTTTTTTTCGGTTCTGGAACGATACGGGGCGACACAAACACCGGATCAGGGGTCACTGAACGACGCTTCGATTCAATCTGACACCTCTACAGGGAGATCCTTCCCAGAACGACTTCCTGGATTGAGGGTAGCCGATGGGATTCGAAGGGTAGGGGGTAACGCGGGGTTTTATAAAACCATTCTATCCGACTTTTTTACGACCTACCGGGGAGAAATGGAAAAATTACGGCAATTGACCGTGGATGAAAAATACACCGACTTAGAACTGGCCGCCCATACCCTTAAGGGAGCCTCCGCCACGATTGGGGCCACCGAAGTGGCCGACGCGGCCGATCGCCTTCAACGGAACGCGGTCCGTTACGAAGGGGAAAATCATCAAAATGATTTAAAAACCCAACTCGCCGAATTGGATACCCTAATGGATACCCTATGGGCTTCCATCGATGTGCTACAACGTTGGGATACCGCCGGGACCCAGGATGGTTCTTCCGTCGCCCCTCTTCCCCTGGTTAAACCCCTACCCCTTTCGTCTTCCCAACGGGAACGGGCTCATGCTCTTGCCTTAGAAATCGCCGACCAGTTGCTCATGGACATTCCCCGGGCTAGACAATCCCTGGAATCCCTCGGTATCCTGGTACACGATACCTTGTTGATGAAGGATTACGAAATATTAAACCGATTGGTTGGAGATTTTGAAATAATCTCCGCTCGTGGCCTGGCCCTTAAAATGGCCAGGGATTTGCAAAATTCCCCAAGCCAGTCGGAGCCCCAGGAGCATTAGAATGGAAAAAAAGCCCCTGATTCTTATTGTGGACGACGCACCCACCAATATTCTCATTCTCATGGAATTCCTTAAGGACACTTATTCGGTCATAGCGGCCAAGTCGGGGGCCCAAGCCCTGGTCTTGGCGGACCGGGACTTTCCCCCCGACCTTATCCTGCTGGATATCATGATGCCCGAAATGGACGGGTACGAGACCCTTACCAAGTTAAAGGAGAACGAGCGAACCGCCCATATTCCGGTGATCTTTGTGACGTCCCTAAACGAAGATGCGGACCAATCACGGGGACTTGCTTTGGGGGCCGTGGATTTTATCAGTAAACCCTTTAACCCCGATATCGTTAAATTGAGAATCCAAAATCAACTGATTTTGAAGCGGCATAGGGACAATCTGGAGGAGATGGTTCGGGAACGAACCCGGGAACTAGAAGAGACCCGCCTGGAAATTATCCGGTATTTAGGTCGGGCGGCGGAGTATCGGGATAATGAAACGGGGTATCACATTATCCGAATGAGCCAATACGCTCAACTCTTAGCCAAAAAATGCGGGGATATAGAAGCTGAACTGGTTCTAAACGCGGCGCCCATGCACGACATCGGGAAAATCGGCATCCCCGACAAGGTACTTTTAAAGCCCGGGCCGCTAGACCCGGAGGAATGGAACGTGATGAAAAATCATTGTTCCATAGGCCATAAAATTTTAGACAGCCGATCTTCCGAATTGATGCGGTACGCCGCTACCGCCGCGTTGTCCCACCATGAACGTTGGGATGGAGCTGGGTATCCGAATGCGCTAAAGGAGGAAGATATCCCCCTTATCGGACGTATTGTTACGGTGGCCGATGTATTCGACGCCCTTATCAGCCATCGACCCTACAAGGAACCTTGGAAAATAGAAACGGCGTATCAGTATGTGTTAGAAAAAGCGGGCACCCAATTTGATCCCCGAATTATTGAATGCTTTGTGTCCGTTTTCCCCGAAATCGTAAAAATAGCGGAAGAATACAGGGATTAGTATCTTATCGCCCCATGGGGCTTTGATTTTTAACCGTAGTTTTAGTATTATACAATCCTTAAGGGTCTTACAGAAGGCTTTTTATTCTACGGGGGCCCGTGAGGGTTACCGATATAAAGGAGTTTCCATGAGTGCGGAAGTAGTTCTAACCTCCAGTAATTTTGAAAGCGAAGTGTTAAAAGCCACCGTCCCTGTCCTCATCGACTTTTGGGCCGAATGGTGTATGCCCTGCAAAATGATTGCTCCGGCGGTGGAAGACCTGGCTAAACAATACGGAGCAAAGTTAAAAGTTTGTAAGGTCAACGTGGACGAACAAAACGAGTTGGCGAGCCAACATAATATCGTCTCCATCCCCACGCTCATGGTGTATAAGGATGGACAGGTGGTACGGCAAAAAGTAGGGGCCCTACCCAAACAGGCCATAGAAAACCTCTTTAAGGACCTGCTCTAAAGACCCGCTTTATAGGCCCCGCTTTAAGGACCCGCTTTATAGGCCCCGATCCTTAAGACCTGAGCCCCCGAAATTCTGGCGCCCTGAAGCACTAGGATCGGGGGTATCCCGGTTCCACGGTTGTACGGTGACGCCCTACTTGATTGGCGCCACATAGCGGTCGCTTTTGTTGGGAAACCCGGGGGTCGCGCAACTGGTAGCGGTAACGTACCAGTCTTCCACCCCATCCGTATCAACGGTGCCCTCGTCCCGGCAAATGGTTCGGGTGGTCGTGGTCGCCCCGCTGGGAAAAGCATCCTTCGGCAACAACAGGGTCTGCCCTGGGGTAGAGGTCTTCCACGCGCGATGGGAGGCGAAATAGGCGGACCCCTGCTTTAATTCCTCCTTAAGCCACTGTTCGTCCATGGTTTCGCTGAGCAGAACCCCATCCAAAACGTTTCCATCCTGATCCAACAGGGCCACCGCGTCGGTTTTGTGGATCCTTTTTTCCGTCCCGTTAACCCAAAAATCCCGTCCGGGGGTGGACTCGGTTACCGTGGATTCTAAAAGGTTATCCCCCACCTCGTTCACCGCCAGGGGATCCAGGGTACGCAGATGGACCACCACGTATTCCCCCTCCGAAACCTGGGCCTGGGGAAACTCAAACAGGGGATTGGAAAAACCCAGGGAGGTGGTGACCAAGCTGAGGGCCCCCAGCTGGCCGGGACTTTGGGTTCTAAATTCCACAAATTCAACCTTTGGTTTAGAGTATTCGGTCCGAATCTCCGTCAGCACCAATCGAGGGAATTGGTTATTCCGACTTCGAAAGGTCGCTAATACATTCAGGGTGTTTCCCTTCGCGTCTTTTACCAAAAGATCGGCGGTCATGGGGGTTCCCGGTGCTAGGGGTGCTTCAAAGTTCGCCTGAACTACGGCTCCATCCTCGATTGTTGCGATCGGGACCGGGGGATCGAAGCGAAGGGTCGTCACCGAAACGGGCACATCAAAGGTAAAGGTGACCCGTTCGGGACTTGCGGCGGCACAGCCTAAAAAGGTCGGTCCCTGGGCCTGTAACCCCAAAACTCCTTCTACCGTCGATTCGGGGGCACAGGCGCAGGCAAAAAGCGCGCAGAGCATACAAGGAATGAGGGGGGCGGCAAAATACTTCTTTTCTTTCATAGGAACCTCCGCCCTATATACGGAAAGACCCTTTAAAATGCTTTAATACGGCGCTTTATTTCTTTTACATTTTTGTGTACTTTTTTCCCTAAAGGAATACCCATGGATAAACCCGTCTTTTTTAACCTAGACCTCCGCGCCCCTTTTGAATATTCAAAAATCACCCTATCCGATCCTTTCGTTTTTCCCAACGCCCGGGAGGGGGCAGTTCTATTCCAATTGGATAGCCAATTATGCACCCAATTTGATGGCGACCCCATTCTCCTGCTGGGCAAGCCGATTGGGGGGGGAATTGAATCTACTTCCACGGAAGGGGATAATCTGGAAGCAGGGTGCTTTAGGATACCCCAGGGGAAGTACTTTTTCGTCCAACGGCGGGAAGGGCCAAGCCTGGAGGAGGTGGCCCGGCTCAACGCGGAAGCCCAACGGGAAGCCCTATGGCGGGGCCTGCGCCTTACAGACCGCCTGTACATCCGCTTTCTTTTGGAAGAAGAGGGGCCAACATTTCAAATTCTTAGGCCCCTGGGAGAAGAAGGAAATACCAGGGATGCTTAGAATTTACAAATCCCTTTCGGAGGATATTTTTACCAACCTGGCCTTGGAAAATTACCTTTTTACCCTTCTCCGCCCCCACGCCCAGGCCCTCTTTCTCTGGACCAACGGACCGGCGGTGGTAATTGGACGGTATCAAAACCCCTTCCTTGAGTGTGCCGTGTCCCGACTACGGGAGGATCACATCCCCATCGCCCGCAGGCAAAGCGGCGGTGGGACCGTATGGCACGATCGGGGCAACCTCTGCATTACCTTTTTTGGCAACCGCAGTACCTTTAGCCGGCAGGGGAACACAAGCACGGTGGCTCGGGCCCTCCAAAGCCTGGGTATTCCCGCGGAAACGAACGATCGATTCGATATCCTCGTGGAAGGAAAAAAAGTCTCCGGAAGCGCCTTCCGAGAAACCGCCGACTATTCCTTCCATCATTGCACCCTCCTGCTCCACGCGGACCTATCCCGTCTGGGAACGTATCTTAGGCCCACTTTTATGGATCCGGAGGCCAGGGGGGTTAAATCCAAACCTTCGACGGTAACCAACCTCCAGGAGTATAAAAGCCAGCTTACCATGGAACAGCTTGAGACAACGATTGTAAGAACCTTCTCCCAAGCGGAGGGAACCGATTCTGTTCAAGAACCCCTCCTCTTGGGAGACGATACGGTGGGCCAGGTTGAAGAGATTAAAACGTATCGGGATCAGATTTCCCAAGACAGCTGGGTATTCGGCATGTGCCCCCCCTTCATCAGGGAATTATCCTACGGGGGAACTTCGATTCGATTAACGGTAGAAGAGGGCATCGTAACAAAGGTGGATTTGGGAGAAAACGCCACCCCCCTGTTACGGGACCTGGGTCCCCAATTGACCGGGCTTCCCTATGTGAACCTAGAAAAAGAAGACTTTTTCGAAGAAGCCTTGGGTTTACGGTCCCTTCCTCGGGATCCTTCCTAAAGATTAGGGACTACAAGCGCAGGGCTTCTACCATGTACCGAAGGTCGCTTCCCTTTGCCGCGATTTTGCGCATTTCAATCACAAAAATGATGGAACCATCTTTGGGAGCGATTTGGACTTTAACTATCCTATAACTTTCTACCAAATCCCGTTTAACCTTAGGATTTCCGACGGTGTATTTCTTTTTGTTCCCATCGGGCCCCGTGCGCTCCAGGGTGATATAGAACGAAGACTTTACATCCTTTCCCTTACCTTCCACGTAGGAAGTCAGGTTTGCCGAATAGGAAGCGCCGGATTCAAAATCCCTAAAATCAATGGTTCCTTGGGGTTTGCCATCGTCCAGGGCGATAAAAAGGGGCTGACTTTGCCGTAAAAAATCAATCTTATACTTTTCCGCCAGGGCCCCGTGTTGGGCTATCAGCGCATAGAGGGCCCCCGAGCCATCTTGGCCCGCCACAACCGGACCTTTGTGGGAAAAAGAAAGGCTTCCGCCCTTTACAAATTGATTTTTGGGCACATCGACGATGAACATCTGGGCCCAGGGTTTCAGGGTTTCCGATTCTACCCCGTATTGGGCGAACATGTAATTTTTTCCATCCGCCGAGAATCCCAGATCCACAAAGACCGCCATATCTCCCGCCCAGACGGAACCTCCCAAAATCGAAAGGAACCATGCGAGAATTCCGATAAATTTGCGTTTAGACATTTGGGTCACCTCATGTATACTATCGGTTATTCCGCGCAAGTCTTGAGCCTCCTCAGCTCTTCGTTTATGATTGATCCATGACCCTTTCCACCAGAAACCGCCTACTTATAACCGGCATGGTTATTTCTGTGCTTCCTATGGGGGGCATACTTCTCTCCATCGTCGATTCCTTCAAAGTGTATCCCCCTATCATAGCCCAAGCGACCATGCGGTCCCGGGGGTTTTTGCAATATATCCTTACCCCTTTTTTTAAACCCTTGCCCTACCCTTCCTTTACCTCCATCATGGTGATGGTCGTCTACGCTCTCATTATGATTTTTTTAATTTATTTCTTTTTTGAAAAAACCCATTCCCCCGAGATTTTATTTTTCGCCCTTTTTGCCCTTTCTTTTTCTTTGGAAATCTTTAGATTGGCCCTCCCCTTGACCGAAGCCCGGGGCTGGCCCCCCGCGTATCGGGTAACCGCGTCGAGAATCGTGCTTTTTGGGAGGCAGTTCGGTATTCTTTCCATTTTTATAACAGGGATTTACGCCACCGGGTGGGAATTTCAAAAGCATGGGAATATTATTTTAATAATAACCGCAGCGGCCCTCTTAAGCGCCACTATCGTTCCCCTGGACGGCCTGTCTTGGGATACCGCAGGGACTCTTATAATTGGTTATACGTCCATGTTTATGATCGCTGAGATAGGCATCATCCTTATTACTATCCTTAGTTTTTTTATCGCCGCCTATTCCCGTGGGGCAAAAGAATTTACCCTCTCCGGCGTGGGGTTATTGCTCGTTTGCTTGGGTAGGGATAGCCTTTTACGCTCCGATACCTGGATCGCCCTGGGTATCGGAACGGTTAGTCTTTTTTTTGGTAGCTGGCTGGTAACGACCCGTCTGCACCGGTTTTATCTGTGGATGTAGAAAGGGTCTAGACTCTTACAGCATGAGGGCTACGATGAAGCCGACGCTCATGGGGAGGGCAATGTTATCGTAATCTTCCAAGGGTAGGGCTTCCACAAGGGTGGCCGTCAGGGCCGCAAAAACGGCGAGGCGAATATGGGACGTAAGTCCGTAGGCGCTGATAAGCACGGCGATAAAACAGGCGGCGGAACCTTCCAGGCTCTTTCCCATTAAAAATACCGGTCTAACGCGGCCGAACAATTTGCCCACCAGGCTAGCAAAACCGTCGCCAAAGGCTAAGGCATAAATGGCGATTGACGCGGCGGGCGAAGGATATAAGAGCAGGGCCAGCATGGCCCCTAACGCGAGGGTCACGGGACCAAGTATAAAGCGTCCCTGATCCCGAGGACGGGCCGCGACGGCCGTAACAGAGGAAATCAGCGGGACCATCCCCCCCGAAAGCCGAATTCCTTCGGCGTAGGTGTATACAAGGGTACCCAGAGCAAGAAGGGTTACCGTAAGGGGTCTATTAAAATAGGCCAACGTGGGACTGAGGGCGATAAGAAAGTGAATTGTTTTACGAACCACTTCGCTTTTAACTTCCTCCCACGAAGGAGCCTTACTGAAGGATGATTCCGCCGGGAGGGCGATTTCTATAGTATTATTTGATACCCTATTCATGATGAATACATATAGCAAATACCATGCCATAATACTATTATATATGAATACATTATTATATTGTTATAATACAAAAATATACTATATCGATTATTTTGTAAAAGGCTCCTTTTAAAAAATACTGTATAAATTAGTATACTGTTAAAATTCAAATAAAGCTATGAAACGAGCCTACCGGGTTTGGAGGGCCAACCCCCCAACAAACGGAGATCCAAATCTAGAAGCCTATTGGACTGGTTATATTTAAAAGACTAAGGGTACCCTGTAAGCTTTTATAACTTTGATAACCCGGTTCCTAAAAGCTCTTTCAAGAGAGGCTCTTTCAAAACTCAGGGAGTTTTGAAAGAGCTACCTTAGATGTATATG
>CAYRLW010000040.1:0-36269 GCA_964425215.1 uncultured Treponema sp.
CGCCGCCGCCCGCCCGCCGCCCGCCGTCCGCCGCCCGCCGTCCGCCGCCCGCTGATCCTGTCCGTCAGTGAGCCCGCGGATTTGTCCGGCTATCCATGATCCATAGACTCGAAATTTTATTCTAAGAAGGCATTTTCAAAACTCAGAGAGTTTCGAAAAAACCTCTAAGATATGTTGATTATCCGGCTTAATCGGTTTACTATCCCTGGGTTATGACCCGTGGTTCCCCTGTTGTGTTGTTTTTGGGCGCTTTGGTTTTATCCTTTGGGTGTACCCTTACGGCCGAACCGTCTCCACCTAGGACGACGTCGTTTTTAATCGACCTCAACGCGTACCCCCTGTACGTTCGTTCGGGCTTTGACCGGTCCGTGCTGGAAAAACATCCCGATCTGGAAGACGGTTCCTGGCTTGTATATGGGCCGGGAAAAAACGGGGAAAGGGTTGTGACCCTCATCGACCTTCCGAATAAACCGCATCGGTCCTTCTTAGACCTGCGGGATCAAAGGGCCGTCGAATACACCTACCTTATACCCTTTTCGTTGACCCAGGGAGAGTTAGCCTTCTCGGCAGTCCGCATGGCTCCCGTTCCGGGGATCGAATTGGGCGCCCTGGGGGATAACTGGGAGATCTATCTTAACGGGAAGCTTTTACGGTCGGAGGTGTATCTGGATGGAGAGGGGCGCATAGTAAACCATAGGATAGCCCGGCATGTATTTTTCCCCATCGATCTGGAATTATTAAAAAGTGGAGAGAATCTACTGGTTTTTCGGATTATAGGGGACCCGACTAACGCCGCGACGGGATTTTTTGTTTCCCAGCCCTACAAAATAACCGATTACGCTTCCATGGAGGAGGAAAATAACGCAGTTTGGCGTATCACCCTCTATGGGATTTACGTTTTTGTGGGCCTATACTACCTTTTTATCTTTTTTCTTCGGCCCCAGGACCGGTACAACCTATTTTACGGGCTATTTTCTCTCGTTTTAGGGTTTTATCTTTTCCTTAGAACCTATTTTGTACATACTATCTTTTTAGATACGGCGTTTTCTTCTAAGTTAGAATACGCCTTGGTTATGCTGACCATACCCCTCATGGGTGCCTTTGTGGAAACCCTGAGTATCAATAGGGTTAGAATTGTTACTTTTATTTTTGGGCTTTTTTACGCGTTCCTCGCTTTTATCCAATTCTTTTTCTCCCTGTCCTTTTCTTTGGATATTATCAAAATTTGGCAGGTTTCAAGCCTCTTTTTGATACTGTACATCTACCTCTATTCGGTTTTGTGGGAATTTTTTAGTTCCGGCTACAGACGGTGGAAACGGCAAAGCCATTCGACACCCCAAGGATCCCTGGGTAAGGAATGGGCTTCTTCCCTTATCAGTACGCCCCTGGGGAATACTCTGCTTGGGATGAGCCTTTTATTTGTAACCGCCCTGTACGATGTTGTGGATTCCTGGTTTTTCCATAGCGAATTGGTTCTTTCCCAATACGGGCTGTTCGTTTTTATTATCGGTACCGCGGGGATACTGTCGAACCGGTATAACTTTGTCTTTAAACAGCTGAGTTTGGCGAATATCCAGCTGGAACGGAGAATTGACGACCTGGGCCAGGAGAAACGGCACTTAGTAAAAAGCGAAGCCCGGTATAGGAGCCGGTTCGAGGGCAGACGGGAGCCCATAGCGATTTTGGATTCCGCTTTTACGATCAGGGATTGTAACCCTGCGGCGGTGGAGTTCTTCCATCTAGAACCCTGGTGGAATGCCATCCAAAACGGGAGGGGCCCCGACGTGACGGACCTGCTGTTTAAGGATGAACAGGAAAATGAATCCCTGCGGGTCCGTTTAGCGGCCTCTATCGAGGGATTCCGTGCGGGCTCCACTCCGTTTGAGCTTCCCGCTCTGGTAAAGAGGTCGGTGGGAGAATCCCAACTCTGTACCCTCAGTTTTGAAGTTATACGAATCCAGGATGAAGAGGAAATTGTGCTAACCGTGCTTCCCGATTCTCTGGATACGGGGGCGTTAGCCCCTGTGGAAGGTCGAATGAGCTTTGATATCGAAAACACCCTGAGCGCCGCCGACTGGGCTTCCCGACGGGCCTGTGAAAACCTCGGGGTTTATCTTTCTTCAGAGTCCGTTTATCTAGTCAAAAGGGGCCTTCGGGAGTTGATCATCAACGCTATAGAACACGGCAATTTGGAAATTACCTGGCAAGAAAAATTTAAAGCCCTCCGGGGAGGGCAATATCCCGCCTTGGTTCAACAGAAAGGAGCCCTCCCAGTGTTTAGGGATCGCCGCGTATCCTTGGAATATTCCATAACGGCCCAACGGGCGGTTTTCCGGATTATGGATCAGGGAAAGGGGTTCGATTATAAAAAGTACGTTAACCATTCTATGGAACCGGGTAAAAAACCGCTTTCTGAGTTGATGGGACCCGGACAAGGGATCCCTTTGGCTTTACGGGCCTTTGACCGGTTGGAGTATAACGATACGGGAAACCAGGTAACGGTGGAAAAAAAGTATCACTGAAAAATCAACCCCCGATAAGGGGGGTGATGGGCTTTACAGAAATCTCTAAAGTGTCTAACATGTCGCCATTATGGGTTTAGGCCAACAACGACTAGAGGGAAAGCGGGTATACATTACCGGCGGATCGAGTGGTATTGGGCTGGCGACCGCCAAGGCTTGTCTTTCCGAAGGGGCTTCGGTACACCTTATTGCCCGCCGGAAGGAAAAACTTTCAGAGGCGGTTCAAATCCTTTCTTCCGCCCTGTCGGACCGGGGGGCTTCTGCCAAGGACGCTTCCCGAATTACCTTTTCAGTCATCGATGTGGCTTCTCCCGAACAGTTAGAAGCGGAATTGCCCCGGGCCTTCGCTTCCGTAGGCATTCCCCATGTATTGATAAACTGTGCCGGGATGTCCAGACCCGGTTATTTTGAGGAATTACCCCTCGAGATTCTCCGATCCACCATTGAAACAAACCTATTGGGTACCCTCACCGTAAGTTCCCTTGTGTACCGGGCCATGATAGGGGCGAAAATACCGGGTCATATTGTCAACGTATCGTCCATGGCGGGACTGGTGGGGGTTTTTGGGTACACTGCCTACGGGGCCTCTAAATTTGGCATCGTGGGATTTTCTGAGGCCCTCCGTTCGGAAGCAAAACGGTTCGGTATACGGGTTTCTGTCCTCTGCCCTCCGGATACGGAAACACCCCAGTTGGAGGAAGAAAACAAGTACAAACCTCCGGAAACTCGGGCGGTGGCGGGGAATGCCAAGTTGCTGTCCCCCGACGTGGTGGCCCGCGCCCTGGTTTCCCGTTTGTTTACCAATCGATTTATCATTTTTCCCGATCCCACGAGCGCCCTTATATACGGTATCAAGCGCTACGCTCCCCGTTTGGTTGAATTTTTTATGGACCAGGATGTTCGGAAAGCGCAAAAAAACAGCGCGATACACTAGCGCAAACTATAGATTGAAGGAAGCACTATGGAAAACCATCAAGATTTGTTCAAAAAATGTTTTGATTTTACCCAAGCGGAGGAAGCCCGCCAGGGTGGATGGTATCCCTACTTTAGGCCCATCGAAGCTAACCGGGGCAATCGGGTTATAATTCAGGGCCGAGAAATGATTATGGCGGGATCCAACAACTACCTGGGTCTGGCGTACGATGAGCGGGTCCGGGAAGCCGCTATAAAGGCGGTGGAAAAATACGGGTCCAGCTGTTCCGGTTCCCGGTTTATGAACGGGACCCTGCTTTTGCACGAAGAATTGGAGGCTAAATTGGCCGCCTTTACGGGCCAAGAGGCTGCGTTGACCTTTACGACGGGGTATCAAACCAATTTGGGCGCCATTTCGGCGCTGTTGGGCCGAAACGACCACGTGGTGACCGATAAATTCGACCACGCTTCTATTATGGATGGAATCTTTTTGGCCACGGGGATTAACAAGGGGTTAAATCTCCACCGTTTTAAGCACAACGATATGGCGGACCTTCGTAAAACCCTGGATAAAATTCCCTCCACGGGGGGTATCCTTATCGTCGTGGACGGGGTGTTCAGCATGGAAGGGGATATTACCCCCTTACCGGAACTGAGAAAAATCGCCGACGAGTACCACGCCCGGATCTATTTGGACGAAGCCCACGCGATCGGCGTTTTAGGGGACCATGGAAAGGGAACCGTAGAGCATTTTCACAACCAAGCCCAGGCGGATATCATCATGTGTACCTTTTCCAAGGCCTTCGCTTCCATCGGCGGTTTTGTGGCCGGGTCGGCCCGGGTAATCGATTATATCAAACATTTTGCCCGGCCCCTTATTTTTAGCGCCAGCATGCCTCCCGCAAACCTCGCCGCGGCGATGAAAGCCCTGGAAATTATTGAACAGGAACCCCAACGGGTCCAGCGACTGCAACGGATAGCCCAAAAGATGGTCCAAGGCTTTAAGGATCTGGGCTTTAACATTGGCACCGCCGAAACTCCCATCGTTCCCCTTCATATCGGGGATAACGATAAGACCTTTCTCTTCTGGAAGGCTCTTTTTGAACGGGGCGTTTACGTTAATCCCGTTATCGCTCCAGCGGTTCCTCCGAATGGCGCCCTTATCCGAACCAGCTATATGGCGGTCCACTCGGACGAAGAGCTGGATACGATACTGCAAATTTCTAAGGAAGAGGGGCAGAAACTGGGAATTATTTAACCCCTCCTAATAACCGAAGTTTTTGGATTTGACACCTATATAAAGGCGCCGGTACTTCTCCCTTAAGCCTATTCCCGATAGTAGGGCTTGCCGATGGACGCGGGGTATTCGATGGTCTTCTTGGAGAGGATCATGATAGCTATGACCGCGAAAAAGGGAAGCATCATAAAAAACTGGTACGGGATGGGGCTAGAGAGCATCTGGAGCTGGAAGCTTAACACTTCGATGGCCGAGAAGAGGAGTCCCCCCACAATAGCCCGTTGGGGTTTCCAGCTGGCGAAAATGGCGATGCCGATGGACATAAAGCCCCGGCCCGCGGAAATATCCGGGGTGTAGGTTTCGGTGATCACCAGGGGGATGTAGGCCCCCGCGAGGCCGATGATCGACGCCCCTACGATGGCGGCGGTGTACCGTATCCGTCGGACCGGTATTCCCGCTACGTCGGCGGAGCGGGGGTTTTCCCCGATGGCCCGGGTTTCCAGGCCCCACTGGGTGCGGTAGAAGAACCACCAGGCGCCAAAGGTTAAAAGGTACATCAACCAGACGATGGCGTTGGCGGAAAAAAGGGCCTGCAGGATCGGAATTTTTGAAAGAAGGGGCACCGAAAGAATGGGGGTGTGGGGCGCCTTAGGGGCGTCCAGACGGATGCCCATGATGGCTTTATACCCCAGATCCGCCAACCCCGAACCGAGGATCACCAGACAGATGCTCAAGATAAACTGGTTAACCCTAAACTGCTCGTGTAAAAAAGCTAATACCAGCCCAAAAACCGCGCCCATCAGGGCTCCCACCAGGAAACCCACGGCCCAGTTTCCGGAGAAAAAGGCGGCCATGAACCCAAAGGACGCTGAGGCGAGCATGATGCCTTCGGCGGCCACGTTAAAAATGCCCGTTCGGCCGGTGATTACAATGCCAAGACTGGCCAGGGTGTAGATGGTGGCGTACACTATCATCTGATTGGCAAAGGTTGAAATAAACTCCACGCTGTCCCCCTATTTCTTTTTCGCGTTCATAAATTCGCGGAACGAGACGATGAACAACACGATGATTCCCTGGGCAAGGAACACCAGTTCCACGGGAATCTGCATGGTCCTCTGCAGGGAATCGGCCCCCACCAGGAGGACGGACATAAAAAATGCGGCAAAAGGAATACCGATGGGGTTCCCCTGGACGATAAGGCAGGTCAGGATACCGAAAATACCGTACTGGGCCCCGCTGGTGGTGGCAAAACCTTCTATCAATTTACCCTGGATATTTACGATTTCCAGGGTCCCCCCCAGACCCGCCAGGGCTCCGCCGAGAAAAAAACTCGTAAGGATGGTCCGGGAAAAGGGTATCCCGTAGGTTTCCGCCGCCTGCTGGTTGTATCCCACCGCCCGGATTTCGTAACCCGACCGGGTGTAGTTCAGAAAGAAAATCATAAAGCCGATTGCGGCGAGGGCAAAGATAAACGAAACCGGAAAACCGCCGATAAAGCCCAGGGTCGCCTGGGGTGGCAGGGGTAGGGTGATAGGATACCCCTCGGCGGGATCCTTAAAGGGTTTGGCCGTGGCGATAAAGTTAAGGAAATACTGGGCCACAAAGTTGAGCATGATCGTTGAGATGATGGGGTTAATGTCCCACCGGGCTTTTAAGGCCCCCGCGGCGGTACCGTACAGCCCCCCCGCCAGAACACCAGCGATAATAACCAGGGGGAGCAACACCCCTAAGGGTAGTCCTAAGGGGGCCAGAGAAAGGCCCACCACGGCGGCGATGGTGCCGCCCATCATCATCTGTCCCCACCCGCCGATATTAAAAAATTTGATCATAAAGGGAATGGAGAAAGCGTAGGTTGTAAATATCAGAGGGATGGTCTTTTTTATGGTCTCCTGGAATCCGAAGATAGATTTAAAGGAGGCGCTTAAAAGATACGTAAAAGCCCGGAGAACGTCAAAGCCCATAAGAGCGACGATAAGAGCCAAAACCGCGAAGGCTATCCCCAGGGCTCCCAGGTAGATTAGGATCTGCCGCCCCGTTTCCCGAAAATCCATCGATGAGGTTTTCACGCCGCGCCCCCTATCATCGCCAAGCCCAGGCGGTATTTATCAAAGTCTTTCCGCTCAAACATCCCCGTAAGGCGTCCTTCGTGCAGGGTGGCTATGCGGTCGCACAGGAGCATGAGCTCGTCCAAATCCTCGTGGATCCAAAGAATGGCCCCTCCGTCGTTCCGGATCTGAAGGAGCTTGTTAAAGATAAACTCCACCGTGGCGATATCTACCCCCGACGTGGGGTTATGGGTTACCAAGACCTTGGGGTGGGACGCAAAAGCCCGCCCCAAAATGACCTTCTGGATATTTCCACCCGAAAGACGGCGGATCTCCAGTTCCGTATCCGGGGTGGCCACCGAAAATTCCCGGATCGCCTCTTGGGTTGAATCCCGCAGGGTTTTCCAATTGATCGTTCCCAGGGGGCTGTAGAAACGGGATTCCCCCTGGTGTCCCAACAGAAGGTTCTCTACCAGGGTCCCGTCGTTCAAAATACCCTCTTGAATTCGGTCTTCCGGGGTATAGGATATGCCCATACCGAAAACCTCCAGGGTGCTTTTATGGAGGATGCTTTTTCCTTCCACCAACACATCGCCGGATTCGATGCGGGAGTTTTTAAACAGCAGTTCCGCCATATCCTTTTCTCCGTTCCCGGAGACAGCGGCCACCCCCACAATTTCTCCCCGCCGCACCGTAAAGGATACGTCCCGGAGCCCCCGGCCTTTTTTCCCCGCCGCCGCCCGGGTCGTAATATTTCGAAGTTCTAAAATTGGTTCCCCAAGGGCGGGTGAGGGGCCTAGTTCGATCATTGGCAGGGCGTTTTCCGTAACCGCTATGTTTTTTTCCATAAACATGAGCTTTACTAGACCCTCCATGGACATGTGGTCCTTCTCCAGCCGACCCTGCAATTGCCCGTGCCGAAGTACGGTTGCCGAATCGCAGGCTTCTAGTACTTCCTTGATCTTGTGGGTAATAAAGATAACCGTCATCCCCCGTTGTGTCAGCGTTTTTAGGGACTGTAAAAGGCTCCGAAATTCGCTTTCCACCAGGGACGTGGTGGGTTCGTCTAAAATGAGCAGGCGTATTCCCCGGCGCAGGGCCCGGAGAATTTCGATTTTTTGCTTTAGCCCGGCGCTTAATTCCTTGACCTTCCGGTCTAGGGGTACATCAAAGCCGATATCCCGCTCTAAATCCAGGATCTTTTCCCGTTCCTCCGAAAGCGGAAGTCTCCATCGAGCTTTCCCGGATCCCAACAGGATATTTTCCACCGCGTTGAATTCTCCCACCAGGGTGGAAACCTGGTGAACCATTCCGATCCCGTGGGCGATACCGTCGGCGGGGGACTTGATGGTAATTTTTTTACCTTCCAGGAAAATCTCCCCCGAATCGGGGGCGTACAACCCGTAGAGGATATTCATGAGCGTCGTTTTTCCCGCCCCATTTTCTCCTAACAACCCGTGGATTGAACCCCGCTGAACTTGAAAATTGACCTTTTCCAAGGCTGTAACGGTTCCAAATTGTTTGTGTACTCCCCGTACTTCTAAAAGGAGATTCTCCATACCCTGTCCTACTGAATTTCTTTAAGATTTTTTACGACTTTGATTTTGCCGGAGGCTACGTCGTCGGCGACCTTTTTGATCTCCGTGTTGATAGCCGCGTCCACGTTAGAAATGGGGAAGTCCGCGTGCCGGGCGTTCCCATCGCCGTATTCCATAACCAGGTCGCCGCCCCGTTCCCCCGCCGCTAAACGGGTCACAATTTTGGACATGACCACGTTAAAGTCAAAAATATCGGCGGTTAGGTAGTTCGCCGGGGCCTGATCCTTTTTGGACGTATAGGTGGTGGTAAAGTACACCTTGGTTTTGGCTTCCTTAACCGCCGTATAAAGCCCAAAATTTCCCAAGTTGACGGCGCTGATGATCACGTCTATCCCCTTGGATATCAGTCCCTCGGCTCCCTGGCGGGCTTTGACCGCGTCGTTAAAGTCCCCCACGTACACGTACTCGAAGGATACCTTTTTTCCCGAATCCCGGATCGCCTGTTTGACCGCGTTTACCTCTCCCCGGGTAAAGGGCAACTCCAGTCCCCCTAACCAGCCGATTTTTCCGGTTTTTGTGGCCACCGCGGCCAATCGGCCCAGAACGTAAAATCCCGTGTAATAGTTCCGGTCCACGTACCACATGTTGGGTTTCGCGTTATCGGGCTTCCCGTCCCCTTCGACGATGAAAGAAACCTTGGGGTACTGATCCGCTACCTTATCCGCGGCGCTGTTGAACTGGTTCCCGTGTACCCAGATGACGTTAAACCCTTCGTTTACGTATTCCGTCATAACCCGTTGGGCGTCCGGCACGGCGACCCGTTCGGAAAAGGCCGTTTCGACCTTAAATTTTGATTTTACCGTCTGCAACGCCACGTACCCCAGGGCGTTATAGTCCGCGTCCTGGATAGAACCGGGGAAGATGGCCGCCAGCTTTATGTTAGTAGTCTGGGCGGAAAGGGATGATAGCGCCAAAAGGGCGCATACGGCGGTAGCCATAAGTTTACGAAGCATGTTTCGACTCTCCTTACCGGAAATTTCCGGCAGACTTATAGTAGTCCCATTTAGAAGGCCTTGTCAAATTGTAAATTACCTTGACAAGACCCCTATTTGCTCCAATAATTAGGGGTATTAGGTAAAAAGCTATAGATTTATAATTTTTATCAAAGGAGTTTCTCTTGAAAATACGGCTGACCCTAGCGTATCGAATCGCCCTCGTTTTTAGCGTTTTTGTGGCCCTTCTTATGGCCCTATTATTCGCTATATTAGCACCAAACTTGGGAAGCAATATCCGCGCAATTATCGAAAAGGATAACCTGGAGATTGCCCGGGCCCGGGGGGATCAGTTAGGAGAAATAAGCGATAAAATTGGCATGCAAATGACCCTTTTTTCTAACCTGGATTTAATTAAAAATTCGGATATCGAAGTAGCCCGGTATATGCTGGACGGCATCAAGGGTCAGTTGAGCGATGAGATCGACAATGTCTTTTTGGTGGATCCGGATGGAAATTATTCCTACGGTTCAAAGACCGGTTCTTTTACCAAAACGGATTTTTATACCAACATCACCCGGTTTAATAAGGAAAGCTACATCGGCGACGCCTTCGTATCGCCCCTAAACGACGCCCCCTCTATTACCTTTGCCCGGGCGGTTCGGGATTCCTCGGGAACCCTAAAAGCCATAATCGCGTGCCAAGTAAAGGTGGATAAACTGTCCCAAGTGGTGGGGAACATCAAAGTGGGGGATAGGGGTTTCGCGTGGCTCGTTCAAAAAAACGGGGTCGTCATCGCCCATACGGACCCTTCTATGGTGATGAAACTGAACCTTCTGGATTCTACCAAGGACGGTTACCGGAACTTGGATGCCTTCGCCCAAAAAATGACTACCCAGGATCTGGGTTCGGGGGAATGGAGGGATCCAAAGGGGAAAGCCATGGTTACCTACTACGCCAAGGTCGCGGATACCGAAGGGTGGGTTCTGGGGTTGACGCTTCCTAAAGCGGAGATCGACGCCATTCCAAACCGGGTCTTGGGACTCCTGGGCTTGTTGCTTATTTTGGGTATCGTGGCTTCCTTCTTTATTTCCATGCAAATAGCCCGTTCGGTTACCGGCCCCTTGCGGAAGGCCGGCGAGGGATTTAAAACCCTTGCCCAGGGCGATGCGGACCTAACGGTTCGGGTAAACGTCCATTCCAGCGACGAAGTGGGGGATTTGGTTCGGGATTTTAACGCTTTTATCGATAAACTTCGGGAAATTGTAGGGTCCTTAAAGCAATCCCAGGCCGAAATGGCCCGCATCGGTACCGAGTTAAGCTCCAGCGTGGTGGATACCGAACGGATGGTGGGAGGCATTAGCGACTCGGTAAAAGAAGTGTACGAACGGACCCGTTCCCAGGGAGCCAGCGTGGCCGAATCATCCAGCGCGGTAGAACAGATCGCTAAAAACATCGAAAGCCTGGACCGGCTGATCGTGGATCAGGCATCCAGTATTACCGAGGCATCCTCCTCTATCGAGGAAATGGTCGGCAACAACGGGGCGATCGGTACTTCTATCGATAGGATGGCCCAAAGCTTTGCATCCCTTTTAAAGGACGCGGAGCAGGGAAAGGCTCTTCAGACCCTCTCTTCGGAGAAGATCAAACTGATCGCCGAACGTTCCCACACCCTCTTGGAGGCCAACGGCGTTATCGCCGGAATCGCGTCCCAAACCAACCTCCTGGCCATGAATGCCGCCATAGAGGCGGCCCACGCGGGGGAAGCGGGAAAAGGTTTTTCCGTGGTGGCCGACGAAATCCGCCGCTTGGCCGAAACCTCGGCGGAACAGTCCCGCTCGATTACCGCCGAACTTACCACGGTTCAGGCGGCCATCACCGAAATGGTAAAAACTTCGGAGGATTCGGAAAAATCCTTCGATCAGGTGGGAGCTAAAATTCAAGAAACCGACAAGCTGGTTCGGGAAATCCGCCAGGCTATGGACGAACAGCAGGAAGGTTCCCGCCAAATTCTGGAAGCTCTTAGAACCATGAACGACGTAACCTCTGAAGTTCGGCAGGGTTCCTCGGAGATGACTAACGGGAACGCTACCCTTTTAGCGGAAATGGGTAAGCTTCGGAGCCTGAGCCAGGATATAGAAGAAAGTATCGATATGGTATCCAAGGCCAGCGAAGAAATTAGGCAGAACGCCCAAAAGGTAGCCTCCATGGCCGAGGGAACGAGAAAAACGATCCAGTCCATGGAACAAGTGATCGGTCGCTTTAAAGTGTAGGGCAGGCGGAGTAAGGCTCCGTGAAATCTGACTCCCCGACGAAGCGGAGATCGTTAATGCGTTTATGCCGGTTTTTAGGACCCGCAGGTGCTCTGGGGTCCTAAAAAATTCACCGGTTCGGCAGTCTCCTAGGTTTTCTTTTTAATGACCTCGAAGCCGCAGTAGGGAACCAGAGCCGCCGGCAGTTTTACGGTCCCATCGGCCTGTTGATAATTTTCCAGAATAGCGATGATTCCCCGGCTGATGGCGATGGCCGTTCCATTGAGCATGTGAACGTACCTGTTCTTTCCGTCGTCGTCCTTATATTTAATATTCAAACGCCGGGCCTGAAAATCGGTGCAGTTGGAGGTGGAGGTTACTTCGCCCCACTCGCCGTTATTCCGGCCGGGCATCCAGGCTTCCAGGTCCCACTTACGATACGCTGGGGCCCCTAAATCGCCGGTACAGGTGTCGACGACCCGGAACGGTAAGCCCAGACCGGTGAAAATTTCTTCCTCCACCGAACGGAGTTCCTCGTGAAGTTTTTCCGAATCTTCGGGCAAACAGTAGGCGAACATTTCCAGTTTCGTAAATTGGTGAACCCGGTACAGGCCCTTGGAGAATTGGCCCGCGGCTCCCGCTTCCCGACGGAAACAGTGGGATAGTCCGGCCAGGCGAAGGGGGAGTTGTTCCTTGGGAATGATGGTTCCCGAATAATAACCCCCAAGGGTAATTTCGGCGGTACCCACCAGACAGGTTCCCTCCCCCTCTACGGTGTAAACGTTGGACTCCGAACCTCGAGGGTTAAATCCTATCCCCTCCAAAATTTCTTCCTTTGCCACGTCGGGGGTAATAAAGGGGGTAAAACCCCGTTTTTGCAGGATGTCCAGGGCGTAACGGATCAAACCCAGCTCCAGGAAAACCCCCTCGTTCTTTAAATAGTAAAACTTGGTTCCCGAAACTTTGGTGGCCGCATCGAAGTCGATGATATCCAGTTCCTGCCCCAATTGAACGTGGTCCTTGGGTTCAAAGTCGAATTGGGTGGGCTTTCCTACCCGTTTGACCTCCAGGTTATCCTTATCTTCTTTTCCAACGGGGGCCTCCGGATGGGCCATGTTGGGAATTTTACGCCCCTGGACGTCCAGTTCCTTCTCCACAGCGGCCAATTCGGCCTCCATGGAAGCGATATCGTCCTTGAGCTTCTTCCCTTCATCGATAAGCCGAGCGCGGACGTCGGCTTCCAACTTACCCTTCATGGCTTGAGCGTTGGCGTTCCGCTGTTGCTGTAGCGCCTGCAGAACCGTGGTAAGCTCGTTTTTACGGTCAAAAAGTCGGACCACCTCGTCGGCGTCGGCCTTCATATTCCGGTTGGCGATGTTTTTTTTCACCGCCTCCAGGTTTTCTTTGATAAAACGATAGTCAAGCATAGTACCCCTAGTGTACCCAGGTCTAGGAATCGGTACAAGGGGTTTTGAGGTTCTTTTAAAAGGCTGTTGCTTTTGAAAGAGCTTTTTTTTGGATTTTTGTTTGTCCTTGGATATATTGAAAGAATGTGGGGCCCCTTAAATACCTGTTGTTTTAAAGAGGACTCCATATTCTGGAGGAAAAAATGAAACGATTATGGTTAGCCCTTTTCTTTACTACCCTCGGGTTTTCTGTCTTTGCCCAAGGATCGTCCCGGGGTACCAATACGAGGGAATCTTCCCTGTGGGGGCCGGGGGGCTTTTTCGATATTCCCTATACCCGATCTGAATTGTCAGTGGTGAATAAGGAATTGGGTGATAAGCCCTTTGGAGAACTTACGTTGAACCAGCTGTATCCCTACGGGAAGCGTATAGGGACGGCGTATCAAAAGGACGAGTATCTCCGATCCACCACCTGGATGTCCCTCATGTTCCCCGGCGCTGGACAGTTCCGCAACGGCGATACCCTCGCTGGTTTGGGCTTTACGGGCCTCCACCTGGGGGTTCTCGCGGGAACGCTGATAGGGGTCTACGCCTTTCTTCCGGCGGATGTAAAGTTTGACCGTATGGATTATCTGAACAATTCCATCAGTTCCATCGGTACCACCTGGAGAAACCACAGTATTATGGACTATCTGCCCTCCTTCGGTACCCTGCTCGTGGGGATGGTGGTCGACGGGGGCGTGCGAATTTGGTCCGGCCACTCGGCTTACCTGGGGGCCCGGAGGACGATTGACAGCGGAAACGCGAAGCTAGAGCCCCTGCTGGGACCGGGCTTTATGGGGATGGGCTTACAATACTAGGAACCGGGTTTATCGTCATTCCGACAGGCTCCCAAAGCCCACTCTAAAAAACCAATCGTTTTTGGATTTGATTCATACTAAATTCCCAAAGGCGGCGTGTCGGCTTCCTGTCGCCACGCCAATTCCCCCGCCACAAAGGACCGCTCTTCCCCTTCTTCCCCACAGCGGAGCCGCAGTTCCCCCCCATCCCCCACACCGACCAGGATTCCTTCCACGGCCTTTCCCCGGTCCGCCATGCCGTCCAAAAAGACAACCCGGTCCCCCCGCTTAAAAAGCCGCTGTTCCAGGGGCTCCTTCCATGGGGCTTCTTTTTCTAAAAGGACAAAAAGATTCCGGAGAATAGCGGCCAAGAGCTTCCAACGGTCAAAGGCATTCGTGGAGGTCCGGGATTTTTCATCGGGACTTCCTTCGAATCCCTCGGAAGGAAAGGGCCTTTTAAGGCCTTCCATTTCCAGGATCAGGGAACTGGCCCTGTTGCGAAGCTCCGGAGGAAAATTCCGTTGCAGGATATTAAGGCCTATGCCCGCAAAGACCCATTTTCCATCCCCTTCGGTTAGTATTCCGCACACCTTTTTACCGTTTATAAGAATGTCGTTGGGCCATTTCACGGCCCCCAGGGGCGCCAGTTCGGGGAACCGTTCCTCGATAGCCAGGGCCACCGCCAGGCCTATCCTAAGGGTCAGCGCTCGGGGAAGGGGCTCTACGGACGAATAGGGTAGGATGATCGTGCAAAGGAGGTTCATCCCCCCCTCGGATATCCAGCGACGTCCTTGCCCCCGGCCCTTGCCCTGGGTTTGTTCGTCCGCCACGATAACCGTCCCCGGGACAAGACGGTCATCCGCGCATTTTCGGGCCTCGTCCATGGTACTGGTGGTGGTTGCCAGGTGGAAAACCGGGGCATGAAAGGGGCTGGAAATAGGCAGGATGGTCATGGAAAGAGCATACCGGGACGGGAAGGGGAGGTCAATTGGAGCCTATCGCTACATGAGATAGGATTCCCAAGTGTGCTGGCGAACCAAAGACCAGAGGGGAAGTTTATCCTCCAGGGTTTTAAAGTTTCTACTGGGGATGGGGCTTGTCGAGGGGAGCCGCAGGAGTACCAGCGGCCGGAGTCCCGGGGCGTTCCAAAGGCTGGGCCTGCCCATGGTATCATCCAAATCCTTGGGAACGGTGAAAAAGGCTCGGAAAAGCTTAGATGCTCCAGAACCGTTAAAAAAAATAGTAGAAATAGTGCCCTGTTCCCGGAGCAATTCTAAAATAGGATTCGGACGGCTGTGGGTAATACGCTGATCCAGGCTCCCCTGCCTTTCGCAGGCCGCAACCACGTCCCACAGGGCTATGCGGTGGGAAACCAGGAGGTTTACCTTATCCTCCCAACTCCGAGGCAGGGGAGCGGAAAAAATCGCCGATCCCAGGGGCCAGAAATGATTGCGGGGGTGGGCGTAGTATTCCCACCGTTCCAGAGAAACCACGCTGGGAAAGGAGCCAAGGATGAGCGCCTGGGGCTTTTTCCCCACAATGGGGGGAAATCCTCTTAAGGTTGGTGGTTCCATTTTTCACAAACCTCTGTAACTATGGCCTTAAAAAGAAAAACGCGCAAGCCTTCAATAGTGTCACGAAGATTAGGGAAAGCATTCTCTGAGATTCAGCGCGACCCATCATGCTAAAGAAACCTTTGGCAGATACCCGTAAGTAAGAGAACCGGCTAGGGGATCGTAGACCGCTTTCATCTTTTTTACTTTTTCCCTAATCTTCGTGACACTATAGGCGGGGTGGTCCTTCCTTGACCGCCCTTCTTTCATAATGATACAGTACCGGATACGAGTAAAACGGAGTGTGCCTTGTTTCTTAAAAGTCTAGAGGTTTTTGGCTTTAAATCCTTTGCCGACCGTACACGCATAGAATTCGCCGATGGAATCACCGCCCTGTTGGGTCCCAACGGGTGCGGCAAATCCAACGTGGTGGACGCCATTAAATGGGTTTTGGGGGAACAGGCGTCCAAGGCCATGCGGGCTGAAAAAATGGAAGATGTGATCTTTAACGGATCGGAAAACCGGAAGGCCTTGAACGTGGCGGAGGTTACCCTTACGTTGGTGAACGAAGCGGGGCTTCTTCCCATCGATGTTCCGGAAATTCAGATAAAACGACGTTTGTATCGGTCCGGGGAAAGCGAATACTTTATCAATTCCGCCCCGGTAAAATTAAAAAATGTTCGGGAATTGTTTTGGGATACCGGGGTAGGCAAGGGCGCCTATTCGGTGATGGAACAAGGGGAAATTGACCAGGTCCTGTCGTCCAAACCGGACGAACGACGTTATCTGTTTGAGGAAGCCGCAGGAATTACCCGGTTTAAGGTCCGGGGAGCCGAAGCGGAACGGAAATTAGAAAAAACCGAAGAAAATATTCGCCAGGTGGAAGGGATTTTGGGGGAGGTTAAACGATCCTACGAATCCCTTAAGGTGCAGGCTGAAAAAACCCTACAGTACCGTACCCTACGAGAAGAAATATTTCAGTTTGAGTTAGATATTCAACTATTGCGGCTTAAACAGTTCAAATACGAACGGGATAGAAGGGCCGAAGAGCTGGCCAGCCGAACCAAGGAACGGGATCGGATCCGCTCGGAGATGGATGCGTTAAACCAGGCCCTGGAAGAAAACATGGATGTGGTCAACTCCATGGAAGAGAAGCTGGTTCAGCATCAAAAGGAAATTTATGGGCTCGCGGTAGAAAAAAACGCCAAAGAAAAGGAAGCCAAGCTCCTGGTGGAACAACGGCAGGAGTTAAAAACCAAGATACAACAGAATGAAGGTCGAGAGAAGGTTCTCCAGACCAAAATTGAAGAGCTGATCGATGACGCGGAAGAGCAGGATTCGGTGGTGCTGGACCTGAAAAAGCGCGGGGAGGCCATCGAAAACAATATCCGTTCCTTCGAGGAAAATATCCAGCTGGCCGCGACCCAAATTGGGGAAAACGATGGTTTGGTCAAACGGACGGAAGAGGAAATCCGAGACTTGGAGAAGGAGCGGTCCTCCTACGAAGGGGAACTGGAAACCATAACCGACGATATCGTCGCGGCTCTGGACGCGGGTTTAAAGGACGCGGGGTACTCGGCAGTCGAACGTCGGCGTATCGAGGAGGAGCTGGACCATGCGTTGGGCCGGCTCCGGACCCTCTTTTCGGGGAGGGAACAGCTGGTCCAAGATTTAGCCGCCATGGCCGATCGAGCCCAGGGGGGCGGCGGGGACCTATCCCCCCAGGATTTAAAAATGGTGGCTCAACGGATCGCCGAAGCCCTGGGCGAGGGAGCCCAGCAGGCGGAAACCGCCCGGGACCTTTTCCAGAAATATCAAAGGGTCGTTCCTTCTTTTATCGATGAGTTTTTGGCTCCCGAGGGTATTATAACCAAAAAACGGAACTTGGACGCCAAAATTCGTTCCGCAAAAGAGTCGGTGGGCCAGCGCCGCGAACGGATAACCCAACTACGGAGCGAGAACGAGGAATTGTCGGTTAAAATCGACGAGTACCGTAAAACCCTGGAGGACCTACGGCTTAGCCGCGTCCGGATGGCAACCCAAGCCCAGGCGGCGGAGGAGCAGGGTCGGCTGATCCGCCGGGAATTGGCGGGCCAGGAATCCCAGCTTAAAAACCTGCGGGACGAACTTTTTTTGGATCGGAAACGGTTCGACGAAATCGCCGAACGGCTAGAGGATACGGAATCGGAGTTGGTGGATATAGAACGGCGGGGACACAAACTTACCGAAGAATTGGAACATCTTGAACGGGATATCGAACTCCGAAACGGGGACGTGGCGGGAAAGCAGGACCGGATAAAACAACGGATGACCGAACTTACCAAGATCCAACAGGTTTTGGAGAAAATTCACCTGGATTTAGTCCAATCGGATACGGAAATTAAAAACATCCAGGATAATTTTAGGGAAACCCATTCCCGAGACCTGATGGAATTCGAAGAACGGATGTTCACGATTACCACCCCCGCCGCGGAGATCCGGGAAAAATTGGGCATCGCTAGAACTAAATTAAAGGACCTGGGTTCGATTAACCTGATGGCCCCGGAGGAATTTGAAGAAGCCAAGTCCCGCTACGATTTCCTTAACGGCCAATTGCAGGATCTGTTAAAGGCCCAAGAGGATTTGGAGCGGATCACCGCAGAAATCAGGACCGAATCTTCCGAATTGTTTTTATCCACCTACAATCGGATCAAGAAAAATTTCCACAATATGTTCCGCCGTCTGTTCGGCGGGGGACGGGCGGAACTGCACCTTTCGGATCCCAACCACGTGTTGGAATCGGGGATAGAAATTTACGCCCAACCCCCGGGGAAGAAATTGGAAAATATCGCCCTCCTGTCGGGGGGCGAGCGTTCCATGACTGCGGTGGCCCTGCTTTTCGCCACCTACATGGTTAAGCCCTCACCCTTTTGTTTATTGGACGAAATCGACGCGGCCATGGACGAGCAAAACGTGTTCCGCTTTATCCAGCTTTTGCGGGAGTTTGGAAGCGTCAGTCAATTTATCATTATAAGCCATAATAAAAAGACCGTGACCGGCGCTCGTACCCTGTTGGGGGTAACGATGGAAGAATCAGGGGTAACCAAGGTCATTTCCGTACGATTAGAAAACGACGGGGATGTGGTTACGGAAGCCATACCCCCGGCCGAACCGATAGAGGAAGAGGACGTGCCTGCCGAATCGGGCCGGGAACTTCCCCCGGGTATCGATGACCCCACAAAGGTAACCGAGGAGGACCTCCGCCCCATCACCGCCGCCCGAAGAAACAGTTCCCGGTCTACCCCTCCAAGCGAGGGCTTCGCTCCAATCCATGGTGTGGAGGGCTCCGTCTCCGCCGCGTCTGGGGATGGTCTCGTCTCTGGGGAGACTGCCGAAGCGGTACCCCAGGTGAGCGGGGACGACGTGTAAAAGTCCGCCGCTTTATCGGACGATAAAGCAACGATAACCGGAAACCTGACGGCGAAGGACCGGGGCCCTATCCCTGGGCGCTTTCGTTGCTTTAGCTGGGAAGTTTTCGGGAACCCGGTTTGACGACGCCGATGCCCCGTTGGCAGAGGGCGCAGGAATCGGCGGGCCAATCGGAAACCTGGACCTGGCAGGCGCTGTAGAAGGGCCACGGAAGTTCAATACCCGGAGCCCGACGATCGACTATGCCCGCCAGAGCTACCACCCGGGCTCCCAGGGCTTCTAAAACCTTCGCGCTTTCGCCGGAGGATTTCCCCGTGGTTACCACGTCCTCGGCGATGAGGATCCGTTCCCCCCGCTGGACTTGGAAGCCCCGGCGAAGGGTCATGGTCCCCGTCTCGTCCCGTTCGGTAAAAAGGGCCCGCAGTCCCAATTGGCGAGCCAGCTCGTAGGCTACGATAATGCCCCCCAGGGCGGGGCCTACGATGGCGTCCACGACCAGGGTCCCCGAAGCCATATCGGCTTTAATCGTATCCACCACCGGCTCCAGCGCCGCGGCCGAACGATCGGGGTACTGGAGTAGTCGGGCGCACTGAAAATACCGATCCGAATGACGGCCCGAAGAGAGCAGAAAGTGGCCCTCCAATAGGGCTCCCGATTCTTTTAACAGTTCAATGGTCGTTTTCATAATTCCTCCCGACCTATCCAAAGTTCCCGTATCGACGGGATGCGTTTTTCCCGCATAAAAGACCCGATTCCTTCTATTATTCCAACCATGGTGCTGGGCCTTTGAAAGGTCGCCGACCCTACCTGGATCGCCGTCGCTCCGGCCATTAAGAACTCCAGGGCGTCCTGGGCCGAGGCGATTCCCCCCAACCCTACCACGGGAACCTCGACGGCTCCGCAAACCTCCCACACCATTCTTAAGGCGATGGGCCGAATCGCCGGACCGGAGAGTCCCGCGCTAAGGTTGTCAAAGACGGGTTTGCGTTTTTGAATATCGATGGCCATGGCTTTAAAGGTATTGACCAACGAGAGGGCGTCGGCCCCCTGGTCTACGCAGGCGCGGGCTACGTCGATTAATTCGGGCGCGTTGGGAGAAAGTTTTACCATCAAGGGTTTTTTCAAAACTTTCCGCACCCGGCGGACCACCGCCGAAGCGTCCCCGCTGTATAGTCCAAAGGCCATACCCCCCGCCTTTACGTTAGGACAGGAAATATTGAGCTCCACCATGTCCACGGGGGCTTCCTGCAGTAATTCCGCCCCCATCTCGTAGTCTTCTTCCGATTCCCCCGATAGGTTAGCGATGACCGCGGGGCCCAGGTTCCGAAGGGGAGGCAGTTCCTTTTCTATAAAAGATGCAATACCCGGATTTTCCAATCCGATGGAGTTCATCAGCCCCGAGGGGGTTTCGTACAGCCGAACCCCCCGGTTCCCTTGGCGGCTTTGGAGGGTAAGCCCCTTGGTACAGATGCCCCCTAGGGAGGATACGTCGACCAGGCCTTCGTATTCCCTGCCGTACCCAAAGGTTCCCGACGCGGCGATAACCGGGTTTTTTAGGATAAGACCTCCGATGCAAACCGAGAGGTCCGGAGTAAAATCATCCTTATCGATCTTCAAAGAGTACCTCCTGGGCGGAAAAAACGGGGCCGTCGACGCAACAGCGTCGATTCCCCTGCCGGGTACTGACCGTACAGCCCAGGCAGGCTCCTACCCCGCAGGCCATTCGGCGTTCCATGCTCAGGTAACAGGGAACAGAGGCCCGGTTACAGAGTTCGGCCACCACCCGGAGTAGGCCCTCGGGGCCGCAGGCGTACACGACCTTGTAGGGGCGGGGGTCAAAACATTGGGCGATGGTCCCCCGGAAACCGCCAAGCCCCTCTTCGCTGGCGATAACCACCCGGCTGGCTTCCAGGTTTTCCATGCCGTAGGGCCGGGACCGGAAACCGGCGTAAAAATCGTAGGTTTTAGGCTGTAGACTCCGGGCTAAAAATAAAAGGGGGGCGATACCGATTCCCCCGCCGATAAGCGCCGCGGGGCGTTGGTCCTCCGTCTGACCCTCCCGGGGCCACGGGTTCCCCAAGGGCCCCGATAGTTCCACCAAAGCTCCCGGCCGCAGTTCCGTCAGTTCCGCCGTTCCCCGGCCCCGGCGGGCTACGAGGAAACTAAGCGTTTCTCCCCGGTGGTCCAGGACGCTGATGGGGCGGCCGAGAAAGACGGAGGACCGCTGGGGGCGGAGCATGAAAAATTGTCCCGCTTCGCTGGGTCTTCCGTTCCAGGAAAACTGGAGCTCAAAAATTTCCCGTTCCCAGGGACGGATGGTTTTAAGGGGCAGGGTGAGAAACCGTCTCTTTTCCGATCCCAGTTCCGTCATACCAATCCCCGGTTTTTGTTTTCCACAGCGGTCCGAATCGCCTGGATCATTTCGATGACCCCCGCGCGGGACGCTCGCGCGGCGTCTTGGAAGGTGATTTCTCCGGGCAGGAGCCCCTGGGCCCCGTGGGTCCAGGCCTTTAAAATGGATCGGGAGGCGTTCACCACCCCGCCGTTGCGGTCCCCCAGGAGGATGGCCGCGTCTTCCGCCGCCCCCCCCTGGGCGCCGTACCCCGGGATAAGGAAAAACAAGTGGGGCCATCGGCGCCGAAGTTCCGCGGCCTCGTCCTTTTCTGTACAGCCGACCACCGCGCCCAGGGCGCTAAAGGTCGAATTTCCCCTAAACCGAAGGGCTAGTTCGTTCAGTCGGTCCCCAACCTCGTGGTACAGGCGGCCGCCGCTTTGTAATTCCCGGTATTCAAAATCCCGCATCCCCGCATTGGAGGTTCTAAGAAGTACAAAAATTCCCTTTCCCCGGTCTTCCACGTAGGATAGCCAGGGGGTAAGGGTATCCATGCCCATGTAGGGTGAAAGGGTTACAAAGTCGGCCTCCAGGTCTCCCGAAAAATGGGCCCGGGCGTATTGGACCGCCGTATCGGCGATATCCCCCCGTTTTACGTCGGCGATAACCAGGGCTCCCCGTTCCCTGATGTACCGGAGCGTTTGGGCGTAGACCCGCAGACCCGCCAAGCCCAGGGCTTCGTAGTAGGCGATTTGTACCTTAAAACAGGCGCACACGTCGATGGTCCCGTCGATAATTGCCCGGTTAAACGATAACACCGCCTCCGCGTCGTCCAAGGCCCGTCTCCGTTCCCGAGGCGGAACGTAATCGCTTAAGGTATCCAGACCCACGCAGACGGGACCCCGCTGGGTTACCCTTTCGTATAGTTGTTCCATAGCGTACATCATTTTTCCCCCCAATAATTTTCTGAAACTGCTATTTGATGGAGGTTCTTTCAAAACTCCCTGAGTTTTGAAAGGGCCTCGATGGATTTCTTTTTCAAAGCCCTTCGTACACAAGACGGCCCCCATGGATGGTCATAAGAACCTTTCCCGTTAGTTGGCGGTCCGCAAAGGGTGAATTTTTCCCCCGGGATCGGAATAGTTCGGGCCGAACGGTCCACCGTTTGTTGGGATCGATCAGTACCAGGTCTCCCCGCAATCCCGGCTCCAGGCGCCCCCGGTCCTTAAGGGCCAGGATACGAGCCGGTTGGGAGCTCAGCAGGGCGGCGAATTTTTTCAAATCCATGTTCCGTTCCACCACCAGGGCGGTAAAGCAGACGGCGAAGGCGGTTTCCAGCCCCGTAAAACCCGGGGCTCCGTTTTCCTTGTCCGCCTCCGTGTGGGGTGCGTGGTCCGTGGCTATGGCGTCTACGGTCCCATCTTCCAGGGCTTCCAGGATCGCCTGCCGATCCGCTTCTTGCCGAAGGGGAGGGTGTACCTTCCCCTTGGTTTGGGCCCCCAGTTTTTCGGCGTCCCGGGCCGTAAGGGCCAGGTGGTGGGGGGTAACTTCGCAGGTCAGGGGAACGGTCCCCTGCCCCCCCCCGTCGCCTACCCTCTGGGCCTTCGCACGCCGGATGGCTTCCAAAGCACCGATGGTGGATACGTGGGCAATGTGGAGGGCCGCCCCGGTTTCCCGGCCCAGGTCCAGGGCCCGTTGGGTAGCCCGGTCCTCTCCCTGCCAGTCGCAGTGGCACGAAACAGGTATTCCCAGGTCCCGGGCAAGGATGAGGGCCCGTTGAAACACTTCCCGATCTTCCACATCCCGCCCGTCTTCGGACAGGAGCAGGGGTAGATCCTGGGACCAGGGACGCGCTTTCAGGGCCTCCAGGGTAGCGGTGCTTTTACCTGCCATCCCCTCGGTAAGGGAGAGGACCGGGTACAGGTCGATCAGGCCCAACGCTTGGGCCCTCCGGCTCAGAGTCCGGGCAATTTCCACCGTGTCGATCACCGGTCTTGTGTTGGCCATACATACCACGGTCCCGTACCCCCCGGCTACCGCGGCAAGACAGCCCGATTCCAGGGTCTCCTTTTCAGGATAGCCGGGGTCCCGAAAGTGGGCGTGCAAATCGATAAACGCGGGTAAAAGCAGGGGAGGGACCCCGGAGTCCGTTAATTCCGGCCCTTCGATGATCAGGGCCGGGCGTTTCCCCTCTTTCCGTAGGGCCGGCTCGGGATCCTTGGAAGAAAAAATAGCGCCGATCCGCTGGTCTTCTATCCAGAGGGAGCCAAACGTATCGATTTGCCCATCCACCATCCGAACGCGGCGGATCAGCGTGTTCATCGAAAATCCTCGGTGCTCCGCCGTTCGTCGCAGTATTCACACCGATAAATCCCCCGATCCCGGTCCACCAGATGGAAAATATGGGGCGCGTATTTCTCCGTGGAGGTAACACAGCGGGGGTTTCGGCAGATAAGGACATTCTCTACCCGTTCGGGGAGTTTTAGGCTGATTTTTTCGGTTATTCGCTCGTTTTCTATAATGTTCACGGTGATATTCGGGTCAATAAGCCCAAGAACCGCGAAATCGATGGAGATGACGTTATCGATCTTGATAATATCCTTTTTGCCCATCCGTTTAGAACTGGCGTTCACCACAAAGGCCACCGTGTAGGGAACCTTGCCCAAACCTAACCAATTAAAAATCCGAATACCCTGTTCCGCTTTGATATGATCGATGACGATCCCGTTCTTAATTTTAGCGATGTTGAGCATTACCGTACTCCTAAAAGGTGGGCTATCAGCGCCATCCGGACGAACATACCGTACCGGGCTTGTTTAAAATATGCAGCGCGGGGATCCGCATCCACTTCCATGGCGATTTCGTTAACCCGGGGCAGGGGATGGAGGACGATCAATTCTTTTCTCCCCAACTTCATTTTATCCTGGTCCAGGATATAGCTGTCCTTCAACCGGATATAATCTTCCTCGTTAAAGAACCGTTCCTTCTGTACCCGGGTCATGTACAGCACGTCCAAGTCTCCCATTACCTTTTCCAGCTTATCCGTTTCCCGATACTCGATCCCCCGGGGTACCAGAACGTCCTGGATTATATACTCGGGGATCCGCAGTTCCGGCGGTGATACAAAGACCATCCGGTTCCCCGGATACCGGGCAAGCCCCTGGGCCAGGGAGTGGACGGTTCGGCCAAATTTTAAGTCCCCACAAAAGCCTACCGTTAGTCCCGAAAGGGAACCCCGGAGCCGCCGGATGGTGGCCAGGTCGGTTAGGGTCTGGGTTGGATGATGGTGTCCCCCGTCCCCCGCGTTGATTACCGGAATATCCGCGTACTGGGAAGCCAAGGTGGCTGCCCCTTCCTTTGGGTTTCTCATGACGATAAGGTCGGCGTAGCAGGCCACCGTGCGGACCGTATCGGCTAGACTTTCGCCCTTGGCCACCGAACTGGAACTGCTTTCGGCGAACCCTAGACACGAACCGCCCAGGCGGATCATGGCCGCCTCAAAACTCAGCCGGGTTCGGGTGCTGGGTTCAAAAAAAAGGGTAGCCAGGATCTTTCCCCTACAAGCATCCCGCAAATAGTCCCCTTCTCTCTCTATCCGCTCTTGGAGGGTAAAGAGTTCTTCCATCTCCTGTACCGTCAGATCCTCCGGTTCGATCACGTGGCGGGGCTGTTTCATAGATCCTCCTCTGGGTATAAAAAAAAGCCGCCCGAAAGGGCGGCTTAAAATACAAAATTAAAAACGCGGGAAACGGGAATGGCGCCATTCCCCCCTGTTCGTGGATGAACCGGTGGACGGGTCTGTTTTGTTTGGACCATGGAAGCTATCCTCCTGCTCGAATAATTGGCGGGATAGTATCATAGTCAGCCCGTCCTGGCAAGGGGGGGGGTGGCTTAACTATAGCGGATCGTATAATTTTTTCCCCGAATTCCGGCAAAGGCTCCCTTGTCTATCAGGACCTGCCGTTCCCCGTGGACAATCAGCCATTTGTTTCGCGAAAAAAGGAGCCGCCGTTCACCCTCTGCCGATGGATCGATAGGTAGATTTTCGGGAAGCCCCTCGTTGGTGCCCCTGGGAAGGGCGATAAGGCTTTTAAAGCCCGAATCGGCCACGGCGCAGGGCGAATAGTGGAGGACCAGGGGCTTCAGTTCCAGAGCTCTGCCCCGGGGAACAAAGAGGCAGACCAGTTTAGAGCTATCGTAACAAAAGTCCGGCTCCAGATCCTCGAACCGGCCTAACAGTAGGGCCTGGTCCGTCAGGGCAATCAAAACTTCCGGGGATTTATGGTACTCTAGGCCGTTCATCCGGTCGTTCGGTCCCGCCACAAAGCCCAGCTGGGGAGCTACGCCCCCAAAGAACGCGGCCAAGGCGGAACTTTCTTCCAGGTCTTCCAATTCCTTGACCGAAGCCACGTACCGGTTGGCAGACAGATCGATGGGAACCAGGTCAAAGGCCCGGTCTGCCAATCGAGATAATCCTGGAAAATCTATCGTTTTTCCGTATGCGGAAAATTCCCGGTCTTCCGTCTCTATACAGTGTAATTCCGGATTCAAATGCCGAAGCTTTTGTACGTCCATGGTTCCTTCCTAAAAATTCTTGCTAAAATACTCCGCCCAGGGCGAAGGGGCCCAATAGAACACCGGGGGTTTTCCCAGCGGCGCGGCTACCGTAAGCTCCACGCCCCGAGGATCCTCTACCGTCCATTCTTTGTGGGTCCAAAGCTCGATCCATCTTCCCCGGGGAAGGTGCAGGGCCCGACTGGTGGCCCCTTCTCGAAGCACCGGGGCCACTAACAGATCCGGTCCCAATAGGTACTGATCCTTCAGGTCCCACGCCGCTGGGTCATCTTCAAAGCGGAGAAAAAGGGGCGCCATGACCGGTTTTCCGTGGAGGGCATTTTCCCGGACTGCTTCCATAAGATAGTCCTTGAGTAGGACGTGGACCCGGGTCATCCGGGCCAAATGGTCCAGCGTTTCCCTATCCCCGTCGAATTGCCAATTATCCCCGGGCCTGTTCCCCTCGTGGGTCCGCATCAGGGGACTAAAGGCGGCCTGTTCGGCCCACCGCATGAACAACTCCTTGGTCCTCTTAAGCCCAAAAAGGGTGGTGTACCCCCCGATATCGCTATGGTGAAGCCCGTGGCCAGAAAGGGCTAGGGAAAGGGCGGCTGGGATGACCGACGGAAGACCATCATCTTCGGACCAGTCGACGTTCTGATCCCCCGCCCACATCAGGGGACACCACCGTTGGGAAGCGGGCCCTCCGGCCCGCATAAAAAAGAGCAAATCCCCTTGCTTTCCCGCTTCTTGTATCGCTTCATAATTACACCGAGCCCATAAGGCTGGCCAACGGTTATGGAGCAATTCGGCGCTTTCTCCGCTGTGGAGTACCGCGTCGGTGGGTAGATACTCCCCAAAATCCGCCATCCACCCGGAAAGGCCAAACTCTATCAAGTTCCGTTTAATAATGTCTCGATACCAGGAATAGGCTTCTGGGTTGGTCAGGTCCACGATCCCCGCGTCAAATTCCCCAAAGTCTACCAGGTAAGGTCCCCCCTGGGTGTTGAGGGCCAGGAATCCCTTTCCCAGGGCCTCCTGATAGAGGCTATGGTCCTTTAAAACGTAGGGATTGATATACCCCAAAAAGCGGACCCCTTCCCGCTTCCACTGGGGAATTTTCTCGTCCAGCCGGGGGTACCGTTCCGTATCCCAAAGCCAGTTCCACCGGAGCCGTTGGCCAAAGCTGGTAATCCGTATTCCCTCCCAATCCTGGGCCCAGATCCCCGCTACCGGGACCCCCGCCTCCTTGGCTGTCCGTAGTTTTGCATCGCAGACCTCCGTACCCCCTTGAATACCCAGGATTATCCCATCGTAACACCAGTCGGGAAGTTCTCCCTGCCGGCCAAAGAAATCGTACAGATCCGCCGTTGTTTCCGCCATGGAAGATCCAAAGCCCAGAATTAAACGGGATGGTAAATCCCAAGCGTAGAGGATATGCCGTTGGGGATCGGAAAAATCGAAGATTGTATAGGCGCTGGTGTCCAAATAGGCCCAAAAGCGGCGGGAAGAAATAAAACTTGTTTGGGGGAAGAAGGTCCAAAAATAATCGCCCCCAGCACCCTCGGCCACATCCGCCTGCCAGGTTATCAGGGTCTTTTTATTTCTTCCCACCCCCTGTTCGCTGGTCCATAGGGGAAACGTTCTTCCCCGCAGGTTAAGGTAACTGAACTGTTCTCCACAACCATACACCCGTTCCGTCGCCTCCGCTACCAGATTGAAGCGCCACCGGTTTAGGTCTTTAAAGGGGGTGGAAAAGGAAAACTCTAGTCGTCCCTGGCGTACCGAAATTTGGACAGTCACTTCGTAGGTTTGGGGCCGGGAAAATTTAAGGGTTACCGAATCGATCTGACGATCTAAAAGCTCCACCTTCCGCAGGGCTACCAACTCTTCTAGTTGTTCGCTAACCTGAAAATTTCCCCGGAACATCTCAAAATTACCCTTTCCTAGACCCGCGCTGACAAAGGGTTTGGAAGGGGAATGGCGGAGCACTAGGATACCCCTACAGTAAAGGGATAAAACATCTCCTGAATACGCTACTTCCAAGATGTTGGTTGACCGGTCTGGCATAACAATCCCCTTGATAATTACTTACTAAAAGTAAGTAAAACACAGCGGAGCTACTCCGTCAAGATCAATGGAATAGTTTTTAGTCCAGGGGCCTTGGCTTCTGTAACCCGTGAGCCGCCTTTATGGGCTCCGGATTGGGAATTTCATCGTAGCGGCCCCCATTATTCCAAAAGGTCAAGCCACCGTTTCCCGCGTCTTTAACCCCGGCTACTTCCTTTCGTACGTAGTCGGCGTTGTAGTACTTTCGGTCGTACGCCACGTTCATGTAAAAAGATTGTACGTAAGGCCTTACGACGATTTTCCCCCGGGCGATGCGGTCGGTTCTTTGGATTCCCTGGTAGTAGATTCGATAGGGGCGCTGGTCCTCTGGAGGATTGGCCAAAAAGGTCTGTTCAAAGTGGCTGGGATAGTACATGGGACAGATGACGTCCACGTAGCGCGACAGGATTTCCACCTCCTGGCCTGTGCGAGCCGCCGTACGGTACCACCCGTTGGCCCCATAGATATCGACGGAGATGGGGGCCGACACGTGGGAACGTACATGGTTCATAAACGAGATAATAGCGCTTTCCATATCCATCCCCGGATCCTTCCAACGGTAACGAGCGTCGGAAAGGTTGATCCCGTCGGTGGGAAAACGGATATAATCGAATTGAATTTCGTCAAAACCCCGTTCATGTAGTTCCTGGGCAATGGAAGCGATGTAGTCCCACACCTCTTCCGAGTAGGGATCCACCCACCGTTCGTCGTAGTAGGTCCGCTGGATCTCCGGACCTGTTTTCCCGGTAGTAGTTCCGTTGACGGATCCGGCGGCACTGCCGTTTGAAACCCCGTTAGAGGTTTCTGCGGAGGTTGGGTTCGAGGTTCCGTATGCGACCGGATCGTCGTTCTGGGGAAGGCCGGAGGGACGTTCTGCGGACCCGCCGGCAGACGGAGATCCGCCGGCAGACGACGACGGAGAAAGCGCTGGCGGGGTTTCGGTCTTTTTTTTGGTTTCGTAGTACCCCACCCAGGGGACATTGTTTACCCCGTCCCAAACGGCGTACTTTCCCCCCTCTTTTTTAGCCAATTCGGGGTCCTTAAACACCACGATCCGGGCTACCAAGTACACCCCGTGGGCCTTTAGGGTGGACACCAGGGACTCCACATCCACCGGATTAAAGACCCGACCCTTGGCGGCGATGGCCGGATTTTTGGGGGTAAACCGAAGTCGGCCATAATCATCCTTCATGTCGATGACCGCCATGTTCAGCTTTTTTTCGTCGATCAGGGACAGATACGGGGCCAGAAGTTTGGGTGTCAGGGTGTGATTTACCGGAAGGTACAAACCCCGCTTTCCCTCCGCCAGGGATCGATTGGTATTTGGGGCGTTGGAGCTCCGATTGACCTGCCACAATTCCGAAAGGCCCGATGCATTGGTATCGTCGGATTGGTAATAGGTGACTTCTTGCCCTATTTTTGTGGCGAGGGCCCTAATATGGTCGGTTATGTCCGATCTTTCTTGGAAAATTGGCGTTGGGTCCTCCGCCTTGGGATTGTTGGATCCGTCGGAAAGGGTCACCTGGGATACCCGATTTTCTTGTACGAATTGGAGTGTCTTTCCCTGGATGCTCAGGGAGTCCACGGTGCCAAAATTGTCACCCTCCGACCAAAGGGGGATAAAGGTTTTCGCCTTCCAGTCTAAGCGGTATATCCGACCTCTAAAGGATTGACCCGCGAATACCTGGGCCCCTTGACCTTCCGGGGCGTTAGGCTCGCTATCTTGTACGGCGAAACAGGAAACCTCATCGGGATTTTCGGTGGTTTCCAGATTTTCCAAGCCCTTATTGAGGATCGTCCATTTTGCTCCCGGTGTATCGGCTTCCAGGTAGTAGACCCCGTAAATAGCGTGGGAAACAAATACGGTCACGGTCGGTAATTCCGCCACAGCTACGGCCCGAATCCCGTTGGTCTTGGCGGGGGGGAACCCTAGACTCTTCCACGTTTTTCCCCCGTCCCGGGTAAGGAACACCGTATCCCTGGTTGCGGTAACCCAGATGGAAGGCCTCTGGGGATCCCTGGCTAAATCCTTCAGGTCCTGGGTAACCCGCACAAAGGATTTTTTTCCGTTTTCGTACGTTTTAATCACCTTGACCGGTAGGCCTTGGTTTGCGCTTTCCCAGTTTTGTAAATCGGCGGAGTAGTAAATTCCCCGGTCGCTGAGGATGGTATACGATCCCTCCGGGGAAAGAGGTGATCGAGGAAGAACTTTTTTGATGGCCCCTTCCGTCCACAGGGGCGTTACGGTTCCATCGGCGGAAAGGCTGTATAAACCCCGATCGGTCCCCACGAGGGAGAGGGGAGCAGGGGGCTGGGTTTGGGCAAAGCCGAAGGTAGCGATGAAGATAATCCAGAAGAAATAACGTACACGCATGACCTTACCCTACCGTAATAACTAAATTTTGAAAAGCCGGTTCAGCGATCCTGCAAACTATCTGAGCACCCCTTTTTTGGGTATACACGAAGCTTTTTTTCCACGTATAATTATGGGGTTCATTATAGGTACGTTGAATAGATGATTCTGAAGAGAGCGTTGCGCGAAGAAAAGAGACCTTCGCGTAATTACAAATTGGCGAACGATTATGCGGTTCAGGAGGGTTCGTGGATGGGAAACTCAAAAAGCGCTACCAAGACCTTTGGAATTTTAACCTCCGGGGGGGATTGTCCCGGTCTAAACGCCGCCATCCGGGGAGTCTGTCGGGCGGCCCACGATCGGTATAATATGACCGTAATCGGCATCGCCAACGGGTACCGGGGGCTCATCGACGCCGACGCCCGGCTCCTGCGGCCGGAGGATTTTTCCGGCATATTGACCCGGGGCGGAACCATTTTGGGAACCAGTCGGGAAAAACCCTTTAAAACAAAAGATGGGGAGTACGACGCCGATGTGGGAAAGGATAAGGTCGAAATAATCAAAGAAAATTATAGAAAGTTGAACCTGGATTGCCTGGTGGTTTTAGGGGGCAACGGAACAAATACCACCGGATACCTGCTTTCCCAAGAGGGACTCAACGTGGTGGGGCTTCCTAAAACCATCGATAACGATATTGTGGGTACCGACATGACCTTTGGGTTCCATTCCGCCGTTTCCATCGCCACGGAGGCCATAGACCGACTCCATTCCACCGCCCACAGCCACAATCGGGTCATGGTGATAGAATTGATGGGTCACAAAGCCGGGTGGCTTTCCCTGTACGCGGGGGTTGCCGGCGGCGGGGATATCATTTTAATACCCGAAATTCCTTACGACATGGATGCTATTTCCCGGCACCTCTTAAAACGAGCCCGGGATGGAAAGAGTTTTTCTATCGTCGTGGTCGCCGAAGGGGCCGTGTCGGTGGAAGAATCAAAAATGGATAAAAAGGATAGGAAAAAATACCGGGAACGGACGGCAAAACCTTCCATAGGATACCGGGTAGCCAGGGAGATCGAAGGGACCACGGGAATGGAAACCCGGGTAACCGTTCTGGGCTATTTACAGCGGGGCGGAATCCCCAGTCCCTGGGACCGGGTTTTAGCCACCACCTTTGGGACCGCCGCGGCGGATCTGTTAGCCCGGGGGGAATACGGAAAGATGGTGTGTCTCCACGGCAACGACGTGGCCTCCGTGGACCTAAGCGAACCCGCCGGCCGGGTAAAATCGGTGCCCCCCGATCATTTTATGATCGACACCGCCCGATCGGTGGGAACCTGTATGGGAACCGAATAGAAAGCCCCCTCAAAGGGGGAACCGGGCTCTAAAGTATCCCCATGGGGTGTCCCTATCGGTTCTTACGCCTCGACCTCGAACGAGCAGTTCCGAAATAATTGATAATCCCGAACCGGAAGTAGCATACCCCTGGGAATCCTCGGAGACCAATTCGGGTGATCCCTCCCTATCCTCCCTATCCTCCCTATCCTCCCTATCCTCCCTATCCCTATATTCCAAAACCAGATCTCCCTCTTGCATAGTCAATTGGATGCGCATGGTCAAGGAACCAGCGGAAGAATGTTTGATAGAATTGGTTATCAATTCGTGAAGAATCATGGCGATGCTATGGGCCCGTTCTTGGGCTATTTTTTTTGTTTCTTCCACATCCATATCCAATATGAGGGTCCCGATTCCATTGGTGGTCATGGATCGGATATTTTCAATAAGTGTAGAGAAATAACGAGAAATGAGGGGAGCGTTTTTATCCCTTCCCATATCAACCATGTCGTACAAGGACATAAGGGCGGCAATACGTTGGGTGATTTCGTCCCGAATGTCCGTATTAAGCGATGGTAGAGGGGGAATAAGGGTGGGAAGTAGATTGTACAACAGTTGCAGGGAATTTTTGTTTCGATGTTTTAACTCCCGCAGTAATAGCTCCTTATCCTTTTTAGCGGTGAGCAATTTAAAGGTGGTTTCCAGGCGCCTAAGGTTTTGAGAAAGGAGAAGACATAAAAATTGGAGAAAACTGGTTTCCAGCGCGGTGGGTTTTTCTACAAAAATAACCGCTAAAAAACCCCGCCCCCCTAGGCTGTCCCCAAAGGGTTGGAAAAAATCTACCTCCGTCAGTTCCGCCTGGTGGGAATTCAGGGTGTTCTGGATGATCCCATGGGCTTCCTCTCCCTTGGGACCCCGATGTTGAATCACATCCCCCAGGGGACTTAGGATTACAAAGGCCAAACCCTCAAAGGCAAACGCGTCCTCCACCGCCGAAATACTTATCTGAACGGCCTCTTGGACGGTTTCGCAGTTTCCTAAGCCTATGGCTAGATCCCGTTCACCCCCCAGGGAGTGGAAATATTCAAGCATTTACACGTTAAAGGGGTAAGGGTTTGGGTTCCGAAAGCGCGTAGCCCTGTGCGTAATCGACCCCTATTTTCCGAAGCCGATCCACAATCGCCTGGTTTCGAGCGAACTCTCCGACGGTTTTTAATCCGATGACATGGCCCATGGCGTTAATCGATTCGACCATGGTGTAGTTCACCAGACTTTCGTCTATGTTTTGCACGATCGATCCGTCTATTTTTAAATAATCCACAGGAAGATTTTTAAGATAATTAAATGAAGAAAATCCCGAACCGAAATCGTCCAAGGAGAAGGTAAATCCTATGTCCTTTAATTGACCTATAAAACGGGAGGCGTAGGATAAATTTTGAATCGCCGCGGTTTCGGTAATCTCAAAACAGAAGTGCTGGGACGAAACGTCGTATTTGTTCATGGTCATAATCACAAAATCGATGAACGTTTCGTCTAAAAGGGTCGGGCCAGAAAGGTTGATGGTTAAGAGCCGCTCTACGATTGGGTTGTTCTGTTCTTTTAGCCGTTTCCAGGACTTTATCGTATTTTCAAAAACCCACCGGTCTATGGAAGCCATAAGTCCATAGCGCTCCGCCGAGGGAATAAACGATCCGGGGCCGGAGATGGATCCGTCGCTGTTTTCCAGGCGAATTAAAATTTCCGCTTTTCCCGGAGAATTAGAATCGCTTCGGAGGGGGTCGATAATTTGATACCATAGCCTAAACCGATTGTTTTCTAAGGCGTGGTTTAGTTTGCCTATCCACTCCATCTGTCCCCGCCGGAGGACGTACTTTTCGTCGCTCTTTTGGAAGACGCTGATCCGATTCCCCCCCTCTTCCTTGGCTATATAACACGCGTCGTCCGCGGCGGCCAATACGGCGTGAATATCCCCCTCTTCTCCCGAAAGGGGAACCATGCCAATACTGAGGGTGATGGGGAACATGTTTTGTTGCCAAATGAACTTATGGCTTTGAACCGCCGTCTGCAGGCGCTTTGCAACCTGGGTGGCGTCCTCTAAATCGCAATCCCGAAGGATTATGGCAAACTCGTCCCCCCCTAAACGGGCGGAAAAATCGTGCCGTTGCGTAAGAGTTTGAATAAAATTCGCGATTTGGCGGAGCAGTTCGTCCCCCGCGATGGGCCCGCAGGTATCGTTGACCACCTTAAAGCGGTCCACGTCCAGCTCTACCAGCGTATGGCTCCCCCCGTGACGTTTTAAGCTATCCAAAATCTCTTCCAGCTTAAGGGTAAACTCTTCCCGATTCGACAGGCCCGTCAAACCGTCGTGGCTTGCCTGGTAATCGATGGTTGCGGACATCTTTTTTATTTCGCTGATATCCCGAAACGCGATCACGTACCCTTCGGTCTCGTTTTCCGCCTGGTGGATTTTGGTCATGGATCCGTCGATGATATAATTTTGTCCGTGGCGGCTTTTCATTACAACGTCCCGGAAAAATGACGGTGCCTCCCCGGTACGGGGTAAAGAGTCGGGAATAATCGGGGAAAGGTTCCTCGATTCTATCATGGAAAGGATATGTTGAATCGGTTTTCCCTTGGCATCCTCTTCGGTCCAACCGCTCATGGTCGCGGCGACGGGATTGAGAAACAGAATATTCATATCGATATCGATAGCCACAATCCCATCGTGAACGCTGTGAAGGATGGCTGAAAAGAGCCGTTCCTGCTTTTTAAGGTTCTTGTCCACCCGATGCTTGTACAAAGCTATATCGATGGTGGTGTAGAGTTCCCGCTCTTTAAAGGGCTTTAAAATATAACCAAAGGGTTCCGCTTCCTTAGCCCGCTCCAGAGTCCGTTCGTCCGCGTAGGCGGTCAGGAAAATCACGGGAATTTGCATCTCTTTTTTTATTATTTTCGCCGCCTCGATCCCGTCTACAGAACCGGCGAGCATAATGTCCATCAGAATGATATCGGGCTTAAGTTGCCGAGCCTTGGCTACCGCGTCTTCCCCATCCGCAGAGCTAGCGCAGATAACGTAACCAAACCGTTCCAGCCGGCGTTGGAGGTCCAAAGCGATTATTTTTTCATCTTCGACGATTAAAATTCGTTCGTTATCCATATCTTTAACTCAGTATAACCTATTATAAAAACGGGTCAAGATAAATTATGTTTTATCCTTGATAAAACCCTATCCAATTCTTCGGCGATACGGATTGGACTTTTCTGTTCCGTAGAAATACGGTAATCCGCTACCTTTTTATATCCCAGGGTTCTTCGCTCGTGCAAGAGTCGGTGGGTTTTTTCGGGGTCTTCGGTCCTAAGAAAGGGAGGAAGGGCCCCGGAAATTTGGGCGTTCCGCCGTATCCGTTCCCAAGCGGTCTCCGCGCTCACCTCCAGACTTACCAAGAGCCCCGTGGATTTTAAAACCCCCAGGGCCCCGGGATTGTCGATAAGGCCACCCCCCGCCGCCACGATTAGGGGCCTTGGGTCAGGGCGGCTGGTCACTTGGGCTACCAACGCTTCCGCAGTCTCCCGCTCGGCCTCCAAAAATACCTCCCGACCCTCTTCATACAGGGCCCTGGGGGACTTTCCGGTTCTTTGGGTAATTTCATCATCCAAATCGATAAAAGCACATCCCCACATTTGAGCTAAGGCCCTTCCTACACTGGATTTTCCCGAATGTTTAGGCCCCACCAGCACAATAAGCGGATAAAATTGTTCCCTTCCCATAGACGTTAGTTTATCCGAACCGCTACTATGGGGCTAGGAGTTGATAGGGCATTTAAGCCTCAACCAAAGAAGAATCGCGATTTCCGTGATTTTATTTTTTGATGAACCGTAAGGGTGTTTAAAAACGGTATGAACGGCATAACGATCCTGGGTGTGTTAGGTCTCCTCTCCCTTCTTCCCTTAACGGTCGCCTATGTTTGGTTAAAATTGTTAAAAAAAGGGATGACAAGCCTTTTCTTTGTCGCATCCATCGGCGCGGGCTTCCTTTCTTTAGCCTTGGCCGCTCTCCTTCAGAACCTTTTGCCACCCTATCAGGGAAATACCCTGCTAGCGCTTGGTATAAAAATATTCGGGAACGTGGCTACCGTCGAGGAAGTAAGCCGCTTTGTCATATTTTGGGCTTTTTTTTCCATCATGGAACGCAAAAAGGTTCCCTCTCCCTTTTTAATCAGCGCCCTTGGCTTAAGCGCCGGGCTTACATTTTCGGCCATAGAAACCGCAACCTACGCTTCCACCAACCTCACCTTGACCATTCTCCGGGGCCTTACTGCGGCACCCCTTCACGGAGCCTGCGGAGAACGGATAGGCCGAGGCACCGCCCAACTGAAGAAAAACCCCAAAAGGGCACTCTTTTTATTGATCAACGCCATCGCAATCCACGGCATGTACGATTTCCTTTTAATCGTCCCCTCCAGCCCCGCCATCCTCCCCATCGCCCTAGCTCTGGTCGCCCTGGCCGTTTCCTTGGTAATCATTCGAAACGCCAGCGCTACCTCGGGAATGGAAAGTCCGAAAGAGTTATAGTAAGGCTTGATTTTTATAGCCTTTCGGCACGCCCCCCGTGCGGGGAGCGACATCAAATAATATGCAAGTTATAATAATTGTACAAGTTTCAATCCACGCCCCCCGTGCGGGGAGCGACCGGCGTATCACTTTCCCTGGTCCATAGGGACCAGGGTTTCAATCCACGCCCCCCGTGCGGGGAGCGACGCCTATATCAATATATATGATACGGATTATATAGAGGTTTCAATCCACGCCCCCCGTGCGGGGAGCGACCCTATATCAATATATATGATACGGATTATATAGAGGTTTCAATCCACGCCCCCCG
>CAYRLW010000041.1:0-36137 GCA_964425215.1 uncultured Treponema sp.
GCCGCCACCGGCAATCCCATCAACTTACCATTCACCACCCCTTCTTTAGCCCCGGCAAAAATATCATCGATAGTAGCGGGGCTCACGTATTTTCCCGGTTCCACCAGTTGGCCCATATCGTTATATTCCAGGAGCCACCGGGTTCCAATTACGGAAATGTCTGGCGGCTTACCCCCCGCCAAAGCGGTGGTCAACTTATCCTTTAACTGGTCCCAGGAAACAGGAATAATATCGATCTGATAGTTAGGATCAATTTTATTGAACGCGTCCTGCAAGCCCTTTCGATAATCCTCGGTTACCCCGTCGTAGTTAGCCCAGAAAAACGTCGCCGTTTGTTTCTGTACCGCGGCCGTATCCGTTTTCCCTGAAGCGAAAACCGTCGTTGGTAACGCCATCAGTCCCGCTAGCGCCAAAAACGCCATAAAGCGTTTCCCGTTTAGAGTCTTTCTCATAATTCACTCCTTTTGTAAGCGATGTGGACCGCCCCCCCTTCAGGGCCGATCAACCGGATAACTAACGTAACGTTAGTTATCCATAGTATTGGGCACGGTCTTGTATTTGTCAAGTTTTTTCTACAATAATCGTACCATAATTCGGCGCCGATCGATCTATCGAACCGTTAAACCAGGAGTATTGTCCCATGACAGACCACACGTATATTATCCGTCGAGCTCCCCCAGGAACGATTAGCCCCGAGGACCTGCGGGATCGGGCGGAAATCGTAACGGTGGACCACTTTCATCCCGCCAGCGTTTCCCAACACCCCCAAACCGAGTGCCGCCTTGTATACAACCAAGAGGGGTTTCGCTATTCGTTTCAGGTTCACGATCGCTGGGTCCGCGCTCAGGCTTTGCATTACCAGGATCAGGTTTGTCTGGATAGCTGTGTCGAGTTTTTCGTCCAAGCGGCCGGCGCCCCGGGGTATTTTAATTTTGAAGTAAACTGCATCGGAACTCTTTTGCTATCGTATATCGAAGATCCACAGCGGACCCCCACCGGGTTTGTAAAGGCCACCCCCGTACGGGCCCAGGACGCGGCCCGTATCACCATCGAACCATCGATTCAACAGCGCCCTTTTCTGCCAGAACGTACCGAACCCCTTACCTGGAGCGTCGATGTATGGGTACCCTTTGAACTCTTTCCCGCTTACATCCCAAATTTTCAAATCCCCCGCCCCGGAACCCAATGGCGAGGCAATTTCTTCAAATGCGGTGACGAAACCTCCCACCCCCACTGGGCATCCTGGGCCCCCATCGGCGAAGAATTAAACTTCCACGTGCCCGAATATTTTGGAAGGCTTGTATTTGAGTAAGGTAATTGCGGTTATTCCGTTAAAACGGCATACAAAAATGGTACAAAGGCGAACCTCGTATCCCCTACGCCGTCCCGCGGTTAACAAACTGAGATTCGATGGTTCGATGGATCGGTTCGCCCCGGACCTTACCGTCGCAGAGATCGAAATAGGTTTCCGCCACAAGCCGTCCTACATCAGCCTCCCGCAGATCCACCGTAGACAGGGGTGGAACAGCGATCCGCGAAGGCAAGGAATTATCGACCCCGATTACCGCCACATCCTGGGGTACCCGGAAACCCGCAGAAAGAACCCCCTGCAATAGCCCCACCCCCATCAAATCGTTCCCCGCCAAAAAAGCCCGGGGCGGTCGTTTACGTCCCAAGGCCTCCCGGGCGTACTGGGCGCACCGCTGAACCACGTCCTCTATATTCACCGAGGCCAAACGCACCACCGCGTGATCCAACGGGTTCACTCCCCGACGTTGGAGATGCTCTAAAAAAACCCGCTCCTTAAGATCAAAGGACCAGGAAAGATCGCCGATAACCAAATCGATGGGTAATCGCGCTGTATCGATCAATCGGTCCAGGGCCGCTAAAAAACCCGGCTCCTGGGCACAACGGATAATATGATGGGGAGAATCGGAACGCAGATGTTCGTTAACCAAAATCACCGGTACATCCAGGGGCAACACCACCTCCTGCTCCAGCGGCGCGTTGACGCTAGCCGTCTCCACCAAAATTAGCGCGTCCACGTTGCGCCGACCCAACTCGTCTAAATAGCGCTCCTCCTGATCCCGCCGATCGTAGGTATTGCATAGATAGATCCGGATATCCCGTTGAGAAAGGTTTTTCTCAATAGAATCTACGATAGAAACATGGTACGGATTGGTAAAAAACGGAACCAAAATACCCACCGTATTCGTCGTCGCCCGCATCAAACCCCGGGCAAACAGATTCGGTTTATAGTTAAATTGTTTAATCGCCGCCTCTACCCGAGAGCGAGTTTCGGGACTAACCCTATCGGGAGTGTTGAGAACCCGTGACACCGTGGCGGTAGAAACCCCTGCGGCCTTGGCGATATCGTCGATGCGGACACCCATTCCTAGGATAGTGAAACGAAAAGGATGGAATTACAAGACCCATGATCGGGTATGTGATTTTATCTTAGTTCAACGAAGGTTGAGAAAAATATTCAATAACCGCTACAAAAAAGGTAGAAACCAGGGATCATTCGCTTAACCTGGGAGGCGTAACTGGTGCGGTTTGTGCAACAAAAGCGAAGCGGCGAAGCCGCGAAGCGTTTGCACAAACCGTGACAGTAGCCGACTCAGGTTGAAGCGGTTGTTCGATGTCTTCTTTTCTATTTCCAGAGAATTTTCAATCCATAATCTTTGAATATTTTAAATTCTGTATCTTTACTTACAATAGTCATATTCCTTTTTATACATTGCCAAATAAGCATTCTATCAAATGGATCATTGTGAGTGTTTTCTGCAAGATCACCATATGTATTAGCTTCTTCAGGAGTTAAGTTAATCAATTGAAAATCCATCTTTTCTGCAAGCGTTATTAAATCCTCCATTGGGAGACCACCGAGATCAAGTTTCTTAATACGTGTTTTAATAGATATTTCCCAAAAAGTAATTGCGCTAACAAACACTTCATTATTTGGATTTTTAATAGCTTGTAATACTTTTTCTGGTAAATCTTTTGATCGTATGACAGACCAAAGAAATGTATGTGTATCAAGTAAATATTTCATTATAGACCCAAAAGCTCTTCTTCTGTCATTTTAAAGTCATCCGCAAATTTAATTTCAAATTTGCCTTCCAATATTCCAATTTTCCTTTCCTTTTTTTCTTCAACTTCAATAAACGGAACAATCATAGCTATGGGTTTTTTCTTTTTGCCATAAACAATTCCATATTTTTCACCTTGCTTTACTTTCTCAAGTACTTCGGAGAATTGAGCTTTCAGTTCACCAACAGGTAAAGTTTTCATGATTTTAATATAATGCATACTCATATACTTGTCAAGATGACAAGAAAAAATGAAATGAAAATATTCAAATAGTTACCCGCAGGGTCCATAGATCGGACCCTTTACTAGGGCCAAAAATCGATGTGCTCAACCTTCGTTGAACTAGAACTCCTTCCACAACCCCGAAAGAGCATCGGATACCCTTTTATACAGCCCGTATTTTTTCCGGTAGATATCTTTTACCTCGTTTTGGGGCTCAAAACGGCTTCCTAGCTGGGTCATGTTTTTTATAGCGGAAGGGAGGTCCGGATAGAAACCCGAAGCTACGGTGGCGGTCATGGCGGCCCCCAGGGCCCCCAACTCCTGGGTTTCCACGGTTTCCACGGGCAGTTGGAACACATCGGCAAATATCTGGGCCCACAAACGGGATTTGGCGGCTCCGCCGGAAAGGCGAATAGCCCGGGTACCGGTTCTATTCGCCAACAGTTTTTCCAAATGGACCAGATGACAGAAGGCGATCCCTTCCATCACGGCCCGTACCATATCTGCCCTGGAATGATGACTGTCCAAACCCACAAATCCAGCCTTTGCTCGGGGATCGTAGTTGGAACCAAAGAGATATGGAAGAAAAATGATATTTTGTCCTTCCGGTAAGACGGAAGCCGCCAATTCATCGGCGTATTGGTATACGCTGATACCCCTTTTTTCCGCCTCCCCCTTCTCGGCGGTCATGAACATGTCAATAAACCACGCGTGATTTCCCGCGGAGGTGGGACTAGATTCTTCAATAAGATAATATTCTTCCATAGCGTAGAGAGAGTTCATCATAATCGATTTATTCATCACCGGTTTTTTAGAAATATACTCGTTGATGCTCCAGGTCCCAGCAATAACCGCGATATCCTGTTCATCCACCAGCCCCATGGCGATGGCACACGCGTCGATGTCAAACATTCCCCCCGCGACGGGAGTACCTTCTCGTAATCCCGTAACAGCGGCCACTTCCGCGGTAATTTTCCCGCAGGGATCCGAGGATTTTTTTAAGGGCGGTAGGGCAGAGTACAGGTCCTGAAGGCCAAATTCGGCTAAAAGATCTCGATCGAATCGACGATCCCGCAAATTTAAGAGATTGGACCCCGAATAATCGGTAAACTCCGCGTAAGCCTCCCCTGTCAGTCGAAACCGAATATAATCTTTGGCTTCAAAGATCCAACGAATCTTGGTCAATATTTCCGGGTGGTTATCCTTAAACCACGCAAGAATGGATACGGGTTGACAGGCTAATATTTTCTGAAACGTTTTTTGAAATACCCGATCCGCCGTCCCGTCGTTTGACCATCGTTCCGGATACTGCCACGCCCGGCTATCGGTGGATACGATGCCGTTATAGCAGGGCTTATCATCCTTTCCCCAGAGATAGAGCCCTTTTCCATGGCCCGTACAAGCTACCCCCACGATAGTTTGAGGATCGACCTTCGATCGTTGGATCACATCCCGGATAGCCCCCAGATTTTCCGTCCAAAGTTCTTCCATGTCCCGTTCGGTGAAACCCGCTTGGGGGGTTATCATCCGTAGCTTTCGTGAAGCCTGAGCAACCTCATGGCCCCCCTCGTCGAACAGCACCGCCTTGCACAAGGTCCCGCCATTATCGATACCTAAAAAATATGAAGCCATCGCCCCACCTCCTCTTTTTAAAGAGTTTCGCTAAAACATCGATCCAATTTTTCCCGCAAAAACGTACCCGCGTATCGTACCCTATTCCGCCACTCAGGTATATCCGTATGCCAAAATTCTCCCACAAACATCCGCACCCCCAAGGATCGGGCTTTTCGAATACCCCCCTCAAAGTCCACGTGACCGGTACCGTAATCCATGTTCCTAAAAACATCTGGTGACGTTTCTTTGAGATGCAAAGCCGCTAAATGTCCCCGACCGGACTCCAAATCATCATCCACCCGCCGCCCCTCTTTAAGCGCCGAGTTGGTGATATTACCCAAATCGGGGTATACCTGCAGGTAGGGAGAATCGATAACTCGAACGTGGGTCATCGCTTTGGCCACCGAGTTCATAAATGGCGTCTCCATGGTCTCGAAGGCCAGTATAACCCCCTTGCGAGCCGCCAGGGATACGGCCCGTCGCAGATTTTCCGCAAAGAAACGCCGAGTTTCCTCCGTCGACGGGTTGTAATACTCGTCATACCCCGCCAATTGAATGATCCGAAGCCCCAAATCAAAAGCCAAATCGATGGCCCCGGACATTATTTCCATCCCCCGTTCTCGGATTCGAGGCTCCAAACTACCCAGAGGATATTTCCGATGACCGCTTAGACACATCGAAACGAGGGGAATTCCCGAGTCGGCCATTACTTCCCGAAGGGATCGCCGTTCCGCCGGAGACCACCGCAACCGGGCAAGCTTTTCCTCGCTTTCATCCACACTCAACTCAAGGTAATCAAACCCCGCCAAAGCGGCTTCCGCACATTTCTCGGGAAACGACAACGTTGGGGGAAGGGCTTTTTCGTACAAACCAAGCAGATAATCACGCATCGATGGCTCCTTGTATGTAGTTCAACGAAGGTTGAGAAATCCACATTTCAACCTTATATTTGGGGGTAGAGACCCTAATCATATCCATTTTTAGTGTATTCAGCCCCTCTTTGCTCAACCTTCAAGGAACCGGACCCCGTTCCATCCTTTTTTTATATCTAAAAGAGCGGCCACCCCGTGTTTACACCCCTTATACGGAAACGGACACGAACAATTTACCAGAACCTCCTTATCCTTCAATATTGCCGTTACCACATAATCCCCATGGTTCCCATTAAACGAATATCGATAGGTTCCATTCGTCTCGGATTCCAAAGAATAATTCCCCAGAAAGAATAACCGTTCACCCCTTGTATAAATAACATCCGATTGGGCAAAAGAATTCTTGATATATTGAAAGGATACATCAACGCTATGCAATACAACTCCCCTTATTACAGCTTCCCTTATTGGGGAAATACAGCAATATCACTCCAAATCAGAATTGTATTCAGGGGAAGTATAGGGAGATAAAATGACGCGCTTCAAGGGGCCCGTAACACTTCCCGTTCTTTTGGCCCCTCCTCCTTATGGGCTTTTTTTAGAGCCGGAGCGTTTTCTTTTATATACACATCCAACGGAATTTCTACTGAACTTTGGACAGCCCGCCCCAGAACGATAGAACGATATAAATCGAGTAATCCCCGACGCCCCTGAAACTCCGGACGCTGGGAAATGATGGCGTCGATTTTTCCTTCTAGAAGAAGTCGATGATTTTCCGTAACCAAATCATACCCGATCACCACAAGGGGTCTTTTTTTCCTAAACTCCCAAGCCGCTTGGGCAATCCTATGGGCTGAGGCGCTCGTGACAAAAATGCCAAGCAAATCGGTATATTGGGTAGCCAATCCTTCTAATTCCTCATGAACCGATGATTCTCTCTCAAGATCCACATTCTCTCGTAAAACAACCGTATACCCCGCCGAAGAAGCAAAATCTAAAAACCCTTCTCGACGGCGTCTAATATGATAATCCTCCGTGTGGGCCGTCATAATAGCGAAGGTACCCCTCTGTCCCTGTGCGAAAAGACTCGCTAGACGGCCGGCTAAATGTCCACCCCGAAACGAATCCTGACCAATAGTCACCAGCGGATGGGTATCCGGTAAATGGGCATCAAAAAAAACGTAGGGAATCTTACCCTCTATAGATCGAATAAAACCCCTACTCTCATCAGGCATAATCGGAGCCAACAAAATACCATCACATTCATTTTCCAACACCTTTTCCGTAGCCCAACGAAATGATTTTTCATCGTATCGATCGAACTCAAGGACTTGAGAAACAACTCCCATCGAAGTAATCTCATCCGCCGCTTCCAGAATCCCCTGTCGAGCCTGCCCCCAATACCCCGAATCTTGCGAACGTTGCGGTACCACCGCGTATAGACGGTATTCCCTATTTCTCTTTAAACGTCGCGCTATAGGATTCGGAGAAAAACCCGACTCTTTTATTATCGCTTCTATCCGCTCTCGGGTACTTCGGGACACCCTTCCACGGCTATGTAAAACCCGATCAACCGTACCTATAGAAACCCCCGCTAACTCAGCGATCTCTTTTACCGTCATAAACCCTCTTATACGTTTTACCATTTTTCAATGCTATAAAGGGATTGAAAAAAATGGCGTGAACGTACACGCAGGATAGCATAGGAGCCCCTATATGTCAAATCTCCCTTACTTCACCGAAGGTTGAGTAAGTGATTTTCCCCTAAATTTCCTTTTTTTCGATTTTGATTAAAGCATTTGAGAGAATGAAAGCGTAATAAGTGTGGAGGTACCTATGGATAGTCCACCCTTTTGCCCTAATGATGAATGCGAGTTCCACAACCCACAGGCGGTGAAGAGGGCCATCGTGTCCCCCTTCCGCTACTATAATTCCTACACCACCCTCGTCGCGGGAACCCTTAAACGTTTTAAGTGTACCGTTTGCGGGAGAACCTTTACCGAACGGATTTTCCTCCTGGACTACTACACCAAGAAAACATTATCCTACCAAGAGTTCCATCGAGCCGTCTCCTGCGGCGAGAGTGTCAGTGCCATGGCAAAACATCAGCACTGTTCCGTCGCCAGCGCTCAAAACCGACTCGAACGGCTAAGCCGCAATAGCCTGCTCTTCCACGTCGATTGCCTCAGCACCCTAAACCTCCAGGAAGGCCTTACCGCCGACGGATTCGAATCCTTCGACGTATCCCAATACCATCCCAACAATATCAACATCCTGATGGGAACGGATTCCCAATTCCTGTATGGATTTACCCACGTCACCCTTCGCAGAAAAGGACGGATGACCCCTGAGCAAAAAGCGAAGCGGGCCCAGATCGAGCAGACCTATAAACCCCCGCAAAATGCCCTTTTGAAGGCCTTCACCGAATTATTGGAACTGATGCCTGCCATCTGGAACCGGGCGATGTTACCGTTCTTGGAGTTTAGGACCGATGAGCACAAAACTTATCTCCGTGCCTTGGAATTAATTAACGTTATCCGCAAAGCTATGGCCGAGGGTTCCTTTATCCATAAGACCTGCTCGTCCAAGACCCCTCGAAATATCGCCAATGAACTATTCTCGGTGAATTACGGAGAACGGGAGTTTCGGAAGGACCTGGCGGCCTACCATCGAGAATCGGTATGTTTTGTCCGTAACGTGGCCAATGGCCTGGCCCGCTTTATGTGCTACGTGGTGTACCACAACTATCAGAAAGAATTTCGCATAAAATGGGGGGTGGAGCGCACTCCCGTACACGCGGTGAAGGCGGGAGTTCCGGAGGAAAAGATCCGTGAAGGCCTTGGGAAACTCTACCGGGAACGGCTGTTTTATACCCACTACACTGTAAATCCAATATGGAGAAAGATTTGGAATCGTGAGTATATAACCCCCTTGAAAAAGAAGGAGGAATACCTTCCCCAATTTGTTCGGGTGTAGGATGGTGAGTATTTACTATAGTTTGCTCAACCTTCGTTGAAGTACTTTCTTGACACCAATAGGGAACCCATTTACAGTGTTATCGACCACGCACCCCACAAAGGAGGACACAATGACAAACCAAACTGCAATCAAAGCCCATGGGGCTTTAATACGAGAAGGAAAAGCGATTTTAGGGATTGAGTTCGGTTCTACCCGAATAAAGGCGAGTCTTATCGCCAGCGACAGTACCCCCTTAGCCGCAGGTTCCTACGAGTGGGAAAATCAACTGGTTAACGGGATCTGGACCTACGACTTGCACGAAGTTTGGAAAGGTACCGCCGGTTGTTACGCGTCCCTCGTAAAAAACGTGCGGGAACAATACGGTGTAGAATTAACATCCTTTGCGGCCTTAGGTTTTAGCGGCATGATGCACGGTTATATCGTGTTGGATAAAAACGGAAAATTGCTTACTCCTTTCCGTACCTGGCGAAATAATATTACCGAAAAAGCCTGCGATACCTTAACGCCCCTTTTTAACTTTGCGATCCCCCAACGGTGGAGCATTGCGCATCTATACCAATCGATTTTAGAAAAACAAGACCATGTCGGAAAAATCGACTATCTGACGACCCTGGCGGGGTACGTACACTATCGGCTCACGGGTAAACGGGTTATGGGTATTGGAGAGGCTTCAGGGATGTTCCCTATCGATCCGAATACGGGAGATTACGACCAGAAGATGGTTGATCAATTCGATGCCCTCGTAGCACCCCAGGGTTATCCTTGGAAACTGAAACAGATACTGCCCCAGGTTTTAGTTGCGGGGGATCGAGCGGGGGAATTAACTCCGGAAGGGGCACGGCTTTTAGACCCATCGGGGAAATTAAAGAGTGGGATTCCTCTTTGTCCTCCGGAGGGTGACGCGGGAACTGGGATGGTCGCGACCAATAGTGTACGTTCTAGAACGGGTAACGTATCCGCAGGAACCTCGGTTTTTGCTATGATCGTTTTGGAAAAGAACTTAAAGCGAGTTCATAAGGAGATAGATATCGTGATGACCCCCGACGGAAAGCCCGTCGGAATGGCCCACACGAATAATGGCTCCTCAGATTTTGACGCATGGATTGGCCTCTTTGGTCAGGCCGCTAAAGCTTTGGGATCCGACGCATCGATAGGGGATCTGTATTCGAAATTAACCCCCCTGGCTATGAACGGAGATAGCGACGCGGGGGGATTGCTTCACATAAGCTACGTTTCGGGGGAACACGTCAGCGGGTTTACCGAAGGGCGGCCTCTTTTCGTCCGTAAGCCGGACAACGCCTTTACCATTGAAAACTTTATCCGTTCATTACTGTTTACCTCCCTCTGCGCCCTTCGGATTGGTCTCGATATACTCACGAAAGAAGAAGGGGTTACGGTGGATGAAATCCGGGGACACGGGGGATTCTTTAAGCGGGGTGATACGGGCCAGCGGATTATGGCGGCGGCGACCAACGCACCGGTTAGTCTGCCAGCCACTGCGGGGGAAGGGGGTGCCTGGGGCATGGCCCTTTTAGCGGCCTATATGATCCGAGAAAGGGTAGCCCAATCCCTGCCCGACTACTTGGACAGCCTCATCGCCGGAAGCATCGGAAAAGCGATCAAACCGGATCCTAAAGATGTGGCGGGATTCCAGGAATACTTTGATCGGTATAAAAAAGGTTTGGCTATCGAAGCGGAAGCGGTGAAAAGCCTACGATAGTTGGTCCCGGTGCTTTTTCCCCCTTTTTGGGGGAATTGGGCATTTTTTAGTTCAACGAAGCCTGAGCAACTATGAAAAGTGGCCCCACTCATAGGGGGCCACTCGGATTCGATCCCCCCTATGGTGATGTAAAAAGAGGATTCTCAACCTTCGTTGAACTATATAACTATTCCACGGTATAGGTACGGTTAAGCTTCCCATTAATCAAATATCGAATTTCCGCCCCATCCCGCCGAAGTTCAAAACCCCGATAGTTGGAGTAATAAACGAATACGCTCTTTTGGGTTTGAATCATCCGCAGGTTTCCCGCCTGAATAGTATCCCCCCGGTTGATGACGCTCAGATTATTATCAAAATCTACCCGGTTTCCATCGTTCAGCCGATATACGGTTTCACCGATCAAACCAGGAATAGCAACCTCGTTTTCTCCCTTGGTATTTATCATCGCGTAGGTCGTGATCCCTAAAATATTACCGATGGTATCGACGACTCCTTTCGGAGAAATTTTGATAACGTTATGTTTTTTATCGTCCGCTGTCTCCGAGGCCTCGTAGGTTCCCGTTTCGGTTCCTACACCGCTTCGTTCTATGCGATATCGATTATCCATCTTTTCCCATTTTTCTGTAGGTCCGCCAAAACCGGTAGAACGGGAAACGATGGTAACGTTTTTCATATCGAGGAAACCGTAATACCGCAAAATATCGATCCCCAAATTCCCGTTGGCATCGTATATCAGACCGTTACCCAAATCGATCACCAGGGGACTATAGGGGTTATCTACCAAAACTGGTCTAAATTGATTTTGGGAGTTTATTTGATATTCCTCATGCTTTCCCCGTTGGATATCCAGGCGGAACATAAAGGTATCAAAGCCTACTTTCACGGTGGTGGGGGCAAAGGGCTTACGAAGAGAGGGATCGGTCAACGTTTGTTTGTCCAAGGTTGAGCAGGAGGCGAGTATCCCCAGGGCCCCTACAATCAATAGTATTTTTCTCATGGAATTCTCCTCAGGAAAACTTACCAGGCCCCCTCTTGGGGGGGCCATAGTGAAGCGTTGTTTGATGAAATCTAGTATAGCAAAGGGCGGCTTAAGGGAGAATAGGGGCCCCATGGATTTATTGGAGCCGTATCGTTTTTATTTCAAAGGCTCGAAAATTTAACGCAACGCTGTGGTTGTCAAACCGCAGGGGGGCGGGGTTCCGTTCCAGCATATTGGTTTCTTCCGCGATCCCTATGGGGAAGGCAGAACGCAGCCGGGCGGAACAAGCGCCGCCGGAGGCTTCGTACAAGCGTAATACGATACCTTTACCATCCTCCGCCGCCTTAACCGTCTCGATAACGATTTGAGGCGCGTCGATCGAAAAGACCGAAACCCAACCTTCGGCAAACCAGTCCGTGGCGCTGACATCATACGATGAAACCGAAGAACTCCGCGGAACGGAAAAATCCGAGGCGATGGCGTAATCGGAGGAAGCGGCGGAACTGGTTTGCGTAAGGCCAAAAACGGTACAGGGTTGATTCAGGTCGTAGGCCGAACGAACGGTCGTTTCAGCGGTAAAGGGCCCACACAGCGGGAGGATCGAATAGGTCAGATGATGGATTCCCATATCCGCTTCCCCGTCAGGGGCCTTGGGGGACCGAAGCAGGGTAAGCCGCATGACCGAACCGTCCACGTCGTAGCCGTACTTACAATCGTTCAGCAAAGCCACCGAGGCTCCGTTCTCTTCCAGGCTGATCCACTTATGGGCGCAGAATTCAAACTGGGCCCGGTCTTGGGGTAGATTTTCGTGGGTCGACCGGAACACATGGCCGTACTGGACTTCGCATCGAACCTGATTCGTGTGTATCCGGGCGGGGAAGGCTACCTTTAAAAGCCGATGACTTTCGTGCCAATCGATAAGGGTTACAAAATCGATCCGCCTATTTTGAGTGTAAAAATACACGTCCTGGGTCAACGAGGATTGTCGGCCGATTCGATATTTGTTCCGGATCTGGATAAACAGGGGACCATCGGAAACAAGCTCCGAAGAGATCAACCTATCCTCGGCTTCCTGGCTTTCCACCCAATCCGCATCGATATCCCAGGCGTCCCATAGGATCGGCAGGTCTTCCGCCCCCACAAAGGAATTAAAGGCCCCGCCGCTTTCCACAAACTCCCTCCGGGTTTCCCTATCGACCAAATGGGTAATCCCCATGGCCCCATCAAACTCTATCTCATAGAAGGGGGTCCGAAGGTGTTTCCCCTGATACTGAAACGGTGAAGTTTCGGTAGCGTGAAGAGACGGGGATGTGCTAGACTTCGACGCCTCGGGTTCCAGAAAAAACACCGCCGCCCCCATGGGAGGAAGGGTAACCATGGCGTGAATTTCCGGTTGATCTAGGATATTTCGGCTATGCTGTACCGGTACAGCACCCTGTGTCGTACGGAGACTCCCGTAGCGTATCCCCGACTCCGTCGACAAGGGAATAATCGCGTCGGTGGTCCGTTCCCAAGACAGGGAGTTTAGAACAAAGACCGCGGAAACCGGACTTCTTCCGTCGGCTGAACCGGATATTTCCTGTTTCGCCGACGGTTGAGCCAGCGCAAAGGTTCCCCGGGAATTTCCTAATGTAGCGACCAGGATTTCTACGCCCTGACGCAGAAGTTCCCCGGTGGTTTTTCTGATCCGGTCGTACTCTACCTCCGCATCCTTATAAACCCGGTTGATCGAGGATCCGGGGATGATATCGTGGAACTGGTTGGTCAACAACCGCTTCCAGGAATCCAACAAGGCTTCCCGAGGGTAGGGAATCGGAGGATTCAAGCCGAGTAGACCCAATAGGGAATAGAGGAATTCGGTTTCCCGAAGGGCGAACTCCATCTTCCGGTTATTCCGTTTTGTCCGCGCCTGGGTCGTATAGGTACCCCGGTGTAATTCCAGGTAAAGCTCCCCCCGCCATTCGGGGAGATCCCGGGCCTTTTCAAAAACGGCCGCCAAAGCCGAGGATACCCGGCTCCACCGGGACCGGGGGGCGCCCTCCAGATCTCTCAGCCGTCGGGCGGCTTCCAGATCAGAGCGGGTGGTACCGCCTCCCCCGTCCCCTTCGCCGATGGGCTTCAGCACCGCTTCCTGCACTTCCTTATGTTGAACCTGATTCCACGATTCCACCAAATCCGTGGGTGTTATTTTTCCGTTGTACCCGTTGGATCGACTGGTGATATAGTGGGTTTTCAGTCCCGTACCATCGATGCCCCGCCAAAGGAACGTGTCGTAAGGGAACCGGGTCGTATCGTTCCAGTTGATTTTACTGGTCACGAAGTATTCGATTTCACAACCCCGTAATATTTGCGGTAGCGCTGCGGCGTAACCAAACACGTCGGGAAGCCACAGGGTATCCCCTTCGTAACCCAATAATTGACGGCTCGCTTGTTTTCCCACCAGGAACTGCCGAATCAAAGATTCACCGCCGCTTAAATTACAGTCCGCCTCTACCCACATGCCCCCGTTGGGTTCCCATTGGCCCCGTTCAAAGGCCGCTTTAACGGACATAAAAATATCAGGATACTCCCGTCGTACAATTTCAAGCTGGGCCGGTTGGGATTGGACGAACACAAACTCCTCGAATTCTTCGGCGTACCGGGCCATGTTAGCGAAGGTACGGGCGGCCTTTCGTTCGGTCTCCCAAATGGGCCACAGCCACGCATGGTCGATATGGGCGTGGCCCACCAAAAAGATTTCCGGCGTAGTCCCGCTATTCTTTTCCAACAAAAGGGGTGCGATAATTTCCCGGGCCCTACGAGCCTGGGCTTCCAATTCTTCTCCCTGGGCGGTAAAACGAATGGTCGAAAGCCCCCGGTACAACTCCTGGAGAATACGATTTTTCCGCAACGAATTTTCATCCAGCGTCTGGGCCAAGTCGAAAAGGACACGGACATCGTGATACAGGCCGTAGATGGTTTCATTTTTGGCCGTCAACGCCGCATGACGAAAAATATTCGGATAATCATCGATATGGGCCCCCAAGGTCAGGATCACCGAATCCCCCTGAAAGGGATGTTCCCCCGGGTACTTATGCCCCGCATAGGATTCCAGGTATATCTCATACTCCGTTCCCGGAACTCCCGAAGAGGCAAGCCGAATTTCATCGTGGAAAGGATTGATAGCCCCCGCCGCTTTTCCGTTGATAAACACCAGAGAATCCGCGTTCGGTGTGGCCTGTAAAAAAAGCTCCCGTCCCCGAGCGGATTCACCCACCCTAAAGGACGTTCTAAACCAATAGGTGGTCCATTCCTTCCCGTAGGGATAGGGAAACCGAACCGGCTTCCAGGTATCCACCGCGGGAGGCCTGCGATAGACCGTTTGGGTCTCAAACACCTCAAAGGCAGGGCTTTCCAACACCGTATACCGAAGACCCTTTAAAAAATGTAAATACTGCCGTATCCGTAAATCAACCTTTCGTATCAACATATTATTCCTTCCTTAGGTTAGTTCAACATAATTTGAATCGTTTGAATCCCGTAACGTCGTATCGGAACGATCGCGTACCCATCATTAATGTATTCGCTTTGCTGTTGTAAAGGACGTTCGTGTATATCCATCAAAATACAACCGATAATCCTTTCACCGGGGAGGGAAATTTTTACTTTTGTATCTCTTCCTTGAATCTCAAAAATCCTGATGATAAGAGATTTGGGTTCAATATCGTCATCAACATCCCACCGGTGAGGTTCTAATCGCTTGATAGCGGTAACCACAACCCCACCACCTTCTATCCGGATAAAGGGAAGGGCTTTTTGCGGTATACCGTTATTTCCGACAAACGCTTGAATAATACTAGGGTGGTTAAATTCTGACGTATGCTTATACAGAAGTTCAGGATTTTCCCAACTTATAGAGTCTAACAACCCGAGAGAAAATGCCCATGTATGGCGACCTAATTCAGGGTAAGGATCCGGATCGTAGGAGCTTCTTATCAAAACGACAGAGATCCCCTCTTTCGTCATACGAAAAGCATGTTTACTGTCCGTCGCAAGGAAAACCACCGATCCCTTTTCTCCACACTGTCGGGCCCCAAAAGAAAGAGCCGATACATCCATATCAAAAGTGCTACGATCCACAATCCCAAAGGGAACATCGTTCCGAATCACCGTACCGGGTTTTCGCAGGGGAACATAAAAATCCAATTGATTTACCCCAAGGGTTTCATTACCCCGTTCAAGCCAATCGCAGGTGACAGAATAGCAGATATGTTCGCTCAATTTATCTAATGAAACTCGTACTTTAGCTTTAGATCCCGTAGTTTCAGAAATGGGAATTTCAAAATCCAACCATTGCTTCAGGGTCTTCGGATCGATATGCGAATCTATGAGACGGATATTATGGATAAGTGAAATTGCTTTGGTGTGTCTTCCCACTATCCAAGCGGTCATTCCATGGGTGTCCTCTCGAATCAATCGAAACACCCCGGCGTACTTTTCATGGTCCGGACCAGATTCTTCTGGAATTATTTCCAATCCATCTGATTTTCGAATAAATGAAAGTATGGTCAATGTTTGAGGGTCAAAAGTTACCCTTATGTATTCATTTTCTAATACGGGATTTATATTTCGCTCCACAAGCCAATTATCCGTTCCGTAGGGAAAAAGGGCTGAACCGCTATAGATCGCCGTTTCCCATGAATCAATCCGGAGAATTCTGGTTCCAAAAGCGGGAATTGATAAAGAAAGGGCAAGCCGAATAAATCGATGCCCCCAATAGGGGTCCTTACCAACCTCTAAAATTTGATGGTCCAATTCCTTTGAATCTTCATCTAAGCATCGGATTGATTGGGGACTATCAAGCCAATCCCATACCGTAATTTCGCAAGTTTCTATCCTATCCCATTGAAGAGGATTGAAAATCTTAAAATAGCGATTTTTCCCCAGTCCTCGCCCGACGGAAGGCAACCGGAAAGCATCGGTTCCGTAACCAACCCCCGCGCCATGGTATGTATTCCCGTCATTCCAGAACGCAATCGATGGTGTAGAATAGGCATGATCCCCTCCTCTTTCCGGTTCATACCTATCCAAAGCCGTAAGATCCCTTACGTAATACGAAGTGGCTGATAACCCCACCGCCATGGTTTCTTGAAAACTGCCTAAGGCATATTCACGGGTAAACTGGATCCCCGAACCGGGAAGAATATCGTGAAATTGCCCAAACAGAACACGCACCCAAGCATCCCGAATGTTGGAACGAAATATTTTATCTAAGGGAGTTTCACCTAATTTTACATACCCTAGAGCTTGAAAATATTCTGTTTCGTAGAGCAATTCTTGAGATTTCCGGTTTGCCATTTTTATACGCGATTGGGATGTGTAGCACCCCGTAAAAATAGGGTTCCGCTCTCCGTGAACTTCGGGCAACCGGGGATTCGCCTTTTCTATTTCATCAAAACCCTCGCGAAGGGTCGAAAACCTAATCTGCGGGAAAATCGGCCAGGTATTCATGTCTGTAAGGCGTTCAATATCCCGTATAGTAGGACCACCCCCATGATCACCCACGCCATAAAGACAAAAAGCGGTTTTTATTCCTGTGGAGGAATAATACTCTGGAAGAAACTGGGCAATCGACGAATCAATTTCCGTATTATACCAACGACTCTCACGGTACACGACTATTGAACGCCCAGAGGGGGCTACCCAGCGATATACATGATGATCGTCCGATCCTCTACAATGGTAAAATCGCTGTACCCCCGCCGCAACGAATAATTCTGGGGTAAATGCTCCATGCCCAAAGGTATCGGGTAAAAAAACTTGTTCGAACGCCGATTCTTTGGCCCCATAACGATCCATTACATATCGTTTAGCGTAGGTTAGTTGACGTACGAGACTTTCCGCCGAAGGTAAATTCATATCGCTTTCCACCCATTGGGTAGCGGTTACTTCCCAACGTCCATCGGCTATCCGTGATCGAATGGGTTCAACCAACTGGGGCGCGTATTTTTCAATAATGTGGTACACCGAAGCTTGGGATTGGGAAAATTTAAATTGGGGATATTTTTCAAAGAGGTCTAAAACGGTTCTAAAAGTATCTATAGTTATCATCACCGTTTCATGGAAACCCCAGAGCCAATTCATATCGATATGCGCGTGTCCCACGCAGAGTAGTGAATACTCTTTACAGAAAGCTTTATACGGTTCTAAAGCCGATTCGGCTTCTTCTACCGCTGGTCTCGTAAGGGCTCCTTGCTTTGAAAAATCGAGTTCTATTTTTTTTTCAATTTTCGTAAGAATCGGATCGTCTTTTTGTTCGATTTTCAATATCCGATGCAAAAAATCCAATTCAGCGAATATTCGAGTAGCCCAATAATTATCCCGCTTTTGCCGGCGGAGAACCGCAAAATTATTTGTTGTATCCATTTTATATTACCCCTTTACCGCTCCCATCGTAATACCTTCCACAAAAAATCTTTGGAAAAGCAGAAAGAGAATAATCACGGGAATGACAACCATCGTAGAGGCCGCCATGAGAAGACTAAAAGCTACCGTGTGTTCCGCTCTAAAAAATTGCAAACCAATGGAAAGGGGATACATCGCTTGGGTCTGTAGATAAATAAGAGGGGTCAGGAAGTCATTCCACGCGTTAACCGCGGCAAAGATAGACACCACCGCTATTGCTGGCTTCATAAGGGGAATTATAACTTTAAAAAAAGTCATAAATTCATTGGCTCCGTCGATTCTTGCCGCGTCAGATAGCTCTTTAGGGACACCCATTAGAAATTGGCGAATTAGAAACATATAAAAGGCTTGACCAAAAAAGGTAGGAACAATGAGGGGGAGATATGTATTTATCCAATGCATTTTAGCAAAAATGTCAAAAAGTGCGACCAGAGTAACCGGGAACGGAATGAACATGGTTGCAATGGCCACATAAAAAAGCACTTCCCGTCCTTTCCATTCAATCCTTGAAAACCCGTACGCAATGAGGGAGTTAGAAACAACCGCACCAATAGTGGCTCCAGTGGTAAGGATAAGGGAATTCAAAAAGTATCGTATAAAAGGAATATATTCCAACGCATCGATATAGTTTTTCCATACAAAGGTATGGGGAAAAAGGGTTGGAGGAAATGCGGTTAATTCCAGGGAACTCTTAAGCGACGTGGCCACCATCCAGTAAAGAGGAGTGATATACACTAGGCTCATGACCACTAAAATTATTCGGGGAACAATCCTTACCGCGAAGGTTTTTTTAAACGATTCTCTCCTTCGTTGTATGGATCTTTGTATTTCTAAAGCCATATTATACGCCACGATTGTTTCTCCTATTCAATGCTTTTTCAAACCCCTCATTCAACATCATAATTGACCCAAGCCTTTGCCCATCGAAATACCGCGAGTGCGATCGCCATACTGACAATAAAAAATATCCACACCAAAGCTGAAGCGTACCCCATTTGGGTATACTGGAAAGCGGATTTATAAACATAAAACACATAAAAGAGAAGCGAATTATCGGGCCCTGCGGTATTAGCTCCGCTACTGCCTCCTCCGGTTAAAATATACGCCTGGGTAAATATTTGAAGCCCCATACTCAACCCCAGAATGATATCGTATAAAATAATTGGAGTAATAAGGGGTAAGGTAATTTTGAAAAATCGCTGAAATACGTTAGCCCCATCAATTTGGGCGGAATCGAATAGCTCGGAAGGAATCGCTCTAATTCCCGCAAGGAAAATAAGCGCCGGTCCGCCAGCTCCAAGCTGAGCAAGCAACACGATTGATAACTTATTCCATCTAGGATCCCCGATCCAATCGATAACCGGTAATCCTATCCCTTGTCCAATTAAATTAAGAAGTCCAAATCGAGGGTTGGAAAAAACAACCCAAACAAACGAAAGAGCGAAAATCGGTAATATAGAAGGAACGTAAAGTATAGCACGATAGATCGCTACCTCTTTAACTTTTTGATTCATCGCCAAGGCGAGGACAATCGCTACTACCACACCGATAGGAACCGCTAAAAGGGTGTAGTATAGGGTATTATACGCGGATTTCCAAAATAGAGGATCATTAAAAAGTTGCTGAAAATTTTGAAATCCAATAGCAATAGGTTTCCCAAAACCTGAATAACGGGTAAAGCTAAGCCAAAGGGAATATAAAATTGGGTAAATTTGGAACGCTATAAAACCAAAAATCCACGGGCTAACAAAAATTAATCCATTTCGCAAATTACGACTCGATGAATGGGTCATCCCGATTCCTCCCCTAGTATAAAAAAAGGCGGTTAGGTCCCTGATTTCCATACCGCCTTTTTTTACAGCCCCCCTTGTTTTTACCAAGGAGTTTTTTATTTCGACGGGTCCTAATAAATTTTTATTTTTAGAACTTTTTTATTTAGCCTGATCTAACTGAGGCTGTACCGTATCGTAGGCCTGTTGTAATGCCTGCGTAGGATCCGCTTGTTTTAACGTTACGGCATTCTGCGCTTGAGTCAACGCGTCCCAATATAACCCGCCTACGGGGAGAGAGGGTCGGCTATTGGAGTTAGCCAAAAGTTGTTTAAAAAATTTATGATTACCTTCGTATAGGGAATCATCGTCCAAAAGGGCTTTATACGTCGGCATATGGGAGGAACCAACCGTATACATTTTCTGCCCTTCAGGGCCCGTCATCCAAGAAATAAAATCGTAAGCAGCCGCTACGTGTTTGGATCCCGTTGGAATAACAAAGGACCAACCGCCAGACCAGGTTTGGGGCGCCGCGCCTTTTTCGGGAATCGGAATATATGTAACACCATAATTCAGGTTCGGAGTATATTGCTTAATCGAGTTTAATACCCAGTCGCCAGAAACCATCATCGCGACCTTCCCAATCAAGAAGGGATGTTGTTCCGGTGGGGGGTTGGGGGGCGAATAGGTACTGATAAAGGTCTGAACCTTCTGAGGCCCCATCATCGCCGCCCAATCTTTCATAAACTGAAAAGCTTTGACAACCCCCGGATCGGTAGGGGTAACCTTCATAGCGTTAAGATCGGCGAACTTGCCGCCAAACACGAAGCCCCAGGTATAATGCCAACCCTGAGAGTACGTAGTATCATAGGGGATAAAGCCAACCTGGGTATAGTTACCGTTCGCGTCGGTCTTATCTATCTTTTGGGAAATCTGTTTAATTTGATCGATGGTAAGGGGTCCATTTTTAGGATCAAACATTTGAGGATCAAAGCCCGCCGCTTTAATCATATCTTTGTTGTAATATAAAACCCGAGAATCCGTATCAAAGGGGAGAGCGTACGTATGTCCTTTGTACTGGGTTTCAGCCCAGGCAAAGGGAAGATATTTGGATGAAAGATTGGGGTCCTTTTTTTGAACTATCGACGTTAAGTCTTCCAATACCCCTGCGGCCGCCCGTTGCGCCACGGTGAACCGGTCCAACTGATATACATCCGGTCCCGTACCACCTCGAACCGCAGTCATCAATTTTGCGACATCCGTTTCGGACCCAGGGACTTGAACAAATTCGACTACCACACCAGGATGGGTCTTATTGTAAGTATCAACCATATCTTTCAAGGTAAGTGAATCTGGGGGAGTCATGGAGGTCCAATATAATACCTTTTCGGGATTAGCGGGCGTTCCTCCGCCACCAGTTTCTTTTTGACCATTGGCGAACACCAAGGTTCCACCAAGGATAAGAGACAGGGCGATGGAAATGGCAACGATTCTTTTCATCCTTTCCTCCTATTTGTTTTGTTTCCTGTAAGTTTTATTCCTTCATGTCAGGGATCATGTAAAAAAATAAAACCTTTCCAGAAAACGTCAAAATACTGAACCCATACACCGGGAAACTCCCGCAATTACGGTATTCAGACGGCGGATGAACAAGTAATTACTATACAGTATATATCATATCACCAACCGCAAATGTATAATAACACCAGATATGTCAGCTGTCAAACAAATTCTTTTTTATATTACATGATATGTCATGATATTTTAGCGGTTGAAAGCCCATAGATTATTTCAAAAGGAAGGAGTACTTTTTCTACCGGCCCATTTTCATTGATCTTTTTCACTATCATCTCCGCCGCTATAGAACCCATCCTATCCTCGTACTGTCGAATATGGGTGTAAAAAATTGGCCCCAGCGAAAAATAAGGATAATCTACACAGAGAATGGAAAGATCCTTGGGTACTTCCAAGCCAATCCGGCGTGCAGCTTCATGAACCAAAAGCGCGACGTTAAATTCCTCGGCAAATACAGCGCTAATCTCTCTGTGGGAAGCCAACAATTCTTGAACCCTTAGAATATCCTTCCCATGATTTGTTTTAGTATAGTCAAGGCTCACTATCATTTCTAAATCGGTTATTAAAAGATCCCGATCAATCGCGATCCCGTGTTCAGCGTGCCCCCGAACAAAGCCATCCAATCGAGCTTCAATCGTGGAAGTATGTGCGCTTTTGGGTGATATAAACGAAATAGAACGGTGCCCTAATTCAAAAAGATAATCTACACCCCGCTGGGCCGCAAGGACACAATCGGTTCCCACAAACGAAGCCTCAAGACCCTCCAGTTGACGGTCCACAAATACCAATGGAAACTTATCCAACACCAAGCGGAGTATGGTCTCGCTATAATATTCCCCATGTACTGGCATTATAATAATGCCCTTAACCCCTAGACGAAGCAATTCTTGTATCGATTGCTCCTCTAAGGCCTTATCATCTTGAGTCCTCCGTAAAACGATTGAATACCCTAATTCTCGACAACGACTTTCAATCCAATACAACAATCGGGTTCCGAAAGAATCAGCAAAGTCCGCCAGAATGACCCCAACCAAAGTATCTTTTCCTTGAGAGGAATCGGATGAAATCTTTCCTCCGAATATAGTATCCCGAACAAAGGATCCCTTTCCGGGAACCCGTTCTATAAATCCCTCTTCTACTAGTTTTTCCAAAGCCCTTTTGCTGGTTATTCTACTCACGCCGTATTGATTAGAAAGCTCTTTTTCCGAAGGCACCTTAGCACCGGGGGGATACACACCCGACTCGATGTCAGTGGAAAGTTGGTTGTAAATTTTTTGGTACAAAGGCCAAGATGCTTTATCTGTTTGCATTCAATATACCTGCTATTCCTTCCTGATATATAATGCTATATCAATTACAATAGACTGTCAAGAAAATCCCTCTTACAAGTAGGGCGTCAACAGCCGGGCAAAACCGTCCCGCAGGCGCCGGGCCCGGGGCAGGGAGCGGAGGTATTCCGCCGTGAGGGGCCGGCCTTGTTCGATCCGTTCTTCGATGAGCTTTTCCAAGCGCTGGGCTAGGATCGGGTCGTAACATTCCAGGTTGTATTCAAAGTTTAAGCGGAGGCTCCGGGGGTCCCAATTGGTGGAACCAATAAGGGACCACAGGCTGTCTACCACGAATAGCTTACTATGATCAAAGGGGGGCGGGGACAGGGTTATCCGACAGCCCCGGTCGATAAGGTCGGCGATTTGGGCTTCCATGGCCCAGTCCATAAAAAAAATATTACTTTTTTCGGGGAGGATGATATCAACCTGAACACCCCGGAGGGCGGTGGTTTGCAAGGCCGCCGTTATAGCGCTGTCGGGGAGAAAATAGGGGGTAACGATTTTAACACTATACTGGGCCGCCGCGAGAGCGCCTAGTATAACCAGGCGCATATTGTCCATATCCGTGTCCGGTCCGTCGGGAATACCCCGGGCAAACACTCCTTCCTCGTTTTCACTAACCGGAATACGGGGAAACCAGTCGGGTCCATCGAGCCGTTCTCCGGTGGTAAAGGCCCAGTCTATGGCAAAGGCCCTCTGCAGGTCCTCTACGATGGGGCCTTGTACCTTAAAATGGATATCCCGGATCGGATGGGCGTTGGGGATGGCCAATAGGTTTCCCTCCCGGATATTCATGCCCCCGGTAAATCCCAACGTCCCATCGACCACCATAAGCTTCCGATGATTCCGAAGATTGGCGTATCGAAACAGGGTCGTGGGTCTATTGGGAAGGAATTTAGCCGCCGAAACTCCCTTTTTTCGCAGGGCGTTTACCGTATCGACTTTACTGTACCGGGCCCCGACCCCATCCACCAAAACCCGAACGGCCACACCCCGGCTTTTGGCCTCCGTGAAGGCAGAAATAAATTCGGTCCCGGCCCTATCGTTATCAAAAATATAACTCGAAAAACTTACGGACTTTTGGGCGCCCCGGAGGGCCTCCAACATGACGGGATATGCCTGGTCCCCATGGATCAACGGTTCAATCCGGTTCCCCGAGGTCAGGGGTCGATGGGTAACCGTCTCCGCCAATCGGTTCATCCCGGAAAATCCCGAATGGGGAACCGCTCTCGAGTTCGTGGAGGGGTACAGCTGGTCGTGGGCCCGCACGTGACTCTCCAGACCCAAGGAAGCTCCGGTTCTGCTAATCCTGTTGATACCGAGAAGGAAATAGAGGATAGCTCCCGCCAGGGGAACCAGCCAGACCAGGCCTATCCATCCAATGGCGGCCCGGACATTCCGTTTTCGCAGGGCCACATGACAGGAAACGAGGCCCGCCACGCCAATATGTAAAAGGGTAATAGGTAACGGACTAATCAAGATACCCCTACAGTACCACAGATTCGTTTCCCCATCCAACCATGGAAAACTTCCTTCATTAGACTTTTATGTGGCCTTCTATTATAACTATATTGATGGGTCGAAAATTTATTATTTCAGTCCTGGTGATGGGTATGCTCATCGCCCTCATACTGGTCGGAGTTCCCGCCCTTTACCGGGTACCCAAGGAGGCCCTTCGCTTTAATACCACGTACCAGGTGGTAAACCCGCAGGGTACCTTGGATTCCGTAAAACCCGGATGGTATAAAAATGGGGTGCTGAATAATAGGTATGTCAGCGGTGTTTACACTCTTACCTTAACCATGGACCTGGATCTATCCAAAGAGAACACAGAACGGGATTATTATTTGGTTTTCCCGTATATCGATGGTACGGCCCTGCGGGTGTTTTGGAATAATCAATACGTGGGAAATCAGGGGGATATGGAGAGGGGGAACTCCAATATTTGGTATTCCGCTAAATTGTTCACCCTTCCAGGAGACTTTTTGCGGAGCCACAATCTCCTCCGGCTAGAACTTCAGGGGGTCTACGAAGCGGGGATACCCTTTGAACCCTACGTGATTCCCCAAGACGGCCACGACTTTCGGATCCTAATCCTGCGATTAATCAGCGACTGGTCCATTCTATTTCTGGCGGGCTCTATCTTTATTATGGGCTGTACCCTGATCCTTATCGGCTCTTCGGCCCTTCCTAAAATAGACTCCCGTATTCTTTTAGGCACCGCGTCAATTCTTACGTCCCTTTTTTTGGCGGATTTTATGACCCTAACGGATCTCCCCGTAGCGCTGGTGGATTTTAAGCGGTGGGTAGTTATCCTTCGACACGGAGCGTCTTTGTTTTTTCTGTTGGGATTTTTATCCCTCTTGGAAAAGAAGCACGACTGGTTTTCCCGAACCTTCTTTGTCCTTCAAATCGTATCGATTTTAGCACTTCTATTCCCTCAAAATATGATTGATTTAAAAAACCTGTATACGTTCACGTATATGGTGATAGCCCCCCTTCCCCTGTATTTGCTGTATCAGATGATTCGGATGGAATATTTCCGGAACGCCCATTTGCTTATACTGGGGGGCGTGGTGGTGGGGAGCACCATAGCGATCCGCGACGCTTTTATTCCCCTTATATACCCCAATTCGGTCTACCTATCCCATTTCGGTTTTATGGTCATTATTCTCGCGTCCACCGGGTTTGTGGTCCTGGACGTGATCTACCACTTTCACCTTTTACTGTTGGAACGTATGCGTTCGGAGCGGTACCGGGAAGAAAGTATCCGGGACTCCCTTACGGGGGCTTTTAATCGAACCATGCTGGATCTTGTTCGAAGCGACCTTCCTTCGGAATTTTCCATGATTATGCTGGACCTGAACGATTTTAAATCTATCAACGACACCTACGGTCATCTTACCGGAGATACGGTACTCAAGGAGGTGGTGCGTATAATGGGTACCGTATTTCGGCGAAACGACATTATCATCCGGACCGGGGGGGATGAATTTTTGGTGGTACTACCAAACTGTCCAAAACAAAAGGCCCTGTCCCTGATCGAACAATTACAGATGACCATCGATCAGGCTCCCGCAAAGACCCCTGATCTCCGGGACCTGCGGTATTCCGTGAGTGCCGGACTTTCCTCCTACGCCGGGGATACGGCTGTTTCGGCCTCCACCTTTTCGGAACTTCTAGCCTTGGCCGATCAAGCCATGTACCGGCAAAAACAGAGCCTAAAGGTCCACAATCGTTAGTCAGAACAGAAGGGCTATGGTTCCGCTTAAGCTCTTTTACCCCTCGTTACCCGAACCAAAGCAAGGCTTACCAAAACCACCACCACGGAAAAGAAAGCGTAGGTGGTAAACCCTAATCGAATCCCCCAGGTTCCCGAAATGTAGGACATTAAAAAGGGGAAAACAAAGGCCCCCAGTCCTCCGCCCATGGCGGAAAAGGCGACCGCTTCGCTTTGGGAGCGGGGAAACGCGGAGCCGACGATAGTAACCACGATCGGATACACGATAGAACAACCAAGACCCGCTAAAAACGAAAAGGCCGATGCTATTGGAATCACCGACGTGCCGGAACCGACGAACCCAAAAATGGAAAGGGAGATCACCGAGGCGGACATGAGAACCGCCATGATCATCAATACCCGTTCCCGCTTTTCCCCGTGGTATACGATGGGAACCCCAAAACGTCCGATCAACAAGCCAAGCCAGAAAAGGGAAACCATAAAAGAACCCGTGGAGGGTTTCGCTTTAAACACGGTAACAAAGTACTCGGCGATCCAGTTGGAAACTCCCAATTCTACCCCGACGTAAAAAAGAAGGGCTAAAAATCCAAGCCAGTAGGCGGGATGGGCGTAGAGATCCCTTCGGCTTCCTTGGGTCCCATGACCTTCGTCCTTACCCAACGCGGAAAAGGGCATAAAGAAGAGGACCACAAAAACGCCCACAAACAACAGGGCGATAAACCGGTATATCAGGGTCCACGAAAGGTTCGCCCCCATCAAAAGACCGATCACAAAGGGCCCCGCAAAGGCCCCGACGGCGAAGGCTCCGTGCATCAGGTTCATCGCCCGGCCGTTTGCGGTCCGGTCCATCCGGAGGGTAGACCAGTTAACCGTCAGTTCAATACAGCCCTGGCCAATACCGATACCCAGATAGAGGAGCAGATTCGCCAGGGGTGATGGGGTCGCGGCAAAAAGGAATAACCCCGCGATCTCCAAAATCAAACCCAGCATGATGGTCAAGCGCGGACCGATAATGGAAACGAGAAACCCCGCGGCGTAGGTGGACAGGAAGTACCCAATCGCTCCCGCAGCAATGACCGCGCCGGCGGTGGTATAGCTCCAGTTAAAATCCGACAGGATTTTAGGCAGTGTCGCCCCGATAATGGTCATGGAGGTGCCAAAAAGAATAAAAATGATAAAGAGGGCGCCGTACAGGGCGCGAAATTGTTTTTCTACTAAAGCCATAATAGTGTCGATGTTCTCCTATTCCGAGACCTTGGTCAATGAGGGGTCATCAATTTTGTTGTACCCATTTTGTTTAAAACCCTATCATTCGTGATACCGAATTTCGTTGGCCAATTGAATAATTTCAAACCTGTCTTTTACACCCAACTTGGAGTAGATAATACTGACATGGTTTCGGACCGTTTGTTCGGCAATATTGAGTTCCCGGGCTATCCCTTCGTTGTCCCGTCCTGTGGCAATAAGGGCAAATATTTCCCGCTCCCGCTTCGTAAGGGTTTCAAACCACTCAAATTTTTTCGCCACCTCGATCGTTTTTTTAGGTTTTGAATCGTCATAAAGCTGATGAACCAGCTTCGCCGCGATTTGGGGAGAGATCTGCATAACCCCGCCCCGAAGCGCCCGAATTGCGGCTATCAATTCCGTCGGCGAAATATCTTTTAAGAGGTACCCCGAAGCCCCCTGTTTTAGGGCTTCCCGGACGTACTCGTCCTCATCGTAGGTGGAGAGCATGATAATTTTTGTGTCCGGTAGGTAGGCCCGAAGCCGTTTGGTCGCTTCGACCCCGTTCATAACCGGCATGTGCACGTCCATCAGAACCACATCCGGAGCGCCAAGCGAAACGGAAGCACCGGACAGTGCCGTAGTGTCGGGTTGCGTCGCAGAGCCGGGTTGCGCCACAGTGTCGGGTTGCGCAACGGTACCAGGTTGTACGGAAGGACCGCTCCCCCGGGCCAAGTCCAGAGCGATTTCCACCGCCTTGGATCCGTTTTCCGCCACCGCAACCACTTGGATATCCGACGCATAGTTTTCCAAAAACGTTTTAAGACTTTGGGCAAAGAGGCCCTGATCGTCCACCAACATGACCCGAATAACGGCATCCTCAGTTCCCATCCGTTCCCTCCATCGGAGCCACCGGTTCCGGTACGGTCCCCGGTACCAGCGAAGCGGGCAAGGGGATCGCTACCACTAAACGGAAGCCCCCTTCGGGGGCGTTTGTGGCCCGGATGGTTCCCCCCAGGTGGCCCACCCGTTCTTCCATACCCGAAAGCCCAATTCCCTTCGCTATTTCCTTGGCCCCCACCCCGTCGTCCTGAACGCACAGTTCCAGCGTGTTTTGAACTATCCAAAATTGCACGGTAACCGTTTTAGCCCTGCCGTGGCGCATCGCGTTGGTTAGGGCCTCCTGAACGACCCGATAAATGGCCATATCGATTTCATCGTTAAAATGGGGGGGTAAATTTCCCGTTTCGATGGTCACGGTAATCCCCGTGACCCGCTCGAAAACCGTTTTAATTTTATAAATCGCCGCGATTCCCCTATCCCGGTGGGAATCCGAAGCCCGTAACTCCCGCAGAGCCCGTCGGGTTTCCTGGAGCCCTTCTTTGGCTTGGGCTCGGGCAGCCAGGTGCAGTTCCATCAAAGCTTCGGGGTTCCTTCCGCCCATGCTGATCGCCGCGTCCATCAAGGCGATCAGGTTGGTGAAAATATACCCGGAAATATCGTGGATCTCCCGGCTAATCCGGTTTCGTTCTTTGGTAATCGCTTCCTCGTCCGCCATTCGGGCGTAGCGTTGCAGATCCTGGTTGAACTCGGAGAGCCGGTCGATGGTCACGTCCAAATGGGACACCGTGTTTTCCGCCTCCGAAAGCCGTTGGGAAAGAAGCTGAACCAGGGACACCACCACCGCAGTGGCCGAAAAAATCGCGATTAAAGCCACTTCGGCGGAAAGGTCGATATGGGGAGGGGTCTTTACCAGCAACGTTTCACCCAAAAGGGAGGAAGTCCGTTGAAACACCATAAGAATAACGATGGCGATTCCATCGGAAATAAGGTTGCCGGGCCACCGGAGGGCCATGGATGCGGCCATCAAAAACGCCGCCCCTAGGCAGAGCTTCATGGTCATGTACCCTTCTATGGAGTATCCAAAGACCACCAGGGAAACCAGGGCCCCAATCCAGGAAAACCACACCGGGACCATCCCCTTAGATACCATGAGACCCACCAGAGAAAGGCCGATAAACATATACGAAATGAGCAGGGTTACAAAAAGTTCCACCCCCTCTATGGTAAACTGGAACAGCAACAAATAGAGGGTGATGAGGTACAGGAGGGTTGCCGTACTTTTGACGATAACCCCCGCTCTTCGACTCATTACGATAATAACCCTTTGATAATCAGGTCCGTGGCCTGATCTTCCGACAAGCCCCGGCTGAGCAGGGTTTCCAACTGTTTGGAGTCCACCGAACCAATGGCCGCTTCGTGGGTCACGTGGGCCCGATGGTCCTTTACCTGAACGATGGGAATCGCCCTGGCCTGGGCCTCCCCTTGGACTATTTCCTTGCAATCCACGTGTCCCCGGGCCAGGGGCGCGGAGGCGATAACCTCGTTTTCCACGATAGCCTGGGCCTTTTCTTTGAGCGCGATATGGCTGGTCAAAACCCCCACCGATTCTTCACCCTCCAAAGATACGGCCTCCCGAATATGGATCCGGTCCTCCAATCGACCGTAGATCCGGGCCTTCATATCCACCACGGCCCCCTTGGCGCAGGTAGCTTTATAATCCAAATCGATGGCCCCTGCGGCACCCTCTATAAGCTCAAACTCCGTATTGTACCGGCCGTTTTCTTCCACCCGCACTACGGTCTTGGGAACGATGGTCACCCCGCCCTTAGGACCGTGGACGTGCCGTTCCAGGTACGAAAGATACGCGTTCTTTTCGATGATTACCTGGGCGTCCATAATATGCTGAACGTTTACCGCGTTGGGAAAGGTACAGTGGGCCATAAATTGCGCCCTGGCGCCTTCCTCGATCACCGTCCGGGTAATAATGCGCTGAACCCCATTATCGGGAATTATTCCAAAACAAAAGTGCACCGGGTTTTGAATGGTTATTCCTTTTTTAACCCGGATATCCACCTCTACCCCATCGGGGATGCTACGGGAAACCACTTCCAGTCCATCCACCAGCTTAACCCCCAATACCTCGTTGCCGTGGATTTCGATATGCGCCACCCCCGGACCGTAGTGATGCTGTTTGATCGAGTTTAAAAGTTCTTCTATAAGCTCATCCCGTTCCGCGTTTTGGATCGGGGCCTTTGTATCGATTGTCGTTTCCGCCATTTTTTTACACCCCTAGTTGAGAATCGATGATCGGGTTTCCGATGTGGGTACAAGGCGCGCACCGGCCGTTAAAATAATCGTACATGTTTTCCATGGTCCCCTTATCGACTATTTGGCCCGCGCAGAGGAGAAACGCGTGGTCTGCCTGTTTTAACACCTCGGGGCTGTGGGTAATCAGAATTACCGTGGCTCCGTCCTTTTTCAATTCCTTAATTACCGCGAAAATATTCTGAACCGAATCGATATCCACGCCGCTGTCCGGTTCGTCCATCATCACCAGGCGGGGTTTCATGGCGAACACGGAGGCCAATTCGATCCGTTTCCGCTCGCCCCCCGAAAGGGTCTTGTCCACCGCCCGGTCCCGGTATCGGGCAGGGTCCAGGCCCACCACGTTTAAAGCCTCGTCCACCAGGGCGGACTTCTTTTCCCTCGCCCCCGCCAGGATAAAATCTTTTACCCCCAGCCCCTCGTAGCGGGCGGGCTCCTGAAACACCAGGGTTAGCCCCAAACGGGCCCGTTCGTCCACCGACAGCCCCTTAATCGATTGACCTTCAAAAAAAATATCCCCCTCGATATCCCGGTACCCCGAAAGCCCCATAATAGTCTGGGCCAGGGTGGACTTTCCCGCCCCGTTTGGTCCGATGATAGCATGAACGTAGCCCTGCCATATATCGAGAGAAATATCCGCCAAAAGAGCCTTTGGGCCCTTCATCAACGTAAGACCGCGAATTTCCAGCGTATTCATGTGAGTTCCTTTAGAATATATCCGACTATGATAGTAATGTATCCTTTATTGCAAAAAGGGTCAACAAATAAACCCTCCTTAGACGCGTCTAAACACCCTACGCGGAAATTCCCAGGGCTTCCTTTAAAAGCCAACCCACGAGGAACGAAAAAGCCGCGACCCCCAGACTAATGATCGTCATTTCTAAAAATCGCCGTTTAAAATTTAAATCCTTGGCCACGGAAATATAATAGTTGAAAAGGAAAATGATGGTAACCACGATGATAAGCGTAATGGTCAAGCTGATAAATTTATGGGGAATAAGCAAAAACGGTAGGATCATCAGCGTAACGGTTATAATGTACGCCACACCGGTATACAGAGCCGACTTGGAAGCCCGGGGATCCCCCTCGGCTTTAGAGGATAGATAGTCCGACGCGGCCATAGAAAAGGCGGCGGAGATACCCGTCACAAGACCCGCCAGGGAGATGATTTTGGTATCCCCTAGGGCCAGGGTAAATCCGGCCAACGCACCGGTCAGTTCTACCAGCGCGTCGTTCAGCCCTAAAACGATGGATCCCACGTATTGGAGCAGTTCCTCGTCCAACAGGGCCAAAAGCTCCCGTTCGTGGGCCGCTTCGTCCTGACTAATAGCCCGGGATTCGGGGTACGCCGATTCTAGAAGGGCGTACTTCTTAGAGGCCGTCCCCTCGTTTTTTTCCATCCGCTTTAAAACAAAGGTTAGGCCCAATAACCGGGCCAAAAGGACGGTTCGCCAAACCTTAAAGCCCCGGGGCTTCACGTCCTGACCGGTTTTAGTTTTCCAATACTCCGAATGCCGCCGTTCCGTCTCCCCGATAGAACGAAGTACCTGGGCGTTCTTCGGATCCCGGCTCAATTCGGATAGACGGGTGTATATATGGTACTCGGTTATCTCATTTTTCTGCGCTTCCAGAATAATTTTTGATAATTCCCGTTCCGATGGTTTTTGACCCCGTTGGTCTCGATTCGAATTCGATGCCATTTCAGCGCCCCCTCGGCGTTATCCCCAGCCTTCGTTTTTATGGGAACCTCTGCCTTGTACAGCCCCCGGTCTACGCGAATTTGTACCCAAAACGCCGCAACAGTCCCTTCCGTTCGGCCTTTTCCGCCGGCCCCTCGACTCCCTTGGGCGGTTCCCCATCGATGACCCCCATAATACCCCGACCTTGGGACGTACGGGCCACCACTACCTGCACGGGGTTGGCGGTGGCGCAAAAAATTCCGCAAACTTCGGGACACGCCTTAATGCGATCCAATACGTTGATGGGGAAAATATTCCCTAGGATAAGGTAAAAGGTATGTCCCGCCCCCACCGCCAGGGCGCAGTCCTGGGCCGCCTTCATAAGGTCCCCGTTGGTACCCTCCGTCCGAACCAGGCAGGGCCCCGAAGCTTCGTTAAAAGCCAACCCGTACTGTACCCCCGGTACCGAGGCGGCCATAATTTCCGCCAGGTCTTCTACGGTTTTGATAAAATGACTTTGCCCGACGATGATGTTCGCCCCCTCGGGAAACGATAGGGGGACAAGCTCAAACTGAATATCCATATACGCTCCTCCTTTACAACAGGGCCTCTAAATCCACTTCGCAGGCGGAACAGGGAACCGTAAGCCCCCAATTTTCCAGTACCTGGGGGTGCAATTCCCCAAAAACCCCGATTCCCTTTCCCTGGAACAGGATTTCCGCACACCGGCCGCTAATGAACCGGGGGTCCTCCATTTCCCGAACCTCGTAGTCCCGGGAAAGGTAGTAAAACAGGGCCTGTAGCTGACTTGAGAGGGTGTTAAAATTCGCGTCCGGTGAAGCGTGGAGAAACCCCAAATTCTGCCGGGTTTTGACCCCGTAATTCTCCGTTTCATCCCGATACGCCACCTTGCCCACCTCAAAAATTCGGTGGGGAAACACCGCGTTGGCAGAAATGGATTCGGACATCAGCAGGGAAGCCAGAATCGAATCCCGCAGGTATTCGTAATTTTCCGACATGGGATTGCTAATCCGTACCGCGGTGGAACCATCCCGACGCATACGGTCCACAAAATCCCTACGGGAACCCAGGTAGTTGTAAATCATCTCCTGGAAGGAAAGGCCCACCATAATTTCCTTCACCTTTCGGCTAAAAAGGGTAATCGGCGTCAGCCGGCCGATGGTAAAGTCCCGGGGCTTTAGGGGACTAAAGGAAGCCAAGGTCCGGCCGATCATCACATCCTCCACCACGTCCGCCGCGTGGAGAAAATCGTTCCGATACTCCGGAGGGTACACCCAAACGCCGGCAACCTTCTCGGCGGTTCCGGTTTCGCTGTCCACCGCTTCTTCCGCCTCGCACCCCATCCGCCGTAAAGCCGCCACGCATTCGGACCCCGTCAAAGCCTGGCCCAGGAACTTTTCTACCCGGCGCAGGGAACAGAAGGTGGGCTTTTGAAAATAATAGGGAAAGGTGATAGTCCGTCCAAAGGGGGTATCGTAAGGATATTCCACCGTAACCGGTACTACCCGGTACCCCGCGTCGGCAAAATCGCAGGCCACCATGCTCACCGCCAGGGTTAGGGTTTCCATATCCGTACCCGTCATTTCCACAAAAAGTTCCGTATCCCCCACCTGAACCGCCCCGATCCGGGCGCTGTTAATGACCGGCGGGTACGATAGGGTTTCGCCGTTGTCGTCGGTAATGTAGGGATACCGGGGAAAATCGGCGACGATATATCCGTATTCCTGCCCCTTGGGGTGCTGTTGGTTGATTTCCCGAAGGGAAAGGGGCGTTTCCATGCCCAGGGGGATAAACTTCGTCCTGTCCGGGTCCGCCGCCGTGTAGTGGACGGGCCAATGGATAAGGGCGGTCCGATACACCCCCATGGCGATGGAACGGCGCTTCCGGCCAAAGTTCCAACAGAGTTTTTCCTGGGTTTGAATCACATCCTTTAATTGCGCGTCGTCGATAGCCTTTCCCGACACCACAAAGGCGGCGATATAGGGCCGAATCTCCCGAAGCTGGGGGTCCACCACCACCCGGTAGGGGGAATCCTTCGCCCCTTCCTTCGCAGAAGTGCCGCGAGTCGCCCCGGAATCAGGACCAGCGGACGCTTTACCCATAGACACGTTACCAACCGGACCACCAGCCCGCATCGACGTTTCGGATCGGGTAAAAAAGGGATACTCCGGCCGTTTACCCCCCGAATGGATCCGTAACTGCCGGGCTACCCCAGCGGTGGACCACAGATCCGGTCGATTCGTATCGTTTAACTCTATTTTAAGGACCCGTTCCGACTCCGGAAGACTTTTGTCCGAATCCTCGTCCAATTCCGCCTTGGCGCAGGTTAGGACCTCTTCAAACTCGTCCCGGGTGTTCCAGCGGCGGCCCACCAGGGAATAAAAAAGCTGTTCGTTTACTTCAATTTTGGGCATACACTTCTCTCCAAAGGATTATCGAGCCGCTTCGTTGGCCCGGCGCAGACGAACGTTTTCGATATCGTAGCTAAAAAGTTCCCGCAGGTCGTTAAGCCCCAGGGCCATTAGGGCCATACGATCGATGCCGATACCCCACGCCGCCACCGGAACGTCGACACCCAGAGCCTTGGTAACCTCGGGTCGGAAGATACCGGACCCGCCCAGTTCGAACCATCCAAGCACGGGATGTTTAATGTGTACCTCCACCGAGGGCTCCGTAAAGGGGAAATAACCGGGAACGTACTTTACTTCCTTCGCCCCCGCCACTTCCCGGGCAAACATTTCCAGGAACCCCAAAAGGGTCCGGAGGTTTACCTCCTCCCCCAACACGATTCCCTCGGTTTGATAGAAATCCGAAAGATGGGTCGCGTCCACCCGGTCGTACCGGAAACAACGGGCAATCCCAAAGTATTTACCCGGTATTTTCGCTGTCGGAAGCTGACGGGCCGACAGGACCGTCCCCTGACTGCGGAGAATAAGCCTCTTGGTAAACTCCCGGTCAAAGGTATAGTTCCAGCCCCGGCTCCCCGTATCCCCTCCGTTTTCGTGGGCCGCCGCCACCCGGGAAAGCCAAGGTTCCTCGATAGACCGGGCCTTGGTAGGCTCGGCAACGTAATATACGTCGTGAATATCCCGGGCCGAATGGAACTGGGGCATAAAGAGAGCGTCGGAATTCCAAAATTCCGTCTCCACCAGGGAACCGTCGAACTCCTCAAAACCCAGGGATACCAGCTTGTCCTTCACATCCTCTAAAAATTTGGCGTAGGGGTTCGATCGGCCGATGAGCAGGCGGCTCGGAGGAACGTGGACGTTATAAGCCCTAAATTGAGCTCCCTTCCAGGTCCCCTGGGAAAGCATTTCCGCCGTCAGGGTGCCTATCTCATCACCCGTAATCCCCGCCGCCTCCAGAGCTTCCGCCACGGCGGCGCTCTCGCCGGATAGGGCGTAGACCACGGTTTCCCGCTCCACAATACGGAAGGCTGCGTCGGCGGCTCCGCGTTTTTTCGCTATCCCCGCCATGGCAACCCGTTCCGCTTCGTCCAGGGCCTCTTCCGCCAGAACGTTACCCTCCGCCGCGGCGGCCTTTTCCAGCAGACCCCGAACCACCGATAACTTTTGGGCTCCCTCTCCCCGCGCCGGGAGGCCGTTTTCCATCAGCTCCGCCGCGGCGGCCAGGGCAACCCGTTTCGCCCCGTCCATTACCACCAGACCAACCTTGGAAAGGGCCCCAAAGGCGCTTCCCACGTCCTTATTTTCAATTCCCAGGGCCTCGGCGATCTCGGGAAGCCGCAGGGCCTCTTTTTTATTTAAAAGCCGAAGCAGACGTTCCTCCGGGGTACCCTCGACCTTCCATTGGTGCCCCAAATCGGTAAGTTCGTAAAACAACCTGGTTTCCCGGCGAAGCTCTGTCACCAAACCCTTACCCGCCAGCCACGACAGGGCCTGGTTCCCATTTCCGGGCTTAAACCCTAGCTCAGCCTCGACCCTTTCAATCGTCAGCTCATCGGAACGGCCATACCGCCGAATAATCCGCACCTCCAGGGGGTGCAAATTCTTGACCATAGTTTGAATATCCATGAAAGCTCCCACCGTACAACCCTAAGGCTTATCGTATGACTTTTCGGTAGCCATAAATTACCCTATATACCGCTTCATGTAAATAAGGGCCAAAAAAGACGATACAAGAGGTATTTGCAAAAGTCTGTTACTTTTGCAAACACCTCTTGCAGTATTTTTGCAATTTAAATATAAA
>CAYRLW010000042.1:0-35936 GCA_964425215.1 uncultured Treponema sp.
AGGGTGAATCGAAACTGGACCGCGTATGCCAATGGAAACGCCTTCACTGTCCTCTGTACCTTCTTCTTTTTTGCCTTTTTTCCCTTTGAATGCAAATACCTGACCAAAAGAGCGTACATCCAGCCAAGTTTGGCACGCTGCTTTTTGGAATTCTTTTTTATTACTCATATTGATATTTTTGAGCATACCTTCTGCACGTTCTCTTAAGCTAGTGTAATCATCAACACGATTATCATCGGATTGAACAAAAATCTGGTACCCCATATCCTGTAAACGGTTTCGAATCTTGCGTTTTATAGCAACATCAGAAATTTCACCAATACCTTCATACGTTACACGTGGACGATTACCATTGAGTGGATCACCATTGGGATTGGCATGTTGTACCGTTACAATAACCGCAAAATCAATTTTCTTTGTTAGGTTTGCCATACTAGTCTTCTCCTTGGTTATAAAGTTATTTGTTTGTATCGATATCATTTCTCTCTTCATTTGAAGAAAAATCTGATTTTTCAAGTAGTGTTTGCCGCTGGCAGTAATACCCAATGAGATATTCTCCTGTGAGAGGCTTGTTTCCTTCTAGAGCTTCTGGATTAAGACTGACAATTTCAGCGATTAGATTTTTGTAGTAATGAGCACCTCCTAGCCGTATCATGTAAGGGGTAAGCGCTTCATGAAGCTGTTTCCACGTTTGGTATGGACGCTGTGAAAATTGCTGCATATAGCGCGCCGCGTTGGTGGATCGTTTTTCCTTACTCTTAAAGAGTGCTCGTTCTTCAAGTATATCTGCTATAGCAAGCAATCTGCCATACAGATAATCTCTTGTTGCTCTTTTTTCATCGAGAGCCATAATAAAAACCTCCTTATTTTCTTTGTATTTTCGATAGAGTGCACAGGCAATTGTTAATGCTTTGTCCCATTCGTTACTGGTCAGTCCAGCTCGGTTGGATGCACGTCTTACTACAGAATCGACTAAATCGCGCGGAATAGGTTGACCATCTACAATACAGGGGAGCAGACGTTTGATGGTAGCTTTTTTTAGTTTGTCATCCAGGCGGCTACCATAGGCAGCTTCGGCAATGCTGGCTGGAGCTGGTGCTCCGTTAAATGGAATATACCGTTGTTGTTCTTCATTGTAATGATAGGTATGTCGCCAGGCACAGGTCTTGTGCCAGTTTTCTATGCGCTCCAGAAACTCTGAGCCTTTCAGCGCACGGTAATAGACGATGGACAGTCGGCCTGTAGTAGCTGAATCTACAGCCATTACGACAATATCTGTTCTATCGCCTATTTTTTCTCGATATCCAGAAATTTTTTTCTTAAGCCGATTTGCGACATCCTGAGCAGTATCGGCAGTATTGCTTCCTTCAGTAGGGGTATCCTCATCTAATTCGTCAATTGGGTCTTTAGTCGGTTGTGGGACTTTTGCACCTGACGTCGCCCATGCTATAACACCTAAATCACCTGTAACATATCCTTGACGACTCATAAGCCAGCGAAGTGCGGAATGAGCTTTTTGAGTGGTCTCAAATCCGACAGTTACACATTCGGTAGGCGTTATAAATCTACCTCTATAGGTGAAATTTGACTGGTCGTTGGAAGATATGAGCTTTGCCTTGTCCCCATCATTCCGAATCTTGGCGGGATGTTGGTCAGCCGTAAAACTTTCCTCCCCTGTCACATAGCACAGGGATTTGATTTGCCTGGTGGCTGAGTAATAATCAATCCATGATTGGATCACTTCTGGGCTTTTCCAGACTTCAGCAACAGTATCAAAACCCTCAACTCTCCAGCGCACAAACGCATCTGCCTGCCAACTTTTTAATTTATCATTTTTTTTGTCAATTCCACCAGGCAATAAATCAAATATGTCTATAGGCGCATCTCTCGCTTTTATAACAGGTCTTTCAATATAAAGTTTATTTTCTTCGTTTGCAAACAACACATTTGCATTAACTAAATCGCGAATGATATTGCCCCTATTCACATACTTAAAAACAGCATGTACTTTTACTGGGGCGCTATATTGTATCCAGGAAGACAAAAGTTCCAGATAAGATCCAAAATAATGATTTTTTTCGCCCCCATATGTTATGTAATCTGCGGCAATATATTGCAATTTATCACAAAGGGGATGTGCGGCCTCACCGCTTGTGCGTCCTGCCGACTTTTCTGTGCAAGGAATAATTGTACGAGCTTCATCTTTATTTAACACGCGTGCGCGCCTGAACTCCCCTTGTGCATCAAGTGTGATTTCAATATGTGCTTTTTGTGTGGTATGGCAGATTGGCAAAAGCGGTACCTGTTCATTGCCTTCTTCGCTATTTTCCACAATGCCAACCATATTCTTACAATTCTCATAAGTTTCGTAAAGGCTTTGGATCCAATTCATCTCATGCCTCTCCTTCTTTATAGCCTTCGAGCAAGCCTTCTTCCACCAAACCAACGCTTTCAGGAGGATTAGCTTGCATTAAACGAACTAACTTACGAATTATTTGCTCGTTATCAGGTTTTGGAAATTCTATGATGCCGTTACTCATTTTAGCCCGCCAGAATCGCGCAAAAAATTTTCCTATATTGTTTTCATCGAGCTCAGTTTCATCAGGGTAGTCAAAACCGTGGAACATCAAGCCAAAAGCCATATCACCGTAATTATCATAAAAACCATTACCTTCACCAAAAACACAGGGCTCAACATAACCCTGACATTCCCGTGTTCCGAGAAAGATATCTCGTCTACCACCGCGTTCGATCATGCGCTTAGCTACATAATAATGTTTATTTTCGTTACGGTCATCCTTTAGGTCGGGCCGCTTGTAATTCCAATCGAAATGAGCGTGCACTTGATACTCAACGTCTACAAGATAGGTGTAGATTGAAAGGTCGTTTCCGCTCGATTGATACTTAATTGGTTTTGCCCCACGTGGCTGTGTGCGTATGGGTTTCATAACACGGACTTTGTCTATGTACCATATAATGGTCGGTTTCCAATACACCGAGCTCAAGATTCCCTTTAAGGCTTCGTATGTGGGAACCTGGTAGGAATACTTTTCACCGCCAATGCGGGTCAGCGGGTCGGTGAACAGGGCATATCTGCCACACACTTTAAAACTAACACTATTTTTATGTTCCATCGTAGCCTCCTTTATTCTATATATATAGGCATATTGTTTACTGGTTCTTCGCCCCAGCCAAAATCTTTGCTGTAATATTGTTCATCAAGATAGTAAATCCCTGTTCCTTCCTGAACCTCATAAATAGCGCCTGCTTCCAATAGTTTTTTGAGTTGATGATTGTAAAGATTCACTGAATATCGTTGTGCCCGTTTGAGCAACTTGCCCTGTTTCTCCAGTACGGAGGTTTTGCACAATTCTACGATGATTTCTTTGCCATCTCCGTAAGGAACTAAAACACCGCGTGTTGGCGAATCTATTACCCTGAATTGCTCAGCGGCAGATTTGAACGATTGCCGCATAAGTATTTCCGGGGCATCACTGTTATGGGTTGCTTTATAGGCTTTTACTGAGAGTTCATTCATTGATAACAGGTTGAACAAATTATCGTTTCGTCCTATTTCTGAAGTTGCACTTACAGGATAGTTCATATTTTCTTTCTGTGAGTTATAGTAATAGTTGTAAAACGAGGCAATCGCATCTATCCCAATAGGGTCGTTTCCAAAAGTGTCCGGAGAATTTTTAAAATCATCGAGAACTCGTTCTGCTTGATCACGCCCGACTTTAATGTCTTTTAGTCGGTCAAGATTCTCTAATTTTGGATTAACTACCCACACGATCCCTCCGTCTTCGAGTAAGCCGTGACGGTTACAGCGCCCCGCTGATTGGGTTATGGAATCAAGCCCAGCTAGGGCGCGGATGACCGCCCCAAAGTCAATATCCACGCCCGCTTCTATTAATTGTGTACTAACACAAATAACATGTTCTTTTGCTTCCAATTTAGCCTTGATTACTTCTAGGTTATCCTTGCGGTGTGCGGGACACATATTTGTGCTCAAATGATAGAGTGCTGTGCAGAGATTTCGGTTCTTGATTTCCTGATACAAGGCCTGCGCTGAAGCGCGCGTATTGACCACGATCAGCACGCTGCCTTTTTCGTCCAGCGCTTTTTTAGCAAGGTCAGCAATCTCGGCGTTGGTCCAGCCGCCGGGTTTGCGCTCATCATACACTTCGACGCGCTTCAAGTTCTTAAACAATTCTGGCTCATCCTTGATAATTTTATATTCGGGCTCAATGGTCAATTTTCGATACTCATTCGGTAATTTGTCGAGTGGCGGCTGGGTAGCAGTGCAAAGCACAACCGTTGAGCCACAATCATGAGTTAGAAAACGCATCGCCGCGTTTAGCATGTGAATGATTTTGATTGGAACAGTCTGAATTTCGTCCAGGATTATCACCGAATTTGCCAGTTGGTGCATACGCCGGGCATCTCGTGTCCCTGATCCGAACAATGTCTCTAAAAACTGAACCTGTGTGGTAAACACAATCGGTGCATCCCAGTTTTCCCCCAGCAGGTTGTGGCGATGGGTCTCTTTTTCTGGCGTCAAATTAGAGTGATGTTCGAGAACGACCTTATCGCGCTCTTCTGGCTTTTCAAGAATTTCACGCACTTTGTCCGCGTTCTGGTCAATGATGGTGATGTAGGGGACGATATAAAAGACCCGATCCATCTTATGCTTCTGCGCGTGATGCAAAGCAAAGCGTAGACTTGCCAGCGTCTTTCCGCCTCCTGTCGGGACGGTCAACTGGTATATACCCTTTGGCTTTTGCGCCACCTCCAGACACGCTTGCGCCACCTGCGCCCGCAGTTGATTGACCTCCCAGGCGCGGCTTCCCGCCTTCATCTTTGCCATTTCCTGCGCATACTCGGCATATTTCGTTTCGAGCCGTTCGATGAGCATCACCCAGGGAACATACTTGCCGTAATTGCGGATTTCTTCGTTGAAAGGGTTCTCGAAATCGGCGGTGTTCAGGCGGTCGGCTTCCAGGACGCAACTGAGCAGGAAACGCGCCAGCAATCCACGCTTGAACCACCTGATCTCTTTCGATTCGTTAGGTTCTTTCATGGACTCGAAGATAAATTGATAAAAACCTTTTTCAATCGGTTGAGCAAGAATCTTATCTATTTCATTTTCAATCTCAGACAGGTTGCCTCTGGCTTCAGCAAGATGTGTCTGGTCTTTGTCTTTGTTAATCCGGCGCTCAAACTCATTAAAACCATCAGGCTTTAAGCAATCTATTAGCCCCGAATGATGTGAAGCAATCGCCAGGGCCAAAAACTGGGCGAGAATCTTGCCCTCTTTTCCTCTATCAGCGAGTTTCTCGTAAATTAATTGCGCACCAGCTGTGGAGTGGTCAATTTCGCCACGTTTAGCCGTTGAATATCCTTCTTCATCGGGGTTAATTTTTCCCTCTTGTGTTCTCAAATAGTCTTGATATTCCTTACTCGCTTTCCCAAAATCATGCAGTAAGCCGATTATTCTACCAATCTCTGGAAGTCCAACTTTGGATGATAGTTTTGCGGCGATTTCAGCCGTCTCTTGTAGATGCTCCCGTAACAATTGGGCTTCGTTATCGCCCTTGCGCCAATGGGCGATTAAAGTATCTTCTGGTTTGATTTCTCCCACTCCATACATTTGTGCAAGCCGTTGCGCCTCCTTTTCTAACGTGGACCGCAGTGTTGCCGGTGCAAGAACTTCACAGTCCGCGCCCCAGCCTCGGATCCAGGGAAGCATTTCCTGCGGTTCGGCAATAGTCGCCCGCCAGATGATTGACCCATCATCCTGGTCTTCTGTTTCCTGGGATGAATGCCAGAGGCTTTCCTTGACCCGATTGACAACCCTGCGGCTAAAACGTAACACAATAGTCTTTGGAGCCTCTTCGGAGTACCATATGCCCCAGGCGTCGGCGAGTAAGGCTCGGGGATCAAAACTTTCTGGAATTTTATAATCATCGTTAGTTTTTTCTGCTCGTTCGATCCGTTCTATTTTGTATGTTCGGATAGCACCGGGTGGTTCACTTAAACAGATGAGCTGGGTTGTCTGTCCAACGGCATAGGGCTCTATAAAGTAGGGACTTACTGTATATTCAAAAATTTTATTCATCCGTTCGCTTCGATGCCAGATTTTTACTTTTCGTAAATTAGCCCACCCTTCGGTTAACACCTCGAGGATGCGAACATAGTTTGGATCATCCTTTTGCAAGTCATCATCCATCATATCCGCCGCAATTCGAATATGTTCGCTAATTCGTGAAGCCCAGCGGCTCATGGATAAGCTTAATTTCCTGAGCGCCGAAGCAGCATGGGGATTTTTTCGATCCATTCGGGTTGCGAGGATCCTGCTAGCCAAATGGAGCGACATGGCTTCGTGTAGATTGATGTTTAAGTTGATAAGGTCCGCGTTTCTATCAATTTTTAGCTTATTCCCATCGGCATCATCAATATAAATTGATGCAGGTAGATCCGCGAGATCCCGATTAATTGTAGATCGATCCACCTGGAGCCGTCGGGCTATTTCTGACTGGGTCAAACCTTCAGGGTGAGCTAAAAGGAGTTTTTCGATCTGTAATAACCGGCTAGCTTTATTTTCCGCTCTGTCCATTCTAAACGCCTCAATTCCGTATGTTTTGTTAGTATATCACCGCTTTGTTGCAGGTAAAGCAACAAAATTTTATTTTTTTAATAAATAGAGCCTTCTAGGATAAAAATTTCTATCATAACAAGATTGATGTATGTCCGGGTGGATTATCAATTTTTTTAATAATAGAGGCTCTTTCAAAACCCAGGGAGTTTTGAAAGAGCTACCTTAGATGTATATGCAGTATTTTTGCTTTTCTTTATAATATAAATATTTATTTTTAAATTGCAAAAATACTGCAAGAGGTGTTTGCAAAAGTAACAGACTTTTGCAAACACCTCAATAGACAGACAAGTCCGATAAACTTCTAGCGTTATCGGTTCAGCGAAACCACAGGCTCGGCGCCGGGATCTCCGGTTTATACACCATAAGGGCCAGGACCCCTATGAGCGGCACGACTCCAGCCAATCCTATCCTCCATCGTAATTTGAGGAGTTGGATAAGTTCTTTTGGCAAAGCTGGATCCGAAGGATCAAGGGACGCCATAAGTTTTTTTACCCTATATTGGGTGGGTATGTCGCTTCCTATCCAAATCATCCCGGAGAATATGAAGAGCAGAAACCCCAGAGATAGCCATCCTATTCTCCAGATATCACCCATGATGAAACTGAGGGAAAGACCCGAAACAAGGGATAGGATTATGAGCGGTGAGGAGATCCGGGCATCCAACCACGCTACCGTACCGTAGGTATGGAGGATTACCTCCTTGTGTCCCGAGCCGAGGCTTCTCCTTTCTCACAGCATGCCCACGACGGCGTTGGCAAAGAAGAGGGTGGTGGCCGTAACGTGAACAAAGAGGACGTGAATATGAAGCGTCGGCTGGTTAAGAAGGGTGACAAAAATTTCACGAAAAAATACAGCGAAGACGATGAGACCTCCCATCATGGTCAGGGAGATTATCAAAATGTGCTTTGTCTTCATGGTAAACCCCAGAAAAACCTTTCATGGCCGATGAAAATTACAACAGCCCACGACTATTGAAGTATAGACTAATTCCTTTATGAAAACTATTGTCCGCAGAAGCTTTTTCAAAACTCTCTGAATTTTGAAAGTGCCTCTCTGGGATATGCATTCGCGGGGGTAAATTAATTTGACAATTCTACGTAAGGGACCCTATCATGGAGCGAATAAAAGGAGTTCCCATGAAGAAGAAAATATTGATAGCCGATAAGCTACCTCCAGAGGTGGTATATCAACTGGAAGGATTGGGATGTTCGGTGGTCGTCAAATCCGATTTGGATGAAGGAGGGCTAATCCAAGCCATGACCCAGGAGGATCCGGCGATCCTGATTGTACGTTCCACCAAGGTATCCAAAAACGTTATAGAAGCGGGGAAAACCTTGTCCCTTATCGTCCGGGCGGGGGCGGGGTACAACACCATCGACGTGGACGCCGCGTCGGAGCGGAGTATCTACGTTTCCAACTGCCCGGGCAAGAACGCCGTAGCCGTGGCGGAACTCGCCATGGGACTGTTGATCAGTGCGGACCGGAGGATCCCCGACAACACGGCGGACCTGCGGCGGGGGGTGTGGAACAAGAAGGAATACTCCAAGGCGGAGGGTCTGTACGGGAAAACCCTGGCGATTATCGGGGTGGGCAACATCGGCTCCGAGGTGATTCACCGGGCCAAGGCTTTCGGGATGAAGATTGTGGCGTACAGCCGATCCCTGACGCCGGAGAAGGCTGAAGAAATGGAGATTGGCTACGCTACCTCGCCCCAGGAAGCGGCGGCGAAGGCGGACGCGGTAAGCGTTCATTTGGCCCTTAACGGGGAGACAAAGGGCCTTTTAGGAAAGGAATTTTTTAACGCCATGAAGAACGGGGCCATCTTTGTCAACACGGCCCGAGCGGAGGTGGTGGACGAGGAAGCGTTGGCGGAGGCCGTGACCGCGAAAAAGCTGAAGGTGGCCCTGGACGTGTTTTCCTCCGAGCCCGGTTCTACGGGGACCTTCGAAAACCCCCTGGTATCTCTTCCGGGAGTATACGGCACCCACCATATCGGCGCCTCTACCGAACAGGCCCAGGCCGCGGTGGCGGACGAAACGGTCCGGATCGTACGGGAATACCTGGGTACGGGACACGTGCCAAACTGCGTCAACGTGATGGAAAAGACCCCCGCCCGCTACCTGTTATCCGTGCGGCATCGGGATCGGGTCGGCGTTTTAGCGGATATCCTGCGGATCATCCGGGATAACGGGATCAACGTCCAACGGATGGAGAATATAATCTTTTCCGGAGCTAACGGCGCTTGTGCCAATATTCAGATCGAAGACGCGCTTTCCCCGTCTCAGCTAAAGACCTTAGCCGATTCGAGTAAAGATATATTTGAAGCCACCATAACCGAGATCGAGTGAGGGTACCTATGAACAGAAAACTCAATTTCTACGCGGGACCGGCGACCTTGCCGGTGAAGGTTCTGGAACAACTCCGGGACGAAATGGTCGATTACCGGGGCAACGGACTGTCCATGATCGAGACGTCCCACCGGGGGGCGATGTACGAGACTATCCACCAGGAGACGATTTCCCTACTTCGGGATCTCCTGGCCATCCCCGAGGATTACGACGTCCTGTTTCTGGGTGGCGGAGCGACCCTACAGTTTGCCATGGTACCCATGAACCTGTTGGGTCCCGGACAATTCTGCGAATACACCCTGAGCGGCGTTTGGGCCAAGAAGGCCTTCGAGGATGCCCAAAAGATCGGCGACGCCCGGGGCATCGCCGACGGTAAGGCCGGCTCGTACACGTCCCTTCCCGATCCGGCCACGGTAAAGGCCTCCCCAGGGGCCGCGTACCTGCACCTTACCAGCAACGAGACCATCGGCGGCATCCAGTGGAAGGCCTTTCCCAAAACCGGCGATGTTCCGCTGGTCGCCGACATGTCGAGCGATATTTTGAGCCGGCCCATAGGGGTGAAGGATTTTGGGCTCATCTACGCGGGGGCCCAGAAAAATATCGGCCCCGCTGGGGTCTCGGTGGTCATCGTTCGTAAGGATCTGCTGGAACGATCTTCCGATAAGCTCCCGGTGTACCTTTCCTACAAGGTCCACGCCGAGAACGAATCGCTGTACAATACGCCGCCGGTATTTTCAATCTACGCGATGCACCACGTGCTACAGCTCCTTAAAGAGGGCGGTGGTATCGCCTCGGTTCAGAAGCGGAACCGCGAAAAGGCAGAGGCTCTCTATAGCGTTATCGATGCTTCCGGCGGTTTCTACCATTGCCCCGTGGACAAGGCCGTGCGCTCCGAAATGAACGTGGTTTTCCGTCTTCCCTCGGAGGAATTGGAAAAGAAATTCATCGCTGAAAGCGAAGCCCAGGGCATGTTGGGCCTCAAAGGACACCGCAGTGTAGGCGGATGCCGTGCCTCCATCTACAACGCCATGCCCGTGGAGGGCGTCAAAGCCCTAGCCCAATTTATGAAGGAATTCGAGCGTAAAAACGGCTGATTGGCCCCGATCGTACCCGTTCCGTAGCGGCGCCCCGGGTTTCGAGGGCGCCGCGATTCCACGTACCCATGAGATGACGGAAGGATTACACCGTACTCCGATGAACCGTCCTCCTTTTGCTCACTTGAGGTTCTTTCAAAAGTCTGTTACTTTTGAAAGAACCTCCGGCAGTATTTTTGCAATTTAAATATAAACATTTATAATATAAAGAATAGCAAAAATACTGCATATACATCTAAGGTAGCTCTTTCAAAACTCCCTGAGTTTTGAAAGAGCCTCACTTGACTAATATTAAGGAAAAATATATATTGTTATTACAAACGACGCAGGGTAGAGCAGTTGGCAGCTCGTCGGGCTCATAACCCGGAGGTCACAGGTTCGAGTCCTGTCCCTGCTAAAAAATTAAAGAAGACCGTCCCCGAAAGGGGACGGTTTTTTTATAATAGAGAAGTCAAGGGCAGGGCTCGAACCCAAGCTGTGGTGGGAAGCTGTATCCTGTCCATGATAGAGGGGCGATTTTGCGGACGCCCTGGCGGGTAAGAGTTCCCAGGGAGAAAAAGAGTATCCCCAATCCCTTGCCAAGGAGTCCCTCTGGGTCGATACTGGTACCATGAATTCCGAACCCGTTTTACCTCTTAATACCGCTACCAATTCTTCCGACAATAGAATGAGGTATCCGGTAATGTCATTTAAGAGCGGTTTCGCGTTGGTTGATAACGACAGAAAATTGATTCGCGAACATGCTCATCAGGTACGGGAGGCGCTGTTTGCCTGCACCACCGAGGCCCAGGTGGAGTGCTCGGTGGCTTTTGCCCGGTATCTAAGCTACGCAGGGCTAAACAGCGACAATTACTGGCTGTTTTTACGGTTGATCATGACGAACAACCCCTGGGTTATCGACGAACTACTCCACGATCGGGAGCCAAGGCTTCTCTTTTCTACGATTCGCCCGGAAATGGAACTTATTGACGCGGCCTTCGAGGCGATATATTCCCGCCACCCCGATGAAATTTATCTTCCTGCCCTGGAAGCCGTGCTCGGCATCATACAAAACGCGTATTTTGACCCCGATGACGGTTATAGAATTCGAAAATTTACCATTATGGATATCAATACCCTGGGTAAATTCCTACGCAAGGACGAAGGTCAGGATCATCCGACCAATAGATTACTATTGGATATTTTAGATAGAATGGCCCACGTGGGAGAATACTACGGGGAACCGGATAAAAATGTGCTTTCAAAACAGGCCTTTAAAGTCCGGTACGCCTATTTTGATAGAACCAGAGATCTGGTGGACGCTATCCCCGAACCCTTGTTGGTTCGATTGAACGATAGAAACGGCGTTCAGCCGGACGACGATTACGCCGAATTGGCGGCTAAACGGAAGCAGAGGCGTCGGGATAGCCGGGGCCGCTTTATGAAAGAAACCCCCGATACGCCGCCGGTCGAGACTCCGGCTCCCCCAAAGCGGGAGGCCCAAGGATCGGGGGGAACGGAGGCGGTTCAAAATGAAGCTTCCAAGGGAACCGCCAAGCCCCAGGGCGAAGGGGGTGCTACGGGAACAGCGAAATCCCGGGCCTCCAAGACTCCTTCGGCGAAAGGATCGTCAAAAAAGAAACCGTAAACGAGTCCCTTCAAAACCTTCTGAATTTTGGAGAGCTTCGAATAAACTAGTGGTGGAGCAACGGTAGGAGGAACGATGATGCGGAATAAAAAAGTTGAAGCTCCGAGTACAAAAAAATCTGAACCGATACAGAAAAACCTGGAGGGCGTCGCCCTGGTCCAAGAGGTAATTAGGCTGGTATTAAGCACCCCCGGAAGACTTCCCGACTCCGAAGGGAAGCCCGGCGGTCTAATCCGATTCCCTAAAAACCTCCGTCCTATCATTATTGGGGATCTGCACGCTAACAAAGAAAATATGCTAAAGATTTTAGATCACGATAACAACAGGGCGGACCTGGAATCGGGTTCGGCGGCGTGCATTTTTTTAGGGGATGCTCTCCACGACGATCGAACGGGGCACATGAAGGATATGAAAAGCTCGGTAGAGATATTGGAGGAATTATTCCGAGTATTTCTCCAGTACCCCGGACGAATTTACTATATCCGGGGAAATCACGATACCTACGACGAACGGCTTCGGAAAAGCGGAATCCCCCAGGGGGTGGAGTTTAAAAAGGAACTGTTAGCCCAGAAGGGTCAAGAATACGTGGACGCGGTGTCCGATTTTTTTGAAAGTCTGCCGGTTTTTATCATTGGGGACGGGTATGTGATCACCCACGCGGGGCCTCCCCGGGGCGGGGTGGTGGAAGAGGAACTTATCAACATAAAAAAATACCCCGAAAAATTTCATCAGCTCCTCTGGAACCGGGTAAACGAATTCCACGGGAACCCCAGTTTAAAAGAATATGGAGAAACGGAGATCCGTCTCTGTCTTGAACTTTTGGGGCTTCCGGAGTATACCCCTTTTATTGTAGGTCATAACCCGCTCTGGAACGATGGAAACCAGCTGGGGGTGTGGATGAACGTTATCGGTATTAAAAATCATCATATCCTCTATTCCGGTTCCGGGAGCAGGGCCCCCTATTTTACCATCGAAAAGGGCGAATTGATATGCAAATTCGCCGTAGAAAAGCAGGCGGAGGTGTACTACTATGGATGAACAGGAAAAGCTAGCGGCCGATGTGGGGGATCCGGATATAGTCCGTTACTTCTATTTGGACAAAAAGACTTCCCAGGTGGTGGATTACCTGAACGAACTTCAGCTCAACCTTTCCACTTCCCAGGACGATGTGCCCTTTAACGCCCAGGTAAAAAGTTACGCCGGAGCCTACGATCAGGATGGGGACCTATGGATCGTAAAACCCGTGGCCAGCGCCGAGGAAATGCAGTACCACCGGGCCTGCGAAATAGCCTATCTTTTGGATCACCGGACAGGAACCTTCGCGGCTCCGACCACCGCGGTCCTCATTAAGGGGAAACGGTACCGGGCTACCAAGGTGGTTCCCAAATCCGTACAGATCAGTTCCTACAACTACCTGGAAGAGCCATTTATCAACCTTCTTAGGGTCGATCTGATTAACCGTTGGATATTCTTTGACGAGGACCGAAACCCTAATAATTACCTGGTCATTACGAACTCGAAAAACCGGCAGTTTATGGTGGCCATCGATTACGACAAGGCGGATATGCTTTCCGAAGCCATGAAAATTACGGGTCTGCCGGGAAAATTCGGTTGGCTCAGGACCGAAAAAACCCGGTTTTTAACCCTCCTGCGGCCGGAAAACTTTGAGGGTATTTCGATAGAAGAGTTTGAGGACCGGCTCTGCGCCTTCGCTTCGATTTCGCGGGAAGAATTGGTGGATCTAGGGCATAAGGTTTTTACGGGTTTCTGCGATGATCCCCCCGCGATGGCCCGCAGGGTGGCCGAAAATATTATCCGCCGGCGGGAATACGTGGATGCCTATTTCCGGAGCATGTTTAAAACCCACGTGGAAACCAAGGATGCGTGCCAAGACAGCGAATATTCCGCCTTTGGGCAGAGTTTTTTGGACATGCACAAGAGAAAAATGTGATTTTTTATTTTTTAGGCTTGACAACTTATATTACAAGAGTAGACTAATTATGGCAAATGCACTTACGATGAAATCATCGTCGCGTGGAGGTTGTAATGGATAAGCAGACTGAACGGGTTATAGAAAGGACCTGGTCAAAAGAGACAATAATGCAGGTTGAGCTGGGAATTGTGCAGAATATGCTCGGCTCAAGGACAGAGGAAGCGGTGGAAGGGTCCATCAGCTTTGCGCGTTTTTTAAGCCTTTCGGGGTTAAACAACGATAATTATCCCGCGTTCCTTAAACTTTTGGAAGTGGAGAACCATTGGGTTATCGATACCATGGTCGGCAAAAAGGATCCCTTCCTTTTACTAAGCCCCATCCAACCAAATAGCTATTTGGTTTTTACGGGCTTTAAGCTCCTTACCAACTGGCACCCGGGCGGCATTTACCCCGTTACGTTGTCCATCGTGCTTGGGATACTCCAGGCCGCCTACGCGTCTCCGAAGGATGGTTTTAAAATTTATTCCGTTTCCATAAACGACGTGAATAACCTGGGCAAGCACCTGAACAAGGAACTGGGCCAGGATGATCCGAATAACCGCTGTATCCTTGATATTCTGGATAAGTTGGGCTCCCTGGCGGGAACCTCCAACGATCCCGATAAGGAACAGATGGCTCGGCAGGCTAATAACATTCGTACCTTCTATTTCGACAAACGCAAGAAAATGGAAGATATTATTCCGCAGGTTTTGTTGGTCAAGTCCGACTATATCGCCAAAGAAACCGCGCCGCGGATGCTGTACGTCGACTAAATCGGGTAAAGGGGTATAGAAATGAAAGAGCTCTTCGAAAAGAAGCAAGACTGGACGGAAGCCGAAATCCAGCAGATCGAATATAGTATGTTGAAGGGTATTTTGGGGTGTCGGAGTGTCGAGGCGGTGGAAGCAGCGATCACCTATGCCAGCTACCTCAATTTTACCGGGATCACCAATGGGAACTACCCGGTGTTTTTGAACATTTTGACGGTGCGGAACCACGCGGTGATTGACGCGCTCCTGGGAACCCGGGATCCGTTCCTCTTTATGAGCTCCATTCAGCCTAACTATTTTATCGTTTCCACCTGTTTTGCCATTTTGACCAAATATCGAAAGGCGGAGATTTATCCCAAGACTCTCGGTATTATCCTTGGGGTGTTCCAGACCACGTACAATTCTCCCCTGGACGGATACAAAATTTATCCGCCTTCGGTGGCGGATGTAAACGCCCTGGGCAAGCACCTGAACGAGGAAAAGGGTCAGGACGATCTGCTGAACCGGAGTATCCTGGACATCCTTGATAAATTGGCTTCCCTGGAGGGGCAGAACGTGGACGAGGACATGGAAGACCTGGCGGTCCATTCCCACAATATTCGGAATAACTTCTTTGATTCCAAGAAACGGCTCGTGGATGTAATCCCCGAGGTTCAGCTCCGTCTGGAACCGAATTTGGACAAGGATGTGCTTCCCCGGGATCGCAAACCCCTGGCCGAAGTAGAAGCCGCCGCACAACAACCCGCGCAATAATTCCACGTTGGATTAGGTTTAATGGGGGGATGGTAAGGAAACCGTTTCGGTTTTTTTACATCCCCGCTTTTGTAAATAAATCGGGAGGAAATAATGGCGGGCGGCGAATGGCCCATGTGGTCAGAAAATGAAATAGATGCTCTTAAGCTGGGCTATATAAACGATATTATCGATTGTCAGGACGGGTATAGTACCTTTGCGGCGATCGCTTTTTCCCATTATGTGGTCAATAAAATTGGCTTAAATCCGGATAACTATCCGGTTTTTTTTAGGCTTATCGAATCGGGTAATCCCTGGGTTATCGATACGTTGGTCGGCGAAAAAGACCCCAGTAAATTCCTGGGTAACATTCAGCCCAACACCTTTATGCTCAAGGATTGTTTTAGGATGCTGACCAATTGGAAGGCCGGGGAAGTGTACCCGAAGGCTTTAGTGATAATTTATGGCCTTTTGACCGTTTGTTATCGGGTCCCAGAGGAAGGGTACCGATTGTATCCTCTGACGGTTTCGGATGTGAACAATTTGGGTAAACACCTTGACAAATCGAAGGATCAGATGGATCCCCTGAACCGGACTATCCTGACAACCTTAGACCGCTTAGCTTCGCTGATTGAACCGCAGAAGCCCATGCCCACCAACGAAGTAAAGGATGTGGCTCTTCAAGCGAACAATATTCGGGGTAAGTTCTTGGATATGACCAAACAGTTGAACGAGGCTATTCCCGATCTGCTGTTGCAGAGGGGAAATTACGAGGAAAAGATCGTAAAACCGATCGTTCCGAATATCCAGCTCTAAATCCCCGGGGGAAGATCGTACACGATGACCCGCCGTTTGTCCCTCCTTGGATGGCGATAAACGGCGTTTTTTTGTACCCGGGTGATAAGGACGCGGTTAGGAATTGGTCGAAATGGAAATTAATAATTGTTACATTCTCCAGTCTAAAATTGGCGAAACCCTTTTTTTTGATCTTTGGACGGCTCTGGCGATCTACGCACCGAATCAATTTCTTCTTCGGTTTATCAAACCCTCAGTTCTGTCTAAAGAAGAGGAAAATCAACTTCGATCGGAAGCCCTCCAAGATTATCGGTTAATTCACAGCGGGGTCGATACGGTCGTGGAGGCGGATTTTTTTAAGGATCGGCTTTTTATATCCTCCGAATATCAAAATCAGGTGCTTTTAAGGGATTTCCCTAAAACAAAAATAAAAACCGATCCCGTTTGGATTGAAAAATTGGTTCTCCACTTGGCTAAAGCCTTGGAATTTTTCCATATCCACAGGCTTTTATACGGTGTTTTTTTGCCCGAATCGGTATTGGTAGCCCGAAATGGAAGCAATCCGGAGGATTTTACGTTTCTTAAACCGGGGTATCGAAGTACCCTTTCCGCCCTTGTAAAACAAAAAAACGCCCCCTCCTCGTATCTTTCCTTTATCGCTCCGGAGCTGTTGTCCGGTGGTACCCCGTCAATTGCTGGGGACCTGTACTCCTTTGGCAAATTGATGGGCTTCCTATTCGAGTCCGTGGTCGTACCCCCAGCCTTAGACCGGATTATTAAAACCTGTGCCCTACCGGAACCAAAAAACCGTTACCCCGATGGGGCTACCCTGATTAAGGACATAGAGGGTCTTCTAAAGGTCTCGGCCCCCGAATCGTTTTTTATTCTCCCATCGACTGGTGAACTGGGGAGGGAGAAGCAAAACCCCTCCACAGCTCGGACCCAAACACCGTCCCCCCTGCCGGTATCCCAGGCCCGGACGGAGGTTTTGAATTATTTTCAGGAAATTTCGGCCAATTATCGATCCGAGCACGGGTATTCTGAAGAATCGGACCCCCACACTCCGCCGGCGACCCCTTCGCCGGCGACGCTTCCACCGAACCGGACTACTCTGGTTGCCCCGTCCCGCCCCAGGACGGCCCCTCTCAACGGTACCGTTACTTCAGCGGCGCGGGACGACTATTATTCCCAGTGGTCCCAGCCGGCGAGTTCACCCGTAACGAATACAGCCCCGCCGACTCAGGCTCCCAAGCCGACAGCCCCCGGGGCCCCCGAAGGGGCTCCGGGACCGGTGGTTTCGGTCACCGGAAGGCCGGGCGCGGCGGGGCCGATTCCGTCGGTACCGGCCCCGGCGGGGCCGGCCACGGCAGTACCGGCTCCCGCGACTCCTGGGCCGGTGACCGGGGCTTCCGCCGAGTCCCCAAGCCCGGGGATGGCCTCGGCCTCCCTGTCGCCGGAGGGCTCCCCGGGAGCGGTTCCGGCGGTAGCGGTGCCTCCCGTGGTAACCGGCCCCGAGGGGGGAAGCGAGGAAGTCCCCGGGGGCGCTTCCGGCGAACCGGTTCGCTGGCAGTATCACTGCGTTAGTTTGGAGGCCGTTGAAAAGACCCTGGTTCGGACGTTTACGCGTTCAAAAAAGGGGATTGGGGATTTTCGGTTTATCCAGGAGCCCCGGGATACGGGAAGCCAGGAACGGCTGAACAGGGTTTTACTGTCCCTGGCCCAGGAGTCCTTTTTTATCGATGCGGGGTCCCTGTGCGGAGCCCAAAAGGCCGATGTGGGATCCTTTTTCGCCGCTATCCAGGGGGCTTTGGAAAAGCCCCTGATCCAAGAGCCGCCCCGGGCAAGAAGGCGCTTTGGCTCCTTGATCTCCCTGGCCGGAGGCCGTTCGTTCTTTCGAACGGCCCCCCTAGGAAGCTTGCTCTTTGGGGATGGAGCGCCAAAGGAAGGCCCCCCCGAAACCTTTGGGAAGACCACCTCCGATGGGTTGATCGAAGCCCTTACCTGTTTTGGCCGAAAAAAACGGCCCCAGGTGATTGTGGCCCGGGGCAGTGAATGTATTGGAGCCGATTTATCGGAATTTTTGATAGAGTTCGCCAGAAAGATCCGTCATAAAAGCGTCTGCGTCTTTATCTTTGGCCGGGAATTCCCCGCCGAATTTCGTCGTTTCCGGTCCGAGACCTTGGAGCCTACTCCTTATCCGTGATCCCGTCGACAAAATAGTGGCCTTCCCCTAATTTTTTCGCTTTTTTAAGCGCTTCCCGGGCTTTTTCCAAGACCTCAGGGCCCTCGGTGGGCTTCCCCATGGCGGCTCCCACCGAACCGCCGATCCATACAACCCCTGTGGGCAACTCGATGGGCCGCTGAAGCATCTCCGTCAGTTTTCCCGCCTGATCCGAAATTAATTCCGCCGATTTTTGCGGTACCACCGAAGCAACCACGGCAAATTCATCGCTTCCGGTTCGGGCGGCGATTCCGTCTTCCCCCGTAAAGGTGGATACCCGTTTCGCCGCTTCCTTTAAAATGGCGTCCGCCTGCTCTTGTCCTCGGCTTCGAACTAATTGGGCGTAGTTGGCCAAATCCGCCGCCATAATGATGATCGCCTTATTATCCGCCGCTAAGCGGGCGGTTTTTTCGGCGAACCACGCATTTAGTCCGTTCATATTCGCCAAACCCGTAAGGGCGTCGATTCTGTCGGGGGGAATTTCCTTGGGGGCCTCGGGAGCCTTGGGGGGGGCTTTTTCTGGGAGGGGCGAGGGGGGTACCGGAAGGTCCGATTTTTTTGGAGATGGGGCCGAGAAAAGGAAGCCCACCACCAAGCCGGTTACGGTGGCCACCGACACGACCATCCCGATAACTCCGCCCGCCAGGGCCGCTAAACCTCCCAGCAGGGTCGCCAGAGGGGGAACCAAAAGGATAACCAGTCCCGGACTGGTTCGCTTTTGCAACAGATTGGTACTCATACCGTAAGTATCGGTAAAGATAGAAAAAATACAAGAAAAGAAAGCGCCTTTTTCCTCTTACCAAACAGTCCAAAGGGTACCTTTGATCGTGATTTTTTGGTGCCCCGACGCGCTCCCCCCGTTTTGTTCCGAACCCCCATCCCAAGGGGTATTCATCCCAAGAGCCCTTCTAATTTTTTCACCAGGTTATCGAAGGTTTTGCAGGCCGCGACCACCGGTTCTGCCTTTGACATATCGACTCCCGCAACCTTCAGCGCCTCGATGGGGAACCGGGAACCGCCGGACTTTAGGAACTTAAAATAGTCATCCCGTTCGGCCGTTCCCCCCGAAAGGACGCGATCCGCCAGGGAAAGGGAAGCGGATACCCCGGTGGCGTATTTATACACGTAGTAGGCTCCGTAAAAATGGGGAATCCGCAGACCCTCCAGGTCGCTTTCTTCCTCCAGGACCATCTGGTCCCCGAAGTATTTAGTCAAAAGGTCCCGATACGCCGATCGGATCAGGTCCACCGTCAGGGGCTGGCCCTCTTCTTCGGTTTTGTGGGCCCAATGCTCAAATTCGGCGAACATGGTTTGCCGATACAGGGTGGCCAGGAGGTCGTCGATCCGTTTATTCACCAGATACTTCTGTACATCCTCGTCCTTGTTTTGGGATTCCAGATACCGGAAAAGCAGTTCCTCATTAAACGTGGAGGCCACTTCCGCCTCGAATATGGTGTACCCGTAGTGCATAAAGGGGTTAGAACGGGCGGAATACCAAGAATGCATGGAATGGCCCCCCTCGTGGGCCAGGGTAAAGACGTCCCGAAGGACATCCTCCTTATAGTTAATTAAAATGTAGGGATCCCCCGTGTAACTGCCTGCGGAAAAGGCCCCCGACCGTTTCCCCTTGTTTTCGTACCGGTCGGCCCAGCGGCCCAAGAGGCCGTTGCGGAGGGTCTGAACGTACTCGTCCCCCAGGGGGGAGAGGGCCTGGGAAATAAGATCCACCGCCTTGTTCCAGGGTGTTTTCTGGCGCACGGAAGCCACGATGGGAACGTACACGTCGTAGTGCCTCAGTTGGTCCAGCTTTAGGGCCCGTTTGCGGAGGGCGTAGTATCGGTGCAAACTTTCCAAATTATCGTTTACCGTGGCGACCAGGTTGTCGTACACCCGTTCATCCACCTGGTCGGGGAACAGGGCCATGGCTCGGGCGGAGGGGAAACCCCGGATCCGCGCCTTTATCACGTCCTGTTTTACGGAACCCGCGTACAGGGTTGCCAGGGTGGTTTTATGTTCGGCGTAATGACGATAAAAGGTTTTGTACGCGGTTTTACGGATAGACCGATCACCGTTCTCCATAAAGCTGGACCAGGTGGACTGGGATAGGGGACGAGGTCCTTCGGGGGTGTCGATGGTGCCAAAATCGATATCCACGTTGGTAAGAACCGTAAAAGCGTCCCGGGCTATGCTTTCACCCTCCGCGTGGAGGGCTAAAAGCCGTTCCTCCTTGTCGCTAAGGATGTATTTTTTCCAGCGAAGTATTTTTCGCAGGTAGATGGTGTACTCCTGTAACCGTGGATGGGTTAAGAATCCTGTCATGGTGGCGTCGCCGATCGTCTGCAGTTCCGGTATGGCCCAAGCTGCGGCGGCCTGGGCCTTTGCCTGGGCCATGGTAAAGCGGCCCGTCATGGTCCGAGCCTCCGGGGAACCTTCATCCTCGGTTTGGCGCAGTTCGCTGTAATAATTGAGCCGTTCTTCTAAAAGACTAAGGTCCCTATAGAAATCCAACCAATCGGCTAACGCATCGGCCGAGGTTCCCAGGGTCCCCCGATACTGTTCTATCTTTGGTATCTGTTGTTCGTACTCCGCCAGACCCTGGGCCCAGGCGTCGTCGTTGGCGAATAATGTAGAAAGGTCCCAGGTATTTTGAACGGAAACTTCCGATCGGAGGGGGATTCGGTGTTCTTGCATTACATACTCCTGTGGGCCGATTGTACGATACCCCCTTTAGTTGGTCCAGATGGCTGTTCCCCCTTGTAAGATATCGTGGTACCCGCTAATATTATATAAAATGAGTTCGTCCCTATCCCCCTATCGATTGGCTAAGGCCCGGAAACTGTACAATATTTTTAACGCTTTCAATTCCCTTTCGTTTACGCTTTTAAGCGGTAACATCATAATTCTCTACGCCCTTAGATTAAACGCCAATTCTACCCTTATTGGTATTCTTAACGGACTCGTGTTTTCTGCTTTTTTCTTTATGCCCCTGGGGAAGCGGTTGGTTAGAAAACAACCGATAGTCCGGGTATTCGCTTCCGCGTGGTTGACCCGGTATATCCTGATGATTCCGTTGTTAGTCGCCCCCTTCGCGGTTTCTTCGGGGCGATTCGACGTGGCCCTTACCCTGGTCGTCGTGGGGGTTTTCTGTTTCCACGCCAGCCGCGGCATCGGGATGATTGGGAACAACCCCGTGTTAAACGAGCTGGCCACGGGGCACGACCGGGGCAGTTATATGACCTATGTGCAGGTTATCAACAGTGCGGTCGCTATGGTGGTGAATATAGCCCTGGCCTTGCTGTTGGGACGAAATCCGCCCCTGGGCCTGTACGCTTTACTGATGGGAATTGGCATAATTGTCGGCGTTTTTGGCAGTCTATTCCTCTACCAAATTCCCGAGCCCCCCCGAGAAACGGAGGGGGAGGCCTCGGACTTTTTTAAGGTTATCCGCCACGCCTTTTCCAAGGGGGCTTTTCGGCGCTTTATTCTTATTCTTTTGGCGGTAAGTTTCGTTTCGTCCATTTCCCGGGCCTTTGTGGTCGTGTACAGCCGGGAAGTGTACCACCAAAGCGACGGGATGGTGGCTCTTTTTACCGTAGCCGGAGGTTTGGGGGCCCTCTTGATGGGTATGTTTACCCGGCTTTTAGTCGATAGGGTGGGGGCAAAGCCCCTGTATATTACCTATACGGCCATCGCTTTTATCAGCCTTATACCGATCATTATTGCCCCCTTTGTCCATACGCCGTCCCTGATCGTGACGATTTTGTTTCTTGTATTTTTATATTTTTTATTGAACTTTGGGTTCGCGGGGGCCGAAGGGGTGGCCCAAAATTATTTTTTTGGTCTGGTAAGCCCTAAGGACGTGTTGGATTTAGGTATTCTTTACTATATTGTCTACGGTACCGCCGGAGCGTTGGGTTCTTTTTTAGCGGGGGTTTTTTTGGATTCCCTTGCCGTTTTAGGGTTTCAAAGTCTTACTTCCTACCGGTTTCTGTTTATCTTTTTAGCTCTTATCCTGGGGGTGGTTCTGTTTTTACAGAGAAACCTTATCCGCCTGGGGGCCCTCCCTTTGCGGGGAGCCCTGGGGGTTATTTTTTCTTTTAGGGATATTCGGGCGATTACCCTGTTGGATCGGCTTGATAAAAGCAAAAACACCCAGGAAGAAACGGCCCTGCTGGAGGCCCTTCACGAAAATCCTTCCCATATTGCGGTTTCCGAATTGTTGGATAGGGCCCGTTCCCCCCGGCTTTCCGTCCGGGTAGAGGCCCTCCGGGCGATAGAGGCCCTGGATTCTTTGACCACCGAAGTGACCCAGGCCTTGGTTGGGGATGTGGAAACCAATCCCTATACCACCGCGTATATATCCGCCCGGGCCTTGGGAAACCACCGGATTTCCTCCTCGGTTCCCACGTTACGGAAAGCCCTCTCCTCGGATGACTATATGCTGGTGGGCGAAGCCATGGTAGCCCTGGCAAAAATAGGGGACGGGCCAGCCAAGGCGGAAATAGAAGCCCTGATACGGCGGAATCGGAATCCCCGGGTGCGTATTATGGGTACCCAGGCCTTGGAAATCTACGGCAGTTTGGATTCCCTTCCCCTGCTTTTAGACCTTTTACGGGAAGAAAATCCTCCTCCCTATCTGCGGGACGAGGTTACCATCGCCATAGCGGATCTTTTAGGGGTTCAGGAAGACTTTTATCCCCTTTTAATCCGCTATTTGGAAGATCCATCCCTGCTCCTGACCCTGGCCTTGGATACGGTGGAATCGGCGGCGGAACGGTATAAATCCCTTCATAGGAACAAAAAATCGCGGTTAGCAACCCCCTCCGCCAATCCTCTGGATGGGTTGGAACCGGCGGTAACTGGGTATATCGACCGTTCCGACGGAGCCTTGTTATCCCGGTGGATCTTGGACAGTTTGGAACATACTAAACAGGGCCTGGTTTACCTGATGGCGGAAGCGGCTTTGGACGACGACCTTTCGGTCCATAACCGGTTTCGCCTGCTACTGGTCCTATGGGCCACAAAGCAATTAAATCCCGATAAAGGCGGCTCCTAGGAGCCTGTCGGACCGGCAATCGTTCCCGGTTGCTAAGAAAAACCCAAGGAAAATCAAGACTGCTGGGTTAACGCCCCTAGTTTAGGACCCTTTTTTTCGGTATGCTAGGGGCTATGAATGGTAAAGCTAGACTCACCCCATTCATGGGTGCGGTACTTATCCTTTTTTCTTTGTTCCTAAGTTCCTGCTCGCCCTTGATTGGCTGGGGGGTATTGGTATGGTCGGCGGATTCGCCTTTTATCCCTTCGGGGACCGTTCTTCCGGTGTACATTAAATCCAATATCGATCACGTTTGGGTCGTGGAGATTCCAAAGGAATATAAAAACGAAAATAGCAAAATCGATAAGGTAGAACTGCCCCTGTGGAAATTGAAATATTTTAACAACCAACGGAAAGCTGCCGAATGGGCCAAACAATTTGCCGAATTAGCTAGCGTCTACGGGGAGACCATGCAGGATGGTTTACCCCTCCGTTCCGAACCGGATAATAACGCCCGGAGGGTATACCGGCTCCATGGGGGCCAAATCGTAAAAATACTGGAGCGGGTCAAGGGGACGCCGACCATGAGCGGTGATACCCCCTTGCCGGGAGAATGGTTCAAGGTCCTCACCGATGACGGTTCCGAGGGGTATTGTTTTTCGTACCGGCTCCGGTTGTTTAAAAATACGGACGGTAAACTGGGTTCTACCCGTGTAAACACGGTAAAACCCCAGGACGATCCGGTCTTGGATTCCGTATTGGGGAAAATTTGGTCCCCCGATTGGTATAAAGATATGGTAGATTCCCATCGAATTGATTTGGATAATTTTGCTGATACCTGGGGGTTTTTCCCCAGTCCCGACACGGGAACCATCCAAATTTCCCTGCCTAAGTTGAATAAATCCTACACCTATACCAGGATCGTTGCGGCGGGAGAAAATTCCTGGCGTTTTGATGGATCCCCCGTACAGATGACCCTTCGTTCGAATAACCTTTTAGCGGTCCAATATACGGATTCTAACGGCGAGCCCAAGACTCTTTTGTTCACCACCTTGGCGGCCAAGGTGGGGGATTTAATTTCCCAAGAAACCGAACGGCGGGTTTCCCTATTCCAGGCGCTTTTTCAGAAGGGACCGGTATTTAAAAGCGATAACTATGGAAATTTGACGTTTACCCCCGACGGCCGTTTTACCTGGACCGATAATACCCTTCTGGTTCCTTCGGTTATCCCCGTGGGAGCCCAGGGTTCCGGTACGGTGTATATGCGCTTGTTCTTGGGCAATTCCCTGATGGACCAGTACGACGGGGCCTTTTCTCTGCGTTTTGATAGGGTCTCTTCTCCTTCCTCCGGAAACTCCGCCACCGCCGGTTCCCCGCAAGGCGCCGCTCCCCTCCAGGGAGGGGCCGATGGTTCGCTGTCCGTTGCTCCAGGAGCCTCTGCCGGAGGAACCTCCACCCCCGGGGCTTCAACGACGGGAACCTCCGTAGCGGGTACCCCTATACCGCCGTCCTCCACCCCAGGGGTCCCCTCGGTTCCCTTAACTTCATCGGATATGGTGGTGAACTTTCTCTATAAAATAGAGAACTCCGGTTTACGAATCGAATACGCGCCCCGATCGGTTTTGGAGGGCACGGTGGTAACCCACCGGTCTCCATCGCCCTTGGTGATCTATTTTACCCCCACGGAGCGATAATTCATGGCTTTTGTACAGTTTACCAAGGTTTCGTTAGCCTTTGGAGATCGGGATGTTCTAAAAGATGTGGGGCTCAACTTGGCGTCCGGTACCCGAGCCGCCTTGGCGGGGGCCAATGGGTCGGGGAAATCGACCTTGATGAAGGTCCTGGCAGGAAAGATCCAACCCGATTCGGGGGAACGGGCGATCCAAAAGGACTGCCGGGTTTCCTATCTGCCCCAATCGGGGATCGTTCACCGGGGAAAAACCCTTCGGGAAGAGGCGGATAGGGCCTTTGACAGCATAACCCAGTTGATCCAGCGGATGGACGAGTTGGGGCGCCAATTAGAAGGGGTTACCACGGACGATGGCCGGACCGCTACCCTGGTGGAGGAGCATCACCGGCTCCACGAGCAGGTGGAACAGTCGGGGTACTATAACCGTTCCCAAAAAATTGCCCAGGTTCTATCGGGGCTCGGCTTTGCCGAAGCGGATATGGACCGGCCTACGGATGAATTTTCCGGGGGATGGCAAATGCGCATCGCCCTGGCCAAGGTCCTGCTCGAAGCCCCGGACATCCTGCTTTTGGACGAACCGACCAATTATTTGGATATCGAAGCCCGTTCGTGGCTTGAACAATGGTTGCGGGATTTTACCGGGGGCTACCTGCTGGTGTCCCACGACCGGTATTTTCTTGACGTCACGGTTCAAGAGGTGTACGAGCTGTTTCAGGGGACCTTAAAACGGTACGTGGGCAACTATACGGCCTACGAACGTATTCGCCAGACCGAATTGGAAACCCTGCTGGAGCGCTACGAGGCCCAGCAGGAGGAGATTGCCAAGACCGAAGATTTTATCCGGCGTTTTCGGTACAACCAGTCTAAGGCCGCCATGGTTCAGGACCGAATTAAACGGCTTGAAAAAATGGAACCCATCGAAATCCCCGAATCCCTAAAAAAAATCCACTTTACCTTTCCTCCGCCCCCCCATTCGGGGCGTATCGCCCTCACGCTTTCGGGTCTTGGAAAGGTCTACGGCGAGCGACGGGTCCTGGGGGCCTTGGATTTGGTGGTGGAAACGGGTGAAAAATTGCTGGTGGTCGGCCGAAACGGGGCGGGAAAAACCACCCTTCTCCGGATTATAGCGGGTCTGGACCCCCAGCATGAGGGTACGGTTACCTACGGCGCGGGTATCCAGGTGGGATACTTTTCCCAGGACGCGGCGGAGGAGATGCGGGGGAGTTTGTCGGTGCTGGAAACCCTGGAAGCGGAGACCCCTACGGCCCTGATCCCAAAATTGCGGGATATGCTGGGGGCCTTTTTATTCCGGGGCGATGACGTTTACAAAACCGTGTCGGTCCTTTCGGGGGGAGAAAAAAGCCGGCTGGCCCTGTTACGCCTGCTTCTTCATCCGGTAAATCTGCTGATCCTGGACGAACCGACGAACCATTTGGACCTCCACTCCAAGGATGTACTTTTGGATGCCCTGGCAGGATACACCGGTACGGTTATTTTCGTATCCCACGACCGTTCTTTTATGGAAGCCCTATCTACCAAGACCCTGGAGCTTTCGCGGGGGGAAGCGCGGCTTTACTACGGAAACTACGCCTACTATTTGGAGCGGCAAGGGGCTATGGGAACCGAAACCGTTGGATTTTCCAGTTCCGGGACCGTTCCCCCGTCGATTCAGCCCGCTCCGGCTCCTTCCTTTTCTTCCGCCGCCGAGTACCGGGAAATTGAAAAAAAGCGCCAAGGGGCGGTTCGGCGTCTTGAAAAGGAAGAAGAAGGGATACTTAAACGGATGGAAACTTTAGAAACGGAAAAAAAACAGCTGGAACGGGAAATTCAGCGACCGGAAATTTATTCCGACGGCCCCCGGGTAAAGGAAATCCAAGGGCGCCTGGACTCGATCACGGCGGAACTGGATGCGGCTTCCCAGGAGTGGGAGCGGATCGCGGAAAAATTGGAGGACCTGCGGCAGGGAGCCCCGGTTCTTTAAAAATATAGGGGGATACAGGGATGAGAATTCTAATTATTGGCGGAGCGGGGTATATTGGAAGCCACGTGGCCCGGGAATTTTTGGATTTGGGGCACCGGGTAACGGTATTCGATAATTTTTCCAGCGGTTTAGAGGAAAATATCTTCGGCGAAGAAGAGGTGATCCGAGGGGATATCCTGGATTCCCCGGCTCTGGAAAAGGCCATGTCCCGGGGCTTTGACGCCCTGGTTCACCTGGCGGCCTTTAAAGCCGCCGGGGAATCGATGATTAAACCGGAAAAGTATTCGGTCAACAATATCACCGGGACCATCAATATCCTTAACGCCGCAAGCGCGGCAAAGGTCCCATGGATCGTATTTTCTTCCTCCGCCGCTACCTACGGGGAACCCAAATACCTGCCCATCGACGAGAATCACCCCACGGAGCCGGAAAATTACTATGGGTTTACCAAACTGGAAATAGAGCGGTTTTTAGGATGGTACGATAAACTAAAGGGCCTTAAATTTGCCGCCCTTCGGTACTTTAACGCCGCGGGGTACGACGTTAAGGGGCGGATACGGGGGTTGGAACGGAATCCCGCTAACCTGCTTCCGGTGGTTATGGAAGCCGCCTGTGGTATGCGTAGCGAAGTTCAGGTTTTTGGAAACGATTACGATACCCCCGACGGAACCGGCGTTCGGGATTATATCCACGTCAACGACCTGGCCTCGGGGCACGTGGCGGCCCTGGAGTACCTGGAACGGCATAATAAAAGTTTAACCGTAAACCTGGGAAGCGAAAGCGGCCTTTCGGTTTTGGAGATTATAGAAGCGGCCCGTCGGATCAGCGGCCAAAGTATCCCCATGAAGATCGTGGGCCGTCGGCCCGGGGACCCGGCAAAATTAACCGCCTCGGCCCAGCGGGCCAAGGAACTGTTAGGTTGGACCGCCAAATATTCCGATGTGGATACCCTGGTTCGCACCAGTTGGGAAGTCTATAAAAATAAAGGGAGGAAAAACGATGCTCGATAAACTGTACGCGAAAATTGAGGATTCCCGGCCCACCCTGGTGGAGCTGGAGACCCTTTTGACCAAACACCCGGCCCTCTCGCCCGAATCGGGGGGGCAGGGGGAGAAGGATAAGGTGGACGCGCTGGAAGCCTGGTTGAAGTCCCACGGGATAAGGGATATCCGGCGGTACAACGCCCCCGACCCGCGGGTAGCCAGCGGTGTCCGGCCCAGTCTGGTGGCCACTATCAGCGGCCAATCGGATTCCAAACGCCTCTGGTTGATGAGCCACACCGACGTGGTTCCCCCGGGGGATTTGTCCATGTGGAACAGCGACCCCTGGACGGTGGTGGAAAAGGACGGCCGCCTCATCGGCCGGGGGGTGGAGGATAACCAGCAGGGCCTTACGTCCTCGGTCTTAGCAACCCTAGCCCTTGTTTCTCTGGGTATACAGCCCCCCCATACGGTAAAACTGCTTTTTGTGGCGGATGAGGAAATGGGGAGCGAGTACGGTATCCAGTGGCTTTTGGCCCACGAGGATATTTTTAAGGCCGATGATATGGTCGTTATCCCCGATGGGGGGGACGAAAAGGGCGAAACCATAGAGGTGGCGGAAAAGAACCTGTTGTGGCTCAAGATAATCACCCAGGGTAAGCAATGCCACGGGTCCCGACCCGATCAGGGAGCCAACGCCCACGTGGCGGGGGCCGAATTGGCCGTCCGGTTAAACGACGAACTTCCCCTTCGGTTTCCCCAGCGGGATGCCCTTTTTGAACCCGATTATTCCACCTTCCAGCCGACAAAGACCGAAAACAACGTCCCGAACGTGAACACCATTCCGGGGGACGACGTTTTTTATATGGATATGCGGATCCTTCCCTGTTATCCCCTAAAAGACGTTATCCCGGTGATAGAAACCATTATGGCAGAAGTGGCCGCTAAACGGGGTGTTTCCATGAAGTACGAAGTTGTCCAGAGGGTGGAATCCAAGGCCACCTCTGCCGACGCTCCCCTGGTCCAGCTCCTTTCCAAGGCGGTTAAACAGGTATACAACGTCAAGACCCGTCCCATCGGGATTGGGGGCGGCACCGTGGGCTCCTTTCTTCGGAACCGGGGAATCGACGCGGTGGTGTGGGGCCGTATGTTCGAAAGCGCCCACCAGCCCAATGAGTTCGCCGTGATCGATAATATTATCGGGGACGCTAAGGTTATGGTCACCCTGATGATGGAACGCCGGTAGAAAATATGCGTAGGGAAAACAGGGGGGCGTGGTTCCCCCTTCTGCTGGGCCTTTTGGTTTTGGGGCCCCTCCCCGCGCTTCCCCAGGAAGGGAGGTCCCTCGGGGGCTTCGATTGGTCGCTCAATGTGATGGGGGCCTATTACTTCCCCAACCATGGGGGCTTGGGAACCCAAGGGTGGGCTCCCATCGACTATTCCCCCATCCTGGGACACGACGCCCCCAACGCTCTGCGGGACCTGGGGTCCGCCTGGGGCTCCGCGGAGGCTAAGGCGGCCGTTTCGGCAGAAAAAACCTATCCCTTTTTAGTCGGGAAGGGCCCCCTGACTTCGGGAAACCATCTTTCCGTAAAGGGGACCTTTGAACTTTCCCCTGTTTCGGTAAACGGTATCGCCCAGGTTTCCCTTAGCCCCGTGGCTTTTTTGGTGCTTAACGCCGGTTCGGGGGTCGGAACGGGCTGGACCCTGGGGAGTTTCCAGGGCCTGGGCGTAAACCCTCGGGGCAACGACGTGTCTTCCGTGGAGCTCCAGAGCTTTGGCGGAGCGGTCTGGCGGGTGTGGGGTGCAGCTACCCTGCAATTCGATACGGCGGCCCTGCGAGATGGTCCATGGAACCACGTGGTATTTTCGGCCACCTGGCGCCTGGAATACCGCGCTTACACGGGCGCTACCGACGGAACCGCCTGGCTTTGGGAAGCCGATTTGGGAGAAAATTTTAACGGTACCACCCTGTATGGAACCTACGTGATAGGTTATCAAATGCCCCTAACGTGGAATTTTATAGGCCTCATGGCGGAAAGTAAGGAATGGGTGGGGGCGGTTCGGGACTACGGCCCCATGGCCAATTCCCAGTGGGGGTCCGATTTTAGGACCTGGCAAGGGGGGCCTTTGGCGAATTTTCAACTGGATGGGAAAAATTCTATCCTGGTCCTAGCCCAGGGTAAGTATTCCCCCGATTGGACCGACGCTACCACCCAAAATAGGGATTTTAGAACCCGCGTATACCAGGGAGGGTATTGGTATTTTAACAGGATAGCCGTATCTTATACTCGGAAACTTTAAAATAGGAGACCATTATGGCAGAATGTTTGGATACCGATCCCCAGGTTAAACCGTACAAGGAAAACTGTGAAAAATCGATTTCCCGGGAGGCCCTGGAAAAGAAACTCAAGGGCCGACCGGATTTTATTTTGGAAGAACACTACTGCCGGGGTATGAATACCTTTTGCGAAGACGCGGGCCTCTGCGTGGAGCTGGTGGCCCACGCGGATCTTCCCACCCGGTTTGGTCATTTTACCATCTACGGCTTCTACGACGCTAAAAACGACAAGGAACACACCGCGGTGGTCAAGGGTGACGTGAAGGGTAAAGAACGGGTCCCCCTGCGGGTCCATTCCCAGTGCCATACCGGGGATGTCCTGGGAAGTCTGCGGTGCGATTGCCGGGACCAGCTGGAAGCGGCCTTAAGCTACATCAACGGCCAGGAATTCGGTGCGGTGGTGTACATGAAACAGGAAGGCCGGGGTATTGGGCTTTTGAATAAAATTAAGGCGTACCAATTGCAGGATCTGGGTTTGGATACCGTGGAAGCCAACCAATACCTGGGGTATCCGGATGAGGGAAGGGAATATTCCGTGGCCGCCCGAATTATCGAACTGCTGGGTATACAATCGGTGGCCCTTTTGACGAATAACCCCGATAAAATCGAAAAACTAAGGAACGAGGGCGTCAAGGTGGTGGATCGTATTCCCATCGTTATTCCCCCCAATCCCTTTGACGAAGGGTACCTGAAAACGAAACGGGAGCGGATGAACCATCTGATATGAAGCTCCTGACCCGTATTTCCGAGTTGCCTCCCCCCCTGCGGGATTCCATCACCGATGAAGAGCGGACCTTTATCGAATCCCTGGAGGAGCGAAACCTCCTGCCCTTCGCGGTGACGGAATTTTACGCTTCCTTGGCGACTAGCGATCCGGCCGATCCTATCCGTCGCCAGTGTATTCCCAGCCCCCAAGAGGGGCTTCGGTTACCCGTGGAACTCGACGATCCCTTGGGGGAAGAGCGGTACCCCGCCGCCCCCCGGCTTGTCCACCAATACTACGACCGGGTACTCCTGTTGGCCCACGGCACCTGCGCGGGGTACTGCCGCCACTGCTTCCGCCGGGTATGGACCAGCGACCTGCGGGGCTTTGTGACCGATCGGGAGCTGGAGTCCATTCAGGCGTACCTGGCCCAGCACCCGGAGGTCCAGGAAGTCCTGGTATCCGGAGGAGATCCCCTGATGGGCTCCGACGAACGCCTGCGGTCCCTTTTTGTCCGGTTACGCCAGAGCCGGCCGGGGATACTCCTGCGCCTGGGTAGCCGCGTCCCCGTGATGGCCCCCGAGAGGATCACCGACTCCCTAATCCGGCTGTTCCGGGAATTCCGCCCCCTACGCCTGGTTTTGCATCTTAACCACCCCCGGGAACTGGCTCCACCGGTGGCCCAGGCTTTATCAGCCCTGGTTGATTCCGGCATTCCGGTACACACCCAAACGGTTCTCCTCCGGGGGGTCAACGATTCGGTCAGCGTTTTGGCGGAGCTTTTTCGCTCCTGCCTTACCCTGGGCCTCAGTCCCTACTACCTGTTCCAGGGAGATTTAGCTCCGGGAACCGCCCATTTTCGCCTTCCCCTCCGGGAAGCCCTGGACCTGTACCGCCAACTGGGCCTACGAATCTCGGGCCTTGGACTGCCCACCTTTGCCCTGGACCTCCCCGGCGGGGGAGGGAAGGTCCATCTTCACGAAAAAAGCATCGAGGACGAGTACGTGGATTCCACGGGCCAACGGCTGTACCGGATCCGGGGCCGGGACGGAAACCTGTGGTCCTACCCAGCGGAAGACTAGAAGCTTGTCGGACTGGTTGCTTTAAATAGCCTTAGGGTAACCCCTGGGCTATTAAAATTACGATACCCCCGGCTCCTTTAAAAAACGGACAAGTCCGACAAACCCCTAGGGGCACAAGAGCCTGGGACTGCCGGACCTGGAGCTTCGCTCGAATTAATTTTTAGGGTGTTAGGGTAAACTGCAGGGTCCCTATGGGAATCCAGGCGGAATTTTCCCAATAGTTGCTGTCCCTGTCCCGTAGAAAGAACTGGACTTTGTAGGTTCCCTCGGCCTTCAAATCCCGGGAAAAGACCACGACCCCTTGATTGTAGGCGTATATATTTTCTCGGTATTGGGCTTCTCCTCCGATAATTTCACCGTTTGGCATGGTTATAGAATATCCAAAAACGTACTGGGGCATTCCGTTGGCGTTTCGGTACGTTTCCACCGGGGGACCAACCATCCAAAACCCAAAGTTATTCCCCTCAGACCAAGCGTTCCGAACGTCTTTAACGGTAAGGACAGGATTGGACCGCAGGATCCTTATTTCCTTATCGTACGTGGAATCTCCTACTTCTAGGACTTTGAAAACCCCGACCCCCCAGGAGAGGAGCTTCCACTTTTGAAAAGAAAAATTGGGAATCGGGAAACTCGATGAAGTCCCCGCAGGGGTCGAATTGACCGTTGGTTGCCCCGTATCCTCGCCGTACTGGAGGACAAATTCCTTTATCAATTTTTTGCTACCGTTGGGAACGTTTTCCATATAAATCTGGAACTTCCACAAACCAATTCCCTTTGTGGCGCTATCCTTGCCGTAATCGTAGAATAGGTTTGGTAAAACAAAATCTGTTTGGCAAAATCCTTCTTCATTAAAACCATACCGGGTATCCCAGATCATTTTCCCATCCGGACGGAGAACCTGAATCCTATAATAATAATCGAAGTTTCCATATTGGTTCAGGTTCCCCTGCCGTTGAACCTTAAGGTAGAATCGCGTGTTTACAGGACTTTGTAACTGATCCGGTTTCCACGTTAATTGGGCGGGGGTCATTCCCACGTCCAACACCGCTGGTTCCGCAAAGGCTCCGCTTCCTGTACCCAAAATAAAGACCCCAAGGGTTAAAAGCTTTAGGCTCCATTTTTGAACCCTCTTTTTCATAACCCCTTGCCTCCTTTTGACTGAGGTTCTTTCAAAAGTCTGTTACTTTTGAAAATACCTCGACTGTAATACAATTATAGCATTTCAACGAAGGCGGAACAAACCGCTCTATCATTTAGGAAAACGATTAGTGCAAAATGGCATTGCTCCTTCTATCGGGGTTCTTCAGAGCTGTTCTCCCTTTGATGGTCCCGCAATTCATCCTGAAGGGCCTTTTTAAGAAGGATGAACTGGGCCTCCATATCCTCCATGCACTCTTTGGCCTGGTCAAAATCCCGGTCGGCGCAGGCCCTTTCCATGGTATACGCCACTTCTTTCAGCGCCTCCGCCCCCAAATTGGCCGCGGCTCCCTTGATGGTGTGGGCCTGCCGTTGCCCCTCCTCCAAATCCCCCTTATCTATATGATCCTGGAGCTTTTGGTACTGCTGGGGTAGGTCCTCTAAAAAGGTCTGAACGATCGACAGGACAAAGTCCACATCGTTGGAAAGACGATTTAAAAGGTCTTCCCGGTTAAAAACGACCGAGCGAGACCCCGGTGTGTCCGGATTATTGGCGTTCCTAGGCCCCGGCGTATCAGGGGGATTGGCGCTGGATGGTTCAGAACTTTGGCAGGGGACGGAAAGCCAACGATCCAGGACGGCCGCCACATCCTTTGGGTTGATCGGCTTGGTGATAAAATCGTTCATCCCCGCTTGGAGAGCCCGATCCCGGTCCTCCGAAAGAACGTTGGCAGTCATGGCTATAATAGGTACCCCGGGGTTTAGCACCCCCTGGGTTCCCTTTCGTATACGGCGGGTGGCTTCAAAACCGTCCATAACGGGCATTTGGACGTCCATAAACACCAAATCGTAGGGTGAGCGGGAGAGCTTTTCCAGGGCTTCCTGGCCATTTTCGACCACGTCGATGGGGTACCCCAAGGTACGTAGAATTCCCTCTGCCACGATTTGGTTCGTCTCGTTATCCTCCACTAAAAGAATCGCGGCCCTCCGTATAGCCCCTCCCGTGGTCCCTTTCAAGTCCCCTCTCGCAGCCTCCCGCACGGACCCCCGTGTTTCCCCCATGGGGGCCTCCGTTTCCATGGTACCCGTAGCTCCAAGGGAAGCGGTTATAGGATGCTCCCCCTCGTCCTGGCAGGCTCCAAGGGCGGAATTGAGGGCCCGGTACAGGGGGGTCGGAAGAACCGGCTTGGCTACGTACCCGTGGAAGACCCCGATCCCCCGGGGTTTTAGCTCCGCTTGAAGTGCAAGGGTCGACAGGAGGATCAGACGAATGGGGGGGAACATCTTCTGTATGGCCTGAGCTAAGGCAAGCCCCTGGTCTTCGTCTATCCCCGTATCGATCAACACTACCGAGAAAGACTTTTTTTCCATCTCCGCTTTAGATAGGGTTTCCAGGACGGAGGGGCCATCGACCGCGGTACGGCATTCCATCCCCCACTCGGCGCAGTATTTTATTAAAACCCTTTGGACGGTCGTATGAGGAACCGCCACCAGAAGCCGGCGGGAACTAAGACCTGGTTGGCTTCCCCGGTACGGATAGGGGTGGGCTCCCTCCGCTTCCGTGAGGGGGAGGCTAAAAAAGAACCGGGACCCCTTTCCTTCCTGGCTTTCGACCCCTATGCGGCCCCCCATCATTTCTACCAACTGTTTGCTGATCGCCAGCCCCAGCCCCGTACCCCCAAAACGCCGGGTGGTACTGGGGTCCAGCTGGGAAAATTTGTTAAAAAGAAGCCCCATCTTATCCGGGGCTATACCGATTCCCGTATCCCGGACCGAAAATTGCAGTTCCGCCCCGGCTTTCTCAGCCGCTCCAGCTTCCCTGGCCGCCCCGTCTGCCTCCGCTAGCCCGGTCAGCTCGGCTCCAGGGGCCACCCCATCCATCCCAGCCGATTGGGACGATGCCCGCAGGCTTTCCCTCTCCGTCCGGGGGGACGTCACCAGCGAAACCTCGATGACTACCTCGCCTTCCTTGGTAAATTTCAGGGCGTTTCCCGCCAGATTGGTGAGAATTTGACGCAACCGCATCGGGTCGGTCCGAATTGTCGTGGGAAGCCGGAAATCCGTATCGATAATCAATTCTAAGCCCTTTTCGTAGGCCCGGGGGGCCATTATGGTGCCCAGATTATCAAGGAACTCCTCCAAATCCACATCCAACCATTCCAGGGACACCTTTCCCGCTTCGATTTTTGAAAAATCCAAAATATCGTTGATCAAACTGAGCAGGGTTTCGCCGCTAGAACGGATTAAATCGGCGTACCGTCGTTGTTCCTCCGTCAGCGCCGTGTCCAGGAGCAGGTTCGTCATGCCGATAACCCCGTTCATGGGGGTTCGGATCTCGTGGCTCATATTAGCCAGGAACTCGCTCTTGGCCATATTAGCCATATCGGCCTTTAGGGCCATCTGGTTCGCCCTTTCAATCGCTTGGGCTAACTGCAGGTTTGTTTCCCGCAGTTCCTCCTCCATCCGATTCCGTTCGGAAATATCTATTGTTGATACGATAACCCTGGAAAGATTCTCCCCGTGACCCCGGAGGGGAGCCCAATTTAAAAGTAAACGAACCGGTTGCCCTTGCCGGTTAAGATTCACCGTTTCCAAGGAAAAAGCCGGCTTCCCAGAGGCGATAAGGACCAATTCTTGTTGAAAAAACTCCAAGGGAACTTCACCTGCGGTTTCGTCTAAACGTTTTCCCAGTAATTCTTCCCGAGAATATCCTGCAAGCTCGGTGGTTGCTCGGTTTACGTCTATAACCGTAACCGAGTCCCTACACTCC
>CAYRLW010000043.1:0-3476 GCA_964425215.1 uncultured Treponema sp.
TTAATCGTGGCCGTTGGGGGGACGGAAACCACCTCCCGGGTCATAATATCAGCCACCGTAAGGTTTTTCTTGATAATATAACCAGCCTTTTCAAAGATCCCCACGAAGGCCGAAGGGTTTTCCGCCTTTAGCAGGGCATCCATAATTGACTGGTCCTTGGAAGATTCCACCAATTTGGCCAGGGTGTTCAAATAGAGGCTAGAAGCGGTGTTGGAAATAAGGATTAGGTAGACGATTTTAGTGGGAGCTTGGACCGCCGAACCTTCCGCCGGAACAATGGGCGATTTTGGAACCACCGCGGCGATGAGAAAATCGTTGAAGGAAGGTATCCTCGCGTGGGGAATGGCTATCCCCGTTTCAAAGGTGGTTCCCCCCAATTTTTGACGTTCCTGGATTCGCGCCAGGACGTCCTCGTACTGCACTTCCTGCCGGTACACCTTTCGGATCTGTTCCAGGGCCTTTTCTATGGCCTGATCGATCGTCGATACATCGACTCCAATTTGGACCAACCGAGGATCCATGAGGTTAGATAGATTCATACAAGATACCTCCCGGACATCTTATACAGGGTAGAATGGGTCGTAATATTGGGCACCGCAGGCATATTCCAATATCACAATATAGGGCCATTATAGTGATCCCAGCAAGGAATGACAATACATAGCGACGAATGCAAATATCCACAAATTAGGACAACAAGCGATAAAATCCGCATTTCAGATACAAAGATTCCCCGTACCCCAACAAAATAGGATGGTCCGGAGCTTGATACCGAAAATCCAAGAGGACGAGCCGCTTTCCCGCGTCCGAAGCGGCGGAAGCCACCAGAACTTTAAACCGGCCCTCGTCCATGGCGTGGCTACAGGAACAGGTTACCAGGGTTCCCTGGTCGGCCAGCAATTTGATAGCGCGAAGGTTGATTTCCTTATAGCCCCTGATCGCCCCATCCAGGGCGGTATGGGACTTGGCAAAGGCGGGGGGGTCCAACACGATAAGGTCAAATTTTTCCTTGTTCCGCTCATAGTTCCGCAGTACCTCGAATACATCCCCTTCTACGGTGGTCAAGGTTGCGGGCAGACGATTTAGGGCCCAATTTTTCCGTACCGCCTCTAACGCCAAGGGCGACACGTCCACCGCCTGGACTTCCCGCGCTCCACCAACGGCCGCGTGGAGGGCAAAGCCTCCGGTGTGACAGCATAGGTCCAAAACACGCTTTCCCCGGGCAAAGCGGGCCGCTAATTTTCGATTTTCCTTTTGATCCAGGAAATGGCCGGTCTTCTGCCCCTCCGTCAGATCCACGGCGAAGGGTATACCGTTTTCAAATATGACCACCCCCCCATCCGGGTAGGTTCCCCCGATGATTCCTGAAACCTGGGGCAGGCCTTCCAACTCCCGGACCCGGGCCTCGTCCCGTTCGATGATTCCTTCGACGGGCCCTAATCCGCTCGCCGCGAAAACCTCTTCCAGAGCCCCGAGAATTTCGGCGCGGCGGGAATCCATCCCAAAGGAAAGAAACTGTACGGTAATCCACGAGCGTTGTGGTCCCAGCTGGGATTCCAAAAGGGATACCGTAGGCGGCTCGGACATCGAAGGCAGATCCTTATAGGGCCAGCCGACAAACCGATCGATTATCAGGCCCGGCAAAAAATCCGCTTCGGCGAACACGATTCGCTCGGATTCCCGCCGAAGGTCGTAGAATTCCCGCCGCCGCTCCAGGGCGGTCCGGAGCCGGCGCTTGAAAAACCCCCGATCCAAGCCTTCTTTGGAAGGGGAAAAAAGGCGGGCCACAATTTTTGAACGCCCGTTGGCTAAAGCGCGGCCCACGTAGGTTTTATGATCCGTTTCCACATCCACCACCGCGCCGCTTTCCAGATCCGCGACGCCGATGGTCCGACCCTCGGCGCCGGGAACGATAACCCTATCCACCTCGTTATCGTAAACCCAGGGGTGCCCCGCTAAGAGCCGCCGCTCCTCTCCCTTTTTTAAAATAATTTTTCCTATGGCCATACACCCTACTCTGCCGCTGGTCGGCGGCGAACTATAAACTCCTGCCGAGGAGCCGCTTTAAAAGTCTCCGATCGGTCACGGATGGCTTGGTACAATACTTCCTGGGCCCGCAGGGGAGGAAGGTCCGGGGAAGGAAGAACGGGCGTCCAGGTGCCGTCCTTATTCAAAGAAAGGGCGTGGGTGGTGTCTAAAAAATAGGTCCGCAGAATTTCCATTACCTGGGTTTTAATGTGCTCCTGGATAAGGGGAAACATCAACTCTACCCGCCGCTCCAAATTCCTGCTCATCCAATCGGCGCTGGAAAGGTACACCTCTTCGGCCCCACCGTTGGCAAAGTAAAAGATCCGCGAGTGCTCCAGGTACCGGTCGATTATGCTGATCACCCGGATATTTTCCGAAAGCCCTGGAACGCCGGGAATGAGCATGCACACCCCCCGGATATTTAAATCTACCTTGACCCCTGCCTCTGACGCCCGGTACAGGGCGTTGATAACGTCAATATCCGCCAAAGCGTTCATCTTTGCCATAATCCGCCCGGCGTAGCCCTGGGACGCCCGTTTAGCCTCCCGGTCAATAAGCTCGATAAGCCGGAACTTGAGCGAAACGGGGGCGACCACAAGGCGGCGCATGCTTTGAATCATCGAATACCCGGTGATCATGTTAAAAAACAGGTTAGCGTCGTTAGCCATATCATCTTGGCAGGTAAAAAGGGCCAGGTCGCTGTATAGTTTGGCGGTTTTATCGTTATAATTCCCCGTGGAAAGGTGTACGTACCGGCGTATTCCATCGCTCTCCCGCCGGACAATAAGGCAGATTTTTCCGTGGACCTTAAGACGAGCCAGTCCGTAGACCACGATAACCCCCGCTTCTTCAAGCCGGTTGGCCCAGGTGATATTCCGTTCCTCGTCGAACCGGGCCTTTAGTTCCACCAGGGCGGTCACGTGTTTACCGTTCCGGGCCGCCTCTTCCAGGGCCTTTACGATGGGCGAATCTCCGCTGGTCCGATAGAGGGTCATTTTTATAGATAGCACCTGGGGATCCTGGGAAGCGTCTCGAAGCAAGCGAACCACCGGTTCAAAGGAATGGTAGGGCAACTGGAGTAGCACATCCGATTCCCGAATCCGGTCCCAGAGGCCCCCATCCTCCGGGAACTCCAAGGGCCAATAATTTTTCCACACCGGCTCCCTAAGGTGATCAAACCCCTTTAGGGTGGCCAATTCAAAGAGGGTCCGTAAATCGATGGGGCCGGGCATCTCGTACAGGTCGTCGGTCCCCAGTTCTAAGCGCCGGGCCAATTCGTCCCGGATTCGCTCGCTTCCCCCGGCGTAGGACATCCGCACCGGCCGACTATGCTCCCGGCCCGCCAAAACTTCGGTCATCGCTTCTATAAAATCGTCATCCCGTTCCTCGTCCACCGAAAAATCCGCGTCTCTGGTTACCTTAAAAAGGAGGGACTCCTGGACCGTATA
>CAYRLW010000043.1:3576-34327 GCA_964425215.1 uncultured Treponema sp.
ATCCTATAAAAGTATCACCTTGTAACCAAAGACATCCTCGAACATATCCGCTTTTTCTTCCAGCCCCAACCGTTCCAGGGTAAGATCGTGGTTCCCCGGCACGTGGAGAACTATGGAATCCACCTTTCGCTCCACCCGAACCTCGGTTACCCGTTGGGAGTGACCCCGGTCCAACGCGTCGGCCACCCGAAGCAGGGCCGCTAGCTTAAGCACCATCATCCGTTCTTCCCGCTGGAGGGCGATAAACGCGATATGGGTAGAATTGGGGGGCGTTTTTCGATGGTACCGGACCACGTTGGAGACAATCTCCAGATCGTCCCGGTGGAGTCCAAAGATCTCCGAGTTGGCGATAATATACTGGCTGTGTTTATGGTGGCCCGAGCTTCGGATGAACATACCGACGTCGTGTAAAATGGCCGCCACCTCCAACAACAGCCGAGCCCGCCGGTCCAGCCCGTGTTCCATCACCAGGGCGTCAAACAGGGTCATAGTCAAGGCCGTTACATGGCGGCTATGGGCTTCGTCAAAGTGGTATTTCCGCCCCAAATTATTCGCCGACGCCACAACCTGGGGAAAAAATTCCTCCTGCAGTTCCGGATCCACACCCGAGGCGAGGTTTATCAACATCCCTTCCCGGATGGACGCGTTGGGAACCACAATTTCAGTCGCGGCGGTTTGCTCCAAAAAAAGTTTATACGTCAAAAGGCCCGGTATAATTCCCTCCGCTTCCGCGAAGGGGATTCTGAGCTTTTGAACGCATTCTTCGATAGTATAATTTTGAATTTTTTCCACAAATTCGGTAAAGATTCTCCGATCGATGGACCAGCAGTCCTGGTTTATCTCTACCCCAAACCGGGTGGCCGCTAAACGGGCGTCCGAGCCGGCGACCACAAAGGTCCGCACGGACTGCAGGTTCAGCTCCGAATTGAGGGACTCGCAGGTATTTCTAACAATCTCGTCCAAAAAACGGTACAGGTATCGGTTGGTTCCCATGGCCTGCCGGACCTGTTGGTCGATAATGATCGTTCCCAAGCGCAGGCTGTGGACGGCGGCCATTTTGCCCCGCCGCAAAAGCATTATCTCCGTGGACCCGCCGCCCACCTCGATCACCATGGAATTTGACCGCTTAAACTGGGGCCTGTCGTCCTTTAGGGCGAACCGAACCGCCAGGTACATCAACCGGTTTTCCTCTATCCCCTCCACCACGTTTATTTTAAACCCGGTCTGCATATAGATCCGGTCTATGAACATATCCCGGTTCCGGGCTTCCCGCAGAGCGCTGGTGGCGATAACGTGGATATCCGAGTTTTCTATTCCCCAGCCCTGCAGTAGTTCGTGAAAATTCCGCAACACGGTTAAACAGGCTAAAAGAGACTCCCGGGAGACCACCCCCGAAGTAAAGACATCCCTACCCAGGGATACGGGTTTTCCCGCCCGGTCAACCACGTGCCAGTCGTCATTTTTTCGGATTTCGGCCACCACCATCCGGATCCCCGTGGAACCGATCTCGATAACCGCGACCATCCTCTGCTTAATTTTCATATAGGTAGCATAATAGAAAAAACACCTTTTTACAGGTGCTTTTTCGGTAAAATGAAATTCAAAACTACAACTTATCGATAAGCATGGAACACTTCCCCGAAGGGATCGGAAGCGTTTTTTTCTTTTTTCCCAAAATATTGATGGTAAAATAGTATAGCTTTTCGCTTTCCATGTGAATTTCCCAGCCCCGCCCGCTTTTATTGGAGAGGATGGTGATCATATTTCTTTTTAGCGAAAGATTTTCCACTCCCATAATTTCCAAATTGGGTATAATCCAATCCACCGTTTTTCGGGGTAACGAAATGGAAAGGCCCACAATGTTTTCTATGGTAAGACAAATCGTGGAAAGGGCGGCGAAGGGCAAATACTGGGCCCGGGGAAATTCAGGCTTCCCCTCCCAAACCGCGGGACCTTCCTTTTGGGGCAAGTAGGCTTCCCAGAGGTTTCCCTTGTGGTGGTTGCCCTCGGGATGCATGGAATCCAAAACGAAATAGAGATGCCTAATAGAACATTCCCGGGCTAAATCCCAGCGTTTGTACTTTTCCAGCCCCTTGATAACCATAAAGGTTAAGTGGGGAAATACGGACCCCCGATACCCGTTTCCCCTTTCGTCAAAAGAGACTTCGTTCAAGGCCACCGAAGGAAAAGGGTGATGGGCCCCAAAATAGAGGGGATCCTGCAATTTATCGATGATCCGTTCAGCCTTATCGTCGTTCGGAATTTCCGCCAACAGGGGCCAATAACCCGCCAGAGTTTTAACGGAAATACGTTGTTCCTGTTCGTCCAAATCGTAATAAAATCCCGACTCGCTGTCCCACATAAGGGAATTGATCCGGGTCTTAAGAGAAAAATACTGCCGTTTATATTGGAAACTAGCCTCTTTATCGTTCAGAATATCCGCCAGGGCGGACATATAGAGGGCGTTTATCGCCATAATAGTGTTAAAGTCCACTAGATAGGCGGCATTTTCCCGGGGCGCGTTATGCATCCCCGTCACCGACAGGGGAACCCGATAGAGCCCGTTGGGTTGTTTAAAAAGGCCGTCGATCCAAGCCATATATTTATGCAGTATGGGGATGATGTCCTTTACCCTTTTTTTGTTCGCCGATTTATGGTATAGGTTAAATTCGGCCCACGCGAAGAGCGGAAGCCCGAGCCCCTCCGGGTTTTCGGGGCCCACCATAGGGTTTCCCGTTTCTATGTCGTAGGCCCAGCGGATTGCTCCGTTCGGTTCCTGGCGCTCATAAAAAAGGTCTAAAGACGGGTGGGCCTGAAAAATTCTGTTAGAATAGACCAAAAAAAACGAGGAAAGTACCGCTTCTATTTGATAAACCGAGGAACTTCCGGGATGAAAAAAAAATTTTGATCCCAAAGGACTTTTAGTCTCACCGGAAAACCAACAATCTTGAATCCATGCCCATGTTTTATCATAAATATCCACAAAATCCTGATCATAAAAATGGATTTTTGGAAAATCACGCTTAGTCACAAACGCTCCTATACATATTCTATTCAGATTACCCTATGGATGATAAAAAGTCAAATATAAATGACGCCTAGGAATACCTTGACACTTAAGACGACCCCGCGCATAGTACCAAAGATATCGGCTTTTGCTAAAAATCGAAAGGTAGGATTTCCGTGTATAAGTCCCATATTGCCCTTGAGGTCCGTATCCTGTTGCTCACGGGGATTAAAACATTTTGCGATTGCGCCTACGACCAGGACGGGAAAGTGGGGGCCTGCCCCATTTGCGGGGGAGAGGAAAACGCGATTCCCCACCTGAACTTAAGCGCCGCCAGAAAGGCTTATACGGTGGCCAAGGCGCTGGGGTGCGCGTTGGTTCAGAACCCCTGCTACGAACGGAATACCAGCACCCCGGATATCCCCGCCGATTACGCCCTTTCTCGACTTTCCTTGAAAATCGGAACCAACGGGGGCATGGATATCGTTTTTCATCGGCGAAAAAAGCGCATTCGCATTACGGAACTCCGGGTGGAAGAGGACGCGGGAAGGTTGACCCATTCGGGAGGCGAGACCAGGATGGACTATTCCACCATTGGGATGCCCAGCCTTAGAATAAAGACGGAAAGCGATTTTGAAATCGGCGAAGAGGCGGAAATTTTCCTTTCGGACCTCCGCAGAAGGATCCAATACCTGGAAATTATCCCCGGAGTTCCGGTGGAAAGCGTTATTCGGTGCAACGCCCACGTGGCTATAGCCCCGTACCCCGAATTGCCGGAGGCGTATATCAAGTTGAGGAATCTTAATTCCTTCAACTTTGTCCGCAAGGCGATCAACGCGGAATTGAATCGACAGGAAGAAATTATTACCCACGGCGGGACGGTCCTTTCGGAAAGCCGACTGTGGAATGAGACAAAAAACGCCACCGAATCGTTCCAAAAAAGGAAAATCGAAAGGGTTCCAAAGTTTATTTCCTTAAAAAATCTTCCTCCCTTTGTCCCTAGTCAGGAAATCCTCGAAGCCCTGGAATCTTTTACGGTAGAATTGCCGGAAACAAGACGAAACCGGATTATGGCCACCTACGGTTTGACGATCCCCCAGGCGGAATTTGTCTGCGATGAACGGAGCCGGGCGGACTATTACGAGCAAACCGTGGCTTTTGGGGCTCCGCCCAAAGAAACGGCCCAATGGCTCGCGTCCTACGTGGTTAAGGAATTAAAGCGGCTCCAAATGACGGTCCAAACCGCGCCCCTAAACCCCGAACGGTTCGCCCGTATCCTTTCCATGCTTACCCAGCGGCGTATCCACGGCGGGATCGCTAAACAAACCATCACCGCCGTGTTGGAACAGAACCGGGACCCGGAAGCCATAGTCCGAGAACAGGGTTGGGAACAGTTGACCGATCGGAACGCGATAGAAAAAATCGTCCATTCCATAATTGAGGCAAACCCCCAGGAAGTAAAAAGGGTTCGGGAAGGCGATGCCCGGCCCATTCGATTCTTGACGGGTCGAATAATGAGGGAAACCGGGGGGCTGGCGGAACCGACCCTGGTCAAGGAAATTCTTCGGGAGCAATTATCCGTCTCCCTGGTGTACGTTTTATCCATGGGCGGGGCCATATCCGGTCGGCTTGGGGAAGACGGAACCGTGGAAAGCGGGGATGATAGAGTTTTGAGGGAACTTCTAAGCCGAAGAAATACCCCCGACACCGCCAAGGTCCGCTTTGAATCCGTACAGGTGGGCAGACTCCTATCGGAGGAGATCGTCCCCTCCGATTGGGCGGCCTTGATAACCACGGTGGCGGAACGGATAAATTCGGGGACCGCCAACGGGATCGTAATCGCCCACGGTACCGATACCCTATCGTACACGGCCCCCCTCTTGTACTGGCTTTTCGCCGACGCGGGGGTCCCCATAGTGCTTGCGGCGTCGTCCACTCCCCCGGGGAAATCGGCGGAGGCGGAAGAAACCATGGCCCAAGCGGTCAGCCTGGCGGTGGAAAAGAAGACCGGCGTGTACGTCGTCCACGGCGGCCGAGTCCTTTCTCCCTTGAATTTAAAATTCGAACGCATAGGACAGGATGGATTTAGAAATTGGAATATGACGAATCCGGTCTATTCGGGGAGTTCTCTTCTTACCGGTCCCTTGGAGGCGGATACCTACGTATTTACCCAGCTTTTGGAGGACGCGGTTAATTCCCTCTGCGTCATTCGTTTATACCCGGGGCTTCGATCGGAGTACATTACCGCGATCATGGAACACGGGGCCCGGTATTTTTTCCTGGAGCTGTACGATACGGGAACCGCGGGATTTAGGGAGGGCCCCTATTCGCTCAAGCGGGCGTTTAGCCTAGGCCGAAGACGGCAAATTCGGTTTTATTGCACCTCCCAACAGGAGGGGATCGTCGATTTTTCCGGGTACAGCACCAGCCGGGAACTCTGGCGCGAGGGGGCCGTACCCCTGGGGGCCTACACCACCGAGACCGCCGTGGCCCGGTTTTTAGCCGCCAGTCTAATCGCCGACAGCGAAGAAGAGCGGGACAGCCTTATGGAAAACACGGCCCCCGAATCGCTTCAGTAGCCCAGGGACCGTTTTACTCTTCGGTTACAGCTTGGGTCGTCCGTCCTTAGCTTTAACCGTTTCTCTAAAACTTTAACCATTTGAGACTTTTTCAGAACTCAGGGAGTTTTGAAAAAGCCTCCTTAGATGTACATGCAGTATTTTTACTATTCTATACTATGTAAATAATTATTTTTTATTGTAAAAATACTGCAAGAGGTTTTTGCAAAAGTAACAGACTTTGGCAAAAACCTCATTTGTCTATGGCTTTAATTGTTCGTCTATGGCTTCCCAGGCTATAAAAGCTCCATCGGCGCTGGCCGGTTCCACCCGGAGTTTAAAGAGTCCACAATTATGGATGGGGAAGAGGGGAAGCCAAGATCGCCCCCCAAAGGTACTCCGGACAAGCCACTGTAACAGCCCCCCATGGGTCAGGGCTATAACCCTATCCAGCCTATCTTCCCGGGCCCTATTGCGGAGAACGCTCCAGGCGGTACAGGCTCGGTCGTATAGGGCCTCGGGACGTTCGGCGCTCTCTATACCGGCCCAGCTTTGGGTCCGGAAACGGTTCCACAACCCCGCTTCAGCGGCTTTAAGTTCCGTCCAGGTTCTTCCGGTCCAGACGCCCAAATCGAACTCGATTAACTCCTGAACCACCTGAACCTCTTGCAAACCCAATTCTTGGGCTATGATTTGGGCGCTTTCCAGGGCCCGGGAAAGGGGAGAAGAAAGGATCGCCGTTTTCATCGACCCGGAAACGAGGGAACGGCCCCTCAGCCGAGCCTGGGAACGGCCTTCGTCGGTAAGGGGATACTCGGACCGGCCCTGAAAGATTCCCCCGGAGTTTCCCTCGCTCTCCCCGTGACGGATCAGAATAAAATCCACCGGATGATCCAGATCCTTAAAAAAAGCGCCGTCGATTATCAAAAGAAAATCCTTATGTGCTCCGTGGGGGACTTATGCTTCATCTTTAAAAGGAGCGTTTGCTCCGAAGAAGAATAGGCCCACCCGGAGGAATCGTACCGTTCGAATTCCGAATCGGTTCGGAAATCGATCCCGTACAACTGCATTTTCGTAAAGGGTTTAATGCCCCGAAGCATCATAAAATGGGTTTCCCCCACGGGGAAATCCACGGCTATATCCAGCACCCCGTCCTGCATGGTCGCGCTTATGGATCCCGCCCCCGTCCAGGCCCATACTCCGCTTAAGCCTTCCACGGAAATGCTCTCCGCGCGGGGAAAGAATTCCCGGGGCGCGATAAATCTATAAAAACGGGCGGATGAAAAGGTTCCGTCCCCCGAGGGAATCAAACTGTTGCCGTCGCTGGATACCTTATACGACGCCGCCATGGAACCCTGGGGATCGTACATCCCCAGCATGGTCAACACGATGGACCGGCCGATTCCCGTCCAGTCCCCCAAATTCGCCGCGGTTCCGTACCCTATTAACGCGTTGGCGGTACGTAAATTAAAGGCCGGATCCACCTGATCGTTTACCAGAACGTACACCGAGGTGTCGGAAACCCGCCGGAGGGTCGTGGCGATAACAAAACTAGCCTGATCGATCAGGGTATCAAAAGGGTTTCCCTCTCCGGGACGGTAGGTCTTCCAGTCCTTCCACCCCTCCAGAACCCCCACCGCGCTGAGAGGACTGAGGGCCGTGGGATCGATGGTTTTGACAAAGGCCGCCGCGTCGTCCATCAGGGCCCGGCTACCCCGGATTGCTAAATAGGCAAACACGTTCGGTTCCGCCAACAGATCCATGGACCGTTCGTTATCCAGCCGGGATAGCCGGCCCAAGTATTCCCGTTCCGAAGCGGCCAAGGATCGGAGGCCCATATCCAAATGACCAAAATAGACCGAGGACCGGTAGCTTCGCTGGGGATTCGCCGCAAACCCCGAGGGAGCGGTGGCCACCGCGGACCGATAATTTCCCCGCCGCGCCGATTCGGCCACGTAGGCAATGATCGTATCCTCGTCCGGGGTGCCCGCCATAGCCCGTTCCCACCAGGATAGGGCTTTAGTCCTCCAGGTTCCCAAGGCCTGCTGGTACGCCTGGGGATCCAGGGCGGCGCTGAGAATATAATCCGCCGGATTAAACTTCTTCCTATCCGGTACGGGACCGTAGGAAATTAAAGAATTGTCGGAACGGAACCGGAGGATCCGTTGAACCGTATCCACCGGGGCGCCGGAAAAGGTATAGGAGACGTCTCCCAGGGCTACGGTGAACCGGCCCTTGGTCTCGTCGGCCACGTGGGCCGACCGCATGGGTCTAAAGGGAAGGAGCAAATCCACGGCCCCCTTTACCGCTGACTGGATACGGAGCAATTCGGAGCCCCCGGAAAACTGGGTGATAAAATCCACCGTATTTCCATCGGAAAGTCCCAGGGTCACCCCCCCATCCTTTATTTTTAAGGATCGGGCCGTGAGCCCTTGGACCTTTTTATCCGCCGAAACGGAAGAAAGTCCCGCGCTTTCGGATAAAAGGAATTCCATCCCCTTATAAAAAACGCTTACGGGGCCCGCCAAGGCATATTCACCGGTTTTAGCGGCGTTTTTACCCGAATCGGCGTCCTCGTAGTTCCCGGAAACGACCAGGGAACCCACGGTAACCGTAAAGGTGGTTTTTTTGGTAAATTGCAGGGTTACCAAGCCCACGAGGACTACACAATACAGGGCAATTATGCCGATAATTCTTGGAACCAGGCCTTGTTTCATTGGTCTAAGGATACTCCAAAGGGCTTAATAATTTCAACTTGCCCACTTTGATAGGATTGTATAGTATGGGTGTAATGACGCGACGAACGGTATCTTTACAGCGGTTTGCTTTTCCCGTGGCTGAACTTTTAATCAGCCTTGCCATGTTAGCTTCCTGCGCCGGAGGTCCCCAGTCCAGGGTGGAAAAACAGCCCCCTTCGGAGGGAACGGTCCCGACGGAAACCACCAAGGGGACACCGGAAAAGGGCCCTTCCTCGGCGGTTCCAGCAAAAAAGCCCACCACGGAAGAGCTCCTGGCCACCCTGCCCCGATTATTAGAGCAGGGGGACTACCGGGGAGCCCTTGGGGTTTTTGATTCCCTCGATCCTTCAGCCTCTGAAAAGAGCGATATTAGGCTATTAAAGGCCTCTGTTCTGGTGTCAGCGGGGCAAGTCGACGGGGCGCGAAAGATCGTCCAAGGGATTATCGACGGGGACGGTCAAAACACCGATGCCCTGTACGTTCTATCCACCATCGAAGAAGCGGCGGGGAGGGAAAAGGAACAACAGGCCCTGCTGGAACGGATCGTTTCCATAAACCCAAAGGAAGATCGCGCCCTGGCGGCCCTGGGAACCCTGACGTATCGGCACCGGGTGTATAAAAACGCCGAAGCGTATTACGATAAAAGTCTAGCCGCGAATCCCAAAAATGGAGAGGCCCTCATCGGCAAGGCCCGGATCCGATGGCAGTACCAGGACCCCAAGGGGGCCGAGGGGCTTTTAAACCAGGCCATAGCCGAATACCCCCGGTGGGCGGCTCCGCTGGTGGAGCGGGCCCGGGTGTACCGGGAAGCGGGCTTTCTTAAGGAAGCCCTGGCGGATTTGGACGCCGCCAAAGCCCTGGACGGAACGGATTATTGGATCGCCATCGACCGGGGAAACGTTCTGCTGGACCTGGGGAACAAGGCCGAAGCCCTAAAGGAATTCGACCGGGCCCATCAATTGGACCCTAAGAACTTTCTTTCCTACGTGTACAGCGCCGGGATTCGGGATGAACTGGAGGATTACCCGGGGGCGGAACGGGATTACGCCACCCTTTCCACATTAAAACCCGATTATTACTTTGCCTTTGAAGGCCTTGGAATGTTGAAAATTAGGGACCAACAGTGGGCCGAGGCGAAGGATGCCTTCCTGCAGGCCTACGTCCGTTCCGGAGGCAAGGCCAATTACGCCCTCCTAGCGGCCCTCTGCTGGCTCCACACGGGAAAAACAGCGGACCTACGGGCCTTTTTGGAAAAAGTGTTGACCCAGGTCCCCCGGGAAACCACCGAATGGTATCTGCTCCGGCTCTACTACGAACAAAGCGGAGATACGGATATTTCGGTCCGCATCGATAACGAAAAAAACGCCAACAACCGGGCGCGATTGCTCTACTATTTAGCCCAATATTACGATGTCAAGGGAAATAAAACCCTGGCGGACAAGTATTTTCTCCGGGTCCGGGATCTCCAGCGTCGCTCCATTCTGGAATGGAGATTGAACGAATGGGCCCTGGAAGGGCGAAAATTATAGGACCAGACCATGGGAACCCCCGACGCGTTTGCCCGATTATTCACCATCATTACCCAGACCTGGCAGACCATTAATAATAGGGGCGATCCGGACGCACCCCAATGCGTCATTCAAACCCACGATTTTCCGGACCACGATGCGGTGGCCGCAGCTTTTGGTTTGGCAAGCCTTTTAAGCCGCAAGGGGTGCCTGCCCCGGATCCTCTATCGGGGCCGAATCCGAAGTCATTCCCTGCAAGCGATGATTAATCAGCTGGGCATCCCCATGGAAAACGTCAGCGATCTGTTGTTCGAAGATTTCGCGGACCTTCCCTGTATTATCGTGGACGGCAGTCCGAATAACGCCAACACCCAGCAGATCACCCGGCTCCTCTTGGGGGTCATAGACCATCACCCCAATCCGGGAAATTTGTCCTGTCTCTTCCAGGATATTCGAACGAGCTACGGTTCCTGTGCCACCATTATCGCCGATTATTGGGCGGAAGCGGAAATATTTCCCGACCGGAATACCGCCACGGCCCTCTTAATGGGTATCCAAATGGATACGGATTTTCTATCCCGCCGGGTAAGTCCCGCGGATTTGGACGCCCACCATCGGCTTTTTTTCCGCGCGGATTGGCAATTCGGTATCCAGGTGGGCAAGGCTTCCCTCTCAACACATGACCTTCCGGCGTTTCAATACGCCGTATCCAACGCCCGAACCCAGGGTATCCTATTCTTTACCGTTCTTTCCATGGATTGTAGCCAGGAACTTATTTCCATCATCGCCGATTTCTTTTTACGATTGAGGGAAATCATGGTCACCGTAATTGTGGAAACCGGCGGACAGCGACAGCACATTTCCGTCCGCAGTCGGGACGCGGACATTTCCGCCGCCTCGGTGATCAAGCTCGCCCTTTCGGGGATAGGTCAGGGGGGAGGACACGATCATATGGCGGGGGGCGTTATCGACAGCGGGGTGCGGGTAAACGAAGAGGATCTTTTTGAACGGTTTTTAGACGCGGTGGACACCGCACAGGAGAATCAATGAACGACAATCGAGTTAGCATAACCCTTCGAGACAGGGAATTTATCCTGGTAGGGACCGCCCACGTTTCTTCAGAAAGCATCGCGGAGGTAGGAGCGGTGATTAGGGAAACCGCCCCCGATAGGGTCTGCGTAGAGCTGGACCCGGGACGTTACGCCTCCATGACCCAACAGGATAATTGGGAAAAACTGAATATCGCCAAGGTTCTTAAGGAGGGCAAGGGCTTCCTTTTAATGGCCAATATGGTTCTGTCCAGTTTTCAACGACGATTAGGCGAAGGAATGGGCGTTAAACCGGGGGACGAAATGAAAGTGGCCATCGAAACGGCCACCGAGCTGGGGATTCCCTTTTCTCTTTGCGATCGGGAGGTGCAAACCACCCTGCGACGGGCCTGGGGACGGTGTAATTTTTGGAGTAAAAACAAACTTTTGGCGGCCCTTATTTCCAGCGCCTTTAGCACGGAAAAACTAGACCCCCAGGAGATAGAAAACCTTAAAAATAAAAACGAGCTGGAGGGAATGATGGCCGAATTGGCCGATTATCTGCCCCCGGTCAAGGAAACCCTCATCGATGAACGGGATCGGTACTTGGCGGCCAAAATTTGGCTCAGCGAAGGGTCCCGCGTCGTGGCGGTGATAGGGGCGGGTCACCTGGGGGGCGTGCAAGCCCACTTGGAAAAAATCGCCCAAGGCGCCGAATCCTCGGAGGTTTCCGAATTGGAAACCATTCCCCCGCCGTCCAAATTCGGTAAAGCCGCCCCGTGGATCATCCCCGGTCTTATCGTGGCCCTTATCGCCGCGGGCTTTATCCGTTCGGGGGTCAACGTCAGCGGTATGATGCTCCTCCGGTGGATGCTCTGGAACGGATCCCTGGCGGCCCTGGGAACCCTGATAGCCCTGGGGCATCCCCTTTCGATTTTGGTTTCCTTTTTCGGAGCCCCCATAGCCACCATCAACCCCTTTGTGGGGGTCGGCCTTTTTTCCGGCATTACCGAAGCGACCGTTCGAAAACCCCGGGTATCGGATATGGAACGCCTTTCGGAGGATATTACAAGCATCCGGGGCTTGTACCGAAACAGGGTAAGCCGGGCCTTGCTGGTCTTTTTCCTGTCCTCCATCGGAGGGGCCATAGGGAACTTTATTTCCATCCCCTTCTTAACCAGCCTGGTGGTCAAGTAGGGCCGGTTTTTCGCCTCCGGAGGATTTCTTTATAGATAGAGCGGAACATTCCCTCCAGTTCTCCGGGGCCCACCAAGTTCATAATCTGTATCTGCAGGGGAAAATCCTGACGAATCAGGGAAACGTTTAGGTTCCGGACTATGGTCCCCGAACCCCGGGCCGTTTCTATGGTTTCCAAAAACCAACCCCCTTCGGCGCCCCCGACGGTCCCGTCGGAGGAAAGGAGATGCCAGCGGATGGCCATCCTTTCCTCCGAATATTTTTCCACCCTAAATTGGAGCACGTACTCCGTCGGGTACCGGTACCCCAGGATATTCACTTCGTAACGGTTCCGTACGGTAAAAACCCTCCCGTCCTGGCTCGATAAAAGGGTACAACCGACCATCCGGGGCATAAACTGGGTGTAGGAAGAAAAATCAAGAAAAAGCTGGAAAAAAGAGTCCAAGGAAACGGGAAAGATCCCCAGGATATCCTGCTGGGTACGGATCCATTTTTTTCCATCCTCCGTATGGAAGCCATCGGCTTTAAAAAATATAGCTCGGGGGTTTTCCCACAGATCCCCCCGGTTCTTTGGAAAATTCCATGGATCCCCCAGGATCGATGAACCGTACACATCCAAGCCCTCCGCAGGGGCGCTCAAAACAAAAGCCGTAGAAGCCACCAAAAGTAGCGCAAAAAGATAGAAAAACCGTCGGCCGCTCATATATATCCACTATCGCATCACGGTCACAACTTCGCAAGGTTTTTGTTGACCCCCAGAAAAACCTAGGTTAGCATGGGGCCAGGAGGAACCATGACAACGGAAAAACCACGGAACCAAGAGGATATCGATAATTCGCTGATGGAAGAGATCGCCGAGTTCAACCGGGAACGGCAACGGATAAAGGATGTGATTGGCCGCGTCGGCGGGGTTCAGTATTCCCGGGCAGAAATGGTCGTAAACATTCTGTTTATAATCCTCGTGGTGGGTTTTTTTATCCTGGAAGCCACGTTACACCCCTTCCCTACCACCGTTTCTGTCGAAATCGGCCTTTTCCTCGTTTCGCTTAAAATTGTATGGATGATCCACGCAAACCAAAAGTTCAATCACTTTCTCTTTTGGATCCTTAACACGGTAGAATACCGGCTTAACGCCAACGCCAAAACCCTGGAGGATCTTCGAGAAGCGGTGGAGGAGCTTAAAAGGGGGTAAGGACGTACCGAACCTGGATGAGCATGGTTTCATTCCCCCCCAGGTCCGGGACTTCGGATAGGGGAAAGAGGGTCTCCACCAGAGTTTTGGCCGCCCGATCTAAAATCGAACTTTGGGAACTTTGCCCCAGCGTAAGGGAAAGGAGCTTTCCCTCGGGGGATACCACGATCCTCAGGCCCACCACCCCTTGTATATTCCTCTGCTTCGCCAGGGGCGGGTAGCTTAGCCGTTCCTGAATCAGTCGGTTTAAAATCCCGTACAAGGCATCCCGGGAACGTTCCTGGGATGCGGGCTGTCCCTCCCCACGTTGAACCGACCGCTCCGCCGTGGCCGATAATCCGGAAGAGCCGGAGGTTAATGAAGCGGACAACGGATCGGTCATCGATACGGCCGGACCTCCGGCCTGTTCTGTCCTTCCTGTTTCGGAGGAAGGCGCCGATATCGAAGTCAAAGTGGCCCCCGACGGCAAGGTTGAAGGTAGCGCCGATGGGTGATTGGATACGTTTTCCGTCGAATGCTCTGCCACCGGCGAACGCTCCGGCAAACCCGGAAACGTTTCTTCCGCCCGCGGTATACCGGCGGACTCTACCGCGGCCGCCACGGTCGGAGCCACTACCGATAGATTCGCTGGATTGATAACGGGTTCCGGCGACGCAGAGGCCGGCGACGCAGGCGCCGCTGACGCGGTGGCCAGTGACGTCGCGGGCGAGGACGTCGAAGCCGCTGACGCAGGAGTCGCTGACGCAGGAGTCGCCGACGTCAAGGTCGATGAGGCGGGAACCGATAACCTAGGAGCCGGCGGCGCGGAGGGCTGGGCACTCCCGGGGGGATCTTCCAGGGTAAGCACCAGGACCGACGGCTCTACGGTTACGGCGGAAGGGCGCGAGCGGCCCAGGCTAAGGTAGCCCAGGGCCCACAGACCGGCGTCCAAGGCCAGGGCAAGGAGGATAGCCCCCCGCAGTCGGCGCCGGTCCGGGGCTAGGCTGTATTCCATCAGTAACGATATTCCGCCTGGAGGCTAAGGGAACGGCCGTCGGCGGGATAATAAGCCGATCCAGTCCAACTGTTCCAGTACGCCGTTGGCGCGTAATGGGTATCCAAAAGGTTTTTCACGGTTCCCTGGATTATGAACCGGGAATCCTGGCTTCCCAGGGCCCACCGAATTTGGGCGCCGTAGACCGTGTAGGGGGCGATTTTTTCCTGGGTATTAGCCGTATCGCCGCCCTGGAACGCGTCGCTGTGGTACTCCGCCGTGGAGCTCAGTCGAAGGTCTGCGGGGAGCGTTAGGGATAGCTCGGCGGTAACGCTGTGGGCTGGGACCAGGGGTATAAGCTTCCCGTTATTCGGTCCCGCGGTAAATTGGGCGTCCACGTAAGCGTAGGTACCCGTCAGCTCCAGGAAGGTTATCGGTTTAACCGTTACGGACAGGTTCGTTCCCACCCTCCGTGTCTGGTCCAGGTTTTCGTTATGATTCGTGATCGAATTAAAGGCGATTTCGTCCCGTAGTTCCATCAGGTACAGGTTTCCAGAAAAGGACAGACCTTTGGCCCACAGGACCGACAGCCCCCCCTCGGCGTTGTACCCCGTCTCGGGCTTTAGGTTCGTGTTAAAATAGGGAGTACCAAAAAGGATTTCCGCCTGTTCGTCCACAAAGGGGTAGCGGAACAGGGTCCCGTATTTGGCGTAGACCTTTACCGGTTCCCAGGGGCGGTACGTCAGCCCCCCGTCGTAGACCAGGGCGTTGTGGTACATCGACGTATCCACCGTGCCGCTTTGGCTCTTGGCGCCCAAAAGGGCCCCGTCGTAGCGCAGTCCCCCGTTAACAAACAAATTTTTTAAAATGTCCAGTTTTACGGTAAGGTAGGGAGCTCCGGAGAATTCCCAGTAACTGGCCGTGTTGGTTTTGGTGGTCCGCTGGACGTCCGAATAGGTATCCAAATTTATAGAAGCCCCGTACAAATCCGCCCCGCCGACGAACCTCAGGGGCAGATTGGCCAGGGTAAGGGCGGCGGTAACCTTAGGCCGCAGTTCCCCGGTCTGGGTGAACCGGTCGGTATAGCTAGACCAGGAAGCGGTGTCGTTAGAAAGGAATTTCGCCGTATAATCGACGGGAGCTTCCAGCTGGAGTCGGTCCGAGGGAACCCATTGCAACCCCGCACCGCCGGAAAAGTCCCGCTCCCGGCCTTCGTCTGCCCAGTTGGTCGCCTGGGTGGGATCGGCGTCGAATTGGGCTTTGGTAAGAGAGCCGGGAAGTTGGTACGAAAGATCGGCCAAACTGCCGTGCAGGTCCATAGCCAGGGAAGGGGCCAGGTTTACCGTGGCCTGTACCGTGGCATTGGTGGTCTGATTCTCCTGCCGCTTCCGGTACCCCTGGGATCCCGTGTGTTCGGCGCTGACGGAAAAACTACCCCAATCGGCAGTCCCCTGATGGGAAAAGGACTGTTGGTTGGTAAAGAAGCTTCCCACCGAACCGGCAATCCGACTGGCACCCTTGGAATAATCCTTTTTGGTAATGATATTGATAACCCCGCCCACGGCATTGTTGCCGTATTCCACCGAAGCGGTTCCATCCAGGACCTCTATCCGCTGGATCTGTGATAGGGGTACGGCGTTCCAATTTATTCCCTGCATATCCGGGTTGTTAAGCCGTTTCCCGTCCACCAGGACCAGGACCCGGCCAAAGGAATTTTCCCCAAAGCCCCGCATGGAAACCTGCTCGGTTCCCGCGCCGGACATGGCGGTGGTAAAGTGTACCCCCGGCAGAGTCCGCAGGACCTCCACCACCGACGTGGCGCCGGAGGCGGCGATCTCCTCGGCGCTAATAACGCGGACTTGGGAGCTTACCGAAAGGGTGTCATCGGGAGTTCGGGTAGCGGTAACCGTGACCGCCAAGACCGAATCCTCCTGGGCTCCCGCCAGCGCCGCGGCGCCGAACATCAGCACCACGGACAAACCTTTTAGGGAGCGAAAAAGAGAAGCGTACGACATAGGGTCCTCCTCGGGACAAAAGACCGCCGGACCCTAGGGATATCCAAACTGGATGGGGGAAAAAGTTGCGGAAAGACACTGATCGATCTTCGATGCGCTCCCCGGAGCCCTTCCCCGAGGGTCTCGGCGACCTGATCAGGACCGTCTCCCGGCTTCCGGATCATGTTACTTCCAGCGTCTTCTCATCCCCGTCCGGGGCGCCGTATGGCTCCAGACGGGAACAATGACCCAAACCTGACGCTCCTACGCGCCAGGCCTGCTGGTTTCATCCCCGGTTACGGTGGCGGGACCGCTGTGGAGTTTCACCACATTCCAAAATCCCGATCAAGTGTATGCTCCGATACTAAGTCGTTGCCGATTTCCTGTCAATGGAGAATATTTTGGAAATATGGCTTAAAATTGGACGGTCCCCGAGAAATAAGGGTTAAGAGGAGAGAAGGAACACTATCCTGAGCCCTTTTATCAACATATATAAGGCTCTTTCAAAACTCCCTAAGTTTTGAAAAAGCCTCCCTTGTATAGCTTTTACTTCCTTCCAGTCCTGGGCTACGATGACCACAGCTTCGAGGGGGTAGGATGGGCATACCTCTGCCCATCCGTCCCCTATTCGTAAATTATCCGGGGAGCCCGGCGGACAGAAATTTTCCACGATAGCCCGGTCCCTATGTTGTAGGCCCGGGCAAAGGAACCCTGGTTAATCGCCACGGCCACATTGAGCAGGGAGTTGATGTACACCAGGGGTTCTCCCACGTTTACCTCGGCGAAGGACCGGCCAAAGGTCATGGTATTCCGGTACACTTCCCGTGTATCGTTGCGGATGGAGACCTCCACCCGCCCGCCGTAGCCAATCCCCAGGGCTTCGAAGAGGTCGTGGGGAATGTTGGACCAGAGGCTTCCAAACCGGACGTCCAGGGCGTCGATGGTCCCCGAAACCACGTCCCCTTCCCGGACTGCGGGGACCAGGGGCAACTCCACCAGGGTTTCCGGATCCACTTCGCCGCCCACGTCGGCGGGGGCGATAAGGGAAGCGGCTAACCGGGCCCCCGTGTAGGCGTACACGTCCCGGCCGTGAAAGGTATAGGAAAGCTCGGACCCCGAAAGACGATTGACCTCCTCCCGCAATTCCCAGGCCCGGCGAAGCCCCACGTATTTTTTTACGTGGGTTACCGTCCCGTTATCCGGGGTAACGATGAGCTGACCGTTTTTAGTTTGAACGACGATACTTCGCCGGGAGCTTCCCACCCCCGGATCGACCACCGAAACGAATACCGTACCCTCGGGCCAATAGGCTACCGTTTGAACCAGCCGGTAGGAGGCTTCCCAGAGGTTATAGGGGGGAATATCGTGGGTTAGATCGTAGATTTTAAGGTCGGGACCAACCTTTAAAGCCACCCCGTACATGGCCGAAACGGCGCCGTCGGACAGGCCAAAATCGCTTTGAAAAACTAAGGGAAAACTCATGGGCTATTCCTCTTTTTTAATCGACGTTCCAGGGCCCGTACGGCCAGGGAAAGGGAAACGGTGATGCACAAATAGAAAAAGGCCACCGCATTGTAGGTTTCAAAAAACTTAAAGGTCGAAGCGGCGTACACCTTTCCCAGCTGGGTAATATCCTGAACCCCCAAAACGGAAACCAGGGACGAATCTTTTACCATGGCCACAAACTCGTTGGCCAGGGCGGGCAGGACGTTCCGAATCGCCTGGGGCAGGACGATACGCCGCAGGGTTTGCCCCCGGGTAAGCCCCAGGGCGTAGGCCGCCTCCACTTGCCCCTTGGGGACGCTTTCGATGCCCGCCCGAAATATTTCGGCGATAAAGGCCCCGTACCCCAGGGTTAACGCCAGGACCGCCCGGGTGACAAAATCAAAGGATCGGCCCTGAAAAGGGGCCATCCAATGGGCCGCGATAAGGGGGGAAAAGAGAAAGTTTAAGGTCCCCGCCAGGGCTGGGGTTCCCACAAAGGCGATATAATAGAGGATCACCAACATGGGTAAACCCCGGACCAGCTCGATGTAAAAGGTGGCCAATTCCCGGAGGGGACGCAGGGGGGACGAACGGAACATCCCCAGCACCAGACCGAATAACAGCGAAGCGGCGTAGGCGATCAGGGCCACCGTGACGGTTACCCCCACCCCATGGACCACTGCGGCAAAAATAACGCGAGTATCCGGGGAAAGAAGGGCCGAGACAAGCCCTAAAAGGCCAAGGGAGACCATCAGGGCCAACCACCAGGGAAAGGTTTTTAACCACCCGTCCCCGCTTTGGCCCTTCGAATCGGAATACCTCACGGCTTGTATTCAAAGAACCACTTGGTATTCAGCTTATCCAAACTACCGTCGGCCCGCATGGATTCGATGGCCGCGTTAAAGGGAGCCACCAGAGGGGACCCTTTTTTAAAGATAAACCCAAACTCTTCGGTGCCCAGGGGACCCCCTATGGTCTTAAGCTTCCCCGGATTAGCCCCCACGTAGCCCTTGCTGGAAGCCGCGTCCATCAGCACCGTATCCACATCCCCCGCTAACAGGGCCTGAACCGCCGCTCCGAAGGTCTCGAATAGTTTAATCCGGGGATTCGCTTCGTTACCGTCCAGGACGTTGTACACCGCCACGTAAAAGTTGGTGGTCCCCGCTTGGGAACCGATCAACAATTTAGGGTTAGCGTTAAAGGTCTTTTCGTCGGTAAAACGGTTTTCGTTGGCCCGGACCAGCATGAATTGTTGACTGGTCATGTATGGAACAGAAAAATCGACCTGGGCTTTCCGTTCGTCGTTAATGGTTATCCCATCCATCCCCACGTCGAACTGGCCGTCCCGGATAGCCTGGATCATGGTATCCCAGGAGGTAACCTTCCAATCAACCTTGGCGTTCAGCCGGCGGGCGATCTCTTCGGTGGCGTCGTACTCCCAGCCCATGGCTTTGCCCGATTTGGGATCCACAAAATTAAGGGGTGTATAGGCGTTTTCCGTTACCGCTACGATGGTAATTCCCTTCAAATCGGGCAAAGCCGAGGTTCCGGCGGAACTGTTGGCGGCCGTTCCGGTAGCGTTACCGGCGGCCGGAGCTGAAGCGGCGGGTTTGGTAGCGGTATCGGTCTTAGATGCACCGGAAGCATCCTTGGCACCCCCCGCAAAGGCCAGGGAAGCGGAAAGCGTCAATAGGGTAATGAAACTGGTAATCATGAATTTTTTCATCCTGATTCCTCCTGGTTTCACTGTAACTTCCCAAACCATCGAATGGCAAGCGGTTTTCCATAAAAAAAAGCCCCCAAAAACCGTTTCCGATTTCGGGGGCCCCTATTCGACTCCGTCTAAATTTTTAAAGGGGACCTCTAAAAACTTCAGTTTTTAGAGGTCTACAGATAAAAAATGCAAATCCTATAAGGATTTGCCCAGGCACCTCTAATAACTAACCGAGTTATTGGAGGTGCCCTAAACTTAAAGACAAAGCCGAATCACCGGCTTACCAGCGGCCGTAACCGCCGCCGCTGTTGTCCCGATCGCGACGGGGTTTATCCATCGCTTCGTTTACCTTGAGCCGGCGGCCGTCGAATTCAAACCCATTGGTAGCGGTAATAGCCGCCTGGGCTTCCTCGTCGGTGCTCATTTCCACAAAGCCGAAGCCCTTGGAATAACCGGTATCCCGGTCGGTGATGATTTTTACGGATTCCACGTTGCCGTAGCTGGCAAACAGGTTGCGGAGGCTGTCTTCGTAGGTATTGTACGAGAGGTTTCCGACATAGAGTTTCTTGGCCATAGGGGGCCTTCCTTTGCCTGGGATTTCCAGGTCTTTCAGTTTCCGCCTATCCAGGATAAGCGCTTTCCCGGTGCGTACAGGGCCCAGGGGCCGTGCAATCGGGGCCGAGCGGAGAGACGGATTGAACGAAGGCTTCTTTTCACGAAAACAGTAGCATCCGAGTCGGTTTTCTTGGGGAGTGGCCGTGGAGAGGCAAAATCCAAAAACTGCGAAGGGAAGGTGACGATAGAAAAGGTAACAGCGACGTTTTTAAGTTCTCTCACTCTAGAAATGACTATACGCGGTATTTACAATAAGGTCAAGGGTCCGATAGTCCGAGCCTTTGTTACGCTAGTCGTACCCAAAAGGAGGTAGCCCCTGTCACGGTTTCTTACATTTCACCCCCTATCCCTGGTCTTCGCTACAACCCTGATTCTAGGTCTAGGATCCCGGGCTTACCCTGGAGGGCCGGCTGATTTTGTGGGGGAATACGTCAACCGGGATTTTCCCGGGTCCCGTCTTTCGGTGGGGACGAACTCGGTACGCCTGTCCGAAGGAGAAGGCTCCCGCAGTGTTACGGTGGAAGGCCGCGTCGTATCCCAGACCCCCCAGTCTTTTGTGGTAACCTGGCGAGTTACCGACCCCAACGGGATTAAGGCATCCCGCTTCGAAGCCCAATTTTCAGGTTCTATCCCGGTGGCCTTGGTGGAATATCCCATAGGGGGGCTTTCCTCTACCGTTAGGCCGGTTTACCTTCCAGCGGGACGATACCGTTTGCCATCCTTTACGTTCCTATCCCCCGGGGGGAAAAAATTAGTGCTGGTCTACGATCTTACGGCCGATTGGGCCCTCCTCTGGCTCGACGACGGGCGTTTTTTCCGACTGCCCAGGGCCCTATCCGCTTCCGGGGCCCGTTACAGCGACGGCACGCACACGTTTTGGGAACACCAGGGAAGCGGGGTTGTTGATATGGACGGTCAGGTGATCTTTGAGGGGGTACTCCAGGACGGATAAACCATCCCGCAGAGTTGGTCGAACTTGTCCGACAGGATCCTAGGAGACTGTCAGCTTTTGCCGCCGTGAACCTGGGGCTAGAAGTCTCGGCTTAGCCCATTTGCCAAGGAGATGGGACCGTGGTATCCTTCGCTTTATGGAACGACCCACCCCAGGGAACCTCTACTCCCTTTATCAAGCCTGTACCCTCTGTCCCCGAAATTGCCGTGTGGATAGGTTACGGGGCCAGCGGGGTTTTTGCGGCGAAACAGCGGAGCTACGGATCGCGGTGGCGTCCATTCACCGGGGCGAAGAGCCGCCGATCACCGGTCTGGGTGGATCGGGGACCATTTTTATAACCGGGTGCACGCTCCGCTGTTCTTTTTGTCAAAACTATCAAATTTCCCAGGACAGCATGGGCAGAACCGTGGAAACCCAGGAATTTATCGATATTTGTTTGGCCCTCCAATCCGAGGGGGCCGAAAATATCAACCTGGTGACGGGAAGCCACGCCTTGCCAGCCCTGGCCCTGGGTATCCAGGGGGCCCGGGAACAGGGCCTATCCATTCCCACCCTTTGGAATTCATCGGCCTACGAAAGCGTTCAGGCGGTGGAACAGGGGGCCCCCTATCTGGACGTGTACCTCCCGGACCTTAAAACCCTGGACCGGGAGCTTTCGGGACGACTCTTTGGCGCCCCGGATTACCCCGAAACCGCCGCTTCCTCGATTTTAAAAATGATGGAACTCAAGCCCCTGCGTTACGGCCCCAGCCGTCACGCCCCAGGATTTCACCCCCAGGGTTCTCCCGCGGAAGGGACTCCGATCCACGGTACCCACGAAGAGCATGCGGAGATTTTACGTTCGGGGGTGGTGATTCGGCACTTGGTTTTGCCGGATCATCTGGAATCCACCTATCGGGTCCTCCGCTGGTTCGCGGAAAACGCCAGGGGCCGGGCTCTGCTTTCGGTGATGACCCAGTATACGCCCATAAAAAAAAGCGCCCCCGCCCCGCTTCCCGAACGGTTTATCAATACGAAGGAATTCGATCAGACGCAAAAATGGCTGGAAGAGTTGGATATTGAGGACGGTTTTTACCAGGAATTGGAAGTCGGCGACGAATGGCTTCCGGATTTTGACCGAAAAAATCCCTTTTCTTCCGATCTTTCCAAGACGATTTGGCATTGGAAAACCGGTTAAATTATCCTATACTCTTGGTAGGAGCAACCAATGAAAACAGCCCACGCCATGGATCGAGCTATTGGGGTCGTAATTCCCCTGGGAGCCCTTCGAAGCGAAAAGAGTATCGGGGTGGGGGAATTTCCCGACCTGATGGAACTGGGGGACCTCTGTAAAACCATAGGGGTCGGTTTAATACAACTATTACCGGTCAACGATTCGGCCTTCCAAAGCTCACCCTATAGCGCTTTAACGGCCTTCGGCCTCCATCCCCTGTATATTCGCATCGGAGACCTGCCGGAAGCGAAGGGACAAGAACGGAAACTTCAGGAAATACGGGACCGCTATGAGGGTCTCCATCGATTTTCCTACGGACCCCTCCTAACCGCTAAAATGAATCTGCTCCGGGAAATTTTTAACCAGCACAAAGAGTCGATTATGGCTCAGGCGGAGCCGGGGAAGCCCCTGGCCCAGTGGATAGAAAACAACCCCTGGGTACGGGAATACGCGGTCTATCGACGGCTAAAGGACGAAAATAGGGGGAAGCACTGGAAAGAATGGAAAGCCTATCAGGAGCCCCGGGCCAAGGATATACAAACCCTATGGGAAAAACCCCCATACCGGGAGGATCATCTTTTCTGGGTATGGATCCAATCGGTGGCGGACCGCCAGTTTACCCAGGCGGCGGTTTACCTGGCCCAGCGGGGGATCGTCCTGAAGGGGGATCTGCCGATCCTGATGAACGAAGATTCCTGCGACGTGTGGGCCCATCCGGAGTACTTTCGCCGGGATTTAGCCGCCGGGGCTCCGCCGGATATGTTCAGTCCCCTGGGTCAAAATTGGCAGTTCCCCATTTACGATTGGGAAGCCCTGGGAAGGGATAATTATTCCTGGTGGCGGAACCGGCTGGCGGTGGCGGATCGTTATTACGGTGCCTACCGCATCGACCACGTGCTGGGTTTTTTTCGGATTTGGGCGGTTTCCAAAAACGATACATCGGCGGTCTTAGGCCGTTTTATCCCCTCCTTTTCCATAAGCCGAAGCGAGTTGGAGTCCCTGGGCTTCGATTCCGCTCGTATCCGTTGGCTCTCCCGCCCCCACGTCCCCACAGCGGAGGTCTACAACGCCCTCCGTTCGTCGGACCTGACCCGGGGAAACGACGGGGAACGGGCGGTGCAAGAAGAGGCCAGTCGGGTATTCGACCAGGCCTTGGACCGCATTGGGTCCGAGGAATTGTGGCTTTTTAAGGACCTGATTAAGGGAGAACGGGATATTCAGACCCTGAACATCCATCCGGCGGCGTCCGAATACCTGCAGAGAGCCTGGAGGGACCGGGTCCTTTTGGAGTTTGAGCCGGAAAAATACGCCCCCTCCTGGTCCTATTGGGATACCCGAGCCTTCCCCACCCTGTCGGAACAGGAACGGCGGGACCTGGAAGCCCTAATCACCGAAAAAAGAAAGACCTCGGAGGATCTATGGGAGGACCAGGGAAGAAGGCTCCTCTCGGTCCTCCGGTCCAGTACGGAGATGCTGGCCTGCGCGGAAGATCTGGGGGCGGTTCCGGACTGTGTGCCCCGGGTGCTGGATGAGTTGGGCATCCTGGGCCTGCGGGTGGTCCGCTGGGCCCGCCGTTGGGGTCAAAGCGGGGAACCCTATATTCCCCTGGAGGAATACGGCGAGCAGACCGTGTGTACCGCGGCGGTCCACGACAGCTCCACCATCCGGGAATGGTGGGAACGGGAAACGGACCGGGACACCTTCCGGGCCTTTATCGGGGAACCATCCTTGCCGGATCACTATACCAGCGAAACCGCCCGTATTATACTAACCAAGGTAGCCGAAGCTCGATCCCGGTTACGGGTTTTTCAAATCCAGGATTTATTGCACCTTTCCGACCGCTGGTACGCCGACGATCCGGCTTCCGAACGGATAAACGTACCGGGAAGCGTCAACGATTTCAATTGGACCTATCGATTGCCCGCACCGATCGACGAAATAGCGGAGGACAAACAATTTATCAGCGCCGCCCAGGAACTGTGCGAACTGGGCTCGCGAAAAAGGAACCGGTGATGAACTATTTTGGTATTAGGTTAACCGCCCTGGGGAATAGGAACCCTTCGTTTCGAGCCGATACGCGAAAAGCTCGAATGGAATTCCACGTTTTAAAAAAAGTACGGGACGAATTCGAGCTTCAAGACGCCCTTTTTGCCCTTCGGGGAAACGTGGTTTTCGCGGATTTCCACGCGGTTCGGGAGTTCGCGCAACGGTTAAACCGAAAAATCAACCCCGAGGTACACCAGGAACGGTATATTAAGGCGGGGCGGCTTAACGCCATGGGCCTGATCGACGAAATTTTACACTACGTGGCGGCCCTGTACCGGGAACAGATGGAACCCCGGGCCTTCGATACGGCCTTGGAACGGCTGGAACGGCGTTTTGGACCTGAAAAAATCAACACCCTGTTAAGCTCCTTTGTGGAACACTTCCCCCCCCTCTCGGTCTACCGGAGAACCCAGACGGTTCAAGATTACTTGCATGGTTCCGAGGATGGGGAAGCCTGTCGGGCTTTGGCTTTAGAGGAGCTTATGCTCCTTTCTTTGGCGAATAAAAATCCCGCCTTTGAGCCCTTTAAATTCCTCTTTGACGAGGAAGTCCTCCGGGCCGACACCCTCTACGACGACGTAATAGAGGAACTACAGCGCCATTTTACCGATCTTCCCCCCTTTGGACCGGACAACCAAAATCTTTGGGACCTGCTCCGTTCCCCCGCGGTGGCGGAACCCTATTCCCTTACCGGCCAGCTGGACTACATCCGACGAAAATGGGGCCTCCTGATTGGGAAATACCTGATCCGGCTCCTTACGAGCCTTGATGTGGTAAAAGAAGAGGAAAAACCCGTCTTTTTTGGTCCCGGACCCACCAGGACCTACGTGTACAACGAGCTGGAACACGAATACGAACGGTTCAGCCCCGACCAGGATTGGATGCCCCGAACCGTTTTGATGGCCAAAAGCACCCTGGTTTGGCTGTACCAGCTAACCCAAAAGTACGGCCGGCCCATCGAGCGGCTGGATCAGATCCCCGACGAGGAACTGGACCAGTTAGCCCGCCGGGGGTTTACGGGGCTCTGGCTGATCGGGCTATGGGAACGGAGCCATGCGAGCAAGGAGATTAAGCGGCGTTGCGGCAACCCGGAAGCGGCGGCCAGCGCGTATAGTCTCTACGACTACGATATCGCCACCGAACTGGGAGGATGGCAGGCTCTTGAAAACCTGCGGTTCCGCTGTGAGTGGCGGGGAATTCGGCTGGGTTCCGATATGGTTCCCAACCATACGGGAATCGATTCACGATGGATGATGGAACACCCGGACCGTTTTTTACAGTTGAGCCAACCGCCCTTCCCTACCTATACCTTTAACGGCGAAAACCTTTCGCCTCGAGCCGGGGTGGGCATCTATATCGAAGACCACTACTACGACCGGAGCGACGCGGCGGTGGTGTTCAAGCGGGTGGATTTTAACACCGGGGAGACCCGGTACATTTACCACGGGAACGATGGTACCTCCATGCCCTGGAACGATACGGCCCAAATCGATTTTCTCAACCCCGAAGCCCGGGAAGCGGTCATACGGACCATCGTGGGGGTCTGCAAACAATTCCCTATCGTCCGGTTCGACGCCGCCATGACCCTGGCAAAGAAACACATACAGCGGCTGTGGTACCCCGAACCAGGCCGGGGCGGAGACATAGCAAGCCGGGCGGAACACGGTCTGACGGCGGAGGAATTTAACCGCCGCATCCCCAACGAATTTTGGCGGGAGGTGGTGGATCGCTGTGCGGTAGAAGCGCCGGACACCCTCCTGTTAGCCGAGGCTTTTTGGATGATGGAAGGCTACTTTGTCCGCACCCTGGGGATGCACCGGGTGTACAACTCGGCGTTCATGAACATGCTCAAAATGGAAGAAAACGCCAAATACCGGGCCACCATCAAAAACACCATCGAATTTGATCCCCAAATTCTCCAACGGTTCGTCAACTTTATGAATAACCCCGACGAGGATACGGCGGTCGCCCAGTTCGGCAAGGGGGACAAGTACTTTGGCGTTTGTACCCTCATGGCCACCATGCCCGGCCTGCCCATGTTTGGGCACGGGCAAATCGAAGGGTTCGAAGAAAAATATGGGATGGAGTACCGCAGGTCCTACCGGGAAGAAGTTCCCGACCAGGGTTTGATAGACCGGCACGAACGGGAAATATTCCCCCTCTTAAAACGGAGGCGTCTATTCGCGGGAAGCGATGATTTTGCCCTTTTTGACGTCTTTGGCACCGACGGTTCGGTGAACGAAAACATATTCGCCTACACGAACAAATTCCAGGACGAACGGGCCCTGGTTTTGTACAACAACAGCTACCATTCCGGATCCGGCTGGATTCGGATATCCAGCAGTTCCGCCGTCAAAGGGCCTCTGGGGGACAAACGATCCGTCCGGCGAACCCTGGCGGAGGCTTTGCGGCTTTCCCCGGATGAAAAACACTTTACTATCCTGCGGGAACAACGGTCCGATCTGTGGTACATTCGATCCAGCAAAGAACTGAGCGAACTGGGACTCTTCGTTTCGCTGAATGGGTATCAGTCCCAGGTTTTCTTGGATATCCACGAGGTAGCCGATACGGACCACGGTCGGTGGGCCCGGCTATGCTCGGAACTCGCCGGCCGGGGGGTGGTGGACCTCCACGCGGCGTTCCAGGATCTTTTCTTGCGGGACCTCTACTCGGCCTTCTTGGAAGTGGCAAAACCATCCTACTTCAACGCCATTAAGACTTTCTTTGCCCCAACCGGTTCCGCGAAGCCTCCAAAGGCGGCGCCCTTTATCGAAACCCTGCGGGAACCGGTACTCCGGTTTATCCGCATCGCCACAGAATACCTGGACGGAGCTTCGGGGGCCTACGATTCCTTTGATCGAGACAGGGCCTACGAAGCCCTCCGGCCGGATCAAATTTGGGAAAATTTCGCCCAATCTATCCAGCGGCTTATCCGTCTAGCCGAATACGCCCAAAAACCCGCCCCATCCTTGGGGAACCGGAGCCGCCAGTACATAGAACTGGCGGCGAAACGGCTGGCCGAAGACCCGTATACCGCGGCGTACGTGGCCGGGTACGCGGTCCTTTCGCTTCTACGGCCCATCATCGGCGACGCCGCCACGGGCGAGGACGCCCGCCGGCTAATCGACCACTGGTGCCTGGATCGCAAGTTGCGGGAAAGTTACCACAGCGCGGGCTTGCCGGCCGACGAAAGCTACCGGATCGTAGAGCTGTTCAAACTGCTTATTGCGCGAACTCGGCCCCGATCTTCAGAGGTTTTAAAACAAGCGCCCATTACGCGGGCCTTCGCTTCGGAGCTGTTAACGGCCAACGATATCCGGTCCTACCTGGGGGTAAACCTGTACAACGGAATCCAGTGGTTCTTAAAGGAGCGGTTCGACGAGACCGTTCTGTTCGGATCCCTTGTCGCGGCCATAGAAGGGGACGAGGCCTTCCAAGAAGCCGTTTCTTCCGCCGCTAGTCCGGTTAAAAAACCCGGTAAGGGGGCGTCAAAGGTCGAGGATGTAGCCCGTCCTAGCCGGTCCGTCACACCCCATCCTTCTAAAATCAACCTTCCCCGCTGGTTCCAACGATTGGAAACCATCGCCCAGGCGGTGGAAAAATTCCAGGAAGCGGAAAACGCGTCAGGCTACCGCCTTGATCAATTCTTAGAGTTTCTCGAGGTACCCCAGGATAGGGAGGATAAAAGCGGGAAGGCTAGATGACGGAGCTTTTAAAGGGGCTCCTAGACGGGGGATTCCAGGCGGAATTGATCTCCCTTTCCGCCTTGGATCGTTATTTTTGTCTTCCATCCCTGCCCTTTTCTCTAGTCTACACCGATGGGGATCTGACAGACCTGGCCCGGTTGTTCGAAAAACTCCGGTTCCCCGGACCTTCCGTGGCCGACGCGGCGTTGGATTACCCAATTCCAGGGCCCGGAGGGGGGGAACATTCCCGGACGGTTTATTTCTACTGCCGGGACCTCCGGTCCCTTCCCCTGGTTCCCTTTACTTTTTTTACCCTCTCTTTCGATTGGAAAACCCAAAGGTTCCGGGACCCCCAGGGAATTTATCCCCTGATCCGTTTTTTATGGCGGGGAAAGGAAGCCGAGGGTTTTGATAAGCCGTCCCCCTGGTGGGAAGGGTTGTTTCAGGGGGCGGATCGGTACGGAGCCCTTATGGCCGCCTCGGTACTATTAGCTCGCTACGGGGCGTCCCTTCCGGATCTGACGGCCCTGCGGAACGCCCTGGGGCAGTTGAAGCGGGAAACGCCCCCGGAACCGGAAACCCAACGGCTGTTGCTAACCTCGCTTTTATCCTCCGCCCGCCCGGAAGCGGGGTTCACCCTGCTCAAGGCCCTGGGGTTTATCGACCTTTTTTGGCCCGAATTGGCCCAGTTGGACGACGTGGCCCATTCCAAGGAGTTTCACCCCGAGGGAAACGCCTGGGTCCATACCCTGGAAACGTTTCAGTACCGAAAGACCCTGGATTTCACCCTGTCCCTGGCCCTCCTCCTCCACGACGTGGGGAAACCCCTTTCCACCTCCGACGGGGAGCGCCGTTTTGATAAACACGCCGAATTGGGGGCACTAGCGGCGACTCAATTTTTAGAACGCCTGGGATTCACTAACGCCCTTATTTCCGATGTACGGTTTTTGGTTCGGAATCACATGCTTCCCGCGGCTCTACCCCGGCTCCCCCTCCGAAAATCGGAGGAGATTATGAGCTCCGCCCTCTTTCCCCGGCTTTTGGAACTGTACCGTTGTGACGAAGCCTCTTCCTACAAGGGCCTGCAAGGATATTACGAAAGTAGCGCCACGTATCAAAATTACCGTAAAAACCTTCGGAATCCCTACCGTACGGCGGACGGGAAAATTAAAAGGTAACTGAGGTTTTTGCAAAAGTCTGTTACTTTTGCAAAAGCCAGATGAGGTTTAACAGGCCCCGGCGATAGCCGCTTCCAGAGCGTCGATCCGGGGTGGGATAACCGCCACGGGGGAACTTTCTTTACGCAGGGCTATCAAAGCATCGTTGGTTTCCGGTTCCCGGCCCGTAATGCGTTTGATCAGGTCAGGGTACTTGGCCGGGTGGCCCGTGGCCAGGGTAACCACGTGGCCCCCCTCCATATCGCCCCGGAGCGCCCGTTCCGCCGCCGCGAAGGCCACCGCGCCGTGGGGATCCAGCATAAGACCGTAACGTTTCCACGCCCGTTCCATTGCCTCTAGGGTCTGGGAATCGTTTACCTTTTCCGGAAACACCATATTTCGCATTACCGCAGGGGATTCGTTATAAAAGGCGGATAGGCGCTCGTAGTTGGCCGGATTCCCCACGTCCATGGAGTGGGAGATCGTCATAATCGGCGTGTGGGGAACAAAGGGTTTACCCCGCAGGTAACCGCCAAAGGCGTCGTTGGCGTTCATGGCCGCCACAAAGCCGTTCACCGGCAAACCAAACTTCCAGGCGTATAACGCGGCGATAAGGTTCCCAAAATTTCCCGAGGGGATGCTGAAAAATAAATCCCCCGACAGTTCTTTTTTTATTTTGATAAAGGCGTATAAAAAATAAAACGCCTGGGGCAACAAACGTCCAATGTTAATAGCGTTGGCGCTGGTCAAAGCGTACCGTTCCGTAAAGGCCCGGTCATCAAAGGCTTCCCGGATAAGACGTTGACAGTCGTCAAAGTTCCCATCGATCTGTATGGGAAGGATATTTCCCCCGGAGGGGACAAAGGTTTTCGGATCCAGTCCCCGTATGGGGCCCGATGGATAGAGGATAACCGACGTGATACCCCGACGGCCAGCGAACGCGTGGGCCACGCTGGCCCCCGTGTCCCCCATGGTGGCGGTTAGGGTCATGGCTCGGCCCCCGCTTTTTAAAAGTTCCTCCATCACCGCCGCTAAAAACGCGATCCCAAAGTCCTTAAAAACCCCCGTAGGACCGTTATACAGATGGAGCACCGACAGGCCCTCATCGACCCTTTGTAGTTGGGGTTCAAAGTCAAAGGCGCTTTCCGCTACCCTGGTGGCGGAAAAGGGATTTAGTTCACCCTGAAACAGGGGCGGAACCACCGTGGCTACCAGTTCGGGGTAACTGGTATCCCCATCCATGTACAGAAAAAATTGCCGTAGATCGACGATAGAAGTAGGAACGTACAACCCCCCGTCCTTGGGCAAACACCGAAGTACCGCTTCCCTAAAGGAAACCAGTTTTTCCGCCGAACGGGTAGATTTAAATTGCATGACCCCTCCTCTGGTAAACGAACAGCGATAACATAATCTTTACGGCTAGAAGTTTGCCGGACTTGTCCGTTTTTGATTAAAAAATTGCGTCTCGCCGCAATTTTTGCCCCCCAAACTCCCCAAAAAGCCGGGTTTATCGTACTTTTAATAGTCTAAGGGATAACCTTAGGCTATTAAAATCAACCGGTCCGACAGGCTCCTAGAGATTCTCGCAAAACCAATAAGCTTTTGCGCTTACCCCTATAGTGTAACTACTATCGATAGTATGGGCAAGGTTTTATAATCACGGACACGTCTCTGTATAAATATACAAT
>CAYRLW010000044.1:0-34012 GCA_964425215.1 uncultured Treponema sp.
CCGGACTTTGGTTTTCCACGGAAGGCCCCGCCCCGATAACCAGAACGGGCTGGGATGTTCTTCTTAACATAAACGTGGGGGAATTAAAAACACTGTTTTTAAGCGCGTTTTTAAACCATCGAAGACCGAAGGCTCTTTGGGTCCTTTCGTTCGCGTAGGCAATCTTTAAAAACCCGTTTACCTCTTTTAAAATATTCAATACTTTTTCTTGGTACGCCCGTAAACTGGGCCGCCATTCCAATACCTTTACCCCAGAAAGTTCATCTTCCCGAATATGCTGTTCCAAAAAAGAAGAAAGGGTAACCGTAGAGGCGGGGGACCACTGAAAGTCCGCCGGCATAATCTCCCCAATCTGCGGTACCTGGGATAAAAAAAAAGTAGAACAATGGATCGACAGAATGGTAGCATGGGGAAATCTTTTTTTTAGGGGGCCCACCAGGTAACCCAAAGCGGGTTCGATTAAAATGAAAAACCGAATAGTTTCTTCTACATCGAGGGTCGCCACATACCGAGCCGCTTCCCCAACCGGATCGAACCGTGAGTGGATAAGCAAATTCCCAACGCTTACCGTTGGTGGTCCCTTGGAACTTGGAATAAGCTGTTCATCCATGATTACGGAATAGACTGGAGGGAGCCAAGGGCTTCTTCCACAGAGGATGACGTAAAAGAATCGATCAGTTTAAAATTAGTGATTTTTGATACATGGGTTCCCAAGAGAAGGGGGTCCCGCAGGGCAGAACAGGCCAGGAAGATCCGGTGCTTAGAGGGCATGAAAACGAGGCCCGTTTGTTCCACGCTTTCGGACAAGGCGGAAATGGAACTGGTTTCCAATTCATCGGTCTTGAAAATAAGTATCCGAATACCCTTATCGTCATTTTGAAACTGGGTAAAGGCTTTTTCTAAAAATTGTTCCAGTTCCGCTGAAGTGGACATGGGCTTTTTATGTTCTTCCTTACGGGAAGGTTCAAGGAAAATAGAGGCACAGGATTGGATTATGGAAAGCACGTTTTCCGTTTCCAAGACTGCCCCGGGATTGTCTATGATCAACAACAGGGGATCGTGAAGGAGATCCTGGGTAATAGGGAAGGCCCAGACGGTAGCCTCGTCGCTTTTAAAAGGAAGACCCAGCGATGTAGGGGTCCCCATGGGGTGGGCCTGTTTGGCATCCTTTGACAAAAGGAGCTTTCGAATTATCGCGGCGGGGATGGACACCGCGGTATTTTCCAGCCCCACGGAGGCGTAGCTTTCATAAACCTCCCCCCTAGGGGCCACGCAGAGGCCCCCTGCAAAGGAGGTGTAAGTTTTTAACAGGGACAGGGCAGTAAAGGTCCTGGAGGGGGAGTTGGAAAGCCGGTTAATTCTCTCGATCAGCGTAATAGCCATAAAGTCTATGACGCCATTTTTTGATGAATCTACCTCGGAGGACCGCTCTTCCGGAAGCTCCACGGCATTTTCTCTAGAGTCCGCCGCTTTCTTCAACAACCCCTTTACGGCGGTGGATTGGCTCTTGGATTGAGCTTTATCCAAAAGACCCATTATACTAGACCTAATTCCTCAAAAAGTTTCTTATAGGTGTCAAAATACTCGGATCGGGCAAACTCTTCTATTTTGTCCTCCGGGAGGGACTCTAATAATTGGTCCATGTAGGACAGAACCGTTTTAACCTCTTCCCGAATACTGCTATTTAATTCCGGGACGGGACTTTCAGCCATCGGAGCGGGGACTTCGTTTCCCTGAGCCGTTGGGCTTTCCGTCTCCTCGGCGATCAACGTACCCTCGGTCTCTTCCGGGGCCTCCGGAACTTCGGGAATTTCTTCCTCAAAAGAAGCAACGCTGCGCTCTTCCGGTGTTTCCTCCGGTTCTACGACAAAGCCCTCGGGAACCAGCTCGGAAAAATTATCCTCCTGAACCAGGGGAACTTCCTCATCCAAGGGGGGCAGGGATTCGGATTCAAAGGTTGGAATATCTAGCTCCAGGCTTTCTTCTTCCACGGCCTCTTCCGGTTCCGCCTGCCGGTCTTCCACGTGGAGAGACTCTTCCATATCCAGGTCTATATGAATGTCTTCGATAGAGGGTTCTTCCACAGGAGCTTCTTCTAATACAACTCCCGTAAGATCCGGCTCATCGATAATCGCCTGTGACAGATCCAGGTTGTCCTCTTCCAGCAGTTCGCTTTCCAGGTAACTAGTATCTTCCGGCGCCTCGGTTAGGGGACGTACACCGTTTTCCTGAAGCTCCACAAAATCTTCGGGAAGGGTAGGTTCCGTCGTATTCTCTTCTAATACGATTTCTTCCGTAGCCCCCTCTTCTGTGGGATTCTCTTCCCCAGGGCCTTCTTCCTTAGAGAACCCTTGGGTAAATTCCTCTTCTTCTGTCTTTTCTTCCAAGACAAATTCTTCCGGCGCGGCGGCTTCCGATTCATCGGTTAAAATATCCGGCTGTTCGGAAATATAGTCCATACTTTCGGTAAAATCGCTTTCCTCGGTGGCGTCAGAACCCGCTTCCTCGGTAAAATCCGCCGTGTTCAGTATGTTGTCCAGCTCGTCTCCCGTCAGGGCGATTTTTTCATCGTCCTCCTCGTCAAAGAATCCACTGGAGGGGCTCTCTTCCGTCACGGAGCTTTCGGGAGCTGTTTTAGTTCCCTCTTTAAAAGAGGCAAGTTCGCCTTTTAAACTGGAAATTTCATTTTTGATAGAGGAAAGCTCTTCGGCTATCCGCATTAAAAGCTGGGTGGAAAGATCCGCCGCCGAACCGGTTCTTTGGGATTCCGCCGCCTCTTCCGGTTCGGTCGCCCGCTCTTCCTTTCCCTTGGAACTGGAAATAGCCACGGCTTCGTCTATTTTTGGGGAAGCCTCTTCCTCGGACTTGGAAAGATCGCTTAAAAAATCGTCAAACTCAGAAACCTCTTCCAATTGGATAGAATTTTTGCTATTGGAGGCCGAAGCGGCCGTAGGGCTTACCGTTTCCAGTTCTTCCCCTTCGTGGAACTCCAAGTCTAAATCCAAGGGTTGTTCTTCCGGTATGTTTTCCATTTCCTTTACTGAAAGATCAGAGGAGCCGTCCTCTTCCAAAAAATCATCCATCGATAGTTCCGCGAAATCGTTAGCCGAAACAGAAGGTGTATCCGCGGCGTTTTCTTCCTCAAAGGAAGCGATATCCTCAAAAGACGGAAGCCCCTCGTCGACCACCGACACCTCGTTTACGGAAAAATCTTCTTTCAACGTGGGTTCCGGAGCTAGGGGTGCCAGGGGTTCCTGTTCATCCTCCGGAATGGAAGGGATATCAAATTCCAAGGGTTCTTCGGAACCGGGGGATCGTACCTCTTCAAAGGATGAAAAATCAAGATTCGCGTCCGAATCCAGTTCTAGATCGGGAAGATCCTCGATATCCGGCAGGTTAGGCTCATGAAGAGCCGTAGGTTTCCCATCGGAAGCCGAAAGGTCTTGAGGTTCGCTTTTTACCCATACACCGTACTCATCGAGTTCATCGGAGGACCCGATTGTACCGCGATCACGATATATCGAAGGATCTTTATCGATTGCCATTGCCCACTCCCATTCGGTATAACACTCGTACCGCAAATATCGGCGTCCGAACGTCTATAGTATAATCCTTTTTTTTAAAAACTACCATAAATACCATTGCTATAATGGTATCCCATGAATTTTACCATTGTCAATGGAGGCTCTTTTAAAACTCAGAGAGTTTTGAAAGAGCTACCTTAGATGTACATGCAGTATTTTTGCTATTCTCTATAATATAAATATTTATATCTAAATTGCAAAAATACTGCAAGAGGTTCTTTCAAAAGTAACAGACTTTTGAAAGAACCTCAATGGAGTTTTCTTAAGTACCCCCCTTAAATTTCCGTAAATAGGTAAGATGAATTACTTTAAAATCCTCGTATCCCTCTGGGTATCGGTGGCCGTGTATACGGTTTTATCAATTCTTTTCGGTGCTACCGGGGTTTTTGCCATGCGGTACCTCCAATCTGAACGGGATCGCCTGGCGGAAAATTTATCCCATTTGCAAGAAATCAACGGGGAATTGAACGGATCCTTAGACGCCCTTCGGTACGATCAGGACACCCTGACCTTATACGCCCGGGATCTGGGGTACGGGAAGGATGATGAACGGTTCATCCGGATTGTGGATCTTCAACGCCTATCCGCGACCCGTCAAAAAGCGGGGGAGCTGATAATCCCCAAACGGTTAAAAAGCCTTCCGGAGGATCCGCTCCGTCTTATTTCGTTGATAGCAGGCCTCTGTGTTTATGTTGGATTGTCGCTTTGGACCCTAAGGGCAAAAAGGTCCCCCCATCGACGTTCCGCCCCTGTTACCGGGTAATCTTTGTCCATTCAGCTTCCCGAGTAGAATCTTGAATCACCTCATCGATGGTGTCGCCGTGGTATCGAACGCCGGTAGATATTTTCGTACCCCGTAGAACAGTCCCGTTGGAAAACAATTGGAAACGCCATTTCATGGGCTTGGCCAGGGAAACCAATTGCCGGGCTACCGCGTAGGGGACGGGATGGTAATACCGTTCCGTGTTGGGGGAACTCTGAACCAATTCAATATCCTTATCCTGGATGGTGTAGCTTAGTTCCATTTTCGCTCCGCTGGATAAAATCGCCACCGCCACACCCCCAGGGTATACACGAACCAGTTCTAGCCCCTTATCTCCCCGCCAACTTCCAGCGATTTTATCTTCCGTTATAACTTCCGAGGCTTCCGCAGAGGCACCGGTAGCATCCGAAACTCTCCGGTTCAGCGCTTGGCGGACCAAATCCCGGGCTCCCAAGGCAAGGTCGCTCATACTTTTGTTGATGGAAGAAAAGCTTAATTTTTCACCGGTCTGAACTTTTACGACATCCAACGTAAGAACCTTGTTTTCTCCCACCGTCCCTATGGTTCCGTAGAGCAGATAATCGGCCGTAAGCAGTTTTCCGATGGCCTCTCCTTTGGCGGCGTCGGAGGATGAGAACTCCCACTCCGAAAGGACCTTATCCCTATCGGCCTGGGAAACCAGCCGAAAGTCGTTTAACTCGGAAATATACGATTCCACGAGATTTTCTATAACCGTTACCTCCGTGGCGTTGACGGAGACCCCCGTAAAGGGCAAGACCACGATAACGGGTTTGACTTCTTGGGCCATCGCCATAAGGGGTACCAAAAAGATCAGGGGTAAAAATCTTTTCTTCATTCCATAACTATATCGCCCCGGGGACTCCAACGCAATATGGTGAAAATTCCCCTATACAGGAATGGGCTAGATGTATATTATAGGGTAGGTTGGAGGAATAACGGAATGATATTTCCCTTGGAACAATTAGTTGAATATAAAGGTAATATGTACGAAATTACCAGCGCCGCGTCCCGAAGAGCCTATCAACTTTCCATGATGAACGATCCCGAAATTGAAGAAAACGATGGAAAGGTTGTTTCTCTGGCGGCTCGTCAGATATTTACAAAGGCCATAGAATTCCGTCTGGAGGACTAACGTTCCCATGCCGGAATTATCCCCCCTTCCGGTACTGATCCTTTTTGGTCCTACTGCTTCAGGAAAAACCGAAGTTTTAGAGCGTCTTTTTTCGGGGCCCCGATCCATAGCCGACGCGGAGGTGGTCTCCGCAGATTCGATGCAGGTATACCGGGGCATGGATATCGGTACCGCGAAGCCCCGGGGACCAATTTTAGATCAACTTCCCCATCACCTTATCGATATACGGAACCCCGATGAACAGTTTAACGTGGGGGACTTTGTCCGCTTGGCCGACAGGGCCTGCGTAGAGATTGCCCAACGGGGTCGTCTGCCCGTGGTATCGGGAGGGACGGGGTTTTACCTTAAAAACTTTGTTCTGGGTCTTCCTGACGCGCCCCCATCGGATCCCGCCATCAGAGAAGAGCTCAAAATCGATTTGATCCGCCGGGGAGCCCAGGCATTATGGGAAGAGCTTTCTTCCGTGGACAGCGTAAGCGCCTCCAGAATCCACGTGAACGATACCTATCGGCTACTGCGGGCCCTGGAGGTGTATCGAGTCTCCGGAAGAGCCCTCAGTTCCTTTGCCCCGTCGGGAGCCCCAGCCCAAGATCAGGCCCCAGCCCAGGCCCGGGATCGGGAAAAGTCCGGACGTCCTCCCTATCGGTTCCTCATCCTGGGTATTCAGCGGGAAAGGGACGAGTTGTACCGCCGGATCGACCGGCGAACGGCGTCCATGTTCGAGCAAGGTCTAGCCCAGGAGGTCGCCGAATTGGTCCGCCGGGGCTACGGTCCCCAGGATCCGGGGCTTAGGGCTATCGGGTACCGGGAGTTTTTTATTCAAGAGACCGAATCGACCGCCGAAAAACCTTCGTTTCGGATCGCCGAAAACACCATGGCCGTACAGGCTCTGGTCGCCCAAAACAGCCGGCGCTACGCTAAACGGCAGATAACCTTTTTCTCTTCTATCCCCCAGGCCCAATGGATACCCTTTTCCGGAGACGGACTGTCTTCTACGGAGCAGCTTCGCGGGATTATTACATCCGCTTTGGTTCGCTAAGCCGCTTCGATAAGGGACTAAGGCTCTTTCAAAAGTCTGTTGCTTTTGAAAGAGCCTCGACTAGTACGTTATTTTTAAAGAGGTTCCTAAAATCGTCTGGATGGTGGTGATTTTGGTCCCGTAATCCCGCGAAAGTTCCAAATTTCCAAAGGCCGAAAGGGCCAAACGGCCGGGAATTCGTACGATCGATTCGTGGCCTACCGTCAGGGTAAAGGAGCCGGTCCCGGTAAAGTCGGCGACCGTTTCCAGGGATTCCCTCCGCAGTCGTTCGGTTTTAGTTTTTGCTAACTCCTGAACTGCGGGCATGGTTTTAAGGCTTCCCATCCTATCGGTAATCCGATCGTATATTAGACCCAATAAACTATGATCCGCTGGAACCGTCCAGGTAGAGCGCAATGCGTCGCTCCAGCCGCTGTTGGTGGTGGTCAACGTATGGGTAAGCATCAGTTGGGACCCTAAAAAGCCGTAAAACCCCGCGTTTTGGCTCGATGCGATTCTCCATACGGTGGGTCCCGATTGGGGCCAGGACCAGGAGCCTTCGATATGGTGGGAAAATTCGTCGCTTTTATAAAATTGAAAAACCGGATTCGTCCCAAAGGCGCCGAACAGGTTCATGGCGGTAAAATCCAAGGATTGGGTTAAAGAAAGGGTGTCCTGAAGGGTATCCAACTGTCTCTGTAGGGTCCGGTTAATTCCCGAAGAGAGGGACGCGGGAATCAAAAGGCCCCAGGGACCTTCGGTTCGTGGTAAGCCCAGATTAAAGGAGGTCCCGTCGGTAAAGCCTAGGGACCTGGTGGATGAATAGAAGGAGGATTGGGCCGCCAAATCCTGGATCCGAGCGTCCAGTTCCCCGTCCCAAAGGGTATACAGGGGCGCTAAGGCCCAGAGTTCCCGGTAATCGTACAAGGCTTCACCAAACCGGGCAAGATCGCTGGACACATCGGGACCCACCAGGCCCAAACTTCGCGTAACGGTCCTCTGTTGACGCAGGGTCCCGTTAAAAGAGCCGATGGTAAAAGGAAATTCCAGGGTCCCCTGGGTGCTGGAATCGGTGGTCCCGGTCGAAAGGGCCGCACTCTGGCTCCCTTCGGAGCGAAGGTTGAATCCCACGGGCTTGGTTGGGATTCCGAAGGAAGCGTTGGCCCCGGTTTCCCGTTTGCGAACCCCCCAACCCGGATCGATGACCATATCGGAAAGACTCTGGGTCCAAAGTTCGCCGTAGGAGAGGGTAGGGTCGGGATTTTGATCTAATGTCGTGGTCCACCGTGCCAGGGCCCCCGCCTGGGTATTCAAGGGTAAGCCCCGGTTATTTGAACTTTCCCGGCTGTAACCAACCTGGGCCTGCCAGGACCGTTGTTTTTGCAGGGAGCCGATGCTCGTTTCCGCCTGCAGGGAGCTTTGGAAGGGGCTACTCAGGGTCGTGGATAGCCGGTGGAGCAGGATACCCTGGGAGGGGGACGCGGAAAACGTATCTTGAGTAGAGAGATTTCCCAGGGGTAGGATGACCGTATGCCCCCCGTTCCAGGCGCTATAGGAGGTGGATACCTGAAGTCCCAGGTTCCCCGAAAGGAAAGCCCCCAGGACCGTTACCGAGGCGGCGCTTCGGGACCCTATGGCGGCCCGGCCTGAAGTGTTCTGCGCCAGGGGATCCCCCTGAACCGCCGATTCCATGGCCGTTTGGACGCTCAGATCCGTCATAAGGGGCTTTCCCCGGTACGATACCACCGGTCCGTCCACCTTCCAGCTTAGGGCGCCCCCCAGGTTGGCTCGATAATCCGGGGCCGGGTCCTGGAGGGTCAATTCGTCGATGGAGAAGGTTCCGTCCGCCAGACTCCCCCCTCCGGGGGGCGTCAAAAATACCGCCGCGTACCCCGTTCCGGAGCCCGAGGAGGCCGAAAAGACCGGATAAGAAGAAACCGTGGCGGAGGAGGAAGACGTCGGCGGCGCTCCCCCCGAATCCGTCGATCCGCCCATATTCCCCGCCACGGTGGGCCGGTAGGTCAGCAGGGCCCCGGGTACCCTTTGACCGTCCACGTATACCCCCTGGTTTGCCCCGCCGTACCGAACCTCCACCAGGGACCATTGCCCGGGGCTAAAGACCGAGGCGGGGATGGACGCTTCCAGGGCCACCTCGTTGTTCCGGTTGGCCGACAGGTACGATTCGGGCCGCCGGGCCACGATAAGGTGGACCGTGGAGGCGGAATAGACCCCCATATTCGTCGGGGCCGGACCCTTGAGGAAAAACGTACAGTTCCGGTATTCCAAAAGGGGGATGGCGGGGGTTCTTCCGTCGGCCCCCACACCCTGGTCTGCACTCAGGTTTTGCCAAACCTCCCGGAGCACCCGTTGGGTCGCCCCGCTGGGGTGAAGCCGGTCAATAAGGGCGGGGAAGGCCGACCGGAGGGTAGGGTCGGCAGTCTCGATAACCGCCGCGCCGCTCCCCGACCCGGGGTCCGGAGCCGCTGAAATTTGATCGGCGCTGACCGTCACGGATCGGAATACGGCTCCCACAGCCACCGGCGGAGCGATCAGGAAACGCCCCGTGGTCCCGGTTCCGCTGGCAGGGGTCGTCTGCCGGACCACTATCCGCAGAAAGGTGGCGTTTTGGAGTTTCCGCCGATCCTCGTCGTTCAACGTAAGGGTAAAGGAGGTCCACACGGTGGGGGCCGCCGAACCACCGTAGGTATAGGTATACAGGGTTCTGTACACGGTCAGGTTGGGATTCTCCGATCCCCCGGAGTTTTGTTGAGCCAGGGTACCGTATTGAATATCCACTTCCACATTGGTATTTGAAGCAAAATTATAAAACCGGAAGGGAACGATAATTTGTTTCGCCTGAGCTAAAAGGGTCCCCGAATCGCCTATGGGGATTTGGAAACCCGTCCAATATTGGCTTTCGGTTAGGGAAAACTCCCCCGCCAGCACCCGAACCTGCAAAGAGTCATCCCAGACCGGGTACGGTCCCTCCTGTCCTACAACCACCGGGGCCCCCTGCCATTCTATGGGTTTTAGGGTGGTAAAGCCCAGAAGGTCCGTAACCAGGTAATTTCGAAACACCAAGACTGCCCGGTTCGTTTGGTCCAGCGAAAGCGACAGGGCAGAGTTAAGACTCCGCGGAGTCTCGGAGGGAAAGTAGCCGCTGGAAGGAAGGCCCATATCGATTTCCGCCCCCTCCATCCCTGCGATCCGGTAAAGCCCCGTGGTGTCCCTCTGCTCGTACGCCAGGCCTGCGGTAATTTGGGAGCTAAACTGGGGGTAGGTCCAGGCGAGTCGGCCCCCAAAACCGATGGTCCCTGGGTTGGTGGAACCTTCCTCCGAATAGGCGTCCCCCGACACATTCCACCGTAGGCCCAGGGCCCCCGAAGCGGCGAAGGGACCGTCGCTTTGGTACACCGCCCCAAACCCCGCGGCGACGCTCCCAAAACGCCGTTCGTCCGCCCGTTTTAAGTAGCTTATCCGTACTATTTCTTCAATTCCCACGGGACTTTCCAGGGTAACGGTACCCGTTTCCTTATCGTACACTGCTAGGCTGTCTACTATCCCGTTCCGGTACACCTGTACCGAACCGGGCACCACGTCGGTCCCGATGTTCATAGCTCCGGAAGATCCGTAACTGACAAAGCGAAGGGCCAGATCGGCCGTAGACTTGGGTCCCCCGGGGACGTAGGCTTCCGGTGTCAGGGCCACCAGGGGCCAGCGCCGCTGGGGAGAACGGATATCTCCACCGTTGGACTGGGAAGAAAGTTCGTACACCGGCCGGTCGGAGGGAACAAGGAGCGAGCTGGGAGATAGGATTTCCACATCGTAATCGGGCAACCGTTCCCCCGTGGATGGGCGGACCAACTCCGCTAGGGAGGATGCGGTGGCGGAGGATGAAACGGGGGCGCTGTACCGGGACCGGCCCTCGAAGGGAGAAAAGGCCCCCCCTTCGTAGAGTACCAGGGCCGCCGTTCCCCCTATCGTGACGGCGCCGGGAATATGGTTTCCCAAATCGTCTCCCGGCTGGGGGTAGTCTTGTAGATTAAGGCCCGAGGGGGCAAAGTAGCTTTGGACGGAGCCGAGAAAACCGGTTCCTGGTGTAGCGGCGGTACCGTAGGTTCCTAAGGAAGCGGTCCAGGGTGTCGAGTTTCCCCCGAGGGAATAGGCCACCGCCAGGCGGCCCGGGGGGGTGGCGGCCAGTTCCACGATCCCGTAGGTACCGCTAGCCGAATATTCCCCCGCCAGGGCTTTGCGCCACATCCTTCCGTCGCTTCCCGTCAAGTTGCCCTTGGGGTCTTCCAGATAGACCGTCGGGGTACCGTCCAGAGCCGAATCGGGGAGGATAAAAAAGCGTCCCCGGAGGGTTTGCCCCGTCTGGAGGTCCTGAAAAGTCCGTTCCCGACTCCCTTGAAAAACCTTTTCCTGCCGGAGTGCCGAATCGTAACGGAGCAGGGCATGGAGCGTCAGGTCCCCGGAACCGAATTTTCCGTACACCCCAAAGGAATTGGGGGTGTCGCCTCCCAAATCCAGGTAGGGGAAATTGGGAAAATCGAGACCCGTATTTCCCACCCCCACGTATTGGACCGTTTCGTGTTCCTTTCCCTGGTACCCCGCCCGATAGGTGTTCAGCTTGTAATCGTCCAAAAAGGAGGTTTCCACGAACCATCGATCCTGGATCCATAACGAAAGGGTCAGGTCCGTTTCTTGGGCAAAAAGCAGGGGGGTGTTGTCGCTGGCCACCGCCAGGCCCAGGGGAGTCAGTGCCAGGCCCCAGCTCGCGGTGGCGGTCCCCTTCCACGAACCGGATAGCCGCAGACTCACGTCCTGGTCCGCTAGTTTGATGGCAAAAAGTTCCGCCGCCGCTTCCTGACGTTGAAGTTCCGTAGCGTTAACCATCCCCGTTGGGACGGGTTTTGGGTTTGGGGACGGGGAGGATTCGGAGGAAACGATTTGACCGTGCACCATCGGAGCCTGCGGGAAAAGTAGGAGTATTAAAAGTGCCGTGGCTATAGAAGGAGCACGGCTTCGCAAAACACCCATGGATGGTGTATAGTATATCCCGGCGCTACCCTATCGCGTCCAGAGTTGGGGGAAAATATGATAGTTTCTATGATACAAATGATCTTTGAGATCCCCGATGTACAGAGTATTAAAGATAAACGCCGCATTGTACGATCGGTAAAGGATAAAATGCAACGGCAATTCCACATGAGCGCCGCGGAGGTGGATCTGAACGATTCCCTTTCCTTTGCCCATATCGGAGGGGCCCTGGTATCCAACTCCCGGGTTTTTGGGGAGACGGTATTGAACAAGGCCTTTGCCATGATAGAACAGGAAGTACCGGTCCGAATTCAGGATGTACAGATCTATTCAGAAGAATTTTAAAGTTCCGGGAGAAAACGAATGAACCTACGAACCCTTTCACGGATTGGCGTCGCGGCTATGGGGGTACTGTTGTTATCCTCCTGTATCGGAATTAAATCCGATGTGAGGATAAACAAGGATGGATCGGGGACCATCAAGCTGGGGTATACCATTTCCCGTATGGTGGAAACCATGGGGAAATTGGACGGCAACGCGGACCAGCTTCCCCTGCCGGTAAGCCACGCGGATTGGGATCGGACGACCGCCCGGGTCCCCGGTTTGACGGTGACGTCTTTCTCCTCCACGAGGAACGAACAAACCGTGGTCGTACAGACCGAGCTGTCTTTCGCGTCCACCGACGCGCTGATGGGCTTTTTGGATTCTACCGGCCGATCGGCTACCCTTTCCAAGGAAAACGGATCGAATGTCCTTATCCTTCGGCTTTCCGAAGGCGGAGGCCCCTTGGACCCGGATTTAGAAAAGTTGGTTAAAACGGTTTTTAAGGGATATACTATCGATATGAGTTTTACTCCCCCCTCCGTTCCAACCCTTTCTTTTGTAAACGGATCCCTGCAAACCATCCCTTCGTCCCCCACGGGAAAGGGAAGCGTTACCCAGGGAGCGGCGGTTTTTAACGCTGAGGTGGGGGATATTTTAAACCTTAAGGATCCCCTTATCCTTAAAATTTCTTGGAAGGAGTAGGACATGCTTAGGCGCTTTGTCAAAGGTTGTGGCGGTATTGTGCTGTGGGCTCTCTTATCCTCCTGCGCCGGCACACCCCCGACCGCTGGGGCCACGGATCAACGGCCAAAGGCCATAGTTCTGGTTTCCCAAAGCTCCGCCCCCGTTCCCGCGGCGCCGCAAAACCAAAACAGTTCGAATACGGTGGTCCCCGTGGCCGCCCCGTCGAACAGCGCGGACGTGTTAAAATCCATGGACGAGGCTATTCGGGCATCCCAAGACGCGTTTGACACCAACCATCCGGTGGAAGCGATCCGTCACCTGGTGGGAATAATAGCCCTGGATGAGGAAACGCCCCCGGAAACCGATGGGGCTCGCAAAGCCCAGCGGCTCGAGTACGTTCGTAGGGCTGACGCGAAAATAACGGATATCGGCGCCCGCTTTACCTTGGAACCGGGGGACGATTGGGTGGTGAACGGAAAGCAGATAGCGGGAAATGTTCGGGAATTGGCCAAGGGTACGGGAATCATGCCCCAGGTCCGCTTGGTGGTTAACTACGATTTTGGCAAGGCGGTGGTCGCCGACGCGCCCATACGGTTCGCTTTCGTGGACGGAATCGGTGATGTGACCACCTCGGCCACCACGGATTCCTACGGCCTCGCTTCGGCGGTGGTCCGCCGGGTCGCCCGGACTGACCGCCCGGCGGTCATCCGGGCCATGCTCGTGGTGACAAACCGGGGTAAAAGCCGTTCCTTCCCCGAGGTATCCCGGGACTTTTCCTATGTTCTTCCCGGAAGAACCGCCCGGGTCTTTACCCTAGAAAAACCCAGCGTCCCCACGTCGGAGTTTAAAGACCTTTCTAGCGGTACCGCCTTGGCGGACGCGGTGGTCCGGGGGCTTCACGCGACGGGGCTGGATCTTTTACCCACCGACGCGGCCCTGGAGCCGTCGGTTTTCGCCTCCGCCATCCAAGGGGATTCCAACGCTATTCAGCGGGCCCTATCCCTTGGAGGTCCCGGGGCCTCGTATTTGGTTCTTGGGGTCACGGAGTTTGACGAACCCCGACAGATGGTAGTCCAAGGGAAGGCCTACAATATTTTTACCGCCACCGGACGGGTCCAGCTTCGAATTCTGCGGAGCGATGGATCGGCGGCGGTAACCCGGCCGGCCATCTCTGTAAAAGGCCAGGGAGGTACCGCCTCGGCGGCGGTACAATCGGCCCTGGAAGCCGCGCGGCAGGCTATCGAAAAGGACCTATCCGTTTCGTCCCAGGCTATAAGCTCCGCCCTGGATTAAGTTCAGGGAACCGGGATGGTTCGATTAAGTCGAACGTAGGCGGGCCGCCCGTCCAGACTCCGTACCGCGGCCAGTTCCCGAGGAGTTTGGGTGAACAGGACCGAAGCGGTAAGGGTGCCGTGAAAATCCCGGGGAATAACAAGCTCCAGGTTCAGCGGGTTGGGTGGGTTTTGACCCAGCACAAAGGAAAGCGACTTGCCGTCGGCTCCCAATTTAAAGGGAATAGGGGCGTCATAGATATACAGGTTATCCTTTTCGCTACCCGATTGTAGGGAAAGGTAGAACCGATCGGGGGGATCGATAGCCTGTAGGGTGATTTTCAGGGTACGGCGATCCAAAAAGGTGTTTTCCCCCAGGGTTATATTGAAAAATCGGGGGGCGGGATTTTTTACCTCCACGACCCTCGGGAGGACTATCGGCTTGGCTCGCTCAACCCGATTGGAAGCGTATGAATAGATCGTGGCGATAGTCCCCGCCAACAAAATTCCTCGGGGTATCCATACCGACCATACAGGGGAACTTTGCCGCCGGGAGGAAAGCAAAAGGGATATCCGCTTAATAAAAAAGAGAAACGGAAGGATAATCAGGGTCAAAATAGCGGATACCGCAGGACCTCCGGATACGATCCATCGAGCCAGGGTAGGGTCGCCAGCCCCGACAACCGAGCCGATTACGGCGAAAAGTCGCAGGGGGGCTAACAGGAGGAATATCAGAGCTATTTGGGCGGATCCTATGGTGGCCGCGAAAAATCCAAAAAAATCGGCCCATAAAAAATCCGTCATAAACGTCAAATCTAAAGCCGCCGCGAAAAGGGTTCCAATGAATAAAAATAAAAGCCCCGCGAACCCATAAAAATGCGCTCGACGAGGGATTTTTAAAAGGGAAATAACGGGGGACCCCACTTCGTACAGCGACAGGGTTAAAAGAAGGACCAACGCGGCCTCCGTGAAGGAGGGAGTAAGCCCGCGGAAACCCGTTGTCTGGGTTATGAGGGGAAAAATAAACTTGGCGCTCCATAAACTGCCGTACAGAAGACCAAAATAGACTAAAATAACCCAAAAGCGTTTAAAAAACATCATCCACAGGGGGGCTATTATTTTACGGTTTCCCAGAGCGTAGAGCAAAACCAACGTTAAGACCGTGCCGATCCAGATCAAAAACCACAGGACGGTCATTTTTTCCGTTAAAAAAAAATACGAAGTTCCGAGATTGAAAATCGAGTAATGGTAATCCCGTTCCATCGACTCTTGGGAAAGACTTTTTGCGTAGTGGTACAAGAAGGTCGCGACTGCGGTGGGGGCAAGAATTTTAGGTCCGGGGGTCCCGGTCCGCCCCCCGGACCCCTGCAATAAAACAGCCCCGTAGCCGGCGTTTTGGGCTAACTCCAAGTTTTCGCTTCCCTTAACAAGTTTCATCCGGTAGGCTTCGTGGTATTGAAGGCCGAAAGCAAAGGGTATTTTATCGTTTTCCGCCAGAACGGGTAGGCCCTGTACCATCGCCAGGGGGGCCACGCGGGTCGAAGTACCCAGGTACGCTTTAATCTGTGTAGTTTGGGACGCTAAATCAAGATAGATAAAAAAAGGTTTATCCAGTTCCTCGTTCCGCTGTAAAAGGTCTAAAAGACCCGCCGGTCCTGGGTCTTGAAGTTCCGAGGGCCCCGATTGGGGCGGATCATCCAAAAAGGCTAATCGTATCGGCAGGGGAGGACCGCGATCTTTTACCAATTGAATAAAGTAGAGGGCCGTATAAACGTTCATTTCGCTTAAAAGCGGGACGGCAATAACCAGGGCCGGAGAAAAATCGGTGTTCCCGCCGCTTTTTACGGGCAGATCCACGTGAACGGAGGTTCCAAATCCTCCATATTGGGCCAACAGGGACCGTTCTTCGTACGGTATGCCCTGTCGAGACAGTTCCTTTTCCAAAAAATTTCGGCCCCTAGAAGAAACGGTCCCCTGGGACCACAAGAGAGGGACCCCTAAAAATAGGAACCAAAGGAGGAGCAGATTTTTACGTTTCACGGGGTAACCATAGACCGGGGACGAAGTATCGTCAAGATTTAGGATGACAGAAAGACCGCGCATGGGTATAATGAAGCGAGCCTTTATAGGAGCCTGGCGGTCTGGTGGTTATAAAAAGCACCGCGGGGACCCCTTGGCTATTAAAATCCCAATCACGTAGACTTCTGGGGAGCGCAAAAAGAGCATGTCAGGCCAAGAACGAAAAACGGTCCTCGATTTACCTTTAAAATTGGTCCTAACCGAAGAGGGAAGCACTGTTTTTATCCGTCAAAACAAAAAACTAACCAAGTTTAAATTGGCCGATAATGTGGAAGAATACGGTCTAGTCTTAGAAAAATTCGTCCCCCCCTCGCTTCAGCGGATGCTGTTAATCGACTATATCTCTAAAATTGAAATTTCTAGGGTCGAATTCGTTTCCTGCCGTCAAGAGATCATGGATCTTTCTAAATTGATTGTGTACGGTCTGCTGTACCGACAGTTCAACGCGGATGTTTTTAGCCTTGTGCTCGCTTCCGAAATGATCAAACGGTGGAACCGAGCTAACCCCCAATCGATCATCGATGAAAAGACTCGCTTTAACGAAGGGTTTCTTCAAAATTTTTTAAAAGAGCGGGATCGGACCGTTTCGGAGGTTCGGGAAGAACTGTTAGCCCCCCTGCGTGTCGTGATTACCCAAAATTCCAACCTTCTGCCGGATGAAAAAAATGTTCAGCTTTTCTTGAGCGAAAAATTCTTATTCAACCTTCGACCGGTGGTTTGGTTTATCCTGGTAAAATTTCGGAGCCTGGAAGGGTACGACATACTCTTAAAGGATATCCGATCCTGGCTTTCCAAGTACATGGAAAAATCGCGGATCGCCGAATACGTAGCCCTGATGATTATAGAACTGGCGGTAAACGCGGAAAATACGAATTTAAAACGGGAAGCGGCCCTCCTGTACCGGGGGCCCATGGACGCTAATTCGGTGCTCTTCGAGCCAAAAATCCGGCAGAGGGTTATAGAGGAATTGCAAAAGAAGGGCGAAGCGGTCTATATATCGTGGAAAATTGGGGGTACCAGCTCGTCCATCGGAACCCAGGGTCGTCTGCAGATTACCCTGTACAACAGGGACGTGGAGTTCCGGGAGATTAAGGACAATATCGATTCTAAAAAACAAGCGGACCTTAAAAAGAAAAGTCTGTTTGATTTTTACAAGGAACTACCCCAGGGCGGCGGCGACATGGACCTGGGGCTCTATTATTTATCCTACTTGAACGAGGCCTGCGAAAAGGTGGGGATTAAGTTCGAATCCCTGGTAAGTCAGATAAAAGAGTCGGATACCACCGTTATCTCTCTTTCGTTTAACCTTTAAAACCCCACCGACAGGCTCCTAACGCTTTCTCCGTTCAGGAATCGCTTCGGCCTTTTTCCCCGAGGTGGCGAATTCCTTGGACCAATAGAGGGAACAGTAACAATGACCGTATTCGGCAATATCCGCCGCGGCGTACGCGCAGGGGCAGATGACATCCTGGTCCGCTTCCCGGCTTCCATCGCTATCCCGGCAGGGACACATGTAATAACCGTACCGGTTATAATTGGTGGTTAATCCGTCGGTTAAATCCTCGTAGAGGCTAGCATCCTGGGTGAGCACCCATCCTTGTTTTTTCGCTACCATTTCGGTAAAGGTTTTGGTCTGTGCTTTGGTTTTTTTTTCGTTCATTTTCCCTCTCCTTAAACGGGGTTTCCTAATGTTCCAACAGTGTTTTACGCCAATCGGGCTCTAAAAAACCTATCAGGGTTGTCTTTCCGTCAATGACCACGTAGGGAAAGGATATATGTTCGTTGAATTTGGCCCGTAGAGCTTCTTTTACCCGGTTTTTTACTTCCAGGGGAATAAGATCCACATAAATGTAGCGAAACGCGATCCGGTTTTCCCGTAAAAAAGCCAAGCCCCGCTTGCAAAAACCGCAGGTGGACAGGGCGTAGACCTCGATGTCGTGGGTTCGAAGTTCCCCTTCTACTTCGGTGTATTCAAGATAGTCGAACATCGTTCCTCCTTTAAGGTTTGTATCGTTTGAACGTACCGGTCCGCGTCGAATTTACGACGGAGCCCCTGGGCGTTCATATAACGGATGGTACCATAAATGGGTCGGCCGGTCCACGGTCGATCGTGTTTGCCAAAACACCAGGCTATTCCCGCGTACCCATTGGGGTCCCGGCCGTCTAAGGAATAGGAATCGTTAAGCCGAAGGGCGATCTGGTACGCCCCTTCGGGCGAGGCTGTCCACGCTAAAAGCCGTTTACCCCAGTACATGCGCATATACCCGTGCATATAGCCGGTCAGGACCATTTGATCCTGCGCGGCGTTCCAATAGGGGTCCGAGGTTCGAGCGAACTCCAAATCCTCTTCGGAATAAACGGTTTCCCGGCTATCAAAGGCCGCCTGGGACAGGGTTTTTTGCGCCCAATCGGGGACAATGGAAAACCGATCGTAATCAGGCCGATACAGGGCCATGTTGATAGCCAATTCCCGGCGGACCAGGAGTTCTTCAATAAACGCCTTCGCTCCGGGATGGGTACAGGCTTGGAGGTTTGGACTTTCGACCACGGCCAGGACACGGCGGATGATTTCCGTGGGGCCTAAAAATCCAAAGTGCAAGGCACCGCTTATCCGTGCGGTCCCGTCTTCGTTGGGATCATTTTTTAATTGATCGTAATACTCCAGCCCTTGGTCAAAAAAACGTTCAAGCCGTTGTAGGCTGGCCTTCCTTCCCGGCTTTTCGGTAAACCGCTGTTCCGCCATACGGCGAACCGTGGCCCCCGGAATAGTATGAAATAGGCCCTGTATATCCGAATAAAATTCCGGCGGTAATTCCAGAGAAAGAGAATTTTTTGTCGGCATTTGTTCCGGGGGGGAATCGATAAAATATTCGGCCAAGTTTTGTATTTTTCTGCGAAGCGTGTAGGCGGACCATTCTTCCTTTGAAGAGGCAATGCGCGGAGGAACCACCACGGACCCTTCGACCCTTACGGCCCGGCAGGGACAGTGCAGGGTAACCCAGGATATCCACCCCCGCTGGTGCCGTAAGTACCCCGTATCCAAAACGACCAGGGCGGAACGGGAAAACAATTTGGGGAGCAGTTCCTCCGGTGTTCCCCGGGCAAGGGCAAAGAGTATATTTTTTTGCCGAAGCTCCCCTCGAATTTCTTCCAGGGCGTTCAATAAAAACCTATACTGGCCCTTTGAGGCGAAGGGGTACTGGTCCATCAGACAAAAAAAGACTACCACCGGCAGGTGTAAAGTCTTTGCCCGTTCGATGGCCACCTCCAGGGCGTAGTTATCCTGGGTCCGGAGGGAAGCCTGCATCCAGTATAGAACAAAATCCCCGGGGACCTCGCTTTTCCCGTTCAATTCGGTGATCCGTTCTTCTTTTATACCGAACATATTTGGAAAGTATACACCCTTGTCCAGCAGGGGCAAGGGTTATATAGTATTTTAGTAATGAAAAAAGGTACTATAAAACGAACTTTAGCGGGGATCATCCTTATCCTTGGAGGTATACTCCTGGTGCGTTGTTCCCAGTCCAGTCCCACGATTACCCAGGTAAGCCTGCGTCTGGTTTACCTCGAGGAAGACGCGGGGATACGGGAAAGTTTTTCCCTCTTTGTCGCCCCACAGGACACCGATGGAAGTGCCGACTTAGGGGAGTTATACCTGATCAACGACGATGCCCAACTGGTTTGGAAAGTAACGGATACCCAGTGGATTAGCTCTGAAAATTCTGGTCAAACGTGGATCGGCGGTCATAAACTTTTGGGGCCGGCCGATCAGAACCTTCCCCGGGGGAAATTTCGGGTGGTCCTGGTGGACAAGGGAGGAAAGAGAACGGAACGGCCGGTGGTTTTTGACGGGAAGGAAAACCCGGTCTACCCCTTTCCCCGGCTCCAATGGGATCGCCGGAGCTACGCTATTCGATCTTCCTACCCCAAAAATTCCCTGCTCTTTTACGATAAAACCGGAAAACGTATAAGCGCTGTATCCGTAACGAACCTTTCCGGGTCCCTCGATTCCCTCCGTTTTCCCCGGGAAGCCCAAAGTGTGGCCCTGTGGGCGGAGGATCCAAAACTTTCCATCGGCGCGCTGACAAAACCCCTAGCTTTCCCATAACGGGCTGATGATCAGGCTGACTAGGGGGGCCGATTATCAAACCGACTAGCGAACCGATTAGCGAACCGACGGACCGCTTTTGACTAAGGACCGCCGGATCGATACAATAGGGTTAGTATGGAAAACCGTGATAACACCGAAACTTGGACCATCAGAAGTTATGTTCTCCGCTCTGGACGCATGAGCGACGCCCAACGGCGGTCCTATGAAAATTTAGGAAGCCGGTATTGTATTCCCTTTCAAAACGGAACGATTAACCCAGAACTCGTTTTTGGAAATACCAATCCCTTGGTAATAGAAATTGGGTTTGGTATGGGCGTGGCGACCGCCGCTTTGGCGGAGGCGAACCCCCAGATCAACTATCTGGGTCTGGAGGTTCATCGTCCGGGGGTGGGGCGGCTTTTGTGGGAAATTGAGCAGAGAAAGCTCCAAAACGTACGAATCGTGGAACACGACGCGGTGAAGGTTCTCCAATCGATGATAGAAGATCGATCCGTCCGGGGTTTCCATATTTTTTTCCCCGACCCCTGGCCAAAAAAAAGACACCACAAACGTCGGCTGATTCAACGGCCCTTTACGGATACCCTAGCGCAAAAACTCGAAGAAACGGGGTATCTGTACATGGCCACCGACTGGGAAGAATACGGAAGGTGGGCCCTCGATGTGCTCTTTCAAACCCCCCATTTAAAAAATCCCTACGGGGGGTTCGCCCCCCGTCAGAGCTGGCGGCCCTACACGAAATTTGAGCAAAAGGGTCTACGACAGGAACGTCAAATTTGGGAACTCTACGTCGTTAAGGAAGAGGGGTATGGCAAATAAAAAAGATCGGATCGCTGAATTAGGAAATCTTATCCGGCGGTACCAAAAATCCTATTACAACGGGGAAGCGGAAATTTCCGATCAGGAATTTGACGACCTGTGGGACGAACTTCGATCCCTGGACCCTAAAAATACCCTTTTTACCCAGGTGGGTTCCGATTCGATCGACGGATTTCCCAAGGTAGCCCACCTCATTCCCATGGGAAGCCAAGAAAAGGCCGCCAATCCGGAGGAATTCTTTGCCTGGGCCCTTAAAACTTCCTGCAAAGCCTTTGTGGTCCAACATAAATTGGATGGGGCCAGTTTGGAACTGCAGTACCAGGAGGGCCGGCTTTTGCGGGCCGTTACCCGGGGAGATGGATTTATCGGCGACGAGATCACCCCCAACGCCCGGAGAATGAAGGGGGTGCTGGAAACCCTTGACGTACCCTTCAGCGGCGGGGTTCGGGGAGAGGTACTCATGCCCCGGGACGTATGGCAATCCAAGTACGGAGAAAAGGCCAACTGCCGAAACGCCGCCAACGGTATCATGCGGCGCAAGGACGGCCAGGGATGCGAGGACCTGGAACTGATCTGCTACGACGCCTCGGCCCAGGGACAGGATGAATATTTTCCCGACGAGGTAACCAAAATCGATTGGCTCCGGAATCGGGGCTTTTCGGTAACCCCAACGGAGGTTTTTACGGAAGCCTCGGCGGTGGTGGAGTACCGGCGAAAAATCATGGAAAACCGGTTTTCCCTCCCCTACGATATCGACGGCCTGGTGATAAAGGACCTGAAAACCGACATGGAGGATCTGCGCAAAGCCCGGCCGGAGCGGCAAATAGCCTTTAAGTTCGAACTGGAAAGCGCAATAACCACCCTTCGCTCGGTCGAATGGAGCGAATCGGGGGCAACCTACACCCCCATCGCCGTGGTGGACCCGGTCCGTCTAGCGGGAACCACGGTTCAGCGGGCCAACTTAAACAACCCCGATATGATCCGGTCCCTGGGTCTACACATCGGTTCCCGGGTAATAATCGTAAAGCGGGGGGAAATCATACCCAAAATCGAGGGGTTGGCGCCTAAAAAGACCGAAGAAGCTCCGGAAGGTTTGGAACCCATCCCGTTCCCATCCACCTGTTCGACCTGCGGCAGTTCCCTGGTGGACGGAGGAACCCGGCTCTATTGTCCCAATCCAGCCTGTGCTAAACGGATACTCCACCGTTTGGATAAGTGGGTCACGGTTCTGGATATCCGGGAGCTGGGGGATAAACTGCTCCGACGTTTGTACGAGTCGGGTAGACTGGGGAGGGTGGCGGACCTGTATACCCTAAACGCCGAAGAACTGGAGGCGGTGGAACGAATGGGCCGCCTTTCGGCGGCGAAGGTCATCAAACATATCCGAACGCCCCGAACCCTGCCCTTGGCCACCTTTGTGGCCGGGTTTGACTTTGAAGGGGTAGGGGAAACCATTATGGAAAAGGTGGTCTCCGCGGGCTTTGATACCCTGGAAAAACTGCGGTCCGCGACGGTGGAGAACCTGGCCAAGGTATTCGGTTTGGGGGACATCACCGCGGCTACGATAGTGGACGGTTTAAAGGAAACCCGTTCGGATATGGATGCGGTGCTTTCCTTGGGCGTTATACGGATCGCCGAGCCTCCGGCCCCGGAAACCCAGGGACTTCGGGGCTTTTCGTTCTGCTTTACCGGGGAGCTTCGAACGCTAAAGCGGTCGGAAGCGGAAAACCGGGTACGCGAACTGGGAGGGCAGGCAAAGGCGTCGGTGGTCAAGGACCTTTCTTTTTTAGTAACCAACGATCCCTATTCCGGATCCGCCAAAAACGTAAAAGCCCGGGAATTAGGCGTTACCATTATCGATGAAGACGTTTTTTTAAAAATCCTGTCCAGGCCTGCGCTGGCCCAGGAACTAAGGCCCCCCGCGTCACCACTGCCTTCCGCGCCGATGGGTGCGGGAAAACTATCGTTCCCCTCCCAGGGTGAACTCTTTGACTCCGGGGAAACACCGTGAAGGGGGATAAAAAAACGGTTCCACCCCGTCGCCGTCTTGGAACTTTTGTACGCCGGCTGTGGTATGTTCTTATTATCCTCCTCGTGACCATCGGCGGATTTCTCGGTTTTTTCCTGGTCCAACAAAAAAAAATCATCCAGGATTTGGAGCGCCGGATTGAACAGGTAAAAACCACCACGATTCCCCTGCGGTTTATGGTTCTCTCCCGGAGCGACGAGGAAATTTCCGCCCGCTTTAAGTTCTACTCCGCCGATGGGAAGGAAATTGCCTCCTTCGAACGGGCGTGGAAGGGTTCCGAACTGGCCATCGATACCCTGGTGGTTCCCCTAAAGGGGCAATTCCTCGCCTTTCCCGTTCGTGTTTTTACCGACGCCATCGCGCCGAACAAGGGAACCCTTCTTTTCCCGTACTACGATCGGGACGGTATGCCCGCCATTTTTGATTCCCCCACCCTTGATAGGGAGCTTCGTTTGGGCCTGCGGGACCTTTTTGGGGCCCTAAAACGGATGGAGCAGTTCTACGGGACTTCGGAGACCCAAGGTTCCGGAGCATCCTTTTCGATTCTGGGAAGCGTTTTTGGAAACGCGGTCCATGATATACATCGGTTTTGGCGTTTTGATATCGGAACCGTGTACGATCTTGTGGTCCACCCGGACGGGGGAATCGAAATACTTCCCCAATAAAGGAGTTTATACACCATGGAAACCAACGAACAAAGCATACTCGACGTGATTAAAGTCCTTGGGAGTTTTTTGGTTTTTCTCTTTACGTCCCCCCTTGGGTTGGGGATTTGCGTAGCCGCAAGCTTACTTGTGGTAAGCCTCCGAATAGGCACCGCTCTACATTCTGCCTCCCTTACAGCCCGGGCGGCGGGGGAAAAGCTCGGAGCGTCGGGCGTTTTATTAACCCTTACCGATACGGTACTGGGAATGGCGGGACGGCTGGTGGTTTCCCTGCCCACATTAATACTCGTCGCGGCCATGGCTATGACCGTGGCCGCCCTGGGAACGACCCTTTCGAGGATAGACGAAAGCGCTGCTGCGGCCCGCAGGATCCAGGAACTTTCCACGGTCTTAAAAAATCTTCAAAGAAGCCTTAAGGTAGCGGACGTCCGGGTCCTTTCGGTGAACCAGGACCGGACCAGTTTATCCATCGATTTTTTCGATCCCTCCGTACCCTCCGCCCCCGCGAGCCACCGAGAATTGGAGATCCAGGGAAGGGATATTTATTTTGACGCCATTGTGCTGAACTTTGACTATTCCCAAATAGCCGGGGGTCAAAAAATCAATATTGCCATTCCCTACCGGGTTTTCAGCGATCAGGTGGCCCAACGGGACGGGATACCCCTGGGAGCCATGGATAGCCAGGGGGTTCCCCTGATGTTTCACCGGGGTGACGATGATATTTACGGCCTTGCTCCGGAAGTGTACCGTGCCCGCCTAAAAGAACTGGTAGATCTAATCCGAAACGACGATGTAGCCCGGAGGGCGGGGATCGTCCGGTCCCTGTACGGAAGCGCCATCCATCGGCCCGTCAAAGCGGGGGACCGTTTGGAGATCCGAATAGAACAGACCGGCGGCCTTACGGTTCGCTCTGCCTTTCCGTTTTAATACACCACCTTCTACCATAGGAGTCCTTCATTGTCCCCCCCCACGGTGATCCCTGAGATTTTTCAATCCCTTAACTATCCCCTGGTTCCCTTTCTTCCAACCCTAATAGATCTTATGGAAAAAAATCCCCTCACGATCCTTCGCGCGGAACCAGGAAGCGGAAAATCAACCCTGGTTCCTCTGGCTCTGATGGATCGACCAAAATCGGGGGGGCAGGGACGGATTTTGCTGGTGGAAAATCGGCGGCTTACCACGGTGGGAATCGCTCACCGGATGGCCGAGTTGTTGGGAGAGACGGTGGGACAGCGGATTGGGTATTCGGTTCGGTTGGAACGGCGAGTTTCGGCTCAAAGCAGGGTAGAAGTGCTCACCGAGGGACTTTTAGTCCGCCGCATCCAGGATAATCCGGGGCTAGAGGGTGTTTCGGCGGTTATTTTTGATGAATTCCACGAACGGTCCCTGTACACGGACCTGGCCCTGGCTCTTCTTTTGGATCTTCGCCGCCTCCGGGAGGACCTAAAAATTCTGCTCATGTCCGCCACCCTGGATACGGACAAAATCGCCGCTTCCCTGGATCCCCCGCCTCCGGTACTCGATTGCCCAGGGAACCTTTTTCCCGTTTCGGTACACTATCGTCCCCTGGCCCCCCAGGGCCCCTGGGCTCGTCAAGTCGCCCTGGCGGTGGCAGAGTTTGTGGAGCGGAACCGCACCCAAATCCTTCCGGAGATCAAACCCGAGAGGGGAGAGGTTCCCGGGGCCCCGCCGGCGGTGTTAGTATTTCTCCCAGGGAAAGGAGAAATTGACCGATTAGCGGAGGAACTGGAAGACCGCTGGAACTCCGATGCCTACGAAATTGTTAAACTCCATGGGTCCCTACCCTTAGAACAACAGCGCCGAATCGTGGCTCCCTCCTCCGGAATTATACCCGGCAGAGCATCCTCTATACCCGCCACGGCATCCCCCTTAAAAATTCGGATAATTTTGACCACCAACGTGGCTGAGACGGGCTTGACCGTTCCCGGTGTTCGCGTGGTCGTGGATAGCGGACTGGTCCGCCTGGAGCGGTTTCACCTCCCCACCGGTATGAATAGGCTTTCTCTGGAAGAAAACAGCCAACAATCGGCGGATCAACGGACAGGTCGGGCGGGGCGCCTGTCGGCGGGACTCTGCTTGCGGCTTTGGGATCCGTCCCAGTACCGAAGCCAACACACGGAGGTCGAAATTCGCCGCCTGGACCTAGCTCCCCTGGTCCTCGAATGCGCCCTGTGGGGGTGTCGTTCCCCCGAAGAACTTTCCTGGATCGACGGGCCCCCAATGGGGGCGTGGAAGGATGCCCAAAATCTATTGGTTCGTTTAGGGGTCCTGGATACCCGCTTCCTTTCCACAGAGAAGGGCAAGCGGATGGCCCGGTTGGGCCTCCATCCCCGCTTAGGCGCCCTGGTACTGGAGGGGGAACGGCGAAACATTCCCCGCCTTGCCTGCGTTTTGGGAGCCATACTCTCGGACCGGGATGGATCGCTGGTGGACGACGACGCCGATGTAGGCCGCCGCTTGGATATTATTTTAGGAAAAGACGGTTCGGAGGGCCAAAACAATCGTTTATGGCGGCAGAGAACCCTGGAAATTGCGGAAGATCTGCTTAAAAGGCTGGGGTCCCCGGGGAAAAAAATCGAAGAACCCTGGGACTCCACAGAAATAGGGGCCTTGGTAGTTTCGGCGTTTCCAGACCGCGTTGCCCTACGAGTTGATCGGGGCCTGTTCCATTTCGTTTCTGGCCGAGAGGGCCGACTGCGGGGACCCTTGGGGAACAGCGACTATCCGTACCCCTGGATCGTGGCGGTGGACGTGGACGCGGGGGAACGGAGCGGTTCCATCCGCCTGGCCGCGCCGCTGGAAACCCCGTTAGCCCTAGAGTATCTACAAACCGACGTGAGAGAAGAGCGGAGGGTCCAATGGTCGGACCTAGAACCCCGGAGTGTGGTTCGCCGGTTCGCGGGGAAAATTCTCCTTTCGGAAGAGAAAAGACGCTGTCGGCGGGACGAGGTAATCCCGGCCCTGGGGGATTTACTGCGGACCCAGGGCCTTGGGGTACTCCATTGGGATGAAATCGAGGGAATAGACGGAGCTTCGGCTTTTCGGACCACCCCCCGTTACCTTTTAGACCGAATTCGTTTTTGGGTTTCCCGAACGGGAAGGGAAAGCGAAAAGGAGTTTTGGAACGATGGGGCCCTTATCGAGTCCGCCGAAAAATGGTTAGGTCCCCACGTATGGAAGGGGGAGGAAACGGGGGAGGGACCGATCATCGATGGAAAATCCCTTACCCTAGCCCTGATAGATCGGTTAGGATGGAGGGAAAAGGAACGGATGGACAGGGAAGCCCCGGAATATTTTGTTACCCCCGCAGGGAAGAAACGGCCCATCGAATACGGTTCGGGGCTGCCGGTACTCCAGGTCCGACTTCAGGATGTTTTGGGACTCCAGGAAAACCCTCGACTTGCGGGGGTGAATCTGGTGTTTCATCTGTTGTCTCCCGCCGGACGGCCCCTTCAAATAACCGGTGATATTGTCGGTTTTTGGAAGGGATCCTACGCCGATGTACGCCGGGAAATGCGGGGCCGGTACCCAAAACACGTTTGGCCCGAGGACCCGCTCAACGCCCAACCTCCGGCAGTAATCCCTCACCGCAGATCCGCCAAATCGTAGGGGGTCTCCTGGTAGACGTAGTTTACCCAATTGGAAAAGAAAAGATGCGCGTGGGCCCGCCATCGAACTTCCGGGGACAATGAGGGATCGTTGTTTTGATAGTAGTTCTTGGGGATTTCAATGGATAGGCCCTTGGCCACATCCCGCCGGTATTCCCTATCCAAGGTCCATGGATCGTACTCCAAATGGCCGCTCACGTAGATTTCCCGGCCGTCCCGGGCGGTTACGATGAAAATTCCCACCTCTTCGGTCTCCGATTGAACCGTCAATAAAGGATGCCGACCAATGGCCGCCCTATCGCTCTCCGTATGCCGGGATTGGGGAGCCAGGAATATATCATCGAAACCCCGAAATAGGGGATGCTTCCGTTCGTTGATCGAATGGGGGAACACCCCAAAGAGTTTTTTATCCAAGGCTTTTTTCGGTATTCCGTACCGCCGATACAAGCCCGCCTGGGCCCCCCAGCAAATATGCAGGGTAGAAAACACGTTGGTCGTAGAGTAATCCAACAGGGACACCAGTTCGTCCCAATAATCCACCTGTTCAAAGGGCAGGGTTTCTACCGGTGCTCCCGTGATTATCAAACCGTCAAACCGCTCGTGGAGTACCTGATCCGCCGTAACGTAGAACCGTTCCAAATGGCCTTCGGGGGCGTTCTTGGATTCGTGGGAACCCATCCTGACCAGGGTTATATCCACCTGGATAGGAGTATTTCCTAAAAGCCGCAACAACTGGATCTCCGTATCCACCGTGGTGGGCATTAGGTTAACCACCGCGAACTTGAGGGGCCGAATATCCTGATGAACCGCCCGCGCCTCGGTCATAACAAAAACGTTCTCTTCCTTTAGGGCATCGTAGGCAGGCAAACCGGAGGGTATTTTAATGGGCATAAAAACTCCTAAGATTGGAGGCTAATAAAGGCTTTGATGATTAAAATAATCAACTGAGGTTCTTTCAAAAGTCTGTTACTTTTGAAAGAACCTCTGGCAGTATTTTTACAATTTAAATATAAACATTTATATTATAAAGAATAGCAAAAATACTGCATATACATCTAAGGTAGCTCTTTCAAAACTCCCTGAGTTTTGAAAGAGCCTCAACTTTATAATAAAAAAAAGCAAAAAATTTGTCTAGGAGTTTATCGGACTTGTCCGATTGTAATCAAAAAAATCGCGCCTTACCTCAATGTTTACCTTGCAGGCTCTAAAATCTACCTGGCCCATGGGCTTCTAGGCTTATTTTTTATTTTCCCGTATACTGGGATTATGCGTATCGGTATACAATTCAAGATCCTTTTGACCGCGGTGGTCCTTTTAATGGCTACCGTGTTTTCGGTGTCGGTAATTTCCTTTGGGATCCAATCCCGTACCTTGGACGATCTTTTACGGTCCCAAACTGAAAATAAACTCCAGGAACTTCAATCCCAGGTGGTACAGTACGATAACGCTCTTCGTCTGGTAAAGGGATCCCAAAATAGAAACGCTATTCGGATTACCCAAGCCATAGCGGAACTGATCGCCCGGGATCCCAAGGTTTTAGACCCAGTGCGCATGAAAGAACTGGCTAAAACCATAGGGGTAGACGAAATCCATGTCATTGATGGCAAAGGAATACTCCGCTGGGGAAGTGTACCTTCTTTCTTTGGGTTTGATTTTTCCACGGACCCCCAAACTAAACCCTTTCTGGAGGGAATTGGCAAAAAAAATTGGTCCCTCGCCCAGGACCCCCAGCCTCGGGGAACCGATAAAACGCTTTTTCAATACATTGGCGTTTCCCGAATCGACGTACCGGGAATAGTTCAGATCGGACTTCAACCCAAAGAATTGCAAGAACTGTTAGCCGCGGCGGACGTTCAAACGCTCCTCTCCAATACCAAGGTCGATCAAAACGGTTTTCTGTATATTATTGGCGCGGACGGGAAAATAAAGGCCCATTCGTCTAACGATAAGGTGGGAACCGATATAACCGGGAATTCCTACGCCCAAAAAATCATGGCCATGAAAAACGGGTCCTTTACGTACAACGATGGAGGAACGGAGGTGTATACGTCCTTCCATCAGGTAGGCTCGGATATTATCGTGGCGGCGATACCTACGAGTGCTTCCAAAGCCCGGCTCGCTTCTCTGGTTACGGGGCTCCTCAGCACCGCTCTCATTGCCCTTCTACTGGCCCTTCTTATTTTCTTTTGGATGACCCGAAAAATCGTCAGACCCCTTATGCAGGGGATAGGTTTCGCCGACGAATTAGGACGGGGTAATTTGACCGCAACCCTGCAGGTCAATTCGAAGGACGAAACGGGAAAACTGTCCGATGCCCTCAACGCCATGGCTCTTTCTCTTAGGGATGTGGTCCGAAAAGTTAGGGACGCGTCCCGGGCCATAGAAGAAAGAAGCGCTGAATTAAACCGCCATAGCCGTTCCCTTTCCCAGGGGGCCTCGGACCAGGCGGCGGCTACGGAAGAGGTTTCCGCGTCCTTGGAAGAAATGGGGTCCAGCATTCGGCTGAACGCGGAAAACGCCGAAAAAACCCGGGGTATTTCGGATCGATTGACCGAAGACGCCCGTTCAGGTGGAGAGGCGGTGGAAGCGCTGGTAGAGGCCATGAAGGCCATCGTCAACCGCACGGCTATTATCGAGGAAATAGCCCGACAAACAAACCTTTTAGCTCTCAACGCGGCCATAGAAGCCGCCCGGGCGGGAGAATCGGGGAGGGGCTTCGCGGTGGTCGCCCAGGAGGTACGGAAGCTCGCCGAACGGAGTCAAGCGGCGGCGGGAGAAATCGCCTCCACATCCAACGAATCTCTGGCAAAGGCCGAAGACGCCAGCGGACGCATACGCCGTTTAGTGCCCGCCATCGCCGAGAACGCGTCCCTGGTCGCCGAGATCGCCCGGGCCAGTTCGGAGCAGGACGTGGGAACCCGACAGATTGGAGAAGCCACCCTTCAATTGGATAAAACGGTCCAGCAAAACGCCAGTTCCGCCGAAGACCTCGTGCGAACCGCCGAATCGTTGGCCCAACTGTCCGAGGAGTTAGCTAGGGTGACGGAATTTTTCTCCCTCGACAACGAAGAGACTTCCAATCAAAACGATACGACCAGGGCTATCGTACCGGTATAGAAGACGCGAAAAATTATCTATTTTCCGTAGCGGCTTTAACCGCTTATCCTTCGATTGGTTAATTTACTTTGGCCACTTAAGGATCGTGAAAGGAAAATTCGGGTGCCATGGGTTACGTGAAAAATCACCATCTAATCAGTGTGGCGCCCGCGTAATCACATGCATGGGCGAAACCCGCCAGGCAAAGCAGGTTTCCTGGTTTTATTACGTGGTTTTCTACCGCTTCGGCTAGGGTCACGGGGATTCCAGCCCCAAACAAATTGGCGTATTTTTCAAATGTATGTAAGTGCTGTTCGGGCCTTAATTGTAATGCTTCGGTCCAGTTTCGTAAAAAATGAAGATTTGGTTGATTCGTTATCAAATAATCAATCTCTGATATTTTGACGCCTGTTTTTTCGCAAATATTATTAACCATTTCTGGGACGATCCTGTTCCCCCGCATAAGAATTCTGAAGCTGTTCCTTTCATCGAAGTTGATATATCCTTCTGAGAGGCCGGTTTCCCAGTATTTTCTTCCATCGTCGGTGTGGGCGTACATATCTTCAGAAAATTCAGGAAAATTCTTAAAAACAGAGCCCAGTATTTTCGAATTACCCTCTCGATGAACATACGCCACCGCACAGCCATCGCCGGGAATTGCCGCTTGAGCTTTTAAACGGATACCTGGTTGGGAAAAAACCCTACCCGCCGCCGTTTGCGCCGTACATATCAGCGCCGATCTCAGATCCTTTGCCTGTAGCAGAGATTCCGCCAGATCAAGCATATAGAGGAATGCAATACAACCGCTATTATGGATATCATATATCCATTTTGCTTTTATACCGGCTTTTTTTGCGACAATAGCGCCGCAACCACTAAACGGCTCATCTGGTACTGAAACATTTGTGAAAACGATATCGATGTCATTTTGTAAATCCAGTGAGTATTCTTGCGCCAGCTTGAAAACTGCCTGGCTGATCAAATCAGAACCTAACTGGTCCTTTTGAATGTGTCGTCGAAGCTTGGAGCCCATAAACATCGGGCTCTTCGTTGAATGAACCGCGTCACCGAAAAAACCATTGTCGATAATCGTATCGGGCATTGTCGTTGCCAGACCGCGAATAAACAGTGACATATATCAATCCTTTTCTGAATAGAACGAAGCGTAAGGCTTGTTAACTTTACTACGATGCTCCAGAATCAATTTAAGATTCTGTAATTCGACTGAATGTCCCGCGTAAAAAGAGTCCCATAAATCCCCAACCCAGAAAGGACGTTCTTTTGGAGCCCTATCGGCATAGGGGTTGTCGTTATAGTATGGATGCCTACAGTTCTGCCAGAAAATGACCGAACCGCGTTTTTTTAACACAAGTTCGGCGGGGACGATTCTATTTAGGTAAATCATCCAAAGGTCTTCGCCCTGATCCCAGGCGCAATGGTAATCCACTAGCAGGGCTTCGCGATTTGCTATGGTTTTGCAATATATTTTGGTATCCTTGTCAAGAAGATCATTACCGACGTAAACATCGGGAATTTCCGATGGAACAAGATTCCTCATCCCATAGGTCCATTCCTCAAGCGAATGGGGGTTAGACATATATTCGAATACTTCGATGGGAGGGCAATCAATATACGCATGTACGGGACAAAAAGTATCATAGAGAGTATCATGACTATATACAGCGTGGGTCATATCGGCGACAATACCGGAAAAATCCTCTTTTGATATGGACTCAGCGCGGACCAAACCATTGATTTTTTCTAATTCGGTGAACCTAAATTCCAACATTTATTGCTCCTTTATTGATGTTTTTTGTAAGGAAGTAAATTGCGGAACGGGGGAATCTCGTTATAATCAGTATTGATTGAAATGACCGAAGGTCCAGGAAACGCGTTTGTGATATTTAATGCGTCGCGAAGTTCTTCCACATTGTTTGCTTCAAATGCCATTAAACCCGGCAACATTACCTTCAACCCAGAACCAATGGCGCTAGTTTTGAAAAGGTTCATGCTTGTCGCCACCCTCCAATTAACCACTTCCCTCGTATAACACATGGCATGGGCGTTATTGTTAAAGATTATAAACGTAATTGGTAAATTGTATTCTCGGGCGGTATGAATTTCCATGCCGCACATGTAAAAGGCTCCGTCTCCAGCAAAAACAAACGCACGGGTATCGTTTGCCACGGATGCGCCGATAGCGCAACCAAAACTATGCCCCATGGCTCCCATACCGAGGGCTACGTTAAAAATCCCTCTACCACGCACGTTCAACCCATGGATCACAGCGGCTCCGGTATTACCCGCATCCACAAAGACATCCGCATCCTCAGGTAAAGCTTGATTAATGCAATCGATCGCGTCATACATGGAAATAAAATTTGTACCTGGTCTTTTATTGAATTGATCAATCGCTAAGGTTTGTGGAGATGATTTCCGCGGGCTTTTGTGTTTAATTCCATTCTTTTGAAGAGCACTGTGTAAATAATTTAAGCTTTTTCCAATATCTCCAATGATATTTATAACATCCAGTCCTTCGATATCTGACGTCTTAATGAAACCAGGAACATCATGGATTATTATTACATTTTTATTTTGCAAGAAGTTGATTGTTGGGATGCGGCTAAAAGCTGGCAAGGCCGTTCCAATAATGATAATCAAATCTGCGTCAGAGAGAGTCTCAAAGGCGCTATCGTGTCCCATTACGCCAACCAATCCGACGAATCTATCGTCAAAGTGGTCCCATATTCCTTTTGCGTCAGGTGTGAGGGCCACCAATGAACCTGTTGCGTTGACAAAGCTAGCAAAAAGACCGCGTGTGTCTGAAGAATGTATATCCTCTCCGCCAATCGTCACAATATTCCTGGCGTCGCGAATTTTATGAAACGCTAGCTCTAATTTTTCGATACTACCGATTTCTTTTTTTATTTTTGCGATATGGGGATCTTGAAAAAAATCAATATCCAATTTTAATAAATCACAGGGAATCAATAAAGCTGTCGGGCCTGATCTTTCGAGTGCCTCGCTGATTAGATAATCCAAAGTATTGTAAATTTCTGTATAATCATCGAGTTTTTTTGCGGCTATGCAAACCACTGAAAATATATCGAGTGCGTTTATCGGAGTATTGATTCCAGATGAATCTTGGAAAGCACCCTGTCCTTCATTAGACTTTGGTATCTGTCCAACTATAACGAGCATAGGAATTCTAGAAGATAATGCTTCGGTCAAAGGAGCCAGGGTTTGGAAAGCCCCACCTCCGGATGTTGTCAGTACAACCCCCAATTTTCCGGTTTTGTAAAAATAACCCTCCGCCATTGTTACAGCGCTAGCCTCGTGTTTAGCAATAATTATTTTGATATTATTATTTTTATGTAATGCGAAAAATAAATCTTCGATATTCGCCCCACTCACTCCAAAAAAATGAGATAAACCCATCTTATCAAAATAGAGTCGAATCGCTTCAGCAACATTCATGGCAGGACGTTCCTTAAATTAAAAGGCATAGAACAAGACCTCTATAAAACAACATTCCGGATCACACCATCTCAGATCTACCGGAGGATAGAAGTATACATATTCTTCTACTGCCGACACGACTGCGATCTCATTATAATACGCTTTTACGAATTCTGTAAGGATAATATCATCGACCAATGAAAGCAATCGCCGGACCTCCTGTCCGCCTTCCTGGCCTTCCGGCCAGCGCAAGCGGGGGTTCGACTCCCGTGAAAATGATAGAGCCCACCT
>CAYRLW010000045.1:0-30336 GCA_964425215.1 uncultured Treponema sp.
TGGAGGCTCGATATGTTAGTTTCCCTCATCCCCATTGGTAATTCTAAGGGCATCAGACTTCCTAAGGCAATACTTGAACAACTCAATATCAAAGATAAGTTAGAGATGGAAGTTGTAGATAAACAACTGATTTTAAAACCCATAAATAACAAGCCGCGTGATGGATGGGAAAAGGCTCTAAAAGAGATGAGTTCAAATGATGATAATTCATTACTTATTCCCGAGGTGAATGAAACAGAGGCTTTTGAATGGGAATGGTAGTAAATCAATACGAAGTCCATTTAATAGATCTAGATACTACAAAAGGACATGAAATTCAAAAAACTCGACCTTGTTTAATCATTTCGCCAAATGAAATGAATAGGAATATCGGTACAGTAATAGTTGCCCCGATGACAACCAAGTCACATAACTATCCAACACGAGTGGAACTGAAATTTCAGGGTAAAAATGGATGGATAGTGCTGGATCAAATTCGAACAGTCGATAGGACGAGGTTGATAAAGAAACTGGGGAAAATTGAAGAAGGAACCATTCAAGAAGTTAATAATATCCTTCGAGAAATGTTGGTTGAATAGTGATAGGATAAGACGCCGAACAACTGCTTTAACCTGACAATTCCTGTTATCACACTTTTTGCGGTCGCGCCCCAGCTACGCTGGTGAACGCTCGGCAAAAAGTTCCCCAAGCCCTTCAGCTAACGTAAAAGATTTCAAAAAAATAAAAGATTTAACGAAAGAGAACTGGGTAAGAGAGGGATAATAAAATTTTCCCCAAAACCGCTTCAACCTGTCTCGGTTGAAAAGGCATCGTAAATGAAAGGATGAACACAAGGGGTGAGTATGAAACTAGCCAATTCGTTTTCGTTTTGGGGAAGCATTATTATGGCCATAGTTGTGCTCCTATGTAGTTTCGCCGCGGGATTATTTATTATACTACTTATTAATAGTCCAGGGAAACCAAAGCCGTTTGTGGACTCTAATGGCACCATAATACCAGATAGTATTTCAGAAAAAAATTACGTTACGATTAACGGGGTAAAATTAGGCTTTTTTATAAAAGGAATAAATAAAAGAAATCCTGTTCTTCTTTTTTTGCATGGAGGAATGCCAGACTATTTTTTAACTGAAAAATACCCCACCGGTTTAGATAATTTATTTACCGTCGTTTGGCTTGATCAGCGCGGTGCCGGATTATCATATAACTCTAATAAAAAAGATAATATACGTATCGATGATCTAATATCTGATACCGTGGAAGTAACACAGTACCTTCGACAACGTTTTTCCCAGGATAAGATTTATTTAATGGCCCATTCAGGAGGAACGTATCTTGGCGTGAAGGTAATTGAAAAATATCCGGAGCTTTATAAGGCGTATATTGGGGTTTCACAAATTGTATATCAAAAATTATCTGAGAAAAAGGCGCATGAATATATTATCGATCGATATTCTAAGGATCCAAAAAAGAGAAAAATATATAATGCTTTGTTAAACAATCCAATTGATTTGGCTCAGCCGCTTCCTGCTTATTATATAAAGGTACGGGATTATGCTATGCACGACTTGGGTGTTGGGACAATGCGGCAAATGAAAAATGTTATAACAGGAATCTTTATTCCCTCTTTATTATTTACAGAATATAGTTTAGCTGATAAATTAAATTTATGGAAAGGTAAAGCGAATTCAGGTATTAGCATTATTTGGAATGATATAAGCAACCATGATTTAACGAAAGAAAGCGTAACATTTAAAATACCCGTTTATTTTATGCATGGCGTATACGATTATACCTGTTCGTATGGGTTGGCCAAACAATACTATGAATCCATTGATGCTCCTAAAAAGGGGTTCTATTCATTCTATAAATCCGCCCATAGCCCAATCTTTGAGGAGCCAGATAAATTTGTAGAAATATTAAAAAAATATGTTGTATTGGCCAATGGTCCTTCTGTTTCGATAGACTAGGCGAACATGTTTCTCTTCGATATTTTATACTGCATGAGGATAATACGAAAATGTATTATCTTTACGAGACCCTCTGGGTTTTATTAAGCCTTAAAAGCTCTAGGTATAGGTATTGATAGGGAGAATATGGTGAACGCGGAGATGACCAGGGGACGCAGAACCCTTATTTTAATAAATGCCTGTGTAATTACGTTTATGGCGACGTTGGATGGATCCATTGTAAATATCGCCTTACCCACGATCGCATCGTCTTTTAGGGTAGGAATTTCCTCGATTCAATGGGTGGTAACGTCCTATTTGGTAACCGTCTCGGCTTTGCTTTTAATTTGGGGCCGCTTATCGGATCTATATGGACGTAAACGTTTTTTTTTGATAGGGCTGGCGGTTTTTACGGTGGGTTCTTTCTTTTGCGGGATTTCGGGAAATTTATTGACGATTGTGGCTAGCAGGGTTCTTCAGGCGATTGGAGCATCCATGGCTATCGCGCTGGTTCAGGGTATTGTTACCCATACCTTTCCGCCGTCGGAACGGGGTAAGGCCTTGGGCTTTATTGGTTCGGTTGTCGCTGTGGGGAGCCTTATCGGGCCGAGTTTGGGCGGGCTTTTGGTAGAAATATCCGGTTGGCGTTCCATATTTTTTATCAACGTTCCCGTAGGAATTGCGGGGGTTGTGCTTACTATCATCATCCTTCCTGAATCGGAGGGGCGTCCGGATACGGAGACCTTTGATTGGCGGGGGGCGATTTTACTTTTTCTTTCGGTATGCCTATTCTTTTCTGGGATGTTAGCGTTTCAAGAGGGTCTTTTATCTCCTGTATACTCGTTTATGGTAATGGCGTTGGCGGGGGTTTTGTTTTTCTTTTTTCTTCTTGACCAAAGGCGTCCCCATCCTCTGGTAGATGGGTGTCTGTTTTCTTCCCGTATCTTTACTATGGGTGTTATCGACTCGAGTTTAAGTTATATGGCCATGTATTCGTATATTTTCTTTATGCCCTTTTACCTCCAAACGGTTCGGGGGGTAGGGGTTTTAGAAGCGGGTCTGCTCATGTCATTGTATCCCCTTATTACGGCTTTTTTGGCGCCGGCGGCGGGGGCCCTATCCGATAAAATTACCTATCGACCCTTGACGATAATGGGACTTATTCTTTCCGGTTCCGGGCTTGTATCCCTATCATTTTTAGGGAGCCATTCGTCCCTTCTCCTTATTGGCTCGATCATTGTGCTTCTTGGAATAGGGGGAGCCTTGTTCCAATCGCCCAACAATTCGAGCATTATGGGTTCGGTTCCCCGGGATCGGTTGGGTATAGCGGGGAGTTTGAACGCCTTTTTTAGAAACCTGGGGATGGTTAGCGGCACGACCTTAGCGGTAAGTCTTTTTTCTTTTTCCACAAAAATGACCATAGATTCGGTTTCTTCTGGATTGATGAATTCCCCCCTGTTCCTCCGGGGTTTCCGTTTAGTGGTTCTTATCGCGGCGATGTTAGCCTTTTTGGGCGCCCTGGGTGAGGTTTTTGGGAAAAAGAAGGGTGTATCCCTTCAGTCGGCCTGCGAAGAGCGTTCGTAAGTTGCTTGACTCTCCTTTGTCGCCTCTATAAAATGAAACATAGTTTCACAATATTTGGGAGGCTGGGATGGGAGAACACTTTAAGATAAAGATAGCCGATTGCGATCATGAATCCATCGATATTGAGCGGTCGATCTTACGGGATATCAGTCCCGATATTCCTTGGTTACGGTGTAAAACCGAAGATGAGGTGATTGCCCAATGTTCCGATGCCCAGGCTCTACTAATTCAATACGCCCCCATGACGGAACGGGTTTTTGAGAATTTACCCAATTTACGGGTTCTGGTCCGCTATGGGGTTGGGGTGGATACGGTGGATCTGGACGCGGCGGCCCGTCGCAGGATCGTGGTCAGTAACGTGCCCGATTATGGAACCGAAGAGGTGTCGGATCACGCGTTGGCGTTGATCCTATCGTTAAGCCGAAAAGTTAAAGATGCCAACGATTTTATCCATCGGGGAACCTGGGATTTTCGATCCATTACTCCGGTACGGCGTCTGCAAACCCTTACCTTAGGCATTATAGGTTTAGGAAGGATCGGAAGCGCCTTGGCTAGAAAGGCCCACGGGATAGGGATGAAAATTGTGGCCCACGATCCGTATAAGGATACGTCAACGATCCCCGAATACGTTCGATTGATTCCGTTGGATGGACTGTTGAACGCTTCGGACGTGGTTTCTATCCATTGTCCCTTAAACGATGAGACAAGGAACCTATTGGACGAACATCGTCTGGGTTTGATGAAAAGCGACGCTTTCCTTATCAATACGGCCCGAGGCTCTATTGTCAACGAGGTGGCCTTGGAAAAGGCCCTAGCCCAGGACCGGATTGCCGGGGCGGCGTTGGACGTTTTTTCAAAGGAACCGGTATCCCAGGATCATCCGCTCCTTAAGTACCCCAATTTTATATGTACTCCCCACATGGCCTGGTACTCCGAGGAATCTAAACTTGAACTGAAGCGTAAAGCCGCCGAGGAAGCCCGCCGTGTCTTGATGGGCGAAAAGCCAAAGTATCAAGTGAATGCGTAAGGTTCGATCAAGGGTCTGCCCCTTTTTTAAGTACCTCAAAGGAAATAGCATATGAAACGAATTGCCTATACCGGCCCTTTTACGGTGACCGTTGAATCGATTTCCCCGGTAATAAATCCTCCGGGAAATACGTTGATTAAAGTGGCCTACGCGGGTATCTGCGGGTCCGATATGAATATTTACCATGGGGTTCACCCCAGGGCCAAAGCTCCCCTGACGATGGGTCACGAATTTTCGGGAACCGTGGTGGAGGGGCATCCGGTTTTAAAGCCGGGGACTCCGGTAACCGTATATCCTCTTATCTCTTGCGGATTTTGCGAAAGTTGTACCACGGGAAATCCCCACGTATGTTCTACCCTCAAACTCATTGGAATCGATACGGACGGCGGGATGGCCGAATACGCATCGGTTCCCCACGATAAGGTGATAGAACTGCCCCGGGATGTCTCATTAAAAGCGGGGTCCTATGCCGAACCCTTAGCCGTGGGGGTCCACGCGATCCACCGTTCGAACTATAAGCCGGGGGATAGGACGGTTATTTTTGGCGCGGGGCCTATCGGTATGTCCGTGGCCCTGTGCTTGCGGGAATTTGGGGCATCCTCGGTGGTGCTGATTGAAGGTAATCCCTATCGATTATCGGTGGCCCAGGGTTTGGGCTTTGGAACGATAGACCCGACAAAAGAGTCGATACCGGAAAAACTTGCCCAACTGACGGGACGATCGGACGCGGATATCGTTTTTGACTGCGCGGCCCATCCCAGTGTGCAGAAGGACATTTTAGGCATCACCAAAATTCGGGGGACCATGGTGGTGGTAGGATCCTATAAAAAGAGCGAAGAAGTGGATCTGCTGAAAATTGAATTTAAAGAATTAACCGTGGTGGGAACCCGGGTCTATCGAAGAGAGGATTTTCCCATCGCGGTTCGTATTATACAAAAAAATCAAGAAACCGTGGAACGATTAATTACAACCTTTTCTCCCGACGAGGCCTCGAAGGTCTTCGCGGATCTGCGGGGGGGAACGAACGTGATAAAAGCGACCTTTGCGTTTGGAGAGGGGACAGCCCATGCTTGATATGTTTGACCTAACGGGAAAAGTCGCCCTCGTTACGGGAGGCAACCGGGGCCTGGGCCGATCGATGGCCGAAGGCTTGGCGAAGGCGGGGGCCCATATCGCTATTGTCAGCCATCACGATGCGCCCGAAGCAGTGGAGGACCTGCGCCAATACGGAGTGGAAGCCGAATCCTTCGCCTTTGACTTGGCTGAGTTGGACAAAATTCCCCAATTGGTTGAAAGGGTTCTAAAGCGGTTTGGCCGTATCGATATCCTGATCAACAACGCGGGTATGCAGAGGCGTCATAAATCCGAAGAATTTCCCAAATCCGATTGGGACCGGGTCATCGCGGTGAATATGACCGCCGTGTTCCTGCTCTGTCAGGCCGTGGGAAAGCATATGTTGGAACGTCGTTCGGGGAAAATCATCAATGTTGCCTCCTTGTTGAGCTTTCAGGGGGGCATCACGGTTCCAGCATATGCGGCCAGTAAGGGCGCGGTTATGCAGTTTACCAAAACCCTGTCCAACGAGTGGGCCAAGGAAGGGATTAACGTGAACTGTATTGCCCCGGGGTATATGGATACGGAGATGAACGAAGACCTTATTTCGGACCCGGTTCGGAGCCGCCAAATACTGGAGCGGATTCCCGCGGGACGCTGGGGAAAGGGCGAGGATATGGCGGGCGCCGCGGTGTATTTGGCGTCCAAGGCTTCGGATTACGTTAACGGTTCGGTCCTGGTGGTGGACGGCGGCTGGTTGGGTAGATAAAACGATAGGGCCGGCTCCTAGCCGGCCCTAAGATTTTTTATATCTAAAAACCAAGGACGATACTTAGGCGAGGGCTTTAATCTTAGCCCAAATTTCCGGGTTTACCGGAATTCCGTTTGCCAGGTTATCCTGTCGGGTTCTATAATCCTTTTCCCCGGGGTAGCGTATTTCGCCGCCGGGATTTACGGGCTCGGAAGCTTTTATATCATCCAGAACTCGGTTGACAATCTCGTCGGTGAACTCGGGGGTATTGAAGTGTCGAGGATCGATGGCGATTAACACCTGGGAAACCCCGTATTCGTCCTCGCACTTTTTTCCCACGTCGGTGGTCGAGTAGCCCCCCGAAAGAATCGCCGCGATAAGGTCTAAGGCGATGGACAGGCCCGAACCTTTCCAAAAACCGATGGGAAGCACCCGCCAGGTCTTTTCAATTTCCGCCGGGTCGGTGGTCAGTTGGCCCTGGGAATCGTAGCCCCCCGCTACCGGAAGCTGTTCCCCCCGTAGCTTCGTTTCTTCAATTTTACCGTAGGAAAATTGGGCCATGGCCATATCGACCACGAGATGATGGCCGTTGCTCCGGGGCACTGACATGACAAAGGGATTGTTCCCGATACGTCGATCCTTGGCTCCCCAAGCGGGCATATTGGGCATGGTGTTGGTCCAACAAATCCCCACGCACCCCGCGTTGGCCGCTTGCCACCCGTAGGTACCGCCCCGCATCCAGTGGTTGGTGTTTCCAATAGCCACCACACCGACTCCGTAGGTCTTTGAAAGTTCTATCGCCCGGTCCATACATAATTTGGCGTTAAGATTTCCCATGCCGCGATTCCCATTCCATCGTTCAAAGGCTCCCATGGAAGCGACCCTGGAGGGTTTTGCTTTGACGTCGATGTACCCCTTTTCGATATAGCTGACAAGCCGGGGGAAGCGGTTTACCCCATGGGAATACACGCCGTCTAAACTGGTTTCGACGAAAAGCCGGGCCGATTCCCGGGCGTCCTGTTCTTCCAAACCCTTCGCGCGAAGGATCCGATAAAATTCGTTAAACATTTCTTCGCTTTTTATGCGCATTCTGATTGTCCCCTTTGGTTATTTATCCGTATAGCGTTTTCTATAATCCGCTAGTATTTGATCGGTGATTTTAATAACGTTTGAAGCGCTTGCGAGATTGGCGTTACTCTTTCCTCGTCCGGTAAGTTCATTGACGATGCTTTGAATGTAGGGTTGTCCAATATGTTCGGGGGCGTTGAAATGGAACACCCGCGTTTGGTCTCCCTGACGAAGGGTAAGGGGACCGTATCCGAGGGCTTCGAACGAAAGGGAACCCCGATCCCCGAGGATCCGCACCCCTTCTTCCGCATGATCCGCCACGTAACACCAGGAGCCGCTCCCGAGGACACCGCTTGTAAATTGGAAACCCGCGGTTACCGTGTCCTCCACATCGTACAGGCCCCCTTGATTTGTGGCAAAACCCCGGGCCTCGGTTATGGGGCCTACCAGGAAATCCAGGATATCCAGGACGTGGACGGCCATATCAAGAAACTTTCCCCCGCCGCTAATTTCCGGTATCAGTCGCCACGGGAGCTTATTTCGATCCCGATCCGCCGCTTCGGGGGGGAGATAATGCCGTATCTCCACCGAGCGTACCGAACCAATATCCCCCGCGTCGATGATACTTTTAATTTTTAAAAATTTTTCCAAGCCCCGGCGATAAAACGCCACGTACACGGGCAGATGTTTTGCCGTAGCCCGTTCCATTATTTCCACGCATTCCCCATAGTTCATCGCCATGGGTTTTTCGATATAGGGAATTTTCCCCGCGTCGATACAACGCAGGGCATAATCCCGGTGAAGGTTTGGGGGTAGGGGCAGGTACACCGCGTCTATCTCCGGATCGGCGAGCATCTGTTCTACCGTATCGTAGACCAAACCTATGCGGTGCCGTTTGGCGTAATCCAGGGCCTTCTCTTTATTCCTGCCGTACACTCCCCGAAGAACCGAATGTTCGCACTTGTATAAGGGGGGACCGCTTTTTACTTCCGTTACCGATCCGTGTCCTATCATTCCCCATCGAACTATATCCATAGTACCCTTCTTTTTATTCAAACAGGGAAACCCTAATTTTAACCACTACCTTGCGGATAGACGCTGGCTCGTTAATCGCGCAGGCGGGCCGATGAATATCCCAGGGAAAAAATACGGCAAAACTTCCCGCTTCCATGGTGATAAACGATTCGTTGAGCACGTCCGTATAAAACAAAATATCCCGTTCCTCGAATAAGTTTTCCGCTACAATGTTTTTCCCCCCATCCACCGCCACCCCTATTTTTTCGTTTCCCCCGGGAGAGTATTGCAGATCCACGTACTGTCGGTGGACTTCGGGTTTTTTACGATCCACCGTATCGGTTTGGGCGTCCATCACCTGGGCGTATATATTTTTACCGTCGATTTCGTATACCCCCGTCTGCATGACCGTAAAATCATGGGCTTTAAGGTACTCGAGCGCCTTTCGAATAGGCACGGGGTAGATGTTCTCAATTCCAAGCTGGTTAATATTTCCAAAGAACATAAGTGGCCTCCGTTTAAAGTACCGAGATTATTTTTAAGAATTTTTCGGGGCTTTCCGATTGATCTACCACCGCCTGAGGCAGGTCGGTAAAGGAAACGGATTTTGAAATAATGGAACCCACGTCTACGTTCCCCGTATAGATCAGGTCGATGGCTTCCTGGAATTCCCCGGCGCTATTCCTGGAACCGCGGACGTCCAGTTCCTTTTTCGTGAACAGGGCGGTGGGCAGTTCGGTATCCGATTTAGGCCAACCGGTAAAGACGACCCTTCCGGCGTAGGACACGTAATCAAAACACGCGCGAATAGCTTGATTCGCCCCCGACGCCTCTATAACCGCTTGGGGCAGGGGCCCACCGGTAATTTTTTTCAACGCGTTCAGCACGTCCGTCTTTGACGAATTGATGGTATGTTTAACCCCAAGGGAAGCGGCGTACTGAAGCCGCGCGTCGAGAATATCAACCAAAATCGGAATAGCCTGATACCGCAGGGCCACAAGGCTTATTAACAGTCCAATTGGACCGGCCCCGATAATAGTAACGTATTCCCCCGCCTTCACGGCGGCTCGGTGGATGGAGTGCAATGCTATAGTCGTGGGTTCCGCCAGGGGGCTGATGTTCCAGGGCATATCGGAAGGGATTTTATGAAGAAGGTGGGCGGGATGGGAAAAATATTCCGTCATGGCTCCATCCCGGTGGACCCCCAACACCTCAATATTTTCACAGCAATTAGTTCTACCGATGGAACAGGGATAGCATTTCCCGCAATACACGTAGGGATCCAAAACAACATGGTCTCCCGGTTTTAGGTTTTTTTTATTGGGACCTATTTCCACGATTTCACCGGCTATTTCATGGCCCAATATTCGAGGATACGTAACCAGCACGTTATGGCCCCGGTACGCTCCCACATCGGAGCCGCAAATACTTACCGCTTTTATTTTGATAATCCCGTGATCGTCTTTGAATACCGGATAGGGTATTTCTGTAAGTTTGATTTTTTTCGGCGCTTCGAGGTACACGGCATTCATAAAAGATTCTCCTAAAAAAAGTCCGAAACTGGAACGTAGAAGTTACTTCAAAAGTCTGTTACTTTTAAAATAACCGTGCAAATCTAAGGTAGCCTTTTCAAAACTCCCTGAGTTTTGAAAGAGTCTCGATATATTTTTAAAAGTGGACTTAGAAGGAAGACGGACTCAAAGCCCGCCTTCCTTAAAACGTAATCTATCAGCGGGCGTCGAGGATCGCTTTTACGAGTCCGTTCTTGTAGGTGTTTTCGTAGTCATCCCACATGGGGGCCGTGATATCCTGGAACGCTTTAATATTGGATACTTCATTAAACTTTACGCCGGCGGCTTCCAGTTTGGTAACAATATCCTTTTCGTTGGTGTTCCACAGGGAGCGTTCGTAATCGATAGCCTTGGCCGCTTCTTCCTTAATAATGGCTTTGTAATTATCGGGAAGCTTGGCCCACGTTTTTCCGGAAATAGCGAGCAGATCCGGGGTCATCCAATGGCGGGTGTAGGATACGTACTTGGTAACCTCGTAAAGCTTCAGGGTGTACAGGGTGGTGGGGCTGTTTTCCCAACCGTCGATAACCTTCTGCTGAAGGGCCGAATAGACATCCGCCTGGTTCATCGGCGTGGCGATGGCGCCCATCTTATTTACCCCTTCCAGGGTGATCTTGGTACCGATGGTTCGAATCTTAAGTCCCTTAAGATCCTCGGGGGAGTTGATGGGCCGGATATTGTTCATCATACTTCGGGACCCGCCGTAGAAGTAGCCCAGGGGCTCAAAGCCCTTGGCCCGCAGAGCGGCCGCAAGAATATCGCCGGCCTTACCCGCTAAGGAGCGGTACAGGTGATCTTCGCTGACGAAAATAAAAGGTTCCGCCAGAATATTGATTTCGGGAACGTAGTTGGCAAAGGTACCGGCAAACTGGTTGCAAATATCGATGGTCCCCAGCTGAAGCCCCTCTACCATTTCCGCGTTACCGCCCAATTGACTGTTCGGGAACAGCTGGATATCGACCTTTCCGTTGGTCCGCGCTTTTACGGCGTCGGAAAGCTTCTGCAAACCCTGGTTCATGGGGTGATCCATGGGCAGGGTATTGGTCGCCCGAAGGACAAAGGTCTGATCCTGGGCCGGAGCGGCTTTGGATTCGGATGCCCCGTTGGCGAATACCATGCCCGCCACCGATAGAAGCGCTAAAACCGTTACAATCTTCCGCATAAAAACCTCCAAAGAAACTATTTAAGGTACCCGGTCAGACCGGGTATGAAGAGCGAAATTTGGGGAATAAAAATAACCAGGAGCAGGACAACGACCATGGCGAGTAAATACCGGAAGTAGGTGCTTAGAATTTCACTTAAGCGGGCTTTGGAAATTCCTGTAGCTACAAAGAGAGCAATACCCACCGGGGGTGTACACTGGCCGATGGCCATATTCACGATGGTCATTATACCAAAATGGATGGGATGTACCCCTAATTTTTGCACCACCGGCCAAATGATCGGAACAACGATGATGATAATCGCCGAGGGGTCCAAAAAGGTTCCTAAAATGATAAAGAGAAGGTTTATCAACAATAAAAGAAGAATTTTACTATGGGTCAGGGATACCAGGTAGTTGGCTATTTGTATGGGAATCTGTTCGGCCGTCAGGACCCAGCCAAAGCTGGACGCTGCGGCTATGGTTAGAACCACCACTCCTGTGGTTAGGGCCGATCCGGTAAGCACGTTAAACATATTTTTAAAATTTAATTCCTTGTATACAAAAAAACCTACCACAAAGGCGTACAGAGCGGCGATAACCGAAGATTCGGTGGGAGTAAAAATCCCGCTCACGATGCCTCCGACGATAATCACCACGGTAAAGAGGGCCAGAAACGAATCGACCAGAGATTTAAACATCTCTTTGATAGACGCCCGGGGTTCCGGATCGATTTTTCGCACCTTGGTATAAATATAATTGACCACCATTAAGGAAAGACCCACCAAGATGCCCGGTATAATCCCTCCCATAAACAATCCGCCGATAGAAATACCTGCGGTTACCCCAAGGATGATCATGGGAATACTGGGGGGAATGATGATGCCAATGGACCCGGCGGTGGCTATAACGCTGGTGGCGATATCCTTACCGTACCCCTTTTGCTTCATCGCCGGAATCATAAGACTTCCGATAGCCGCCGTATCCGCCGCTGCGGCCCCCGAAAGTCCGGCAAAGAACATGGCCGCTATCACGCTGGCGTTGGCCAGGCCTCCCCGAACGTGGCCGATCAGGTTTGAGGCTAATTTTACCAGCCGTTTCGATATGCCCCCGTTATCCATAAAGCCGCCGGCCAGGATGAAGAATGGTACCGCGATAAGGCTAAAATTATCCGTGGCGCGGAACATTTTTACCACGATGGCGATTAGATCCAGGTTGCTGAAAAACGTTATGGACACCACTGTGGATATGAGGAGGCAAAACGATACGGGCATTTCTAAAAGCATGAGGACGATAAAAGTAATAAATAGGGACGCTATCATTTAACCGCTCCTTCGGTGGCTTCCAAATTGAAAATCACTTCCAAAGTTTTCTCTATACCATGAAGAAAAATAAAGGCTCCACAAACCGGCATGGACAGGTACGCCCAGGCCATGGAAATAGGCAGAATGTTCATCCTTTGAATACTATTAGCAACCGTTAGTTTGGCTCCCATTATTAAAATGAAGAGGGAGAAAACTATAATGAGGATCCAGGTAAAAATGTTGATCGGCCTTACGATGGCCGATGGAACTTTCTTCATCAGCAAATCCACCGAAAAGTGAGATTTCGTGTAGATCGCCATGCTCGCGCCGATAAAACTGACCCAGGTAAACGAATAGGTAAGCAACTCTTCCGACCAACCAATCGGGCTTTTTAAAATGAAACGGGAAAACACCTGGAGAAATCCAAAAATCAGCATTCCGATAAGCAGTACTAAAAGCAGTATTTTTTCAAATGTTAGAACTATCTTATTTATTTTTGAAATAATCCCCATCACGGCGCTTAATCCGGTGTTCATATAACCCCCTCACCTCCGTATTGTCGCGCTCCGATTTCTCTGTTAAAAATTGAAAGCGCTTTCAATATTTTTGAATGATACCACGGTTTATCTAGGAACGCAAGAAAAATATTCGATAAAAGTTTCAAATTATTTTATATTCTCCCCTAGGTATGCTATGATGCGTCGAGGTATTTAAGAGGCAGTTTAAAATGAATATATACGATATCGCCGCGGAAGCGGATGTGTCCATTACAACGGTTTCTCGGGTTCTTAATAAGCACCCCAACGTGTCCGCTAGAACTCGGCAAAGGGTTATGTCGGTATTGGAAAAATACGATTACCACCCCAATCAGTTAGCCCGGGGCTTGGTCACCAAATCGACCCACACCATTGGGGTTTTGACGGTGGACGTACGGGACGCCCAATACGCCAACGAGGCGTACATTATCGAACAGGAAAGCGAGAAACTGGGTTACTCGGTTTTGCTTTGTAATACCGGAGGGAATCCGGATACCCAGATCCGGTATATGAAACTTCTTTTGGAAAAGAGGGTTGATGGTATTATTCTCGTGGGGTCCGTATTTAACGATTCCCGGATTGACGAGGGAATCCGTCAATTTTCCCATTCCAGTCCTATCATGATGATCAACGGGTCCTTGACGGGTCCGAATATCTACTCGGTGTTTTGTGATAACGGCATTGGTATGCGAAGGGCCACCGAACACTTGCTTGAACGGGGCAGGACTCAAATTTGTTATATCCAGGATACGTTTACCTACAGCGGTTATTGCAAGGCCGATGGGTATAAAGCCGCCCTTAAAGAGGCGGGCTTACCGGTGGAAGATCGCCGACATATCAAAATAGACCATGGTTTGGATGGGGGCCGACGGGCGGTGGATAGTTTTATAGAACAAAAAATTCCCTTTGACGCGATTATGGCCGGCGAGGATATTACCGCCTTGGGGGCTTTTAAACGTTTACAGGCCTTGGGCTACCGGATCCCCGAAGATGTGGCCGTGGTAGGCTTTAACAACTCTATTTTTTCCCAATGTTCCGAACCGGAAATGACCACCGTGGACACCCAAATGTACGATCGTCTGTCTCTGGCGGTTCGGTTACTCTACGATGTTCTTAACGGTAAGACTGTTCCGCCGACGACTCTTTTTATTCCACAACTGCTGATAAAGGGAAGCAGTTGAACCGGTCTGATATCGCGAAAGTGTTATTAATTACCCGTGAGGCTCTATTAAAAGCATCATATTCATAAAAAGCCTTCCTTGGTTTTAAAAATGAAATAATGTTCCAAAATTATTGACGATTTTTCTATTTCGTTTATAATGATGTTCGTTGACCGGCGGCCCCATGGGAAGCCTGCCGGGACGGAGGTTATCTATGAAATTGGACGTTCGGTACGCGAATCATCCGGAGGACGCTAAGGGGTATACGACGGAGGAACAGCGGAAACATTTTTTAGTGGAACGGATCTTTTCTCCCGACGAAACGCTTTTGACGTACAGCCATCAGGATAGGATGGTATTTGGCGGAGCCATGCCGGTTTCCAAAGTCCTTGGTTTGGAAGCGGGTAAAGAATTCGGTACCGATTTTTTTCTTGAGCGACGGGAATTGGGGCTAATCAATATTGGAAGCCCAGGACGGGTTATCGTGGATGGTCAGTCCTTTGACCTGGTGAAGGGTGATGGAATGTATATCGGTATGGGAAAGCGGGAGGTCCGCTTCTCTTCCTCCTCTAGCGCCGCCCCCGCTAAGTTCTACCTGGTCAGCGCCCCTGCCCATACATCGTATCCTACCGTAAAAATCGAAATGGCCAAAGCGAACCCCCGAAAGCTGGGTTCCCTGGAAAATTCCAACGAACGGACTATTTACCAGTACGTTCATCCCGCGGTGTGCAAAAGCTGTCAGCTGGTGATGGGAATGACGATCCTTGAAAAGGGGAGCGTCTGGAATACCATGCCCTGCCACACCCACGAACGGCGGATGGAAGTATACTTCTATTTTGATATGGCCAGCGACGCGAGGGTGTTTCATTTCCATGGACAACCATCCCAGACCCGGCACCTGGTGGTGGCCAACGAACAGGCGGTTATCTCTCCCAGTTGGTCCATCCATTCCGGCGTAGGGACAGGAAACTACACCTTTATTTGGGGAATGGCTGGGGAGAATCAAACCTTCGACGATATGGATACCGTATCGAGCGAAAACTTAAAATAGGGGGTTCCGTATGCCGGGGATTCTTGACTCTTTTAGATTGGACGGAAAGATCGCCCTGGTAACCGGTTGCAACCGGGGGCTGGGCAAGGCTATCGCCATTGCCCTCGCGCAGGCGGGGGCGGATATCGCCGGGGTTAGTTCGTCTGCCCAGGCGGAGGAAACTCGAAGCGCGGTGGAGGGGGCGGGAAGACAATTCCTCTATATTCAGGCGGATCTGGGTTCCCTCAAGCCGATTCCCGAAATCTTTGAAAAAACCCTTAACCGCTTCGGCCGTCTGGATATACTGGTGAATAACGCTGGAATTATACGTCGAAACGATTCCCTTGACTTTACGGAAAAAGATTGGGACGATGTGATGAACGTAAACCTTAAAACGCTGTTTTTTATGTGCCAAGCGGCGGCCCGGCAATTTGTAAAACAAAACTCCGGGGGAAAAATCATCAACATCGCTTCCATGCTTAGCTTCCAAGGGGGAATTCGAATTCCTTCGTACACCGCCTCCAAGAGCGGGGTCCGGGGGATTACCATGCAGATGGCCAACGAGTGGGCTTCCCGGGGGATAAACGTAAACGCCATAGCCCCCGGCTACATGGAAACCGATAACACCGCCCTGCTCCGCGCGGATCCGGCCCGTTATGCCGCGATCCTAGAACGGATCCCCGCAGGACGCTGGGGCCAAGGGGAAGACCTCGCCGGGGCGGCCGTATTCCTTGCCTCGGCGGCTTCCGATTACGTTCACGGCTACACCATCGCCGTGGACGGGGGCTGGCTGGGAAGGTAGGGTCCCCCTGGGCTTACCAATACGAACGGCTTCCATGGAGTACCCGCATAAGAGATTCCATAAAGAAAAAATCACCCCAAATCGTACATTCATCTATTCCATTCCTCTGAGGTTTTCCATATACCCCGTGGAGCAGTATTCCGTTAGAATGGGGTTCGGACCTACTGGTGTAGTGGAGGATTAACGATTCAAGGATTTTTAACGCGGCGTTTTCAAAAAGACGGCGATCTGGATCCAGATGGGGTAAGTGTCCCGCCAGCTCCAACAACCCAGCTGTGCCGATTACCGCCGCGGAACTATCTCGTTCTTCTGGTCCATCTACAAAAATGAGATCCCAATAGGGAACCATATCTTCTGGAAGACGATTTAAAAAATAATGAGCCAGACCTTTAGCCTCTGACAAAAGTAACGGATCCTTGAGGTAGCGATAAGAAAGGGCGTTACCATAGATGCCCCAGGTTTGGCCTCGGGCCCAACAAGATTTGTTAGAATAACCCTGATGTGTATCCCCTTTTAATGGATTGCCGGTGACCGTGTCGAAATAGAACGTATGGAAGGTAGACCAGTCTGAACGTATAAGATGTTCATTTGCTTTATAAATATGGGATGTTGCGGCCTCCCGATAATAGGGGTTGCGGGTTTCCTCTGATGCCCAAAAAAGAAGAGGTAAGTTCATATCGCAATCTATTATGATGCGGCCCCTCTGGGAGGGGTCGTTAAGATCACCCCACGCTTGAATAATGCCAGCCTTTTCGTTGTACCGCTGGAGTAATAGGTCGGCGGCCTTAAGCGCGGTAGCCCGAGCGGATATATTTCCGTCTAATCGCCACGCTACAATGCAGGAGAGGGTGTACAGAAAACCTAAATCATGGGTATTAGTTTCAATACGAGCATCCAGACGGTGACGATAATCGGATATTTGACCATCCGCGACAGTTTTAAATAGATTATCTCCCGTAGCTTCCCAGGCCAGATACAACATTCCCGTCCAAAAAGAACTGGTCCATTCTACATTTTCTATGGAAGCATATACATTGTTCTTACTTGCAGGTGCTGGATAGGAGTTGCTAAAACTTTTAATATTATTCTTTATTTTTGATATTGCAAAATGTAAAGCATCGGTCCAAAATTTTTCTTCTCTGTTTACAGCATGTTCTATAATGGTGGCATTTAAAATTGACTCCATTTGATTCCTATTCATTTTGTTCCTTCTCTTTTGTAACTTTTCTTGTCCCCTATTCATTACTATTACCTACATTAACATAGAGCCTTATAAAAATCCGCCAAGACCCAGAAAGCGGCCTTTTTAGTTTTTCTGTCCGCGTCAATAAGTCCCTTTCGGTTATACAATTCTTGATATCGATTAAGTCTACGGGGGCACCGGAAGTCGTATAAAATCCACGGGGTGGTACCCTTGATATAGGAACAAGAGGCGATGACCGCGACTTGGTTTTCGTAAACGTTCTTCTGCATATCCTCGGTAAAAAGATCGTTCACCGTTCCCCGTTGACCCTTGCGAGCCCCCGCGCCAAATTCACAGATTATGACCGGTTTGTCGGGGTGGGAGTTTTCTAGGATTTGAGGAAGTTTTGTAAAGTCCGGATCGTACCAGCCATAGTATTCATTGATGCCAATGATATCTAAATGAGAAGCTAATCGGTCCGCAATGGCCAACCGTTCATGATCGATAAGACACGCCGCGGATATGGGCCGGGTGCCGTCTAAAGCCCTTGCCCTGGCGACAAGGCGGGACATAAAAGAAAGTCGTTCATCAGTGTCGGCGTTCTCGTTTCCTACGGACCAAATGGCCGCGCTGACCCGGTTCCTATCTCGCAGTATCAATTCGGATAATTGATTTTCCGCGTCCGTGTACGTTTCCGTGTTGTCAAACGCGATGGCCCAATATACGGGGACTTCCGACCAAAGGAGTACCCCTTCTTCGTCGGCGATTCGAGCAAAGCGGCCGTCGTGGGGATAATGGGCCAACCGCAGATAGTTTCCGTGCAGTTCCTTTAGGTGCGCTATGGTAGAACGGATGATTTCTTCGGTAGTGGTTTTACCCAATTCAACGTGGTCTTCGTGTACACAGATTCCTTTAAGGTAAATCGGTCTACCATTCAAGAGAATGTCCTGACCAGAAACCCGTAGTTCCTTAAATCCAATTCGATCCTTAATAGAATCAAACGTTAGCCCGCTGGAACCTTCGATGGCTTTTATTTCCACGGCGTATAACCGAGGATTTTCGGGGGACCATAATTCTGGTTTAGCTGTAAACGTAATCTTCCCGTGTCCCTGACTAACGTTCACCGTACGGTGTATATTTAATTCATCGATTATAAGTTGTACGATACCATCTACTTCTCCGTTTAACTCCACATCAAAGGCGATCGTTCCAAAAGTCCCGTCGTTTACCAGCCGTAAGAACCAATCTTTTATAAATACAGAAGGAGTTCTAATCAACGTAACGTCCCGGTATAACCCTCCGTAGTTAAACCAATCCGTATTTTCCATAGGAACCCGATCTGGTCTTCTTCGGGCTTCAACCACAACGACGATCCGATTTTCCGTTTTAAGCCAATCGGTCGCTTCTACCGAAAAAGGTGTAGACCCGCCATCGTGGGTTCCAAGGTGTTGGCCGTTTAGAAATACCGATGTCTGATAGTTGGAACCTTCAAAACGGAGGAAACAGCGTTCATCTTTCATTTTTTTGACGTATCTGAACGTACGGGTATAAACACCGGAACCTTCAAAATATCGCAGTTCTTTTTTTTGTTGGTTCCAACAGGAAGGAACCGGTATGGTATCCCAGGCTTCCCAATCCCAATCCAAGGGAAGGGGCCTTCCATTTTTATCTTCCTTTATGTCCTGGAACCAGTGGGCTCTGCGGCAGGTATCGTACCAATCTACCCCAAAGTTCCAGGTCCCGTTAAGACTTTCGCCAATTCTTCCCGTGTTGTTAATGAGGTTAGAGTGATTTAGCTTTAGGGACCTATATTCGGAAGTATAATCCGTATCGTGAATGTGGGAGATAAAATTACCGCTCTTTTCTTGCATGATGTACTCCTTGTTTAACCTTTAACGCCGCTCGCGGCGACGCCTTCTACAAAGTATTTTTGCGCGGAAAGAAAAATGATCATTACCGGAATGATTGAAACAAACGAGGCCGCCATTTGGGGACCCACAAAGGTATACTGTTCAGTCGCGAAATCCGCCATTCCCAGGGGGATGGTTTTTAAGCGTTGACTGGTCAAATAAATCAGTGGTCCAAAAAAATCGTTCCAGAAAAATCGAAACGCGAATATTATTTGGGTCGCAATAACGGGCTTGGCTAGGGGGAGCATAAGTCGGAAAAATATTGAAAATTCACCGGCCCCATCAATGTGAGCCGCCTCCAGGTAACTATCCGGTATGGTCATAAAATATTGTTTAATCAAAAACGTTCCGAAGGCGGTAAAAGAGCCCGTTACAATCAGTGCCCAGTGGGAATCGTAGAGCCCCAAGTTACGAATAATAATAAACTGCGGAATAATGATCGCTTGCAGGGGAATCATTATGGATATGACGTAGACCATAAAAAGCAAGTCCCGACCTTTCCAATAGAGTTTGGAAAAAGCGTAGGCCCCCGTTGTGGCGGTAATAAGTTGAACTATCACGATGATGGTTGTCAGCTTAATGGAGTTCCAGGTATATAAAGGGAATTTGCTCAATAACTGAGAAAAATTGGCTAACGTTGGGGTTTTGGGAACGATTTTCATGGGAAAATCGTAGATCTGCGAATCCGGTTTAAAGGCGGTGGAAACCATTACAACCAGAGGAAGAAATATAATAAGGGTGGTTACGCAGAGAACAGTTATTTGGATGAGTCTGTAAATCCATGAGGATCCTGTTGGGGACCGTCGAATGGATCGAAATGATTCTGTATTTCTAGACAATATCATAATTGACCCACCTTTTTTGTCCCCGCTGTTGGATTACCGTGATAATCATCACCATTCCAAGAAGAATTACCGATTCGGCCGCCGCGTAGCCAAATCTAAATTGGGAAAATCCGTTTTTGTAGATTTCAAAGACGAGCACGGATGTGGCTCCGGCGGGGCCTCCCCCAGATTGTCCACCGGTCATTACAAATACCTGGTCAAATACCTGGAACGCACGAATAATCGCGATGGTGATACTGTAGAACATGATAGGCGACAACCCCGGCAAGGTAACGGCGAAAAAGCGCCTAATCGAAGACGCTCCATCGATCGCTGCGGCTTCGTAAAGGGTCCTGCTTATGGTTTGTAAGCCCCCAAGAAAGAGTACCATATAGTAACCAAAACTCTGCCACACCGTTACCATAATGATAGTTGGCAGGGCAGAGCTTTCTCCTCCCAGCCATTGGCTGGTAGGAAGTCCCCAATGTTTTAACAACTGGTTCAGGGGGCCCCGTTGGGGATCTAGAATAAGCATAAAAGCTAAACTTATGGCAACGGAAGAAAGAACATTCGGCATAAAGATAACGCTACGGAAAAAATTTCTTCCAAATATTTTATCATTTAACCATAGGGCAAAAGCGAGCCCTAAGAGAATTTGAAAAAGGACCACCCAAAAAGTAAATAGAATGGTGACCCACAGGCTTTTTAAAAAGAGCGCGCTATGAAAGGCTACCGCGTAGTTGGTAAATCCTGTAAATCGGAATTTGGCGCCCCCCGAATAGTTCGTTAAGGAAATGCCAAGGGCAAAGAGAATAGGAAGAGCGATAAATATTATAAAACCTAAAAGACTAGGAAGAACAAACGCGGCAACGACGGGCCAGGGCGTTCGCTTTATACTCCGCATACGTGCTCCGATGATTTGGATTTAGAAGAAGACGCTCGGGTTCTATTCCGAGCGTCTTCTTTTTATTATTTAGAGGTGTCTATTATTTCTTTTAGTCCCGCTTTCAATTTTCCATCAAAATCCGCGTCGGACAATTTTCCAAGAAGGTATTCTTCTATCATGTTGTTAATTTGTGCTTCGATGCGGCTTCCAAATTTAGTCATCAACATGGGATAAGATTTTTTCGGTTCGGTGAAATATTCCAACGATTGGCTGTCGGGTAACGCCTTAGAAAGGACTTGCTTAACCTCCGGGGTAATAGTAGCTGGAAGCACTCCCGCTTGGGCTGCAATTTTAGCTCCCTCGGGGCCACCCATCCAGGCGATAAATCTAAAGGCGGCTTCTTTATGTTTAGCGTAGGAAGTGACGTGATTAAAGGTGGGAGACCCCATGGTTACGTAGGTTTTTTCGTCGCTGGGAAGGCGCGTAACGCCCCAATCGTTCCAAGAAAAACCTTGAAGAAGATTCTGGTCCCGGCCGGCGATCATAAACCCGGGAAACCATTCACCGATTAAAAGCATAGCCGCCTTACCATCGTAAAATTGTTTGGAATAGTGGGTCTTTGTTACCTTCATATCGATAAGGGGCCACATAGCCTTTTGGTCTTCTAACTGTTTTCTCATCTGGAACCATCGTTGGATAGCCCCATCGTAAGCAATGTTGCCTTTAGTATCGATGATTGGCTTTTGTTTTTGAGCTTCCATCAATAATTGATTGGACCCCCAAAAATAAACGGTCGCCCCATACACCGAGCCATCACCCGAAGAGAGCTTTTTTGCGACTTCGGCAAATTTATCCCAAGTCCAGGTTCCGTTTTTTACATAAACGTCCGGTGTGGGAATCCCGGCTTTTTCAAACAATTTTTTATTATAGTAGGTATAATATGCCGCCCCACGCCACGGGAAAGCGACGACCTTTCCATCGATGGTTACGGCGTCTTTATACGAATCCACCGCGGATCTATCGACCCCGGTTTTTGCCAATAGATCGTCCAAAGGTTCTATTGCCCCATTATCGTAATGTCCAAACATATCCGATTGGCGTTTTTGCATGTAACAATCCATTTCCGCTTTGGCCGTTAAAAGCGTGGTTATTTTGGTTTCATAGTCCGGAGAAGGAAGGTATCGAGCGTCGACGATGATGTCTTTTTGGGAAGCGTTGAAAGCGTCGACGATGGGCTTTAAAGAAGGATCATCCCATAAATAATAAATAATCGTGGTGGGACCGCTTTGGACGGGGGGCGCGCTCTCTTTTTGCCCCGCTGCAAAAAGGGAAAACGCGCTTAAAAGGCCCAGGGTCACGGATAAAAATTTGGTTAGCTTCATGTATCGCTCCTTTAATAGAAAATTTGAACGTCGCTCTCCTTGTTTTAAAACTGCATGGATCGACGCTCTAACCTATTAACTATCCGGTTTCTCCGTTTTGGCTACTTTGAAAAAGGGATAAAACTTGTTTTTCCCATTAAAACTTGTTTGTAAATTCGCCAATGATTTCGCGAATGGGCTTTTTATGGGTTTTTAAGGTTTTTTTTGCCGATATTCGGTTGGCGTAAAGCCGGTTATTTTTTTAAAATAGGTGAAAAAATAAGAATAATTAATAAACCCTGCCTTATCACACACGCTCTTAACCGATTCCTGGGTTTCAAGGATCAATTTTTTTGCTACCTCAATACGACGGTTCCCCAGGTATTCCAACAGAGATTGTCCTTCGTATTTTTTAAAAATATCCCGCAGATAACTGCTTGATAACCCAACTTCCGACGCGATGGCCGACGTTCCCAGGGTTTTATCCCCAAGCCGTTCCTCGATGATATTTTTAATTCGTTGTATCAACTCCTTTTTCCGTCTTTCGCCGTGTAATTCTCCCCGCTCTTTTAATTTTACCGTGGCGGTTCGGAGAATTCGCTCCGCCTCATCCAACCGTTCGGCCCTGGAAAGATCGTGTTTAAATTTATCTACTCCGCCGCAAATAAGGGCTTCCGCATCGTCCCCCAGGGCCAACGGGATACGACAGGCTAGGGTGGATACGGTATACCTGAAAATATCGGGATCCTGGGCTTTACGAAGATCATCGATGAGCTTTTCTATGCGATGATTAGCCTCGTCAGGATTATCCAAACGGAATACTTTTTCTAAAGAAGAAATGTCCAGGTCGGTTACGGTACTATTCGCGACGATTTGGTCGATTTTTTCATCCTTCTGGGAGACGAGAATCACCGCTCCCGATGGACGTGTGTATTCTAAACGTACAGCGTTTTTTAAAATCCGATATCCTTCCGGCAAACCTTCAACTGTTAAGGCTCGATCCAGTAAAAACGCCCCAAGACCGATCTTCCATGTTTCACTTAGCGCGGAAAGAAAGCTTTGAAAGGTAGAGGCGATTTTTTGGTTCGTGTCCTTGAATAAAACGATGTATTGGTTGTCCGCCAACCGGAGGACGATAGTTTTCCCATAAGGGGCTTCCATGGCATCCTTTAATACGAATTCCATATCGAAGATGTCGGAATTTGGCTTCCTTGTTTGTCTTCCTTCCTCCACGATTACGATGGCTATTCTAATGGGAGCCCGTAATCCTGGAAAAGAAGTCTGTACCTTATCTCCCGATTCTGCGTCAATTTCTCCTTTAAGATAGGATACGGCGAGTTTTGATCTGCGTTCACGAAGGCTCATTTTGATAGATAGCGTATAGGACATAAAAATCGCGGCCATGAGGACAAGGATAACAAAAATGACCACCCTATCTCTTACGCGGACAACGGGGGCAAACACGAGCCGTTCGGGGGTTAGGGTTATAAAGCGCCATTGGATTTCTGGATGGTCAATCCACGAAGCGATAAAACGACGTCCCTTTTCATCTTTGATAATCATCATGCCCTTGGTATGATGATTATCCAACACTTCCAGGAGCTGGTCAGTCTTTTCTACGGGGCTTCCAAAGCGTGTAGAGTCGGGATGGGATAGGAATCGACGATCCTTATCCACGATGTACATAACCGATGCACTGGTCCCATCCCCCGCGATCGCTTGTCGGATCTTGCGTTCAGAAAGGTTCGCCACAAAGGCGTAGCGAATCATCGATCCTTTTGGAGGCATTACTCCCAAAACCACTGTGAAAAGATTTGAAGGACCCGTATCGTTTGCAAATTGAACCCGCCGCATTACATACTGGGTAAGGCCATAGTCATGGATTCGGAATAAAAAAGTCATAAGGGTAGGATCGCTTTTTGATTCCAAGCCTTCCCACCCAGCTCGGGTAGAGAGGATTCCCGATGAATAATTGTACAGGTAAAAGGAATCGATAAAGTCATTTCCGATTAACGTTCTATCCAAGTTTTCCAAAGCCCGTAGGGTTTTTTCTTTTGACCAATCTCTTCCATACAGATAATCCCGTATAGGGCCTGTCTCGATGGCATCCACGTAAGCGGGGATGCTGTCTAACTGAATCCTTGAAAATATTCTCATGGCCCCCTGCAGACGTTCCATTTCTTGTTCTTGTAATATCAAGCTTGCTTGATTCATAAAAAGAGTAGAAAGCACAACCGCTGAAATAAGAATTGAAAGGGCCACTATGGCGGTTATCGGTAAAAAAAAGCGCAGGAAGTCCGTGTGGATGACCGGTTTTCGCATGTTTGAAATGATACCATGCCTTTTTTTAACGGTCCACTTTAAAATGTTTCTGTAATCCTAAGGTTCTCCACTTGCTATTCGGTGAAATCAACGACCACTCGACTTCCAGATGATTCCTGTAGGGAAACCCTGCCGCCGAGCTGGCTAGAAAGGGCTTCCACAAGAGTTAAGCCAAACCCCGTCGGAGCTTTACTTTTTTGGGTGTTTGATAGGCCGATTCCGTCGTCGGCGACCACCAATTCGAATCGGTCAGATACTCGTTTTAATTCTATAAGGATCTTTCCCCGGTTTCTTCCCGTAAAAGCGTACTTCATCGCGTTGGTGATCAATTCGTTTATTATAATCCCCAGATTGACAAGGGTCTTAGTCTTGAGCTGTAGGTCTTCAATATGGAAATCAAGTCGTATCCTATCCGAGTGGGGAAAATCCTGTATAATTTGGGCCGCCAATTCGGGAATGTACGAGGCGACCGAGAGACCGCGATAATCCTCCGATCGGTATAATTTATCGTACAGTATCGAAAGGCTTTGAATACGATTCTCCGCGTCCTTGAGGGTGATGGTTTCCGTTTTGTCTTTAAGGGTTTCCGCTTGAAGGGATAGGAGGCTTGCCACGGTGGCTAAATTGTTCTTGATACGGTGGTGGACTTCCTTTAACAGTAATTCCTTTTCATCCAATAGGTTTTTAATCCGTTTCTCCGATTCTTTTTGCTCCGTGATATCCGAATGGGTTCCCACCATACGGATCGATCGGCCATTTTCATCCCGCTGGACGCTTTTACCCCGGCCGAGGATCCAATGCCACGAATTGTCCTTGGCCCGCATACGAAATTCCACCTGAAATTGTTCGGTCTTCCCTTCGATACAAGCCATGTTAGTCCCCATGGCCCTATCCCGGTCCTCGGGGTGTAAAAAGGTGAGCCACGTTTCGGGGTTTGCTTCGAATTCCCCGTCCTCGTATCCGAGCATGTGGTAATAGCCGGGGCTAAAGTATCCCCTGTTCCCCCGAATATCCCAGTCCCATATACCCTCGTTAGACGCTTCGATGGCGAATTTAAACTGTTCTTCCCTGATACGCAGGGATTCCAACGTTTCCGTTAATTCTTTGGACGTGGCCGCGAGCCGTAAGGCTGTTCTGATTACCGTCTTCAAAACGGGAAGGGAAGCGCTCTTCGTAATCAGGCCGTAGTGATCCACCGATTCGGTTTTATTTAGAAATTCTTCTTCCTCGTGGGAAGAATAAAAAATAATGGGGACGCGCCGAAGATCACGGATCCGCTGTGCTACCGTAGCGCCGTCTAGGTCTTCATAAAAGTCTAAGTTTAATAGAATCGCGTCGATGGATAGGTCGTGAGCCGCAAGATCAATCGTTTCCTCCTGACCGTTCGCCACGATGACGGTGTATCCAAACTGTTCAAGGGCCGATTGGATGGGAGACGCCACAACCGATTGGAGAAGCGCTACTAAAATTTTACCCGAGTACCCTACATTTGCCAAGGTCTTTCGGTCCTCCGCCGAAGTATAACGTCCTACGAGGCCTTTTTAAAAGTCGATTGCCTTTATAGGATAGTATAAACCTTTTTGATGGTTAGGGAATAAAAAAAAGCATTTTTTTTCTCCTTCGATAACCTGGAAGATAAAATGGCGAAACATTTAAAAGCTTGGTATGATTGTAGCCATAAACCACAACGGAAAAGGAGTTTTTCCATGGTAAAAAGGTTTTCGTACCTCATCGTTCTTGCGGGGCTATCCCTGCCGTTGCTTTTCTCCTGTCAAGCCAAGACGACCTCCCAAAAAAACGCCGAGGTGGGGGGTGTAAAAGCCGAGGAATACCCGTCGGATCCACGGAGATCCCATCCTTCCCTTTCAATACCGGATCTTTCAACGTATAAGATCGCCTATTATCCCCTGGTTTCCCAGGAGACGGCGGAAACCCAAAGTCCGGCGATCAAGGAAAGCGACGATCCTTTTATTCTGGCCGATTTCGGCCCTAAGGGCGAATTACCCGATGATGTACGAAAGCCTTCTATCTTTGTGGTTTTTTCCCAACCCGTGGTTCCCTTGGCCCGGCTCGGCGCTCCCGTACGGGATACGAAGTATCTTAAAATCGAGCCGTCCCTACCGGGGGTATACCGGTGGTACGGTTCCAGGCTCCTGGCCTTCGAACCGGACGCGGATAGCCTTCCCCAGCGGCGATACACCGTCACGGTTTCCAACGATCTGCGATCCCTGGGAGGAAAGAGCCTCCAGGGAGAGCGGTCCTTCTCCTTCGAAACCGAGCGGTTATCCTTGATCGCCTGGTCCCTGGGGAACGGGACCGATGGGGTCGATCCAAAGGACGCCCCTCCATTGGAGGCGAAGCAAATCAACCTGTTGTTTTCCTATCCCGTAAACCTTGGGGAAATAGCCCAGTGGCTAGAGGTGAGGACCTTTGATCGTTCGTGGCCTTTTACGCTTTCACGCCCCAAGGAGTGGAAAAACCAGAACGCTTCGGTGGATCAAGCGGTGGTTCTTACCCTAAAAGATACATTACCCCAGAATACCTCCGTCGAATTGGATCTAAAAAAAGGAGCCCGATCGGAAGCGGGCTATCTGGGAACGAAGGAAACAAAGGTTTATCCTTTCCATACGCTGACCCCCTTTAGGTTTAAACGGGTGACCACCGGATCCTGGTCCGTTCCAAGGAATTCCCAGGGGGACGCTAACCCGATGTATATTGAATTCAGCCATCCGGTCGATCCCCATGGGGTGGAAAAATACATTTCCGTGGAAGGTTTAACGGTCCTTCGGGAAAACGTGACGGTGTACGGTTCCACGGTGGTGTTGAATAACCTGCCGGTTCGTTACGAGACCTCGTATAGGGTACATATCAGCGCGGGCTTGAAGGACCTTTGGGGCCGGGAGCTTGCCGCAGACGCTTCTGGTTCCGCCGATATTGGCGCCGCCCTCAGTTATGCTTACGTTCCCAACCAGGGCTCCGCCATGTTGGAAGCCGCGTTTACGCCTAAAATCGCCTGGGAGATCCAAAATCCCTTGAGGATATCGAGGGCCCTGGAAGCTGCCGCGGGACCCTACGAACGGCTTCCCGTATCCTCCACGCACCCGATGGATCTTTCTTCGATACCCAAAAACATCAGAAAATTCGAGGTGGATAACCTTCTACCCTACCTGGGTCCCAAAGGGACCGGATCGGTTGCCTTGCGGTGGGAATTCGTGACCAAGTCTGACTGGACGAAAAGCGGAACCTCCACGGAGAGTGCCTGGCTGACGGTACAGGTTACCGATTTGGGCATTACTACCCGGTACGCGTATAACCGCATGCTGGTGTGGGTAACCAGACTTTCTACCGGAGAGCCGGTCTCCGACGCTCGGGTCCAGCTGATGGAGGGTTCCACCGTTGTGGTGGACGGGACAACCGGGGCCGATGGTCTTGCGGTCTTCAATTTCACCCCCGGATTTTTCGCCGGCCACTTTAGCGCCCCGAATTCTTACCCGGCTAAATCCGATGGTCCCTTTGGAAAGGGACTTCGGATTCGGGTAGTCAACGCGGGAGGGCCCGCACGGGGGGGTGACCAGGCGGAGTTTATCCCCAATGAAAGCCATAACCTTTGGCGATTTACCGTTGAGGCCACGGGAGATCCCTTCCACGCGGAGGAAAGCCAGGCTCAAATATTCTTATTCACCGACCGGGGAATTTACCGGCCCGGGGAAACGGTCACGTTCCGGGGCATCGACCGGAATTTGCGGCTCGGAAATTACGAACCCTACGAGGGGCCGTACGCCGTCGAGGTAAGCTCCGGAGCCTACCGCGCCCCGGTCATCCGACGAGTTTCCGGCGATACGACCGCCACGGGCGGTAGCTACGGCTCCTTTTCCCTGCCGGCGGACCTTCTGCCGGGGAACTACGTAATAAAATACCAGCGGGGGAACTCGGTCCAGCGGACGAGCTTTACGGTCGCCAATTTTGAGCGGCTTCGATTCGAGGCCGCCCTCGCGTTCGCCGACCGTCCCTTCCTGCAGGGCGATACCCTGTCCGCGGATTTTTCCGCGTCCTATCTGGCGGGGGGCGCCCTATCGGGTTCTCCTTATACCTACTTTTGGACCCGGGAGCCCGCGGATTTTAATCCCGGAGGTTTTTGGGAATATTGGCGCTTCGGACCGGAATTGGTGGATGGTCGAACCTATGTGGACGAAGGGGAGGGGACCCTGGATCCGTCGGGAAAAACGGAAATACGGATGAGGACCCCGAAGGACGGTGTTATCGGATCGCCCTACCGATACCGACTGGAGGTAACGGCCCGGGACGCGGGACGGCAGGAAGTGGCCCGTCGGACCTCGGTGGTGGTGCATCCTGCGGCCTTTTATATCGCCGCCCGGTTGGACGGGACCGCGAAGGAGGCTCTTTCGATGGAAACGAAAGTCTCCATCCCCTCGGCGTTTTTCCTTCCCCAGGGCAAGGAAGCCACGGTCCGGTGGGCCCTCGTGACTCCCGACGGAGAAAGGCTTGTAAGGGGAATCGAAAAGCCCCAGGAACTAAAATTGGAGCTTATTCGTTACGAATGGCGGGCCGCGAAACAAGCGGGGGTTGGGGGCCGGGTGAATCTGGAATGGGAACGGGTAGAGGAACCGGTCTCGTCGACTTTTATCGATCCTTCCAAGGGACTGTACTCATTCATCCCCGAAAAAAGCGGAGAATGGGAAATTCGTTTGAAAAGCGCGGATTCCCAAGACAGGCCCGTCTTCACCAAGCTTCGTTTTTACGTTAGCGGGGCGGGATGGATCCACTGGGGAGCCGAGGACGCGGACGCGATAAACCTGGATACGGATAAGAAATCTTACCTCCCCGGCGAAACGGCGAAAATCCTTGTTCGTTCTCCTTTGCCGAAGGGCCGATACCTTCTAACCGTCGAACGGGAGGGAATTCTTTCCCAAAAGGTACTGGAACTGGACGGGTCCGCCCAAACCATAGAGGTCCCCGTGGAAGAATCCTACGTACCGATCGTCTACGTCGCCCTTTCTTCCTATTCGGTTCGGTCGGGAAAGCCGACGAATACCTATTTTGAGCCCGACCTGGATAAGCCGAAGGGGGTTTTCGGTTTGACCCCGCTGTATATCGATCCCGTGGGGAAGAGAATCGATGTGGATATCGAGCCTCTTAGGCCGGCTTACGGCCCCGCTGAGGAAGCGAAAGTCCGCCTGCGGGCCCATTCGGGGAACACGCCGTTAAAGAACGTGGAACTGAGTTTCATGGCGGTGGATAGGGGCGTGGTGGACCTGATCGACTACCGGGTCCCGGACCCCCTATCGTTTTTTTACGATCCCTCCCGATTTCCCCTCGCGGTCCGGGGCGCCGATAGCCGTTCGCTTTTGATTGATCCCGTCACCTACGCGCTAACGGATCTTCAGGGAGGCGACGCGACCGACGATCCGAAAATGAAGGATAGGAAGGATTTCCGTCCTACCGCGGTTTTTGAACCGTATCTGGTTACCGGGGAGGACGGAACCGTGACGGTCCGGTTCAAACTTCCCGATTCCCTCACCACGTACCGGTGTACCGCGATAGCCGTCGATACTGCCCGTTTTGGTATGGCCGAGAAGGATCTGCGGGTAAGCGCTCCGCTGGTGGCCCAAGCGGCTTTGCCGAGGAAATTGCGGTGGCGGGATACGGGAAACGCTTCGATTCTCCTTACGAACTTGGATTCTCAAAATACCGAAGCGACCGTTAGCTTAAGGATAACGCGATCCGATACGTCGGTGCCAACCGCAACGGCGGCAGAGGCGACAGCGTCCGCCCCGGAGACGGTGGACGTTTCGGTATTGGTGGTGGACGATCAGGAATCGAAGACCCTTTCGATTCCTCCAGG
>CAYRLW010000046.1:0-29430 GCA_964425215.1 uncultured Treponema sp.
TTATATTTAAATTGCAAAAATACTGCAAGCGGTTCTTTCAAAAGTAACAGACTTTTGAAAGAACTTCTGTTGACTAATTTTTTTTTAATCTTTATATTACACATAGTGTGCAACAGATACGCAAAATGCGTATTATAGGGAGGAGAGAATGAATCGATGGAAACGGCGGTCCTGGGCTATTATCCTGGGACTTACGGCGGTGACGGCTTTTTTTGGGTTTTTTATCCCCAAAATCGTTTTGGATAACGAGGTAAAAATATATTTTCCCAGTGATCATCCTTCGTATATCAGGCAGATGAATTTGGACGAGACCTACGGGAGCCAAATATTTTTGGTTGTGGCGGTGACCAATCCTAATGGGTCGATCGTAAATGCCAAGGCGGTGGAACGGATTCGGACATTGACGGAGGGTTTTGAAAAGCTCGACGGGGTGGATAAGGTGCAGTCCATGACGAACGTGGACTACGTTACCGGTCGGGATGGGGGCCTGGTGTCGGAAACCCTGGTACCCAAGGACTTTTCCGGTTCGGCGGAGGACCTGCGGCGCTTGAACGAACGGATCGCCGATTGGGAGGGGATGTACAACCGGATTATCGTTTCGGAGGACCGCACGGGTTCGGAGATCGTGATTACGGTGAACCACAATATTAGCGCGGAAAAAATGGGGAGTCTGTACCGACAGGTCCGCGGTATGGTGAACGCCTGCGCGGGGGACGGCCTGGAGTATCGGGTGGCGGGGGACCCGGTGTTGGCCCAAATGGCCCAGGACTACATGCGGTCCGACCTGGCCCGCCTGGTGCCGGCGGTGGCTCTGCTGGTCCTGCTGACCCTGTTCTTTTCGTTCCGCACCCTGGCGGGGACCCTGCTTCCTCTGATTACGGTGCTTTTCAGCACCATTTGGACGGTAGGTTTGATGGCCCTAACGGGGACCCATTTTACGGTGGTTTCCAGCTGTCTTCCCGTGCTTCTGATCGCCGTGGGTTCCGCCTACGGTATCCACGTGGTGAACCACTATTACGAGGATCTGGCCCACGATTATTCGGACCGGCCCATTGACCGGGATACCCACACGGAGCTTATCCGGTCTTCCCTGCGCAAGGTGATCGTGCCGGTTCTTTTGGCGGGCGTTACCACCGTGGTGGGCTTTGCGTCCACCATCACCAGTCCCATCGTACCCCTAAAGACCTTCGCGATTTTTAGTTCCCTGGGGGTGACCATCGCCCTGATCTTTTCCCTGGTGCTGATTCCGGCCCTGCTGACCGTTCGGCCCCTGCCCAAGGACGGGCGCTTGACCAAGCGGGTGTCCCACCGTAACAGCGGGGACAACGGGGCTTCTTCCAACCGCTTGGGGGTCCGCGCGGCGGCTTTGGTCAACGACTTTTTGCACCGCCGGCCCATCACCGTGGGAATCCTTTTGGTCCTGGTGTTGGGGCTGTCGGTCTGGGGAATGACGAAGATCAAAATAGAATCGGCCCTGCTAAGCTATTTTCCCGAGACGAGCCAACTGCGCCGGGACGTGGAGTTTATCGATACTAACTTTGCGGGAAGCAATTTAATGAGCATCGTGATCCACGGTAAAGATAAGGGATCCCTGACCGATCCGGTGGTGCTCCAGGCTATGGACGATCTTTCGACGTACCTGCGGACCCACCATAACGAAGTGGGTAAGACGATCTCCTATTCGGACTTTATCCGTCGAATGAACCGGATTATGAACGCTCCCCAAAACCCCAGCGATGGTTCCGCTGGAGGGGACACCGGAATGGGTAGTCCCGCAGAGGGGTCGGCGGCGGCTTCGGACGCCGGGACTTCCGGCGTCGTGGGTGGAGACAGTTTCTTCTCCCCCGCGGGGAGCGACAGTTTCTTCTCCGACGCTTCAACGCCGGGCGCCGGGACGAACGGGGCGGCAGTCGCGAAGGGTGCTCCGTCGGCAAAGTCGGCTTCTGTTCCCCCCTCCGACGCTAAGGCTGGCGCGGCCGCCGGAGAGTCGGGCCTGGGTCTGGCCTCCACCATGACGCTGGAAGAGGCCCTGGACCTGTTCCGCCGGGCCTACGCCAACGCGGGCCCTAAGCCGACGGTGGATTCAATGCTTTTGTCGATGGAGCGGGAGGTGAACTACCAAGGGGCGGCATTCGACGAGATTCCCCTGGATCCCTCCAAGTATCCGGTGGCGAACAAGGGTGAACTGAAGAATCTGATCTCCCAGTACCTGGTTCTGTATTCGGGGTCCCTGAACGAGTACGCCAACGATCAGCTCGCCCCGTCGGCGGCCCGAATCGCGGTGCAGTTCCGAACCCACAATACCAGCGCGGTGGAAGGGGTTATTAAGGATATCCACCGCTGGGCCGCGGTTAACTTACCCGAGGGGTACACGGTGGAAACCTCGGGGATCGCGGAGATGGAGGTGGCCCTGACGTCCATGATCACCTCCAGCCAGATCAGCAGTCTTCTGCTGGCCATTATCAGCGTGTTCGTGATCCTTTGGATTTCTTTTAAGTCCCCCATGGCGGGCCTGATCGGATCGATCCCCCTTACCCTGGCAATCCTTATCAACTTTGGCATCATGGGCTTTGCGGGGATCAACCTGGATATGGTAACGAGCCTGATCAGTTCTATCGCCATCGGTATCGGGGTGGATTATACGATCCACTTTATGAGCAACTACCACCACGAACGACTGCTAAGCGACGACCTGCAGAGGGTTACCTTTAACACCTACATGGTCTCGGGAAAGGCGATTTTGGTAAACGCCCTTTCGGTGGCCCTGGGCTTTTTGGTCCTCTGCTTTTCTGAGTTTGTGGTCCTCCGGTATATCGGACTGTTGGTGGCCGTGGTCATGGTGACCAGTTCCCTGACCGCTATGACGGTTCTTCCGGTTCTGCTGAACCTGATAAAACCAAAATTTATTTCCCGCTCGTTTTAAGCGGGGTACATACAACGTAAGGAGTTAAGTATGGGTGTCCAAAAAAAGATGATGATGGGGGCTTTTGCGGCCCTGGCGTTTCTGGGCGGCTCTGTTTCAGCCTTTGGTATCGACGGTCGGCAGGTGATGCAAAACGCCTATGACGTCAAGGAACCGGCGTTTTCCCACACCCTGGTCCAAATGGACCTGATCGAAAAGGACGGAAGTACCGAGTCGAGGATCGTGGAAGAATGGGGCAAGGACGAGGGGGATTTAAAATCCGTGGTGATGGTCTTCCACACCCCCGCGTCGGTTAAAAATACCCGGTTTTTACAAATCCAAAACGAAAATCGGGACGACGATAAGTGGATCTACCTGCCGGCCCTTCGGGCGGTCCGCCGTATCGCCTCGTCGGAGGGGGACAAGTCCTTTATGGGAACCGACGCTACCTACGACGATCTTTCGACCCGAAAGGTGGATCGGGATAACCACGAATTGAAGGGCGAAGAAACGGTCGGTTCCTACGACTGCTACGTGGTCAAATCCTGGGCCAAGGACCCCAGCGATTCCCAGTACGCCTACCGGATTTCCTGGATTGATAAGAAGACCTGGGTTCCCGTGAAGGCCCAAATGTTCGACAAAAAGGAAAACCTGCTCAAGGAGCTGACGGTAGAAAAACTGGAAAACGTCAATGGGTATTGGATCCCCATGGCTAATCTTTTAAAGAACGTACAGACCGGCCATTCGACCCGTCTGGTGATCTCTAAAATCGAGGTGGATAAGCCGATCGATAAACGGCTTTTTACGACCAGCTTCCTGGCCCAGGGCCGCTAGAGGGGTAGGATGATGAATGGTACAAAGCTTAGACATTATTTTATCCGAAGGTCGGCTTCCGCCGCCCCAGAGCCTGCCGTCCCGGCTTCCGGCGTCCCAGCGTCTGCTGTTCCGGCCCCTGCCGCCCTGGCGTCTCGGTTTTTCGCCCCGGTGATCGCGATAGTCCTGCTCGCCGCCGGCCCCCTTTACGCCCAAAGCGCCGCCAGTTCCGGCGGTACGGTCGACAGCGGTTCTTTCTTTGACGATTCGACCGCTACCGTGACCGGTACCGCCGGTGGGACGGACGCCGGCGCGGTAGCCGCTGGCGCGAAGACCGGCGGTGCTTCCGGGGCCCTAGCCATCAACGGCCAAGTCGAAGCCCTGGCCCGGTCGTATCTTTCCAGCGACGACCTGGCGGCCCTGGGTAGCCCCAGCGACAGCCGGGACCGGAGCGAAGTAAACGCCCGGGCTCGATTGGATATGAATTACCAGGGCGCCTCCACGGAGTTGAACCTGAAGCTTAACCTGGACCCCCAGCGCTTTCCCGACCATCCGGAGGATCTGCTGGACGAGGCGTACATGGACGCCTACTTGGGCGATCTAACTCTACGGGTGGGGAAAGAGAAGATCGTCTGGGGTAAGGGGGATGAACTACACGTGGTTGATTTGATCAATGCCAACGATTATACCGATTTTATCTTCCCAAAATACGTGGACCGTCGGCTGGGAGAAACCCTGCTCCACCTCAGCTACAGTCCCTCCTCCGTATCAGTTCCCCTGCGTCTGGAGGCCGTCTGGAGCCCCACCATGACCGCCGACCGGATCCCCACCTCCGGTCCCTGGGAACCCGCGGAAGCCGTGGCCCTGCAAACCCTGCTGACGAGCTATGCGGGCTACCAGTACGCGACGATCTACGGCACCGGCGGACCGGTGAATACCCTTCTAGCCACGGAATACCTGGCCACCCATTCGTCGGCTTCGGCGTTTTTACCGAACACCGCCAGCCTGGACTACGGCCAGTACGCCCTGCGGGGCACCGGCACCATCGGCGCCGTGGACTGGGGCCTCTCCTACTACCTGGGCCATTTTAAAACCCCCTCGGTAACCTATACCTTGGCGGGGTCCACCGTAACCAGCGTTAACCTGACCTACGACCGGCTCCAGGCCTTTGGTCTGGAGGGAGCCTTTGCCCTGGGACCCTGGAACTTCCGCCTGGAGGGGGCCTACTACCTGACCGACGATACGGCGGGCACCGATCCGGCGGTCAAAAACAACCGCCTCGCCTGGGTCGCCGGCTTTGATATCGACCTTCCCCTGCACAACGTGAACGTGAACCTCCAGACCCAGGGAACCTACACCCTTGGTTCGGGATTTGATAACCCCAGGGACGTGGACTATAACGCCGACGGGTACCGAAGCGACGACAGGGTGGTCCTAAAACTGTCGGATAGCTTTAACCACGAAAAGGTCAAACCGGCGCTGAAGGCTGTCTACGGCGTGGAACACAACGAGTACCTGCTGAACCCAGAGCTAGAGTGGAAGGTGGCCGACGACCTAAGCTTAAAGGCCGAAGGCGCCTGGTTCCTTGGCGGCTCCGGCGGACTCTTCGACGCCTTTAAAAACAACGACTTCGCCCGCCTGACGGCCCGCTACGAATTCTAAAGGTTCCCCCATCGGTGCCAAAAAAAAAGCGGCCGCTCCAAAACCGAAGCGGCCGCCCGCGCCCCTAGGGGCGCGCCAAACAAGGAGGTTTTATAGCTTAAAGTATACCTTGGCCACGAGGGTAAGAGCGTTGGTCGCGTAGGTATTTTTCCCGTACACTGGGAACGTGTAGCCCAGCTTGAATTCCACGGGCAGGAGCGTGTTGAGGAAGAATATGGACGCGTTGGGGCCCAGGTTGAGGACCGCGGTTCCCGTATCGCTTACCTCTGTTCCATCTACTTTGTAGTTGGGTGTGGTAATGTAGGTAATGGGAAGACCGGCGCCGAACTGAAGCCCCTGGTTGATCAGGGTCTGAAAATGGGGTTCCGCTTCCAGGGTGAGTTTGTACCCATAGGCGATTTTTTGGGTGGAAGTTGAGACAGAGGGATCGTAATTTTTATAATCCCCCTCCACCGGGTAATAAATGAACTCGCTGTAAAGGTTAGCGAAGAACATTTGGTTAATGATATAGTCGAAGTACGCGCGGCCGCCTAAGGCGAAAACGTGTGAATCCAGTTGCTGCATAGTAACCGGATCGCCCTTAGTAAAATTGGTCAATTGATCCGACATATTCGTGGCGGGGAGGGGAATTTTTACCCCCGGAGCTACGGCGAAGCGGAACATGGAATTTTGGACCGGGGCCTTTTCGCCGACGATCTGGAGTTTGGCTCCAACGAAAATGTCGTAAAGACCGTTAAGGTTAATTTTAGAGGATGACATGGGAGCTAAACTTGCATCCACATCAGACCAAACGTTCCAGCCCGGTGCCCATTGGACCGCGCCGGTGATCCAGTCGGTAATCCCGTATTCCAGAGCGAACCCCATGTTATAGGCTTTCATAGGACCAAGATTGCCTAGTAGAAGATTTGCACCGGATGAATACGTGGTGTATTTTCCATCCTTGTCGTACCCGCCGTTGGCGAAGGCGTAGGTGTTGGTCATGTAGACCCGGCCCACGTGGGCGGGCATTACGAGGGCGTCGTCGGCGAAGGCTAGGGAGCCGGCGCAGAGGAGCGCGATAATTCCCAGGGTTGCGATCTTTTTCATTAAGATCCTCCTTTAAGATATTCGATCCAGGATCGATTAGATAAGTATACCAGGGCTTTGATTTTATTTCAACATTTTTTGTTTTTATGTCATTTTACGTGCAAATATTACACGGAGTGCGCTTTGTGTGCGCTACATGTGTAGTAAATAGATTCGATGGAGGTTACTATGAAAGGTTTTAGAAAAATCGCGGTGTTAACGGTTTTGGCTTTTGTTCTGGCGGGGGCGCTGTCGGCCTGCGCTTCCCTTAAGCCCTTTACCCAGGACGAGTTAAGCCGGATATCCGGGATGCCCCTGGAACAACCCACCGCCCTGGCTAAATAAGCCGGCAGGTTCCGCGGGTTGGTTCCCAGGGATAGGGGCGGGCACCCTACATTCGCATCCCCACGCCAAAGGTGGCCCGGAACAGGCCCGTGGACAGGTTGTACGCGGCGCCCATGTCCACGGCGGGAATGGCAAGCCGGGCCACGTAAAGCCGAAGCCCCGCCGTGGGGCCCTGGTCCCAGCGCCATGGGGTTAGCAATCCCTGGGTAAGGGCCCCCTGGTAGCCCAAAAGGGCGGAGATGACTCCCCAGCGGAGGGAAAAAAGCCTGGCTTCGGCGTTCAAAGATCCGGCGCTTACGATGGCGGCCCGGTAGTTGGACGGGAGGATCGATATCCCCGCTTCGGCTACCGGGCTTTCCAACGCCAGGGGTACGTCAAAGCCGTATAGCTGGGTACCCCGGAGGCTAAAGCGGAGCCCCGGAAGGCTCGCTATCTGGGCCTGGAAGCCCAGGGACACGTCCTGGTACAGTTGACCCAGGAGGTGGTAGGTGTAGCGTAAACTAACCGTATTTTCCGAAAGAAACACCCCGTCCCAGCGGCTGGAGCGGGCCGAAAGGCCGGCCTTAAGGTTTAGGTATCGGCCGCTTTCGGCTTGGGGAAGCGAATCCGTCGGATTGAAGATGGTTTCGGTTACCGAAAGGTCGTGGAAGCCCAGGGCTACGGTTAGGCGGAGCGGCCCCGTCAGGGGAATCCCCATGCCCGCTTCGGTAGAAAAATCGTCGGCGGAAAACCGGCGCAGGTCCCGATCCTCCGGGTCCACCAGTTTCCGTTCCTGCCGGGAATAGAAAAGGGACGTGGAGAAGCCGATTTTTTTCGAGGATTCGGAACCGGTGCTGTACGCCAGCCCCGAGAGCCACCCGTCGGGGATCCACAGGCCCAGTAGAAAGAGTTTATGGTTCAACCCTAGGGCGTTGGCGTCGATAAGCGCCGCCCCCGCGGTGATGCCGTCGGAGCTGGCGGCGAAGATGGGCACGGGGATGATGGTCCACTTTTCCCGGACCGATACCGCCAGGGTGTAGTCCCCGTTTCCCAGATCGGGCCGAAGTTCCACCTGAATATCCTCAAAAATACCCGTTTCCAAAAGTCGGGCCGCCACCGCGTTGGGGTCAAAGGTAGAGGCCGGTTCCCCCCGGTACGACCGGAGCAGGGCTTGGACCACCGAGTTTTGGGTTCGCCGCAGTCCCGACACCTCTATGCGCTGGATTTTCCCGTTCCCCGGTACCGTAGACCCGGTCTCCGAAAAAAGTCGGACCGGAACGGCCAGGCCGTACATCAGGGTCAAAAGCGAAAAAGCGTAGAAAAAAATGGCCCCCGGGGCTCCCAAACGTTTTAATTGTATAAACATGGGTTAAATATACCTACTTCACCGAAGGTTGAGAAGAAAATTGTTGCTGTCACGGAAGTCCCAGAGCGGGGGAAGCGGCAGTTCAGCCTTAAGGGCCAAAGTGTTTTGGAATTGCAAAGCGTTTCTAAACCTAAAAAAAAGTCCGAGTTTGCGATCCCCCAGAGTGGGGGTAGCGGAGGGCCCGGCGGAACGCCGGACCGGAGCGAGGGGGAGCCGGGACCAGAGGGGCGTCCATGGGGATAGTCGGTACGGTCCCGCCGATCCATGGGCTCCCCCGGTGCTTCTAGACCCGGTACATCCAGCCTTTGGTATCCGCTATGGTGCCGTATTGGATTCCCTTGAGGGTTTTTTGGAGGGTCATGCTCAGTTCGCCGGGTTTGCCGTTGCCGAAGGTGACGGTTTTTCCCTGGTGGGTTAGGGATTCCAGGGGAGTGATTCCCGCGGCGGTGCCGCTGACAAAGCATTCGGCTCCTTCGGCGAAGACCTCTTCCACGGAAATTTTGCGCTCCGAGACTTTGACGCCCAGGTCCCGGGCTAGTTCGATGATGCTGGCTCGGGTGATGCCGGGGAGGATGGTGTCCCCCAGCTCGGGGGTGGCTAGTTCCCCGGATTTAAAGCGGACAAAAATGTTGGACGAGGAGCCCTCTTCCAGGTATTTGCCCTCCCGGGAGTCCAGGAACACGCATTCCATAAAGCCCGCGGCGTTGGCTTCGTGTTTGGCCAGGGTGGAGATGACGTAATTCGAGGCGGCTTTGATCCAGCCGGTGCCCCGGGGGGTGGCCCGGATGCGGTCGGTGGTGGTGGCGGCGGATTTTCCGCCCGCAAAGTAGGCGCTGACGGGGGTGGTGATGATCATGACGGCGGGGGCCTTGGAGGGGGCGACGCCGATTCCCCCTTCGGAATAGGTGAAGGGGCGGATGTAGATGGAATCGGCGGAGCTAAAGGAATCCTTTTCCCATTCGCTCTTATAGACCGGCCGGAAGCCTAATGCGGCGTTCCGCCGGACCACGTCCAGGCAGGCGGCCACAAAGCGGTCCTCCGGGAAGCCGGGCATCAACAGGCCCTCCATGGACCGGCGGAACCGGGCGGCGTTGCGGTCGGGCCGGAAAATGGCCAAATCCCCGTTCTTTTGGGGCAGGGCCTTGAGGCCTTCGAAGCAACCGAGGCCGTATTGGGTGGTGTAGTTTACCAGGGGCATGTCGTCGTAAAAATTGCGGGAAGCGATCAGTATATCCCTCTCTCCTTCCCCCATGGCCGCCTCTTCGGCGGGGGTTTTGTGGGGTTTTTCCAGCCACTGTTCGGTCCAGCTTTTGGATTGAATCTGGTACCAGGAACGATACGTCACGGGATACGAATTGAGGGAAAAAGCCATACTATCCTTCCTTAATGTGGGTTTAAGCTGATGTAGTGTAGCATAACCCAAGGGGCCGGGCAATAGTGTCACGAAGATTAGGGAAAGCTTTACTTAGTAGAGGCTCTATCAAAACTCAGGGAGTTTTGATAGAGCTACCTTAGATATATATGCAGTATTTTTACTATTCTTTATAATATAAATATTTATATCGAAACTGTAAAAATACTGCAAGAGGTTCTTTCAAAAGTAACAGACTTTTGAAAGAACCTCAGTAGACCAAAGAAACCCTTCGTAACACTACACTCAAATATCGTTGAAGTACCTTATCTATACAAGGGGGGTGGAATCGTCGTAAAATGGGTCCATGGCTTTAAATTGTGGCATTGTAGGGCTTCCCAACGTGGGGAAGTCCACTATTTTTTCGGCGTTGACCCGCGCTCCCGCAGAGGCGGCAAATTATCCCTTTTGCACGATCAACCCGAATATTGGGATTGTGGACGTGCCGGATCCTCGGCTTAAAAAACTGACCGAACTTTTTCAGCCAAAACGGACGGTTCCGGCGTCGGTGGAGTTTGTGGATATCGCGGGTCTGGTAAAGGGAGCTTCCCAGGGTGAGGGGTTGGGGAACCAGTTCCTTTCCCATATCCGCGAGGTGGGGGTCATCGCCCAGGTGGTCCGGTGTTTTGACGATCCGGATATTATCCACGTGTCCAACAAAGTGGATCCCGCTTCGGATATGGAGACGATCAACGTGGAGCTGGCTCTGGCGGACCTGGATACGGTGGCTAAGCGGAGGGATAGGGCCCTGCGGACCCTGAAGGTCCAGGGGAAGGATCAGCAAAAGCAGGCCGAATTGGTCCTGGGAGCGTTGGACAAGGTGCAGGGGGCCCTGGAGCAGGGACAACCGGCCCGGTCGGTTCCCCTTTCGGAGGACGAGAAAGCGGCCCTGTACGATTCCCATCTGATTACCATGAAGCCCCAGCTGTACGTGTGCAACGTGGACGAGGAAGGGATGCGGAACGGCAACCCCTACGTGGACGCGGTAAAGGCCCGGGCGGCGGCGGAGGGTTCCGACGCGGTGGTGATCTGCGGAAAATTCGAGGCCGAGTTGGCGGATCTGGAGAGCGAGGATGAACGGTTAGCCTTCTTAGGCGAAATCGGCCTGGGCGAATCGGGGCTTTCGTCGCTGATCCACGCGGCGTATCATTTGTTGGGTCTGCGGACCTTTTTTACCGCGGGGCAGGACGAGTGCCGAGCGTGGACCATCCACGCGGGGGACACGGCGCCCAAGGCGGCGGGGGTTATTCACACGGATTTTGAAAAGGGCTTTATCAAAGCGGAGGTCTACTCCTACGAGGACCTTTTGACCTACGGGAGTGAAGCTAAAATAAAAGAAGCGGGGAAGTACCGCATCGAGGGCAAGGAGTATCTGGTCCGCGATGGGGATATTATGTTCTTCAAGTTTAACGTATAAGGGGAGAGGATCGATGGTACCCACGAGGGAAGATGCCATTTTACTATGGCGGACCTACAACGACGATGAGGGACTTTGGCGGCACGCCCTTTCGGTGGAGGCGACCATGCGTCATTTCGCGGTAAAGGCGGGGGAGGATCCGGATGTATGGGGGATAATCGGTTTGGTACATGATATCGATTATCAAAAATATCCCCAGGAACACTGCGTCCGCGCCCGGTCTCTGTTAGAGCAGGCCCAGTGGCCCGAGTCGTATATCCGGGCGGTGGTCAGCCACGGGTGGGGGCTTTGTTCGGACGTGGAGCCCCAAAGCGCCTTGGAAAAGACCCTGTACGCGGTGGACGAGTTGACGGGCTTTATCACGGCCTGCGCTTTGGTTCGGCCGTCCAAAAGCGTGTCGGATCTGGAAGTTAAATCGGTACGGAAAAAATGGAAGGCCCCGGCTTTCGCGGCGGGGGTAAACCGGGATGTGATAGAAAAGGGAGCCGGCTTGTTGGGGGTGGAGTTGGATTATTTAATCCAAGAGACTATTCTGGCTATGCGGTCGGTGGCTTCCGAAATAGGTTTGGCGGGGGCCTAAACCCATCGCGACGGGCGATTTGTAACAGCAAAAAGCCCGCAAAAAGGGCGAGTACCGATACGAAGGGCCACAGGGTCCGACTGCCAAAGCGTTCCACAAAGGCGCCCCCTAAGAGGGGGGCCCCCGCGGCTCCCAATCCGGAGACCCAGCTGATAAAGCCGTTGACCCGTCCCCGATGGGAACTGGGGGTGTGGGCGGCGATGAAAACCTGAACGTTGGTGGCGGAGATGATTTCTCCCCAGGTCCAAACGACGGTCGAAAGGAGCACCCACAGGGGACGCACGGCCACAAAGAGCATGCCGAACCCCAGGGCGTACAGCAGGGCGGCGATGGCGATGTTGGCCGAGGGGCGGCGCTTGCCCAAGAGGGCGGTTAAGGGGGCGGTACAGAGGACCACCGTCAGGCCGTTGGTGGTCATGACGGTACCGTAGATCGAGGGTCCCTTAGCTCCGAGGGTTTCGTTTAAAAAGATGGGCAGGCCGAACATTTGCTGGCTGTACACGAATTGGAGCAGAAGGTTGGTTCCCGCGAAGGCCCATAGAAGGGGGCGTTTCCGAAGGACGGTTAGCAAAGAGCCCGTTTCCGGTTGTTCCTGGAGCTCCGTTCCCTCCGTGGGGGCGCTTTTGGCCCCTGGTTGCCCCAGGACGGTGGACAGCATTATGGAAACGATAAGCAAAGACACGGCGTTTCCCATAAACATAAGTTCCGTGTGGGAAGAAAAAAGGTACCCCGCCATCAGGGGACCGATGGAAAAGCCAATATTGTTTCCCCAATACAAAAGGGCGTACGCCCGTTTACGTTCCTCCGGAGCCGTCAGATCCGCCACCAGGGCGTTGAAAATCGGCCAGGAAGCCTGCAGGAGCACGTAGGCCGTGGCGATTAGGAAGGGAACGGCGGGGACCAGACCTAGGAGGGCGCAGGTTAGCATAAGCGCCGAGGCGGTCATCTGAAGCGCCGCGATGGTCCGTTTTCGGCCAAAGGCGTCCCCCAGTTTCCCGCCGCTCAGAAAGCCCACCCCCGCTAGCAGAGAGATTAGGGACATAAAAATTCCCGCGCTAGCCTTTGAATAGCCCAGTTTAATCGTTAACAGCATGGTCAAAAAGGGAAACACAAAGTTTCCCATGGAATTGATAAGCCGAACGATAAAGAGAATTTTTATAGATCGGTCTATTTTTCCTATAGTTCCTGTCGATATTTTCATTAGGCCCATCATACAACGCCGGAAGTCCCTATGGCTATTAGGAGCCTTTCGAACTGGTGGATTTTTAGGCCGGAACGGGGGCTCTATAACCCAAAGCCTTGACGGGATTCCGTATCCAAGGCACACTGGCTTGGATTTTTTATTTTGGAGCAGGTAATGGTCGATTCCGCGTCTTTACAAAAGTATTCCCTTTTTGGTGGTTTGGTAAAAGAACAGATCGAGCGTATCCGACCCCTTTTGGGGCAGGAAGGGTACGCGGCGGGGGAAAATATAATCGTCGAAGGGGACCGTAACGATAGAATACGCTTTATTTTGGAGGGCCGGGTTGCGATTATTCGAGATGGGGTGGTCCTGACCGAGTTGGGCGAAGGGGAAACCTTTGGGGAAATGGAAGTGCTGGACGTCATGCCCTCGGTGGCCAGCGTCCGCGCTCTGGTCCCTACCAGGGTTGCTACCATTTCCAATAAAATGTTGCGGGACGTGTACAAAATGGACGCGGGTATTTTTTCTCTGGTGATTATGAATTTAGCCCGGGACCTTTCCCGCCGGCTCCGGCGGATGGACGAATTGCACTCCCAGGAACATCAAAAGAAAGATCTAACCTAGGAGTTTATCGGACTTGTCCGACAAACTCCTAGTTCAACAAACTACTAAGGCTCTTTCAAAAGTCTGTTATTTTTGAAAGGGCCTCTACTAAAAACGCGTTTTAACCGTTCAGCCGCTTCTCTATGGCATCCAGCTCTCTGGCCAATTCTTTGGGAAGTTTGGCGCCGAACTTGGGATAGTGGTTTTGCCGTACGTCAGCAATCTCCTTTTTCCAACCCTCCACGTCAACCTTAAGCAGTTCCTTCATATCCGCTTCGGATACGCCCGCAGGCCGCTGGATAGCGTCTACGGTGGGCATAAAGCCGATGGGGGTATCCACCGCCTTGCCGGTGCCCGCACAGCGTTCAAAAACCCACGCGAGGACGCGGCTATTGTCGCCGTAGCCGGGCCAGAGCCATTTGCCCTCGGCGGTTTTGCGGAACCAGTTGACAAAGAAGATCTTGGGCAGTTTGTCCGCGCTGGTCTTTTTGCCGATGTTAATCCAATGTTGGAAGTAATCGCCCATGTGGTACCCGCAGAAGGGGAGCATGGCAAAGGGGTCCCGGCGAACGGTTCCCGCTTTCAGGTCCAACGCGGCGGCGGTAATTTCGGAGCCCACGATGGAACCCATAAAGACCCCGTGGATCCAGTCCTTCGCTTCGTGAACCAGGGGGATCGTGTTGGGTCGGCGGCCCCCAAAGAGTATGGCGCTGATGGGCACCCCGGCGGGGTCTTCCCATTCCTTGGCGATGACAGGACACTGCCGTGCGGGGGCGGTAAACCGCGAATTGGGGTGGGCCGCGGGTTTTTGTTCCTTATCGGCCTTGTTCTGTACCCATTCGTTGCCGTTCCAGTCGATGAGCTTTCCAGGGGCGTCGTATCCGATGCCTTCCCACCATACATCCTTATCCTCGGTCATGGCGACGTTGGTGAAAATGGTATTTTTCTGGATAGAGTACATGGCGTTGGGGTTGGATTCCATGTTCGTGCCCGGGGCTACGCCAAAGAAGCCCGCTTCCGGGTTGATGGCGTACAGCCGGCCGTCCTTGCCGAACTTCATCCAGGCGATATCGTCGCCGATGGTTTCCACCTTCCAGCCCGGCAGGGTGGGAACCAGCATGGCCAGGTTGGTTTTTCCGCAGGCAGAGGGGAACGCGGCGCTGATATACTTGGCCTCACCCTTGGGGTTGGTGATCTTCAGGATCAGCATGTGTTCCGCGAGCCAGCCTTCATCCCGGGCGATAACCGAAGCTATCCGGAGGGCCAGACATTTTTTACCCAGCAGGGCGTTGCCGCCGTACCCCGATCCGTAGGACCAAATTTCCCGGGTTTCGGGGAAGTGGGAAATATATTTTTTCTCGATGGGGGCGCAGGGCCATTTGCCGTTATCGCTTTCTCCCTTAGCCAGGGGTTTTCCTACGGAATGGAAGCAGGGGACGTATTCTCCCTTATCTCCCAAAATATCCAACACCTTGGTACCCACCCGGGTCATGGTGTGCATGTTCGCCACGACGTACTCGGAATCGGTAATCTCAACGCCGATTTTGGCGATGTTGGAACCCACGGGACCCATGGAGAAGGGAATGACGTACATGGTCCGACCCTTCATACAACCCTTATATAGGTCGGTCATGGTTTTTTTAAGATCCGCCGGGTCAATCCAATTGTTGGTGGGACCCGCGTCGTCCTGGGATTTGCTGGCAATAAAGGTTCGGTTCTCCACCCGGGCCACGTCTGAGGGTTCGGAACGATACAGAACACAGCCGGGGCGTTTTTCCGGATTCAACCGAATAGCCATGCCGGAATCCACATTTATCTTGATCATACGGTCGTATTCGGCCTGGCTTCCGTCGCAGACTTCTACCGCGTCGGGGGTCATCAGGGCTACCGCCTCTTCGATCCATTTTTTTAGACCGGGGTGTTTAAGTTCGCTTACTTTCATAGGAGCTCCTTAGAAAAAAATTAGGGGGGGCTACCTTGTAGAGGTCTACCATCAATAAGAATACAAAAAATATCAAATAAGTACAAGGGGATGGCTTTTAGGCAACCAAATTTAAAAGGGTGCCAACAGGCGCAGAAGGATGCGGTTTGTAGGGCATGGCCGCGCTTTCCGCGATGGCGGCGCGGATTTCTTTTTCGTATTGTTCGATCAGGGCGTCGATTTTTCGGGGGTCCGTGGCAATGGAATCCCTTTGGGCTTTTAGGGGTACCTGGGACGCGGATCTTTTTATTTGAGACAGTTGATCGATCAGGACGTCTAATATTTTAAGTTTCGTAAGAGGGACCCCCGGTTCTCCGTTTTCGGCGGGTATACCGGATACGTGTTTAAAATTGGAATAAATATAGCTGGAAGGGGAGACGGGAAACGATAGCCTACCCACTTGGTACGCCGACAAAGCATAACTAATATCGGGAAATGAATTTATAGAAGCCGTTCCAAGAATCATACTCCCATCCTTCCTTTACCCTATTATCGGAAGAATAGGAATTTTATTTAGATTCTGAGGTGTTTGCAAAAGTCTGTTACTTTTGCAAACACCTCTTGCAGTATTTTTGCAATTTAAAAATAAATATATATATTATAAAGAATAGAAAAAAATACTGCATATACATCTAAGATAGTTCTTTCAAAACTCCCTGAGTTTTGAAAGAGCCTCATTCTTCAATAAAAGCTGGGCAAACCGACATTACTTCCCATGGTTTAGGCGGTACCACTCGGAGAGCCGCTTATCCAAGGGCAGGGCCTCTCCCTTTTGTAGCCCGTTCCCGGAGACCCGTTCGTGTAGGTAGGGTAGCACTACCTTGGCTTTGAGGGTTTCCCAGTCCCGGGGTAAAATATTGGGGGGGACCAGGTAGTCCTCCGGGGGGATATGGCCCAGGAGGCTGGGATAAAATTGGGGATATATTTGGTCGTTTACCGATTTAATCGCTGAAAAACCGTTGGCGATACCAAAAAGGGTGTCGCTCATGTGGTTTTGTTTACTAATTTGGAGAAGATTTTTCTGGGTGGCTTCCTGGTAAAACCAGCGGACAAAGGCGTCGGTGGCGTTTTTTGCCCTCCCCTGTTTGCATAAGCCCAGATACGTGGCCCCTTCGGCCACGGGGATGTTGGTGCCCTTGGCTACCCAGCGAAAATCCAAGGTCGATCGTCGTTCATCGTTAACGGTAAACAGATCGGCGCTGTTCATATACGCGAAGAGGATTCTCCCGGTGGACGCCAGAAGAGGGACGGGGTTGTAGAGATACTTAAAGGTGAATTCATCCTCCGCCGCGGTTCCTCCGTTGGTGTCGGTGGACCAGCGCCGCACGGCGGAAATGGCCTCTTCCAGGGCTCCATTGTTCCAACTAAGGGGGGACCCTTCCCTAAAGGAGGCGCCGTACAGGGTCGCGATGACAAAGAGAAAATCATCGTTCCACCGGGGCGAAAAGCCCATTTGGGAAAAGATACCATTGTTTTGAACGTTATAATCCTTCCCTAATTGCGTCAGATCGTCCAGTGTAAGGATAAAGGGCTTGGTAACGCGATTGCCGTTATCTTTGGAAAAAATGACCGCAGGAAGGTTAAAGGATACGGGAAGCAGGTACTGTTTTCCGTCGATATTGCCCAAAGATAGCAGGCGAGAGTAAAAAGAAGGTTCCGAGAGGAGTAGATCCTCAAAATAGTAATCCAAAGGTTTAAATACCGCCCGGGTCGAGGCGCTTTTAAGCCAACTTCCGACCACAATGTCCGGAAAAACCTTGGTGTTTTTTAACTGTTCCGCAGGAAAATCGAAGTACCGAACCTCCACCTTATAGTTTGATTGGCTTGTGTTAAAATATTCGGCGTATATGGCAAACTCCGGCCGGTCGGTCCAAAGGATCGCGGTTTTAGGCGTCAAGAGCGAACAGCCTAAAAGGACCGAACCTAGTATAACAAGTGAAATTCCGGCTACCAATTTTACCTTAAACGTCATATTCAAATCCTATTGTCCCGATGGAATGCTTGTCAATCCTCCGTTCCCTGGGTATTATAGAAATTATGCAAATTAGAGATACCGAAGTGGTTCGCCTTATAGAACGGATTGGGGATCATTTTAGAAGTAATATTTCAAACCGATACATACGGCCCGCCTTGTTGCATCTCCCCTTGGATAATCAATCCTGGGATTTGATAGAAAATCTTACCGAAAAGATAGAACAGTATCGATACCAGGGCTTCCATTTGGACGAGCTGTACCAGCAGATAATTGCGGTTTCCCGGTTCGTCGCCTTTGCCCGGAGGGAGTTGGTTCCCACTCTGCGTAATCGACTTGGAAACGGCCAACAATTGTCGGGAAGCGATAAGGTTTTACGGGATATGGCGATAAATAACTTTTCCTCCAACCTCCAGCTGTTGGCGGACCTTTTAAACGAGTTGTACATAAAATTGGTGGATCTGGATAAGCAGGCCTCCGTGGGTCACGCCCCCCTGTACACCCAGATTCCGGAACTTCAAGATATTGGTAGGCAGTTAGTGGGGTGATACTTGTCACGATGGTATCCTGTCGTTATAATGCGCCCTTCTTACAAACTACAATGGAGTACCTTGGATAGTGAAGTTTTCTAAAATACTGATAAAAACGAGACTCCCCTTAGGGGGTATCTGTTTGGTCGTGGGAATCCTAATATTGGTGGCTTCCTGTTCTTCTTCCTCCACCGCCCAAGCCGAGGGCCCTCGGAACGATCCCCCCTGGGCTTCTTTGCAGGGGGCGGAGTACCGGGACGCAGCCTTAAAACCCCAAACGGGCTCGGACCCCGTACTGACGCTCTATAAAAACGACTCTTCCCGGGAAGAGGTTATCTCCTTTTTTCAAGCGATTGTCCATTCCCGCCAGGTAGCATCGGTTATTTTAGAACAGGCCAGCGAGTTTAACGTTCCCCCCAGTTTAGCTTTTGCCCTAAGCTGGGAAGAAAGCCGATTCAATCCCCGGGCGGTTAATCGGAACTCCTCCAGCGTGGATCGGGGGCTTTTTCAGCTTAATTCCCGGTCCTTCCCCAAATTAAAGGAAAAGGATTTCTACGACCCCGAGCTTAACGCCCGGTACGGCATCGCCCACCTTCGCTGGTGTTTAGATTTAGCGGGGTCCGAAGTCGCGGGTCTGGCCATGTACAACGCGGGAACCAACCGGGTCAACGCGGACAGCACTCCCCGATCGACCCTGGATTACGTATCCCGGATCCAAACGTACCGGAGCGGTATCGACGCCCTTTTTCAAAAGGATTTAGCCGCCCGGTGGATTATCGTGGACGGTGAGGTAAAATCCGCCCTGGGAAAGGGCCCGGAGGCTAAAATCGCCTCCGCCCGTTTCCCCCTCCTTAACGCGTTCCATTAGGCTCCGTACCTAAACTCCCCTGGGGCTTAGGTTTTAGATTTCAAGCCGAAGGATCAGCTCCGTTTGATGCGCCGATTCCTGAAAATACATCAGGAGTCGTTCCTCGTCCCATTCAAACCGTAGGCCTTCCACCGCTTCTCCTTGGGTATTGGTAACACCTATTGTAGGCTTTCCGCCAAAACAATCGGAGGGGGCAAAGATTACCGTGGGGTCCGAAATCGAATAGTCCGGCTTAAAGCGGTACTCCAAGCGGCGCCTTTTCCGGTCCCAGGTAAACGACCGGGGGAGGCCGGCGGTGGCCATGGGGTAGGGACGCCTCCACCCGTCCAGGGCCCTGGGCCGGCCTTCGGTCCAAATAGACAGGTCCTCGTCGTTCCAGCCGTCCCCGTGGGTATGGTCGTTTTGAGCGGTAAAATTCCAAATAGTCGAGTGGAGTAAATGCGCGTCAATGGCGTCGTAGTACATGGTCAGGGCTGTTTCGTGGACCCCATAATCGCTAGACAAAAGGGCCCCGCGACCGTTTAAATCAAAGGGTAGCCCAAACTCCCCCAAAAAGGCGGGGATGCCTCCCATCTGGTTTTTAGTCCAATCTACGCTATGGGCCAGCTGTTCGGAAAAGCTTTTTTGAACGTTTTTTTTGCCCAGTACGACCATCCGGTTGTCCGAGCGAACCGAAAACCAGGGTTTAAATGTTTTTGAAAAAAGCGTAGCCCCATCGTACCAGTGGAAGGCGTTTACCACCCGCTGAGCGTCCTCTCCCACGGGGTCCTCTTCCTCTTGCCAGGTGGGGTGTTCACCGTTGGGAAGCCCTTCGATAAAAAAGAGGGCCCTTTCGTTCGCCTCGGCCATCCTTTGTATAAACCTATGGATAAAGGGTTTTAAAAAATCCTCCACAAACCGGACCGGACGGCCGTCGATGGCGGCAAAATAATCCCGCTTCAGAAGCCGCGCTTTTCCCCCTTCGTCGGTCCATACCCCCGCCTGTTTCCACGGACAGGTAAAACCCTCGGAAAAGAGGGAAAGCCGGTGGGGATTGATGGTTTGATACCCCCGAATCTTCGTACCGGCTATCCCCGTGGCGTACACCGGAACCGTGACGCTATGGCCCGACGCTGCAGCCATGGACTGAAAGGCGCTTGGAATAGGGCCCGTGGCGATGGGGTTGTTTTCCAGGTTTTCCAAATTCCGGTACCCTATAAAACCGCCGTGGGGTTCGTTCATGGTTCCCCAGCCTACGATGGCTCCACAATCCTTAAGCCGCCGGTAGGCGTGCCTGAACGTTGCGATATACCGCTCTTGGAGCCACGTTTGGGCGTTATGGCCGTCGATGTAGGTTTCTTTGGCGTAGGTTTCCCCGGCAAAAAAGAGGGTAAAAAGGGTGGCAGCGGCGTATCGGTTGTAATTGGTAGGCCATATCATCCGGGGAAAGGGCCCTAGGTACTCCTGCTGGGTCAATGCCGCACCGGTCTCAAACAGCCTGTCCAAGTTTATCCCTATTTTTTGCAGGGTCCACGCGGGGGCCCCATCGCCGCCGGTCCACCGGCTCCAAACATCCTGGTGGGGATCCATGAACACGGAAATTCCCTCTTTTTCCGCCACCTTGAGGAGCTTCCGTACGTACGCCAGGTAGGCTTCGTCGTACACCCCCGGGCCCCCGTGTTCAATGGCTTCCCAGGTAAGGATAAATCGAAGAAAGGTAAAGCCCCAACGCCGAAACCGTTTAAAATGCTCCTCCGCCTCCTCCAGCGGAAACGGCCGCCCCACAAAGGAAACGTTGGACCTTTCCCGCAACGAATCGGGCCTCCAGGTTTCTCCGGGGGGATCCATGGGGACCTTTGAACTTCCCCCCAGGTTGCAACCTCGCAAAATAAGGGTTCTTCCGCCGTCGTCCACGATTCGTCCCTCTAGGATACGCACGCTAACCTCCAAAAAACACGGTATTTTTAGGCTCTGCTTCAGTAGTGTCACGAAGATTAGGGAAAAATTCAAAAGGTTAAAGCAAAAATAGGGGTTCAACCCAATCGGATTGATCGCCTTTGTCGGCAAGGAATTATGGTACATTCATAAATCCAGCCCCAATCCAATCCAGCGAAAGCGGTTTAGAATCCCTTAGCCTGTTCTCTTTCCTAGGGTTATCAGCCAAAGTTTGCTTTAGCATGATGGACCAGGTTGAACGTCAGAGAAAGCTTTCCCTAATCTTCGTGACACTATTCTCTGCTTCCTATGTCCTTGAAAACTCTCGGTAATATAGCATATTATATACCATACTCCAGGAGGGGATAATCTGTGAAATTGTACGTAGCTCTTATAGTTTCGGTGGCCGTACTCGCGTCCTGCGCCAGTACCGGTTCGATTCCTCAAAAAGAAACCGCCCCGGTGGCTCCGGTGGCCAACGCGGCCGTTTCGGCTCCCGCAAGCTCAACGCCAACTCCCGCAGAACCGGCAAAAAAACAGAGCCGTGTTATCACCGTAAAGGTTCCGGTGGAAAAAAAGTCTCTGGTCAAGTTTGCCGACGGGTCCTTGGATGAATACACCCTGTCGGACTACGATAGCGCGAATGTTCTGCTGTTAGCCCAGACCCGGTATTCCGCGTCGGGGGCCCTGTTGGAACGGACCGATTTTACCTATACCGATGGCAAAGTGGCGACCAAGACGGTCAAGGATGGGGATGGAAAGGTCACGTCCCAACGCTTCTATACCTACAATCCCCAGGGACTGTTGATAAAAGAGTATGCCCAAGACGGGGCGGGTAAACCGATTTCCACCTTTGAATACGCCTACGATTCCAAGGGAGATAGAACGTCTTGGATCGTCAAGGATTCCAAGGGTGTAGAGGTGGCTCAAACCGTGTATACCTACAAAGACGGTCGTATTCAGGGCGCCGAATTACGGGACGGTACGGGGAAAAAGACCGGATCGGGGCTGTACGAATACACCGCCGATGGAAAAATAAAAGCCCAAAAATACTATAACGCCCTGGACTCGCTCATTCGGATCGAATCCACCTATTGGGATGGGGATAGGATACAGAAGGAAGAGCGTACCACCGCGGGCGGACAGGTCCAGCAGAGGATCGAATACACCTACGGGAGCTCCGGAGAGCTGACCCAAAAGGTAATCGAAGATTTTGTAGGCAAATCTAAAAAAATCATCCAATACGAGTACGTATTCCGGGATGAGCAGAGAACCGTAGAGGAATAGGAAATAATTCTATGAAGTATAAATCTATCGTATTTATGGTTTTGTTCGGCGCGGTGGCGTCGTTTTTCGTCTTCGCTTCCGAAGAATTGGATATTTATACCAATATTTATCGGAACGCGCTGACCTGGAACGAACGCCTGAACATCCTTCGGGACGTATCCAGCTCTAATTTGGATGGGGCGGGGCAGTTGTACGCGGAAGCCCTTTCCCAGTTGATTTTGGAACAGCCAAACCTGCAAACAACCGCAGAAAAGACCGCCGCCGACGAATCGGCCCGGCTTTTAGCGAACCTGTTGGGGGACGCCAAGTATACCGGCGCCTCGGGGGACCTGTGGAAGGTCGTTCAAAATTTTTCCAATCCCTTGGTAAAAGCGGACGCCCTTATCGCCCTGGGCCGCGTTCGGGGAATCGATTATTTGGAACAGGTGGTCAAAATCCTTTCGGACCTGAACCTCTCTCCCACGGCGGACCCCGAATCGGGGCAAAAAATAGCCTACGGAGCGATTTTAGCCCTGGAAAAATACAAAGATCCTTCGGGTTACCTCCCCGTGTTTTTCGCGTCCACCGGTTGGTATAACCGCCGGGTAAAGGAACAGGCCACCGCGAGCCTTCCATACATCATCGACGATCCCTCCGAACCCCTTTCGTCGATTTTAAAATCCAGCGGATACGGCTACGATATCAAACTGTTGGCCCTTCAAAAGGAAGAGGAATCCAAGGCGCCGCCGTCGTCAAAAGCTTCGGTGGCCGTTTTGGCCCTGTCGGAGGGTTGGAAAGCGGCGACCAACGATGTCAAGCAGAGGATGCAGTTGGCCAACATGCGGAAACTGTCCATCGATATGATTAAACGCTACGGTAGCGCCGATCCCTCTGCGATACCCCTCTTGGGGCAATCCTACACCATGGGGATCGATTCGGAGGAACGCCTTTCCGCGGTAGCGGCCCTTTCCGCTATCGGATCCGACGCGGCGGCCCGAACCCTGGCGAACTTTCTGTTGGACCTGAACAAGAAACGTCAGGACGGCAATATTACCGCGGAGGATGAACGGATGGTTCGGGCCGTCATTCCCGCCCTGGGAGCCACGGCCAAACCCATAGCGAGAACGGCTCTTCGGATGGTAGAGAACGTGGACTGGACTAACGCGGTTAAGGTTCTGGCCGCTGAAGCCCTTAAGAAAATACCCTAAGCCCTAACACGCATACCCTAAAGGAGACAGAGGTTTTTTCAAAACTCTTTGAGTTTTGAAAAAACCTCAACACTCTGAAAATAAAAAGGGCCCCCACGGAAATCCCTGGGGGCCTAACGGGAGACCCTAACCCTTCTGGACCCAGAAGGCGGGCTGAAAGCTATTAAAAACCCGATTCTCCTGGAATAAGAATCTATTCGGTTAGAATTCGCAGAACGTCTTCGGCGCTGGTGGCGTTCATTATTTCATTCCGTTTGTCCGAACTCTTAAACAACAAACTGACTTCCGCTAAAAATTGTAGGTGGGGACCCGTTTTATCGATGGGTGAAAGGGTCATAATAAAAATTCTGCAGGGTTCATGGTCCAGGGCGTCAAACTCCACCGGTGTGTCGGAAACCCCAATACAGGCTACTAAGTCACGGACCGCCGTGGTTTTTCCGTGGGGTATGGCAATCCCGTGTTTCATCCCCGTGGACATTTTCCGTTCCCTATCCATGACCGCAATTTTTGCCGCCTGCCGATCCTTAATTTTTCCAGCCTTAACGAGCAAATCCAGCAATTCGTCGATAATCTGCTCTTTGGTGGTCCCCTTTAGGTGGAGACTAATGGTATCTTTTGTTAGCACTGTCTTAAGATTCATAAAGAGAAGTGTAAAACCCTCTAAATGAAAAGTCAAGCATTCAACCAAGGGCTCCGTAAAGATAATTGTGAACAACCGTACGGAGTTTCCCTCCGCATAGTTCCCAGCCCCTGGCGGTGAAAGTCGCTCCTATGGTATAGTGAACCATGCGACCAGCGGAACATTTTCTATCGGTATTGGATACCCTACAGCGATCCCAACGGCCCAACGGTTCCAATACCGTCGAACCATCGGTGGTGGATAAAATACGGAAGGATTTTTCCCTGCTCCTTTCTCCGTTGGTCGATGTCTCTGTGGGAGAAACCCTGTTCGATGCCTGGTGGAACCGGAATCGATCCTTACCCCAGCCTAACTGGGCTTCCCTGGGGTATATGGGGGCCTTTATCCTGAACGAGTACGACGAAGGGACCATGCCGCTGGAGCAGGATGATTGGATTGACCTGCGGGACGCGATTACCGATGGGGCCGAAGAAATGGACCTGGATGTTTTAACCGAGCTGTTGGACAGGCTTCTCGCCCGTGGTCTTATTTGAAGCTCTTTTAAAAGTAACAGACTTTTGAAAGAACCTCCTTTCATAAAAAAAAAATTCAATTTCCCTTGATTTTTTAGAAAACTATAGTAAATTTAAAGCATAGTACGGATGTTCAATCCACCGGATGGTGGCGTTGAAACAGTTCAGCGCGGTTTGTGCACCGCTGTTGTTTGGGAGGTTCATGTATGGATACTCCGCCGAAACCGTATGGACCAACAATGGATTGTTCCGTTGTTGGTTCCGAAGAGACAGAGCTTTTATAGATTCAAGCGTTCCGCGAAAGCGGATGGTGTAGCACGCGTTGATAGCGTGATGCCCGTTTCAGATCCGGATTCCTAACGGTTCCGGCAACTGATGGGGCTTTCCTAAAGCCGGCAATTGCCGGCTTTTTTTTAGGCCTGCCCCCTAGGGTTTTCCTCGGGTCCAGACGGCCACATCGTAGCCTGCGCCATGGAGCAACCAAAAAAACCTTGGCTTTTTGATTTGTTTCGATAAAAAAATCCGGTGAGGAATTACGCAAGCCCCCTGCAAAAACGATTGGTCTTTCCAGGGGGCTCCAAGTTACTAGTAGTGATCCTATCAACGATAGCCGTCGCGAAATCCATCATTCCGCGACGGCGCGGTTATGTTACCAGCGTCCGTATCCGCCGCCGTTATTTTCCCTTTCCCGGCGGGGTTTATCCATAGCTTCGTTTACCCGAAGTTGTCGACCCTCAAATTCGCGACCATTGGTCCCGGTGATCGCGGCGCTCGCCTCTTCATCGGTACTCATTTCGACAAAACCAAAGCCCTTTGAATTTCCAGTTTCGCGATCGAATATAATCTTCGCGGACGCGACGCTTCCAAAGTTGGAAAAGAGGTTGCGGAGGCTGTCTTCTGTGGTGTTGTAAGAGAGGTTGCCGACATAAAGTTTCTTGGCCATCGAGAAAATTCCTTATCCCGGAAATGCGTCCGGGTGCGCTATTATCGTACCTGCCGAAACAGGGTTCTCCAGCCCTTTCTACGAAAGGGACAAGGATACAGTACCATACAGGGGAATGTTGTAAAAAAGATAATTAGTAGCGGCAGAATAATTTATTACTCTCTCTAGTTCAATACCGTAAGCTTCGCGGACAGAACTAACGCATAACGCCATACTCAAAATATTCCCACTCTCAAGAACAGTAGCCTATCTTTTTGACGCCGTCAAGTAGAAATTTCAAAGATAACTTGAATGGCCTTTTTTAGATCCTTGACGGGTACAAGTCCGGGAAGCCCTTCGCCGGGAACGTCTGCGGGGGGACCTATGAATCGGTCAAAAGAAAGGGTTCGACCCGCTTTAATCCGGTTGCCGAGGCGTCGAATGGGCCGGACCTCCCCCGCTAGGGAAAGCTCTCCGGCCATTACGGTTTTAGCGGGCAGGGGAATTCCGGTGCGAGCCGAATGGAGCGCCGCCGCCAGGGCTAGTTCTACGCCCACCTCGGAGATGCGGATGCCCCCGGCCACGTTTACGTACAAATCGTGATCCGAGAGCCGCAATTTTAGATGCTTCTCCAGGGTGGCGGCCACGCGGGATACCCGGGCCGAATCGATGCGGTCGGAGAATACCCGGCTGATGGACCCCTGGGCAGGGACTGCGAGGGCCTGGATTTCTACCAGGATGGTTCGGGAGCCCTCCAAAACGGCGGCGGTGGAGATTCCCGGTGGCAGTTCGCCTTCCCGCCGAACGAGAAACAGGGTAGAAGGATCTTCCACCGCCGCCAGGCCCCCTTCCCCCATGGTAAAAATACCGATTTCGTCCACCGAACCGAAGCGGTTTTTGGTAGCCCGAAGAAAACGGCTATCCCCATCGCTCTGTTCAAAGTACAGTACCGTATCGACCAGGTGTTCCAAGGTTTTGGGCCCCGAAATTATACCGTCCTTGGTCACGTGGGCTACCAAAAAAAGGGACGCGTCGTGTTCCTTGACCCAGGTAACCAAATCGTAGGCGCAGTATTTCATCTGATTAACCGTACCGTAAATAAGCCCCGCGTCGGGGGAATAGAGGGTCTGTACCGAATCCACGATCACCAAAACGGGTTTTACGGCGTCTAACACCCGCTGAATATCCTCCAAACGGCCCGAACAGAGGATCTCGATCCGATCGGAGGTAAGCCCCAGACGGTCCGATCGCAGGCGGATTTGACCCGCCGACTCTTCCCCCGACACGTAGAGAATTCTTCCCTGGGTTTTGGCACGGGCGGCGGCCTGCAACAGCAGGGTTGACTTACCGATCCCCGGCTCGCCGCCCACTAAGACCGAGGACCGCTTCATAATCCCACCCCCCAAAACCCGGTCCAATTCGCCAATGCCGCAGGATATGCGGCTTCCTTCCTGAACGTCCACCGCGGAAAGGGGAATGGATTGGGGGATCCGTTGGGCGTCCCGGGAGCCAAAAGCTCCGGCGTTAAAGGCGGCGCTGTCTGAAACCGCCGTCTCCGTTAGGGTGTTCCACTGGCCGCATTCGGGACAGCGCCCCAGCCATTTGGGCTCCTCGTGGCCGCAGGAAGAACAGCGGAAAAGGATGGGCTTTTGTTTCTTCACATCCGCTCCTTTGAATTTAATTGCGTTAAAGCCTAAGAGATAGTATATTGTAACACAAGACCGACGAGAAATTGGAGCTTTTAATGGTACATAGGGCTATTCTCTGCGTGGACGACGAAGCGATTATACTGATGGCCATGAAACAAGAGTTGAAACATCACTTTGGGTCCCAGTTTATGTACGAGACCGCTTTGAGCGCCGAAGAGGCCCTGCAAACCATCCGGGAGCTGGGGGACGAAGGTATTTCGGTTATCATTGTTATTTCCGATTGGCTTATGCCGGGAATGAAGGGGGATGAGTTCCTTATATTGGTCCACGAACAGTTTCCCCATATTAGGACGATTATGGTTACCGGTCAGGCCGACGACGCGGCCATCGAACGGGCGGTCCAGCGGGCAAAAATTACCGCGTGCCTCCGCAAGCCCTGGAATTCCCGGGACTTAATGTCGGCCATACAGAATATTTTAGACGAACAGAACATCGCGTAGAAGTATGTAAACATCGAGCCTTTTTCAGAAGTCTGTTACTTTTGCAAACACCTCTTGCAGTATTTTTGCAATTTAAATATAAATATTTATATTATAAAGAATAGCAAAAATACTGCATATGCATCTAAGGTAGCTCTTTCAAAACTCCCTGAGTTTTGAAAGAGCCTCTCTTATTTAGAGAGCAATCGGTTCAGCCGTTTTACAAAATCCGCGGGATCCTTTAGCTTAATACCTTCTACTAATAGGGCCTGATCCAGTAAAACCCCGGCGGTATCGGCTATTTTTTCTTCGTCGTCGTTGGCTTTTAGGGCAACCACGATGGGATGTTGGCCGTTGATTTCCAAAATGGGTTTTACATCGGGCATTTCGGTTTGGCCCAGGGCCCGCATCATTTGGGCGAATTGAATCGAGGGGTCGTTCTCGTCCGCCACGATACAGGAGGGGGAATCCTGGAGTCGGCGGGACAACTTTACGTCCTTGACCCGATCTCCCAGGGCTTTTTTTATCTTATCAACTACCGGTTGAAGTTCCTTCTCGGCGTCCTCGTTTTTCTTTTCCCCCAGCTCCTCGTCCGCCCCCGCGCGGTTAACGGCCTTTAGATCGTAATCCTTGTATCTACCCAGGGAGGGCACGACGATCTCGTCGATTTCATCGTCCATGACAAGGACTTCGATTCCCTTAGCTTTGTAGGCCTCTAACAAGGGGGAAGCTTTAAGGGTTTTTTCGTTTCCTCCGGTAATGTAATAGATAGCCTTTTGATCCGATTTCATCCGGGATACGTAATCCGCCAAACTGGTCCAACCTTCCACCGCGGTGCTTTTAAAGCGGACCAGTTCCATCAGGGCGTCCCGGTTGGCGAAATCCTGGTACAGTCCTTCTTTGAGGGGGCGGTTAAATTGGGATATAAAGGTGTCCCATTTTTCTTTTTGGTTTTCCGAGAGGGTTTTAAATTCTGCCAGCAGTTTTTTTACCGAAGCGTTTTTGATATTGGTAAGGATGCGGTTCTGCTGAAGAATTTCCCGGCTTACGTTCAAGGGTAGATCTTCCGAATCGATAACCCCCCGGACAAAGCGGAGCCAGGTGGGCATGAGTTCCTTGTCATCGTCGGTGATAAACACCCGTTTAACGTATAGTTTAACCCCCGGTTTGTAATCCACGTTGTAGAGGTCAAAGGGAGCCTTTTGGGGAACGTAAAAGAGGGTGACGTACTCCTGGGTTCCCTCGGCTTTGGTGTGGACGTAGAAAAGGGGCGGTTCTGTGTCGTGGCCGATTTGTTTGTAAAACTCCTCGTAATCTTCTTCTTTAAGTTCGTTTTTAGGACGGCGCCAGATGGCTGTCCCAGCGTTAATCCGATCCGTTTTGGTGGTAGAGCCCTTTTCCTTTCCCTTGTCGTCGTATTCTTTTTCTTCGTAGGTTAAATAAATAGGAAAGGCCACGTGGTTCGAGTACCGCTTAATAATATCCTCGATGCTCCAACGGTTGGCGAATTCCAACCCCTCTTCGTTTAGGTATAGGGTAACCGTGGTTCCATGGCCGTCCCGCTGGGCTTCTTCCAAATCGTAACTTTCCTTCCCGTCGCTGGTCCACTTCCAGGCCTTTTCTTCCCCCGCTTTTCGAGTGACCACCTCGATCTTTTCGGCTACCATAAAGGCGGAGTAGAACCCCACTCCAAACTGTCCGATCAAGTTGGAATCCTTTTTAGCGTCCTCCGCCAGCTTTTCTAAGAAAGCCCGGGTTCCCGAACGGGCGATGGTTCCTAGAGATTCGATCAGGTCGGTTTCGTTCATACCGATTCCCGTGTCGGAAACGGTAAGAGTTTTGGCATCCTTGTTAAAGGAAAGGTCGATCCGAGGATCGAAGGGGATGGACTTGTAAGCCTCGTCCGCCACGGTAAGGTACTTGAGCTTGTCCAAGGCGTCGGAAGCGTTGGAAACCAGCTCTCTAAGGAAAATTTCCCGATTAGAATAGAGGGAATGGATGATCAGCCGTAAAAGTTGACTGACTTCGGTTTGAAATTGATGTTGGGCCATGGGGCAAAACTCCTTGCTTGTTTGAAAATAAAGATACTAAGCTTCCCGGTGAAAGGGCAAGGGAAATTTTACCGCTTGCTTCCGCCGCCCGCCGCCCGCCCGCCGCCCGCCC
>CAYRLW010000047.1:0-26511 GCA_964425215.1 uncultured Treponema sp.
AGATCCTCGGCCTTGGCTTTATAACGATCCGGCGCCAGTTTTTCAGCCCTATCGAGGTAACTTAAGGCTTCGGAATTCCGGCCCGCGGCCGCGGCGTTGAGGGCTAGGGCGTAACTAACCAGCGCTTCGTCGGCTCCGTACTGCAGGGCCGATCGATAATAATTTTCGGCTAAATCGTAACTTTGGCTCTCGTAGGCTAAAAGGCCCAGGTAATACGGGGGCGCGTAATGGGTGGGTTCCAACGCCAGGGCGTTTAGGAAATAGGCCGTCGCTGTACTGGTATCGTGGGCTGCGTACGCATCCCGGCCGCTTTGTATGAGCTCGGAAAAGGTTTTCCGGCTTTCCACGTAGGTTCGCAAATCCTTATACAATGTGGCCGCGTCGGTCCAGAGGGCGGCCCGATCCACCACGGAGCGGGAATTTTCCGCCGCGGTGGCCCGGGGGGAAAGGACCATAAAACTTTCAAAGAGCGTCCGCCGAAGATCCTCGTTATCCGTGTTGAGTAAAAAAGAAACAAGGACCCAACTGGCTCCCCGCATCGTATCGGGACGAAGTCCCTTATCCCCCAGATCCGCTAAAACCACCGATTCCAAACTGGGGGCCGCATTGCCCCAGGTTTTTACGGTAGCTAACCAGTCTAAATTTTCTTTGTACGTGGGTTCCTTTTTATCAAAATCGTAGCCCAGGTTGCTATAATATACCGTCAGACCTTCTTGAATCCACGTGGGCGGGTTGGGTATAAACGCACGGAGAAATTGCACAAAAGCCTGTTGGGCTAGGAAGGCTTCTTTCGTTTCCTTTCCCCTCTGAAGGACCAATTCTCGATCAGCGAATTGGGGGTAATGGAGGTATACGGCCCCTTCCCGTTTTTCGCCTAACTTTTTCTCTACATAATTTCCATAGGCCGTTCCATCGGAAAAGGCAAGAACCCGTAATTTGTCCGGCAATAGGGAAGGGTTAAACCGTAAAAGCCGATTAAACACTTCAAAATAGGCTTCCAACTGTTCATCCACATCCTGGGCGGCTTTGACGCTTTCATCGGAGTAGACCCGATAGTGGGTTCCCTCGAACTGGTACGCGGGCTTTGTCGGAGAAACTACCGTTTCGGCGGAAAGCGTAAAAACAAAACACGCTGAAATAAAGAGAATAATTCCATATTTTTTCATCGGTTCCTCCTAGGGGGTGATTTTATCTATAATAATATTGACTTCCTCGATAAGGATACCCGTATACCGTTCAATATTGTCAATAACGTACTGCTGTAGCTCGTGGATATTGCCGGAAAGCTGGGTTCCGTAGGGAACGTCGATGGTTATGACCAAACGATACCCTGGCCCGCTATCTTTTATGGTGATTTTTTTAATTTTAATGTTTTGATTAAACTCGTCGATACAGTGGATCACCATTTGGCTTAGGGCGGTTTCCGAGATGGTAACCTTGCCCCGTTTGGAATATTCGGGCCGTACCACGGATTTTTCGTGTACCTTGGGAACGTTCCCTATGGGCGGTAGGGCTCCCCGTTTTAAAAAAACCCGGACCGCGTCGTAAAAAATAGAGGGATAATTTTTCTTTACCTCGATAGAAGGCACGGGAATGACGTGTTTTCCTTCGATTTTTCGGGTTTGCAGGGCCTTTTCAATTTCTTCCTGAGTAGCGATATCTTCAATTTTTATTATTTTCGTTGGTTGGGCCAGTTGAAGCCGGGCGGCGATCTTATTTACCATTTTGATGGAAGTTCCCAGGATAAGTATTTTTTTGAATTTTTCGCTTTGCAACCGCCGCGCGATTTCATCCCGATGATTTTTATCGTCGAAGAGGGCTACTTTGACGGCAGCCAAAAAAGTTTTTTCCTTTTTTGCCGAATGTCCCGCTAGGATTCTATTGTCCCGTATCAAAAGACCGTCGTCGATTATTAGTTCAATGCCGTATTTTTGAGCCACCAATTTAGCGCGAAAACTTTTTCCGGTTCCGCTTTCACCCACCAGGGCGTAGACCCGTACGCCCTTGATCATCCACATTAAATCACCGATCAAACGAAACATTATTCAATTATAGCACCGACCCATAGATCGGTGGGAGGGGTGTTAGCCATAATACGGGATATTTTTTCCCCAAACTGGGATTCTATTTCTTTTAAAAAAAGCGCTGGTACCGGGGCCCGCAACGTTATGGCATCCGGGGAAATCAATGGTGAAGGGAGTTCCATTTCGTAGGCGTGGAGAAACGGTCCTCCCGCAAGGGCTGAACCCCCGTATTTCTTGTCCCCCGACAGGCTGTGGCCGTGGGCGGCTGCTTGGGCTCGGATCTGGTGGGTCCGCCCCGTATCGATCTGAACTAAAGCGAGGGTACGCTTGCCATTATTCGCCAGGGGCCAAAGCCGGGTGTGGGCCCGTTTCCCCGTTTCCGAGCCCAGAAGGCTGATTTTTGACGTTCTATCCCGTTCCAACGTATCTTCCCATTCCGCTTCCGCCCCCATGGACCCATCCAACAGGGCGATGTACCTTTTTTTTATACGCCGGTCTCGAAGGGCCTGGCTAAACCCTTGGGCTCCCGGTAGGGATGTGGAAAAAGCGATAATACCGCTGGTTCCCCGGTCTAAACGATGAAGAGGCCCGCCTCTAAAGACCGGCGAAAGGGATTTTTTTGAAGAAAGGTACCACTGGACCCAGGAATCCAGGCTGTTAGGCCCGTGAACAAGAATCCCCGAGGGTTTGTTTAAAATAAGCAGGCCCGAAGCTTCCCACAGTATTTGAGGGGTCGGAATTCTCGGAACGGGGAGAGGATCGTTTTGCCGTTCCCCGTTTTGGATCGCGATCCCATCAACCAGAGAAGGGTCAAAACGAAGCTCCAAGGACTCCCCTCCGTGAACCCGGGACGAGGCTTGGGCCCGTTTCCCCTCCAATCGAACCAAGCCTTGACGCAAGAACCTATGGATCGCCGAAAGGGGAAGTTGGGGGAGCAGTTTTCTCATTATCCGGTCAAGCCGGCGTCCCTCATCGTCGGGGCCAAGAACAACAGTAAAGGGCATAGAGAAGGGTATAACAGATCATAGGCCTTGACAAAAGAGGCATCCTAGGGAATTGTAAGTCAATGTTCCCATTGACCGTTGCGTTACGACCACATTCTTTTCGCCCCTTTTTTGAAAACCCCGTATTTCTTTCCTCTATCTCCAGCATGTTTGTGGCCCAACTTTTAAAAGCTATTATCGTTTTACTTCGATCTTCCCGCCGTTCTCCCCGGGAAATCGCTTCCACCATGCTTTGGAAAACCGGTGGCATGCCCTCTAGTCATTCCGCCTTGGTAACCGCGTTAACCGTCTCCGTGGGGTTTAAAGAAGGGGTAGGGTCCTCCCTGTTTATCGTTACCTTTGCTATCGCTTTAATCGTTATCCGGGATTCTATGGGAGTTCGCCGGTCCTCCGGTTTGCAGGCCCGGTCTTTAAATTTATTAGGGAAACGGGTATCCGAAAAAACAGGAATTGAATATCATCCGGTAAAAGAAATACAAGGGCACGCTCCCTTGGAAGTTCTTGTGGGATCCCTGCTCGGTATTTTTATAGCCACCGCCTTCGCCCTTTTGTAAAGCGTGGTTTCCATGGGATTACAAAAAGGTCTGATAATCATTCTTGGTTGTACCGTTCTTTCGTTTACGGGGCTCGTGATGCTTTCTTTTAACGCTACCCAAGGGGGCCCAGGGACGCCCTACGGGATCCTTTCCGTTGCCGATACCGTGGGGGAATCGGATGTTTTAAAAATGCTCTCGGAAAACCATATATCCCCGGTCATTTCCCCTTCCACCGAATGGGTGTATATTAACGATTTTGACGGCCTCAAGCCGGTTCCCCTATCCCAATATAGACAGATCATGGAACCCTACGACCTTAGAAACGACGGGTACGCCGAACAGCTTTGGGGAATTTTTCACACGAAGGGACAACAGCGGTTTTTTATTCCCCTGGGGAACCACCTTTTTTATCCCCTGGGATCAAATTTGACGGAGAAAATTCAGAAAATATTCAAAGATGTACCCCATTCCCTGGAAATGGAACAAAATAGTAGGGGATCTTGGATTTTCTTCGTTCTTTTTTTAACCGCTTCGGGTATATCGTTGCTCTTTTCAAAAAACGTTCCCCTTGCCCTCGTGGTACTCCTCCCCTTATTGTTCTTTTCCCAAACGGGCCCCGCATCTTTGGCCCTTTCGGCTTTCCTTTTAGCCCTTTCGCAGGTGTATACGGATCCGTTACGAGAATTGTTTCGATTCTGGATCCGTAAAGATATATCCAAGGCTTTTCTGAGAATGGATTCTATAAAAAAATTGGGAATTCTTATGGGTTCTGTATTGGTTGGGGGTATGGGGCTCAGTGTTTTATCGGGAACCTCCCCTATTCTTTTTTTGTTGGCCCTAGTCGCGTCCTTTGGCGCCCGATGTACCCTTATCTATACCGAAGAAATAATCGCGTCGATCCGGGGCCATCACCGATTCATCCCCGTTACCCTTTTAGAACATACGCATCCCTTTCTTGAAATCTCTTGGGCCCTGGGGCCCCTAACCCTTGCGGCGGTCTTTGCTCTGTTATTTCAGATCTTTTTTTTATCTCCCAGGGTTTCCACCACGGATTCTAGTCTGCTTCATCCAGAAAACTACCTTTCCCACCTGGCTTTTCAAGAAAAATTTAGTGTAACGCCCCTTAGCTCCAGCGTTGAGGGGAACCACCAAAAAGGGTATTTCTCGTACCATGTGGATTCCGACGGTCTTGTGGATCCGAAACCAGACCCCATGGTTCCCCGTACGGCTCCACAGCTTTCAACACCGCCCTTAGAAAAACTCCTGTTTTCGTATACGGGAAAAGGTCTAGGACCAACCCCCGTCCCTGTGGGGGGGGATAGCATCGCGGTATTTATAATGGTTATCATAAACCTACCCCTTTTAGCGAAGGGGATAAAACGTAGAAGACAAAGGGGAGCTTGGTCCCTTTATAACGATAAACGGATGGCCGCATGAAGCTTTATACGTTTACTCGGGGGGGAATAGAGTTTACCGATCCCTCGGCCCCCTCCTATAATTCGACACGGATCGGCTTTTTGCCAGCCCTTTCGGTTATACCCCTGACGCAACACCCGGGCAAGGAAGCCCAACGGGTTGTGGAGGTGGGGGAGTGGGTTAAAGAGGGTATGCTCATCGGTAGGGCCCAAGGGCCTGGTTCGGCGAATATTCACGCTTCCATCCCCGGTCGAATTCTAAAATTCGTAACCTGGGATATGCACGATGGACGGAAAACCTCCGCGGCGGTGCTCCGTATGGAAGGCCCCTTTGAAAAATTGGGGAAAAAAACAGGACGATTCGCCTGGGATGGTCTTTCACCCTACGATCTGCAACGTCTGGTGGCGGAAAAGGGTGTGGTAGAGATGGAAGATCCGGGCAGACCGGTGTCTGAATTATTCCATGGCGCCCTGGAACAGAAAAATAAACAGACCATCGTTATCCGTTGTGTTTTTGACGACCCCTGGCTAGTAGCGGACCGGGTGCTCTTGGAAGAACGGATGGCCGAGGTGGTAGAGGGAACGGCCATAGCGCTCCGGGCTTCTGGAATAAACCGGGTTCTTTTTGTTTATTCCAAGGGGTCCGAAGATGTGGCCCTGCGCTTTGCCCGGGAAGCGGAGCCGTACAAAATACCCCTCACCTCGGTTATGGTGGGAAAAAGGTATCCCCAAAGGAATATTCGGGAATTGGAGCAAGCGCTCCGGAGTTTTGAAAAACACGAGGGTGTTGAACTGGGGAACCTTTGTTTTTTGGGGGTCGCTACCTTGGCGGCTGTATGTGACGCGGTGGTGTATAATAAACCCGTGATGGAACGCTACGTCGCCGTGGGCGGAATGGCTTTAAAAAATCCCTTGGTTATTCGGGTACGAATCGGCACCCGAATCGGGGATGTCTTTGAGGAATGCGGGGGTTTTAGCTCCGAACCGATTAGAATAGCCGTAGGGTCTCCACTGCGGGGAAAAACGGTGTTCGATTTGGACGAACCCATCACAAAAACGACCACGGCGATTTTTGCCCTTTCCGCCGATCAAATTGGCGGAACCGACACCGTAGACTGTATCAGCTGTGGAGAATGCCGAGCCGTGTGTCCCGTAGGCTTGGACCCCGAACGGTTATTCAAGCTAGCCCTTTCTAAGAAGGACGCCGAAGCGTCCCGAGAGGGGGCCTTGGAATGCCATGGGTGTGGATGTTGTGAAATTTTATGTCCTTCCCGGCTTCCCTTAAGCACCGTTATCCGGGATTCTGCCATTAGGGCAAACGGAAGGACCCTCATGAATTCTGGAGACTCTCTATGAACGGAATAGATTTTTCCATATCCCGGACACCCCAGATCCACATGGCCGTACCGACGGTTACCCGGATGTGGATGGTTTCCCTGTGTGCTTTGTTGGTGATTTTACAATCGTCCCTTACGGATTCCTTTTCATCCTTTTTTATAGCCCTCGCGGCGGTAGGAACCGGGGTGTTCGTCGAATGGATCCTAGGGGTTTCTTCCAAAAGGCATACGTTAAAGGATGGGAGCGCGATCGCGTCAGCCTTAGTTTTTTCCCTTATGCTTCCCCACCAGATACATCCGCTCTACGCGGTTTTCGGAACCCTCTTCGCTATTCTGGTGGTTAAACACAGCTTTGGTGGCCTGGGAACCAATTGGCTTAACCCCGCCCTTGGGGGATGGCTTTTTATTCGACTTTCTTGGCCTGATGTTTTTACCGAAGCTCTGCGGGGATCCCCCTTAGCCACATTAGCGGGGGAATTACAAAAAGGGATTGTAGATCCCTCGGGATCACCCCTGGGCATACTAAAAATAGCCGGTTTTAAGGGTAGCCCCACGGATGCAATGGTAACCGACGCCCTAAACGGCTCCTTATTTTCCAAATTGGGAGCCCAAATACCCGGCGGCTACGTAGATTATTTTAATTTTTCCGGTTCCGGGATAATAGCGGATCGGGGAATCGGAGCCTTACTACTGGGTACGGTTTTAATTATGGCGGTAGGATTTGCCCGTGTTTGGATTCCCGCATTGTTTTTGCTCTGTTATACGATTTTAGTTCGAATCTTTGGAGCCCTTCCCTTAGGAGGCCCCTGGGGATCCGGGGATATGCTTTTCGGACTGCTGACAGGAGGTACCCTCGTGGTTGCCTTTTTAATGGCCGTTGAACCCGCTACAGGACCAAAATCAAACTCCGGGGCTGGGGTTACTGTCGTATTGACGGCCTTGGCCGCGTATTTTTTTCGGTATCTGGGGATGGACAGCTACGGAACCTTTCTCGCTATAGCGCTCGGGAACGTTTTAGTGCCCCTTATACGGGATTGGGAAACCCATATCTTTTACGGGAGGGATAGGCGTTCATGAATGAAAAAACAGTTTCTAATCATCCCGGGAAAGGGCGGGATGCGATTCTTTTAACCTCGTGGATCCTGGCAATTCTTTTAATTGGCTTTGCCCTTGTTTTTTTTGGCCAGGAAACAAAGAATTACTTTTTATTACGGGCGGTAAACTCCTATTTTGAGGAAAAAAACGAAGCCCTTCGGCTTGAAAAGCCGCTACCTAAAACCGGTGTCAATCATTCTCGTTTTATTTCGGGGGAGCTCTTTTCCATTGGGGGTTCAAAGGATATTACGCTGATCGATTCTATGATGATAGAGGGTACGTCCATCGCCTACGCAATGATACTATCGCCCCAGATGACCATAAAACAAATGATACCCCTGGGCTTCCATTCAGCGGTCATGGACCAACGGGTGGCGGAACAACTGAGAGCCCTGTTTAAAAAACGAATAGAAGCCGAAATCGCGGAGCTACCATGAACGATCGTCTACATGCAGACCCCCTTTGGGGGAAATACGGCCCCTTAACGACCCTCACCGGAGCTGCTCTGATTATCCTTAGTTCATCACGATTTTCCTTCGCCGTGACCACCTTGGGTTCCCTTCTTTGGGTGTACGGTTTGACCATCGGAACTTTAAAGGTCATGGAAAATCTACTTCCCCACGCTGGACGCCATGGCATTGCGATACTCCTCTCTAGTCTGTACGGTTACGGGTATTATTTCCTTTTTTCTCTTTTTTCCCCCCTTATGGCATTAGAAATAACCTTTCCCTTGGCCTTAGTTCCCGTTGCCTTTATTGCCCGGGGATTCTACAGGCAAATGGACGAGCTTTCACTCTCCCAAGCCCTGGGAACTTCGTTGTACGAAGCTTTTATCTTGGGTCTGCTTCTGATCGCTCTAGCCCTTTTTCGGGAACCCTTTGGGTTTGGGGTCCTTACTATTCCAAGTCCCCAGGGAGCATACGAATTCTTCGGTTCCGATTTGGCTTCCCATTTTTCCATTCGGCTGGTGGTATCTACCGCCGGGGGACTGCTCATTTTGGGATATTTGGTGGCCCTGTTCAGGGTTATTCGTAATTTTTACCGCAATTACCTTGCTCAAAAGGAAAATAGATGAGCAATTATATCAATATAGCCATAATCGCTGGTTTTTCGTTGAATGGTCTTCTACAACTCGGCTTAGGGATAAAAATGATTCCAGCGAAAGTGAAATTTTCTTCCCTTCGTTTTTGGCTTCCACCCCTTGCCATGCTTATCGCCGCCCCCCTCGGTTGGGCTATCCGGAACTACGTATTTCCGTTTTTTGATGTTGATTTTATCGAATTCTTTTTGTTATTTCCCCTATCCGCCCTTATTAGCCTGGGAATTGGAAGCATACTAGATAGAGAAACAAAAGGATCGGATATGCAAGGGCTGTCGGCTTACGACGGCCTCGTGTTTGCCGTTTCGGTTATTACCCTTCGCTGGGCCCTTAGATTCTCCGAGGCTCTGGTTATCGCTGTAAGCTTTTCCCTCTCCTATGTACTTGTCTCTATCCTGGTTACGGAAATTCATAAACGGTCGGTTTATGAGTCCGTTCCATCTTTTTTACAGGGTAGGCCCCTCGTTTTAATCTCCATGGCACTGCTTTCTCTGGTTTTTTCATTTTTTTCTGTCGCCTTATTATCCGCGGCGGGCCATCTGTAAGTTTCTCTGTAAAAACAAATAAAAACGCTTTTCAGCGTGATAGTTTTAGTCTAGAATAGAGCTATTCAAAGTACGGTACGGCGGTATGATAGTATATGAATAAATTAAAAGTAATTCTGGGCGCCCATAATCATATTCCCCTGGGCTCGACAAACGAGGAATTCGAACTAACATACCAAAGTAAATTAAAACCCCTTATCACGTCCCTCTATAAATTCCCTAAAATTCCGACGGTTCTGCATTATTCGGGGGTCCTGCTCCAATGGTTAGAGAAGCATCATCCGGAATTTTTCATGCTTTTAGAAGAGTTGGTTAATCGAAAGCAGGTAGAAATTTTAGGGGGCGGTTTTTACGAACCCCTGCTACCCCTGCTTCCCCTTACCGATAAAATAGGTCAGGTGGAAATGTTGACTACCTATCTTCGAAAAAAAATAGGAAAACGGCCCCGGGGATGTTGGCTTCCCGGAATGGTATGGGAGCAAAATTTAACCGGCGCGTTACAGGCCAGCGGTATGGATTATATCTTTTTAAATGAAACCCAATTTATAGCCGCCGGTTTTAAGGGAAGCGAAACCCAACGGCCCTGCATTACCGAAGATCAAGGAAAAACAATTATCGTTTATCCTATACAAAATTATGAAGATATCAAAAACGAAGGGGAATTTAAGCAGTATCTACGGAGCCTTGTAGCGCCCCAGGGGGACGATAACGATCGAATCGTCAGCTTCTTTCCCCAAGATTTTACCTTTTTGCGAAATCTGGAGGATACCCAAGAAGAAGCCATATCCCGGTTTTTTGGAGTTTTAGCGTTCATGGAGGATCAAATAGAGCTTACGCTTCCTTCCCGTTCCTTGAGAACTATAAAAATCTACAAAAAGGCCTATTTCCCCAATTCCGCTGACCCTCAGACCATGTACTGGGCCATGGATACGGAGAGAAAAAAAAATTTCGATACCCTCCGACGCTTAGAAACCCAGGGCTTGATTCCAGGAGCCACGTCCTTTGTTTTTGGAGCCTTTCCCCGTCAGTTTCTTGTCCGATACCCCGAAGCGAACGGTATTTATTCTAAAATGATGTACACCCACATTCTTATAAATCAATTACGGGGAGATAAGTATAGAAAAAGAACCGCCCGGGAAGAATTGTGGAAGGCCCAGGGGTGCGATGGCTTTTGGCATATCGGAAATGGGGGTGTCTATAAAAATTCCCTTCGGAAAGCCATGTACCGTTCCCTTTTGGAAGCTGAAAAAATAAGCAGAGAGCGGGGAATTTTTACTCCTTCCATTTTAGCCTTTGATTTTGATTTAGACGGGGAACGGGAATACCTGCTCCAGGGCGCCGAAATCAACGGTTATATTAAAACCGAAGGGGCGGGACTTATCGAGCTGGATTACCTTCCCAAGGCGTGGAACTATTTGGACACCTTTTCCCGAAAGCGAGAGTCCTACCACGAAGTCGCTGGTGTGGAAGATGGGTACCGCCGGGCCGCTTTTTTAGACCGCCTGTTAGCCCCCGAAGCCACGTTAGCCCAAGCTATGGAGGGCCGTTTTCCCCATTCCCGGTGTTTATTTCGTAAAAGTTACGAAATGATCAACATCGATAAGGTAAAACAGGGAATCACGTTTAAGCTCATGAGCGATGAGGAAGGGCCCTTTAACACCGTTGAAGTTGAAAAAACGTATTACCTGAAAAAAAATGTTCTTTTTGTTCATTATAAACTGATAAACCGGGGGGTAGACCCGAAACGGTTTAATTTTTCTACCCAAGTAGACCTATCCTTCGCCGGGGACTCGGAGACGGACCAGGAAATCGAAAAAATCGAAGCGGATCAAAAACGACATCTCAACCTTGAAAATCAGGAAGCCCGGAACGCTGATGGATTGGTCTTTCACGATCTGAACAACGGAGTCACCCTGACGTTAGACTCTTCCACGTCCTTTGACGCCTGGATTATGCCTATCCGGACCCCCTGCAGAATGAACGACACGATGGTGGACGAGTATCAATCCACCTGCGTCATAGTAACAAAACCGGTAATTTTAGCCCCCGAAGAATCCTGGGAAACCCAGTTTAGTCTTCAAATTTCCCACGGATAGATAGTTTTTTTATCGCGAGGCTTTTTAAAAGCAACAGACTTTTGAAAGAGGCCCATCACCAATAAAAAAAGGGTACCCCAGACTAGCCAGGGTACCCTTTATCAAACCAGGTCCTTACCAGAATTTCATTTAATCGAATATTTACCGTACCCCGTGTCTACGGTTCCCAAGAACTGAATACCCGGGGGACACGTCTTTTCTCCCAGGGGGCTGGTGAAGAAGACCACGGGACCCGGGGTTTGGGGAATTAGGAGGGACCAATTTTGATCGCTCTGGGGGTTCACCACTTTTTTTGCCACCAGGTATTTCAAAATGACCTGACGGTTTTCATCGGGGGACTGGAATATTATCTTTGAAGGGTTCACATTGGGGAAATTACCTCCACCGTAGGAGCGGTAATTATTGGTGGCCACCACAAATTCCTGATTTGGATCGATGGGCTTTCCTTGATATTGCAAATCCACGATCCGTTGTCCGCCTCCGGTTTTAAGGGTTCCGTCTTCGTTATACCGACTGGGCACGGAAACGTCTATCTTATAGGTAACTCCGTCTATAACGTCAAAGTTGTAGGTGGGGAATTTATCGTTTATTAGGTTCTGTTCGTCCTTGGAGGCCGGATCGATTTGATTAAATTGACCGGCGCTCATTTCAAGCCATTCTTTAATTTCCGCTCCGGTCATTTTTACCAGGACGATCGTGTTGGAGTAGACGTACAGATCGGCGATATTTTTAGACGCCAGGGGCCCCGCAGGGATATTGGTATAATATTTTGGTCCCTGCCGGCCCCCCGCTTTAAAGGGTGCCGCGGCGGAAAGGATGGGTAACGAGGCGTTGGGGGTTCCCTGAACCTTCTGGCGAGCGTACCAGGTCTGGGCTTCGTTGATTATTTGAACCGAATAATCGTCCCGAACAAGAGCGAAGAAGCTGGTCAAGGGAGCGGTCAACTCCACGGGTACCGCGGCGGTATCGCTTCCTTCCGCCGTTATGGGAGATCGAATATACGCCAAAACCGCCTGGTGTACCGGTGCCAGGAGATCGGCGAGTTTTTGATCCGTCGCCATAAGGCTAGTTTTTTTTGCCGTATCGTAGGCGGGTAAAAGTTTTGAGGTCCCGCTTACCTGTTTCCAGGTCCCGTTGGATTTTTCAAAGCTAAGGTCGATCTCCCCCAGGGTATCGGCAAAACTGTTCGGCATGACCACGGGGATTCCGTTGATGGTCCCCGCGGCGATATTGGCCCCCGTAATTTTAGCGAAGGCCGGGCCGGGGAACTTCATGTGGGCGTGGCCGGTTACGATGGCGTTCACACCGGGGATTTGGGTTAGGTAATACCCCGCGTTCTCTTCGCCCCCTTTCCGCGGAAAATCCACAATTCCCGTATGGGCTAACAGGATAATAATATCGGCCCCGGCCTTTTTCATTTCCGCGACATACTTAACCGCCGAGTCGTAAATATCCCGGGTTTCCACTTTTCCCGCTAAGTTAGCCCCGTCCCACGATACAATTTGGGGGGGCGCGAACCCCGTAATTCCAATGGTAAGGCGTTGGGTTTTACCATCCTGATCGATCAAATTCTTGCTCAGTAAAACATAGGGGGTAAAATAGGGGGTTTCGGAATGGGGTTTTACGATATTCGCAGAAACCACGGGAAAGTTGGCCCCCGAAAGAACCTTATTAAGGTAATCCAGACCGTAGTTAAACTCATGGTTGCCCAGGGTCATGGCATCGTAGCCCATGGCGTTCATCAAGGTCATTATGGGGCTGATTTGCCCCCTCTGGGGCGGATTTTTTGCCAGATATTCCCCAAAGGGATTCCCCTGGAGGGTATCCCCATTGTCTACCAAGAGGACGTTGGCTTTGGTTTGCCGTTGGGCCTCGACGGCCGTGGCTAATTTTACCAGACCGTACTGCTCCGTAGGCATATCGGAAAAATAATCGTAGGGAAGATAGTTATTGTGAACATCCGAAGTGGCAAGCACGGTCAGATCGATTTTCTGACCGAAAGCGAGCACCGACACGAAGAACAAAACGGTCAATACGGTAATCCGCTTTGTTCCCTTAGCTAATAGATTCATAAGCCCTCCTAAAAAGACCCCTAACAGGGGCACTCATTATACCACAAAACCTGTTAGTTTTGTGGTAAAATTTAGATTTCTGAGGTTTTTGCAAAAGTCTATTACTTTTGCAAAAACCTCTTGCAGTATTTTAACAATGACAAGATAATTATTTACATAATTTAGAATAGTAAAAATACTGCATATACATCTAAGGTTGCTCTTTCAAAACTCCCTGAGTTTTGAAAGAACCTCTTCTTTTAAACAAAAGGACTTTTATACGGTAAGGATCTTAAAACCCCTTTAAAACCGTTTTTTAAAAAACTGCCTTGCCTTGACAGAGGGGAAAGACCCACCTATAGTAGGCGATTATGAAGCGTAGATTAATCACCTCGGCTTTGCCCTATGTCAATAACGTTCCCCATCTGGGAAACCTCATCCAAGTGTTGTCCGCCGACGTTTTTGCCCGGTTTTGCCGGCTCCGGGCGTATGAAACCCTGTATATTTGCGGTACCGACGAATACGGTACCGCCACGGAGACCAAGGCCCTAGAAGAAGGGCTCAGTCCAAGACAGCTTTGCGATCGGTACCATGCCCTGCACACCCAAATTTATACGTGGTTTAACATTGCTTTTGACAAATTTGGCCGGACTTCCACCCCCATTCATACGGAAGTGACCCAGGATATTTTTAAAAAACTAGACGCCCACGGGTTGATTTTGGAAAAGACCCTGGAACAATTGTACTGCCCCCATTGCGAACGTTTTTTGGCGGATCGTTACGTGCGGGGGACCTGCCCCTACTGCGGATACACCGACGCCCGGGGGGATCAATGCGAGGCCTGTGGTAAATTGTTGGAGCCCACGGAATTAAAGGAAAGCCGCTGTTCCACCTGCGGGGAGACACCCCATCTAAGAGCCACCAAACACCTCTATATCGACCTGCCTAAAATCAAAGACCGTTTAGAAGCCTGGATTAAGGAAGCCTCGGTTAAGGGAGCTTGGGCTAACAACGCGGTTCAAATGACCGCCGCGTGGATCCGGGACGGACTAAAGGAGCGGGCGATTACCCGGGATTTAAAATGGGGAATCCCGGTTCCCAAAGCGGGTTTCGAGGATAAGGTTTTTTACGTTTGGTTTGACGCCCCTATCGGCTATATATCCATGACCGGCAACTACGCGGATGAGCGGGGCCTGGACTGGCGTTCCTTTGTGGATTCCTGGTGGAAAAATCCTGAAAACGTGGAGCTTTTTCAGTTTATTGGGAAGGACAACATCCCCTTCCATACGGTAATTTTCCCATCCAGTCTGATAGGATCGGGGGATCCCTGGACCCTATTGCACCACATGTCCAGCACCGAGTATTTAAATTACGAAAGCGGTAAATTTTCCAAATCTAAGGGGATCGGCGTTTTCGGTAACGACGTGATGGAAACGGGAATCGGTCCCGACGTCTGGCGTTTTTATATTTTTTATAATCGTCCGGAAAAATCGGACGCCCTTTTTACGTGGAAGGATTTTCAAGAAAAGGTTAACGGGGAACTGATCGGTAATTTGGGTAATTTGATCAACCGGACCTTATCCTTTGTAAGCCGTTATTACGACGGTACCGTACCCTCCGGAACCGAGGATCCCCTGTTTTGGGAGACGGTCCGACGTTACGAGGGGAATATCGCGGAAAAATTAGAGGGTGCCGAGCTCCGGGACGCGTTCCATTTGATTTTTGAACTTTCCTCCTTCGCGAACAAAACCTTCCAGGATGGCGAGCCGTGGAAACAGCGGAAAGAAAATCCTCCGGCGGCGGAAAACCTTATCTACAACCTGTGCCACGTGGTAAAAGACTTGGCCATTATGATCCATCCGTACCTTCCCGAAAGCGCGGGAAAAATCGCCGAATTTTTCGGCCTTTCCATCGGGCCGAAGGGGCTGTCATGGAAAGATGTGGGAACCCTATCCCCCTTAAAGCGGGTTAATAACCCCCAGGTCCTCTTTACCAAATTGGAGGATGACCAAATAGCCGCGTTACGGGATAGGTATTCGGGAAGTCAAAAAGAACGTTCCGATCGGGATGAGGCTGAAGCCACGGCCAAATCCGAAACGAAAGGTTCCCCATCGGAGGACGCCAAATTCAGCACGACCGCCCCTCACGCGGCGGCTCTTAGCACGGCGGAACCTAGCACGGCAGCTCATCCTGGGGAAGCTCCTCGTGAAGCGGCCCATAGCGCGGCGGTTTCGAACCCGGTGTCGGAGCTCCCTTTAACCGAACGGTTTTTAAATATCCTGGACCTTCGGGTAGCCCAAATCGTAAAAATCGAACGGCACCCCAAGGCGGATAAACTGTACATAGAAACCCTGGAAATCAACGGGGAAGAGCGCCTTATCGTTTCTGGTCTGGTTCCCTATTACAAAGAGGAAGAACTGCTGGGCAAACGGATAATCGTGGCGTATAACCTCAAGGCCGCAAAGCTTCGGGGTGTGGAAAGCCGGGGTATGCTGTTGGCCGCCTCTATTAAAGGGGGCGAGGGTCCCGATGTGGTGGAGGTTCTGGACGCGGGCATGGTCCCCACGGGGACCCGGGTCGGTATCGAGGGAAGGCTCGGTCCCACAACGATCGCGGAAGTGGACATCGATACCTTCTTTTCTATCCCCATCCGGGTTACCGATGGCAGGGTCACCGTGGACGGTAAACCCTTGACCCTAGGAGACTCGGTTATTACAACCCAAAGGGTAGTCAACGGCGAGGTCGGTTGATGCACCGGGCCGGACAGTCTTTTTTTCGCTCCCTTACACCCACCGATTTGGGTCGTTGCGATGGGGCGAATTCGTTCCTCCAATCGGGGTTTTGGGGAAGTTTCAAGGCCCGCTTCGGTTGGAATGCCCGGCCTTTTTTAATCGAATGGGACGGGGGTGTAAAATCGTCTATCCTGGTCATTCGGCGCCGGCTTGGTCCAGGGGTATCCTTCGCTTACGTTCCCTGGGGTCCCGAACTACCCCCGGGATTTTCAGAAGATCCCGTCGATAGGAGCAGATTATTAGAGGCCCTAGCTCGAGCTTTAAAGCACTCTCTTCCCCACGACACGGCGTTCATCCGCTTCGATCCACCCTGGTACAGCGAGGGCCCGGAAACCCCCAGACCGACGCTGTACGGTCCCTTTAAACGTTCCAGCGCGGACGTGCAGGCTCCCGATACGGTTCTTATAGACCTCCGTCTTTCGGAGGAAGACCTGTTGGGGCAAATGAAGAGTAAATGGCGGTATAATATACGGCTTTCACAAAAAAAAGGGGTTGAAGTCCGCCGGATGGACGAGGAAGGGTTGGATATTTTTTATTCCCTTTTTAAAGAAACGGCCCGTCGGGATAGGATAGCCATCCATGGGCTTGACTATTATCAGACCCTCTTTTCCCAAGCTCGGGAATACAGAGACGGTTCGCTGGATGTACGGCTGTACGTGGCCCAGCACGAAGGGGAACCTATCGCGGCGATTATCGTTCTTTTTCGCGGTAAAGAAGCCACGTACCTGTACGGAGCTTCTTCGGATAAAAAACGTAACCTTATGGCTCCCTATGGGTTACAGTATAGGGTCATGGTTGACGCGAAGGAGGCCCTTTGCGAACGGTATGACCTTTTTGGGATTCCTCCCCGTTTAGATAGTCGTCATCCTATGGCGGGATTGTATCTGTTTAAAACCGGTTTTGGGGGAACCATAATACATCGGCCCGGAAGTTGGGATTTGGCGTATAAACCCCTGGTGACGACTTTGTTTTCCCTGGCCGAAGGAACAAGAAAGGGATTGAGAAGCATTCGCAAATTACGAAGTACTAGAGCGTTGAACCTTTAATCCTACACGGGTATACTGCGGTGCTATGAATCTAGAAGCCTTTATTCTGGGAACCGGCGGCATGATGCCCCTCCCAAACCGTTTTCTCACCTCCGTTCTTTTAAGAAGGGAAGGGGAGCTGTTTCTTTTTGACGGCGGCGAGGGAACCCAGGTTTCCTTACGGAAACTGAATTTGCGCTGGAAAAAAATATCCGCTATTTTTGTCAGTCATACCCACGCGGACCACGTAACGGGGCTCCCGGGGATTTTAATGCTCTCATCCCAGGTAGACCGGGACGATCCCCTCACCATTGTGGGCCCCCCTCGAATAGCCGAGTATATCGAAACGAGCCGCCGGGTTTTGGACATGTACATTAACTACGAAATTATCGTCAAAGAGGTAACCGAACCGGGAATCGTGTACCAGGGGGAGGGCTTCCATATTCGGGCCTTTCCCCTCAGGCATACCAAGCCCTGCTGGGGGTACACGTTGGAAGAGGATCCCCGTCCGGGGGCCTTTTTCCCCGAAAAAGCCTCCGCCCTAGGGGTTCCCCGGGGGCCCTTATGGTCAAAACTTCAGGGCGGCGAAACCGTACAGGCTTTAGACGGAACGGAGGTTGCACCCGCCGATGTTCTGGGTCCTCCCCGTTCGGGAAGGAAGTTTTCCTACGTTACCGATAGCCTCGCGTTTCCAGAAATTTCCCAAGAGGTTTCCAATTCGGACCTTTTTGTGTGCGAAGGGATGTTTGAAAAGAACCTGGAAGAAAGCGCCCGAGAAAAGAAACACATGACCGCCGAGCAGGCGGCCCAAATAGCCCTCCAAGCGGGGGGAATAAAAAAAATGGCCCTGATTCATTATAGCCCCCGATACACGGAACACAACTTAAAACAGCTTTTAAAGGAAGCCCAAGCCATATTCCCCGATACGGTGTTATCCCGGGATAGGGCGGTCTTTCCTATTGAATACATCGATTAGGAGTTGTTACCATGATCGAAGTTCACAACCTAAGCAAGCGGTACGGCACGCTAGAGGCGGTTAAAAACGTTTCCTTTAGCGTGGGGACCGGTCAGGTGGTGGGTCTACTCGGGCCCAACGGGGCGGGTAAAACCACCATCATGAAAATGCTCACCTGTTTTCATTTCCCCACCCAAGGAACGGCCCTGGTGGACGGAGTCTCCGTGCAGGATAATCCGGAGGAAGTTAAACAGCGTGTGGGGTACCTTCCGGAAAGCGTTCCCCTCTACGGGGATTTAAGTCCCGAAGAATATCTAAGATTCGTGGCCCAGGCGCGGCTATTGGACCCCAAAAAACAAAACCAACGGATCGGTGAAGTTTTAAACGCCTGCGGATTACAAAACGTTCGTTCTAAGCGAATCGAAACCCTTTCTAAGGGGTATAAACAACGGGTCGGTCTGGCTCAGGCGATCCTTCACGACCCTCCTATTTTAATTTTGGACGAGCCCACCACGGGCTTAGACCCTAATCAGATCCTTGAAATTCGATCCCTGGTCCGGGAGTTAGGGAAAAGCAAAACGGTCATCCTATCTACCCACATTCTTCAGGAAGTGGAAGCCGTGTGTACCCAGGTGTTGATAATCAACGAAGGGAAAATCGCCGCCCAGGGAACCGCGGAAGAGATCGCTTCCACCATAAAGGGGGGAGACACGTGGGAATTGATCCTGAAAGGAGTTTCCGAAGAACAAATTTCACCGATGGTTGAGCGGTTAGGATCTCAGGTTTCGGTGAACCACCTGGAAAAAATCGGCAACGAACAAATATCCCTCCGCCTTTTTGTCCCCTCTAATGGAGAGCCTAAAACCATAAGGGACGGGGAGGGGATCTTTGATTGGGCCGTGGCGAATAATCTAAAAATTCTCCAGATGAACCGTCGACGCTTTAGTCTGGAGGATATCTTTGTAAAACTTACCACGGAAGGAGAATCGAAATGAAAGGGTCGATCCACCGTTCCCTTGCGTTGACAAGGAAGGAATTATTTTCTACCTTCAATTCTCCCGTAGCCTACGGGGTTATCGTCTTTTTTCTTTTATTTACTTCCCTATGGTTCTTTTACGTGCAACGGTTTTTCGCCATGGACAGCGCTTCCCTTAGGTCGTACTTTTCCGTCTTTCCCGTGATTTTTACCATTATTATTCCGGCTATTACGATGAAAAGCTGGGCCGAAGAGCGGAAGACCGGTACGGCGGAACTCCTTTTAACCATGCCCTTTTCGGAATGGGAATTGGTAATCGGAAAATTTCTTTCCGCCTACACGGTCATGTTTATCGCCCTCCTCCTGACCCTGCCGGTTCCTTTAAGCCTCCTTCCCTTAGGTCATTTTGATGGGGGAGCCATCGTGGGTGAATACCTGGGGGCTTTGCTTTTGGCCGCCGTGGCCACCTCGGCGGGACTCCTTTTTTCCGCCCTTTCAAAAAATCAGGTAAGCGCTTTTTTGGGAAGCCTTATCATCCTTTTGATTATCACGCTGATCAATCAAGTAACCTCCACTTTTGATGTGTCCCTTCCCTTAGCGGCCCTGATCAATTACCTTTCCTTGGCTTTCCATTTTGAAAGTTTTTCCAAGGGAGTAATCGATACAAGGGATTTGGCCTATTTTATTTTGATTACCGCTTTACTCCTTTTTATCAACACCCGGGTTATTCTTTTTAGGAAATGGAGTTAGCCATGAATAAAAAACAAGCTAGTATTATTACCCTGCTCGTCGTGGGAATATTTATCGTGGCTCTTTTGGACGCCCAGAGAATTTGGTCCCGTATCGACCTTACGGAAGGCAAGGCCTATACCCTTTCGAAGGTTTCCAGGGATTTATACAAAGAAATCCCCGAACGGCTGACCATAACGTACTATCTTTCGGAAAAACTAGCAAAATTACACCCCATCCCCGGAGAAATCGAGGACCTGCTTAAGGAATACGAGGCCCATTCCCACGGTAAAATCCGACTTATAGTCCAGGACCCGGTTAAGGCGGGAACCGTAGGAGCGGTGGAACAACTGGGTGTTATGCCCCAGCAAATTCAAACCATGGATAAGGATCAGGCCAGCGTAGCCACGGTCTATACGGGTATAGTTTTAGAATATCTAAATAAAACCGTCACCATTCCGGTGGCCTTTTCATTGGATACCCTGGAGTACGACCTTACCTCCCGAATTCGCTCCCTCGTGCGGGATACCTCCAGAGACGTAGGTGTGATCGTCGCTCAGGCGGATAAAACCTGGTCCAGCGATTATTCCGACCTTTCCCAGGCCCTGACCCAGGCAGGGTACCAGGTTCGGCAGATAACCGCCGGGGACGAGATTCCCGATACGCTTCCGGAACTTTTTGTATTTGGGGGGGCGGAAGAATTGGACGATTGGGCCCTGTACCGAATTGACCGGTACATCCAGGAAGGGGGCAAGGTCCTCTTTGGGGTTAATGGGGTTTTTGTGGATTCCCGTTCCAATTTACAGGCCCGAGCCGTTAAGGATAAGGGGCTTTTAGCCATGCTGTCCAGTTACGGGGTTACGGTCGAACCTTCCCTGGTGCTGGATAAAGCGGCATTGACGATCCCCTATCAAACCATGGGACCCTCCGGGGGTATGCAATTACAACTGCTTCGGTATCCCGAGTGGGTCGCCGTATTGCAACAGTACGCCAATAAAAACAACCCCATAACCGCCCGGTTTGCCGGTATCGACCTGTATTGGCCCAGCCCCCTAAAGCTTAATCCCGTTACCAACGTCCAAGCTGAAACCCTGGCATCCAGTACTCCCGACGCGTGGCTTATGACCAAGGATTTTGTGGCTAGCCCCGATATGGCCATGATGTTCACCGCCGAACTGGACAAAACAAAGGGACAGAAGCCCTTGGTCGCGGCGCTGACGGGAACCTTTCCCAGCTATTTTGCCCATAAATCCAAGCCCACCAGGACCGGTAGCTCCCAAACCCTTCCCGACCTACCGCAAACCCCTAAATCCAGTAGAATTATCGTGGTCGGGGACGGGAATTTTGCCACCTCGTTGATCCAGTACACCCACAGCGATCGTAATTTAGATTTCCTCGTTCAGGCGGCGGACTGGTTGGGAAACGACGGGGATATCATTGCTATTCATAACCGAGCCCCCAGAACCGGTCGATTGGACGCCATAAGCGACACCGCCGTCCGAGCTCAAACGGCCCTGTTTGCCCAATTCTTAAACGTGGTTCTTATTCCCCTAATCGTAATCCTTTTCGGTATTATTCGATCCCTCAGAAGGAAAGCTAAAGGAAAGGAGGAAGCCAATGTCATTCAAGCGTAAAGCCGTTCTTTATACGGGTTTCTTCGGTCTTCTTGCCCTATTGTTTGTGGGTACCCTGGTGTTTGACCCCCAAAGGATGGCCAGTCAATCGGCCCTGTTCACGTGGTTATCCCCCTCCGCCGTGGCATCCCTTTCTAAGGTGGAGATAACGCCCCCCAAGGATACGAAAACCGGAGAAAAAGTGGTTTTGGTCAAAAAGGATACCCTATGGTTCGACCAAAAAGACGGCCGATCTTACCCCATAAAGCAGGAACGTCTTAAGGATCTCCTTTCGGCTCTGTCAAAAAAAGCCGAATACCCCGTAAGGGCCACCACAGATCAGGCCTACCCCAAACTGGGGCTGGATGAGGATCACGCCAGCCGAATTACCCTCTACGGTCCTAGCCAAGATGGCCCCGTTTTGGATCTTCTGATAGGGAACCGGGACGCGGTAGGGCGGGATGTCTTTTTACGGAACGCCGCATCCAAGGAAGTCCGCTCGGGCCTTGACCGGTTCTCGTCCTACGGTTCCGACACAAACCGATCCTGGTACGACTTACGGCTCTTTCCATCCACGGGTAAAGGGGCCCTTACGTCTAACCAGGTACAGCGGATCCACATGGTCTTAAACGGGGATATTCTTAAAAAGGATGATTATATTTTAAGCCGGGACGATAAGGAGCAGTGGGTTATCACCGGGGAACGAAATCGGAAATTGGACATCCAAAAGGTAGAGTCCCTGGTTAAATCGATTCTGGAGACGGAGGGGGAGGATTTCTTAAGTCCCCAGCAAGAAACGTCCCTGGGAGCAGGGGCTGTTATAAGCCTTGAATTGGGGGATGGGTCCACCCGTATTCTTACCGTAGGGGAGTCACTTCCGGATTCAAAACGAAAGGCAACCCTTTCCGGTTCCCCCTTTGGGTACGTTTTAGCCGGTTGGGCGGTAAATCAAATCGTTAAAAGCCGAGATTATTTCTACGCGTCCCCCAGCCCCGGCGGAACAACCCAGACCAATCCCCCTCGCTAGGAGTTAGTCGGACTGACGGCCGCTGGGGTTCCGGAGGTCCTATCCCTTAGTCTGAATAAAGGCCCGGTACCGTTCCGGGTCGCTTTTAAAGGCGATTATGGGAGAAGTGGGATCGGCGGAAGCCTTGTCCAAGGCCCGTTCTGCCTCCAGAATAAGCCGATCCGCGTCCACCAAGCGGCCCGCCCGACTGCTCAACCCGACAACCAGATCGGCTTTATTTTCCCAATTTTCCCCGTGATCAGGGGAAGTCATTATTTTTTTTCGAAACTCTTCGGCCATACGGATCCCATGGTCCAAATCCACGTTGGGAAGAATGATCGAAATACCGCCCCGCCCCCTTTCAAACAGAAGATCCCTAAAGGTAAAAAAGGCTATGGCCGCTTCGGTGAAATTCCGGTACGATGCTTCCCACGCGTCAACGTTAAGCCGTTCCATGATTATAAAGCAGAGGTCCTGTTCAAAGGATGCGCACCGGTGCAGTTCGGATTCCAAGCGGTCGTGGGTGTAGGATTCCCAACAGATATTGCTTCGGGATGAATACAGGCCCTGGGGTCCGCAATCATCATCGGAGTCTTGGATGTTGGGAAGCCCCATTTCGGGAATATCAAAGGGCTCTTCTTCCGCCGGGGATTCCCGGGTTGTAAAGGATTTGGTTTCCCTTTTTTTTTCCATCTCCGTAGCGGTTGTTTTGGAAAAATTGAGACTGAGGGTAACCAGGGCGACGATGAGGGCTATCAAAATTGCCCCCAGGGCTTGAATAAGAATTCCATGGATTAGCGGATAATCGATATAATCGGCCACCGCGCTAACGGTGGCGTTTCGGATCCCCTCAACCCGCAGGGGAGAAAAGAGGGGAGACCGGGACGTACCGAATCGATAGACAAACCGGGGGACGGAATCGACCCAGGTTAAATACCCCGTTCGTTTTTCCAACGCGTATTCGGGACCCATGGGTCCCGAAACTATTATCGCATCCAGGGTTTTCGAAGAGAGGACCGCATCCTTTATGGCGTCCTTAAAGGGTTGTTCCATGAACCCCAAAACCGACGCGGCGGAGGCCCGGTCAACCAGATCGTGGAACTCCTGTTCCGCCAAACCTCTTCGTTCCGATACGCTGGAAACAATTCTGTACGCCGTAAAACCAAGAGCGAGCACATACACAATAGCGCAAAGAAGTGCGACTACGGAGGTGAATTTTCGTATCATGTTCCTAATTATATACGTTTTTCTTTTTCCGTGCTAGGATAAAATTAAAGGAAATACTATGAGGGAAAGAAAACGAGGTTTACCCGTGGGGTGGTACCCCGGTACCCGGCCGGAGGTGGAGGAATTTATACGGCTACACTCGTCCAAGGATTCCTTTTCCCCGAGCCGCCGCGGAACCGCCCGAGCAAGCGTGGCACCCCACGCGGGGTGGTTTTTTTCTGGTTCCATTGCCCTAATATCCCACTGCGCCCTGGACCCTCAGGCGGAAACGGTGGTCATCGCGGGGGGGCACCTGGGGGCCCACGATTCACCCCTAGCGGCGATGGAAGATCGAATTCAAACCCCCGGGGGGTACCTGGAAATCGACGGAGAATTCAGGGACGCTCTTTTAAAGGAGCTTTCTTTCCGGGAAGATCGGTACACTGACAATACGGTAGAAGTCCAATTGCCCCTGATGGAAGTCCTGTTTCCCCGCTCAAAAATTATCTGGTTACGGTTACCCGTGAACCGGGATTCCTTTGAAATCGGAAAAACGATCCGTCGAATCGGAGAAACATTGGGACGTCGCGCCGTTTTTCTCGGCTCCACTGACTTAACCCACTACGGTCCCAACTACGATTTTCTTCCCCGGGGCCTTGGCCCCCAGGCGTTGGACTGGGTAAAAACCGTGAACGATCGGGCCTTTATCGACGCCGTATGCTCCGGCGACCCGGACACGGTTATAACCAGGGCTTTGAAAGATTATTCCGCCTGTTCCGCCGGCGCCGTGTTGGGGGCCTTGGGGTTCGTGAACCAGGATGCGAATAAAAAAGGAACCCTTTTAGCTTACGGAACCAGCGCCGATGTCCGTATGGACGAATCCTTCGTCGGCTACGGAGCTTTGGCCTGGTTTTAGTAGCCGTTCTAGTTCCACCACGGCGAAATTTTTTACCGCTTCAATAGTTTCCCCCGCCGTCATGGCGGGGTTTTGTTTTTTCAGGGCCGCCGCAGTCGGAAGGAGGGTCATAATCAAATCCCTGCTTTCCCCTTCCAATTTGGATAAATAGGAGGCTACGGAGCCCTGAAACCCTTGCAGAGCCTGGACCCTTTTTTTGTAGGCCCGTAAAAATTCATCCGCCGTCGAAGTAGCCCGTCCCGACGAAAAGAGGGAAAGGGAGCTCCGGTTCCTTGGGGTGTATACGGTCCCCACCTGGATGGGATGCCCACGCCCTGGAACGGGAATCAGCTGGGCTCTCAATGTTTTAGATAGCCGTTCTAATTTTTTTCTATACCCTTCTAGGGGTTTCGTTTCGTATCGCCACAATCCGTTAGAGAAAACGCGATCCAAAGATTCGTTTCTAAATAAAAATTGTATAAATTCGGTCTCCAAGGGAAGCAATCGATTTTGGAATTTTTGAAAATAGGTGTGTATATAGGTTTCCCGGGCGTAACTGGCTCCTTGGGGATAGGAGAAATCGGCGCCGTATAATTCTATCTTTTCCGCTCCCAGCAGGTCCGCCAAAACTACCGCCGCGTATGTCACGTTTCCACCAGAGGTGTCTATCTGAGGAAAGGGCCGCCAATGCTGGGAAACGTACATGGTCAAGGGATGCCCCCCCGAAAAAAAGCGGGGATTGGGGGCTTGGGACGCCACCAAGGGGGGACTTGCTAAATCTAAAAAAAGGGTGGTACCCGGGGGAATTCCCCGCATAAAGTGGTAATAACTAATGTGTTGGCAGTCGATGGAAATGACCCCATCGGGTTGAAGGTCCTGGGCTAACAGGGCAGGTAGGGACGTATCGGTTGCTAAAAGGTAGTGGGAAGACCGCTTTTCTTTTATAAGACCTATCTGATCGTCCAGGGAAGGCCCTGCCGCGGTAATCGCAATATTCCGTACGGGAGGCAGGGGTTCCTGAATCCGATCCGCGACCTGTACGTTACGGATAGTGTTAGAGAACCAGCGTTTGCCAAAGTACACTTGAACCGAATAATCGTCGGAAATCGCGTCGATGGCCGAACGGATCGTATCCGTGGCCCTACTAAACGTATCTTCCGCCCATTCAACCCGGGTCCGGAGGGGCAAAACGCTTATCCCCCCGAAAAGGGCGGGCTGGTAGGTCCGGAGAATAAAATCCCGCAGGGCTTTTTCATCCGGATCCACCAAAAGGCGAACCCGGGGATCTCCAAATATGTTTATATATTCCTTTGAAGCCAGCAGTTCCGCACAGGCATCGATATCGTATTCAATTATGGCAATCCCCGTTACATCCGGGCGTTCCAGGGCCGCTTCTACCGCGAAGGCCCCCCCCAGGCCTAAAAAAACGATAAAGCCCCCGCCGCGTATGGTTTCCACAAGCCGTTTCCCCTCCCGGTGGGGGTCCATGAGCGAGTGAAGGGGGTGGGCGGCCCCACTGCTATCCACCAGGGCGGGTACCGTTTCTCCGGATCGGGAACGGAGGTTCTTATAACGGCCCCGGCTGGTAATAGCTTTGGTCAAACGCCGAGCCAGATCGGGATCCGAAGAGGCCAGGGCGAGCAAGTTACGTTCAAAAAAGTACCGTTCATCCATTTTGGTTTCCTATTCGTACCGGGCTAAACATCGGTCGATCGTTTGTAAAACATCCCTTTGATTTTCCCCTTCGGATAAACCATAGAATAATTGTTTCAACTCTTTCAGAAGGACCGGCCCGTTATCCCCATCGTTCAAAATGTAATTGAAGTATTGACGAAGCGGGATCCCATCCCAAGGGTCTTTTGTTTGGGGTAAAAAATCGATCCAATTCCCTTGGGTAGCCGTTGGTAAAGGATCCCCTTGTTTGTCCATAAAGGGAAGAAAAGGATGACCGGGTAAAAAAGAAAATACCCGATTTTGCAAAACATCCCGATGCTGTTCAAACCAGTGTACGTACACGTCCAGGCTCCCTCCAGAACTAATACGGTTTGACCGTTCATAGACCATTGAATACTGGGGGGAAAATCGAGAAGCTCCCTGTTCCACGTACCAATC
>CAYRLW010000048.1:0-26437 GCA_964425215.1 uncultured Treponema sp.
AGGAAGCCGAGGGCCGGAAGGCAAGTCCGATCGCCGGCAGAAAAAGCGGGCGCCCCAACGGGGCGCCCGTTTTGTTTAGCACCGATCGGACTTGAACCGGAGGGTTTGTAGCGTAGGGACAAACAAAAAAGCCCGCGCTGCCGTAGAAACGGCAATGCGGACTTTTATGTGAGCCTTATCCTCGGGGAACGTTTACATACCAAAGGACATTTTGAGGCCGTTGGTTCGCAGAGCGATCCAGGAGCCCTTCATGGGAACGTCTTTTTTATTGATGTAGAAATAGTAATAGTAGGTGGGGTCCGTGGGATCGTACACCCGGATCTCGCCGGTATCACCGTTCATCCAAATCTTTATAGGTATGGGATTGGCAAGGTTTTGAGGGGTGATAAGGTAGCTGTATTGGTTCAGATCCACGCTTTGTACCAAATCCATCTGCGAATTGGTAACGCTCCGGTATACTTGGGCGCTGAAACCCTTCGGAATTTTGGGATCCAAGGGATGTTCATCGTAGTTCAACCAAAGAAGGTACGATTTCCCGCTTCCCCAGGAGGCTCCCGGATACACTTTGTCGGCGAAAAGGTGAATTCCAAAGCCGCCATGACCGTCCTCAGCGCCGCCTTCGTATTTAGCGTTGAATACGTACACCATGGGCCCGCTTTGGGGGACCTTGATGTTTACCTTGGCCAAGGGGGCTTTGGCGTTACTTTGAAGCACCCGAGTCCCAACAAAGGACCAGGATCCGGAAGCAAAATGGTACTCCGGAAGATTGAGCTGTGCGAAGGCCGGTATGGATAAGCCGACCGCCACAAGCACCGCGACTAGTTTCTTCATTGTTCCACTCCTTTATACTAAAAATTCACAAATTCTTTAAAAAAGAATTTGTAGGCTCACCCATAGAAGAAAAACCATGGCTGTTTCTTTAATCCCAGTTTTTTTCGAAACAACCAACTTTATTAAACAACAGAAATCTAAACGGGTTACGCGTTTTTTTCCAATACCTCCATAAAAACGGTGTTCCTCCAGCCCATAAGGGTACCCTACTCCTTTTCCCAACGGGAAAGGAATTCCAAAGCGTACTGCTGGATTCCCCCAAAGTAGTTTTCGATTACCCGGTTCACCTGGGGCCCCACGTAACGATAATGCCAGCTTTCCCAACGGTAACCGGTAACGCTTTCAAAATTATGGGGATACGAGAGGGACCAGCCAAAACGGGTAGCGTTCTTCGCCAACCATTTTCCCGCTTTTGTTTGGGCAAAAGAGTCATCGATGGACCCAAAGTCCACCGCCAGGCCTAGCTGATGCTGGCTATGCCCGGGTTCGGCGGATTCCCGATCGGCGGCCTCTTTCCCCATTTCGGCTACGATACGGTTGTAGACGCCCTTTTGGTACGCGAAGGAACGGTACGTGGACGATACTACCAGGGTTATTCCCTGTTTTTGCGCTTCTATGGCCATCGTTTTAAGGGATTCCGCCGCAGGCCGACGAAGAACCAGTCCTTTTTTACTAGTTATGTACGCCGTATCACGTAGGGTAACCAGATCCGGGGGTTCATAGGTGGAAGGTAGGGCGTGTTGTTTGTCCACGAGAAGTCGCAGGTACGGATCGACCCTAAGGGCCGCCAAAATATCCCTATTCATTTTTTCTGGCTCCGCCTTGGCGAAGGCCATCATGCGGTCCCGCCGTTCCTGGGGAAGCCCTATGGCTTGGCAAGTTTTTTCTAAACGGGTGATAAAAGCCCCGGGGGTAAGGGATGTGTGGGCGGTCGTATCCTTGGATTTTTGGCCCTCCGCTGCTAATAACGGAGCCGGGACCGCCGTGACAAAACAAAAGCCCATACATAATAGAAGGGTGTTCAAGCTCGATGTGTTCATTCGTTTATCCTATATCCCTCATCGTTGGTATTATGGAAAACAGATCAGCGAACCCAGTGGATTCTATGGCTAACCGGACTATATCGCTAGGATTCAATAGGTATATCCTGTTTCCCCTTTGGCGTCCCTCCTCGATCCCATACAGTAAAACACCCAGCCCAATGGATGTGAAATTGTTAACCCTGGAAAGATCGACCACTATATTGGTGGTTGCGATATGAGTATACACCCTCTGATGGAATTCCGTATACGTTTGTAAATCCACAATCCCCACCAATTCTAATAAAACAAAGGAATCGTGTTTTTGTTCCAGGATCCGCAACTTTTCCATTATAACCCTCGATCGAGCCTTCGTTAAGAATAGGATTTAAAAATCCAAAAATCGAGGGTTGGTTGCGTTTTTTATTGTTTTTCATTTGTATGTAGGGTAATAAATTCCTTTACCTCAGTTTCTATCTGATCCCGTACTTTTTGAACCTGACCCATGATTTCTTCGTCGCTTCCCGTAAAGGTAGATGGATCGGCGAAGGGCCAATGGAGCTTTTCGTGGAGGCCCGGAAAAATGGGACACCGTTCGGCCGCCTCTTTGGAGCATACGGTAACGACCACATCGTAGTGCCGTCCCGCTTTGTATAGGTCGAAAACGCTTTTGGTGGGATTTTTTGAAATATCGATGCCGATTTCCGCCATAGAACGGACCACGAAGGGGTTTAGCTTTCCCGGTTCCAGGCCCGCGCTCTCTACCTCAAAACGGTCGCCTCCGTGTTTTTTTAAAAAGGCTTCGGCCATCTGACTTCGGCCGGAATTATGAACGCAAAGAAATAATACTTTCATCGGTGTGCTTCTCCTGGCTTTCAATAATACACGGGATTTGTTAAAAAATGATGAGGGAGGTTTTTTTCAAAACTCAGGGAGTTTTGAAAGAGCCTCATTATTTTATGATTTAAGCGAAGGGGATCCCGCGAAGCACTGTCGCTTTTGCGAGAACCCCCTATGGAAACCAGACGCTACTTTATTACGATGTTGAAAAGATACCCCGTAAGGATAATGCCTACCGCTACCACGCTAAAGTAGGTGGCCAACAGCTTGGGCTTTAAAACTTTACGCAGGATAATCGCTTCGGGGAGGGAGAGGGCCGTTACGGCCATCATAAAGGCCAGGGACGTTCCCATGGCCATACCCTTTTCCATCAGAACGTGGACGATAGGGATAACCCCCGCGGCGTTTGAATAGAGGGGGACCCCGATGATAACCGCCAGGGGAACCGCGTACCAAACTCCAGGCCCGGCGTATTTAACCAGCAGGTCTGCCGGGGCGTAGCCGTGCATAAAACCCCCTAAACCGATACCCACGAGAACGTAGGGCCAAACCTTCCCCACAATTTCACCGACGTATCCAAAGGAGTACTGAATCCGGTCCTTAAAGTTAAGTTCTTCGATGACCCCCTTCCCTCCGTGGATTTTGTAGACGTACTCTTCTACCCATTTTTCCAGCTTAAGCTTTCCGATAACCGCGCCGCTTAGGATGGCCACCACCAAGCCGCTGGCGATGTAGAGCAGGGCTATCTTCCAGCCAAAGAGCCCCCAAAGCATTATGAGGGCCACTTCGTTCACCATGGGCGAAGATACGAGGAAGGAAAAGGTAACCCCCAAGGGTATCCCCGCCTCGATAAAACCAATAAAGAGGGGGACTGCGGAGCAGGAACAGAAGGGGGTTACGATACCCAAAAGAGCCGCCAAAATGTTACCCAAAAAATTGGGAACCTTCTCTAAAAGAAGTTTTGTCTTTTCCGGAGGGAAAAAACTCCGAATAAAGGCGATGGCAAAGATAATGACCACCAGGAGAAAAAATATCTTTACCGTATCATAAATAAAAAAATCCAATGCGGACGCGAAATGGGAATCCTTAGATAATTTTAAGGTTCCATAGACAAATAAATCGACCAATTGTTGCCACATGATTGGGTTCCCTTACGCCTTTGCCTTAAGGAAGGCCGCTATTTGGTCTTTTTTAAGAGCCCGGCCCACGCTTTTAATTTCCCCGTCTAAAACCAACGTGGGTGTTGACATGACCCCAAAAGCCATGATTTCTTGGATGTCGGTTACTTTCTCTATCTCCGCCGATATACCCAACTCGGCCACCGCTTCCCGGACGTGTTTTTCCATGGTTCTGCAGTTAGAACAATCGGATCCCAGGATCTGTATCTTCATGAATGCCTCCAAATAATCATATTATAATGTTTCTAAATATGGCAACTTCTTGGAATTTAGTCAAGGGATATACGTTCATTTATTTACTATTTTGGTAATATAAACCACCATAAAACCCCTTGACGGGGATTTTGTTTATCGGTATGTTAACGACCGGTCGGTAACAATGAAAAGAGATGATATTATTCGGGCCGCTTTTACGGTTTGGGGAAAGGATCTGTACAGAACAACCAGTCTCAGCGACGTGGCCCGGGCCTTAGGGGTTACTAAGCCCGCGTTGTACCGGCATTTTAAAAACAAAGATGCCCTTATGGAGGCTCTCTACGAGGATTTTTTTGACCGATACGCCGCATACTTGCGGCTATCGGTCCTTCCGGAAGATTTTTTTGCCCTGGATAAAACAGAAAAGATCGTGCGGATCGTTAGGACTATCGGGGAATATTATCTTCGGCAGAGGGGAGACTTTGTTTTTTCCTGCACCATGGTATTGGGGAATCCGAAGGAAAAACACGGCATGGCCTCCGAAATGAGGCGCCGAGGTTTTCGGATGGAAGAAATAGTTTCGGGAGACCGCAGGGCCTACGCGAGCTTTTTTAATCACCTGGCGGTGATGACCGCTTTTTTCTTTGTGGCCCAATTTCACGGTAGTCGAACCTCCGAAGAACTAGCGCCTAGCGCGGAGGAGCTTTCGCGGGCGTTGGATACGATTGAAGTTCTGGTTCGGCGAGGGTTTGGTTTTAACAAGGAACGTATCGACCGCATTCCCTATGGAGAATTGGAAAAAGAGGGGGCCCAGGCCGCTAGCTCAGCGGGGGAGACGTCGGAGCTTATGAAGGCGGTCGCCCAGGTGGTAGCCCTGGCGGGACCCTGGAACGCCACGATGGAATTGGTAGCCCAGCGATCGGGGCTTTCCAAGAGCGGTTTATACGCCCATTTTAGTGGAAAACGGGAGATGTTGCGGGAGCTTTTTGTTTCGGAATTTGAAAGAATCTCCGAAATGATCGCCGCTCAAGGACGTATGGCCCAAGGCCCGGAGGATCGTTTGTACCGGGCCTTGGTGGTTACGGCGGAATATTTACGTACCCATCCGGATATTTTAGTCGCTTTGGATTGGGTTCGGATAAAACGTTTTGATTTAGGGCTCCTCATCCCCACGAAAATACTGTCCGTGTTTGAGTTTTCTCATGACGTTTCTATGTCTCTGGATATGAATCCTCTCACGATGGCCCAGTGGGTAATGTTTTTGGTGGTAAACTTTCTTATGCACGGGTCTAAAATAGAACCTGGAGATCCGGAGTACCCCTTGGGGCTCCGTCGTTTGTATCGATACATCACCCTGGGCTTGGAGGGGTGGCAATAGGTGGCTTTGGCGGGTATCCCTGGCTGATACCCGGATAACCATAGTTGGTCGCGTAATAGTACGGACCATACAATTAGGGCGATTGGGGAATTCGGTATACCTACGCTTTCTCCATCGCTACAACGAGGAGCGGAGTATGAAAAGAACGATCCGTATGTTTAGTCGGCGCCTACCGCGTATATTCTGGCCGATTATTCTGTCCCTGACCCTTTCGGCTTCCCTGTTTGGCCAATCCTCGGCTCCAGGGACCGGTCCCCTGGAACTTACCATGGATAGGGCCGTGGAAATGGCACTGGGGAATAACCTGGGGATCCAATCGGGGCAAATCGATACAAAAATTAAAAAACGGAAGATGGATACGGCGTGGAACGTTTTTATTCCCACCGTGGACGTGGGGGGAACTATCTCCCATTTGAATCAAGTCCAATCGAGCGCCATTACGATTCCCGGTTTGGGAACCATTTCCATGGGATCCTCCTACTACTGGGGGCTCTCGGGCTCGATGACCGCTGCGCTTAACCTGAATGTGGCCCTCTTTGAGGGAATTCGAAACCTTAAACTGGACTACGAAGCCGGCCTGGTAACCTACGATAAGGCCAAAGCCCAATTGGAGCGGGATATTCGGAAAAGTTATCTGCAAATCCTGCTGATTAAAAAAAATATTAAACTAATGGAAGATAATTTGACCAACGCGGACCGCCGTACCGTCATGGCCCAGGCGAACTACAAAGCCGGTCTGGTTCCAGAACTGTCGGTACTGCAGGCCCAGGTGGCGGCGGAAAATCTGAAGCCCGCCATCGCGGATTTAAAAAACGCTTTGGATTCGGCCTTAGCCGCCCTGGCGATGAACCTGGGTCTGCCCAACGGTACCTCGCTTCGCTTAGCCGACGTAACACCCCCGGATTTTATTTCCCTGGATACGGCAAAACTGATATCCGAGGCGGCGCAAAACAAACCGGATCTGCGGGAACTTCGCCGATCCATTCTTCTTTTACAAAGCAACCGAAAGCTGGTGTACGAAAACACCTACACCCCCACCCTTTCATTGGCCTACACCATGGATCCCACGTTTCAAAAGGACGTGTGGAAAGATTCCTGGTTCGACGGAAACAATTGGGCCCAACGGTCGGGGATGTTCCGATTAACCCTGGGTTTTCGGCTTAACGGTCTGCTTCCGGTTTCCAAGGAGGCGCTGGGCTTAACGGAAATGGACGATACCATTGAAAAGCTTAACATTAGTTTATCCCAGGCCATACGGGGCACCGAAGTGGATGTGTACACCCAGGTGTTAAAGCTGGAGAAATCGAGAAAAAGTATGGAAGCCCAACAGTTGAACGTGGACTTGGCCCAACGGGCGTACAAGTTAACCGAAGACGCCTACAAGGCGGGGCTAAAGGATCTTCTGGAAGTTCAAAACGCCGAATTGGAACTGCAAAAGGCAAAACTTGAGGTTATAAAAGAACAATTCAACTACATGACCGGCCTAATCGACCTTGAATACGCTATTGGGGTTCCCTTTGGGACCCTTTCGAGGAGTAAATAATGAAAAGGATAATCACGGTTTCCCTGCTTTTGATCGCCCTTTTGTTTGGCTGTTCCGTACAGACGGGAAACAAAAGCGGTACGGGGACAAAGACTCCCAACGCTACCGAGAAAACGAACGCTTCCGCCAAGACCCTTCCGGGGGCAAAAGGGCCTACGGGCGGCCCGGATAAAACGACGCCGACGGTATTCGCGGTCAATACCACCCGGGCGGTAAAAGGGCAAATTAAGGATTATCTGGCCCTTTCGGGGGATGTGGTCGCCGGTTCGGCCGTGGACGTGTACTCCGATGTGGCGGGAAAAATCACCAAACTGTACGTGAGCAAAGGAAGCCGGGTCAGCAAGGATGATCCTATTGCCGAGGTGGACCCGTCTAAGCCCGGGATGACCTACGTTCCTGGGCTTGTCAAAGCTCCCATTTCGGGTACCGTGGTGAATCTTCCCGCGGAATTGGGGATGACTATCACCCAGGCTCTTCCCCTGGCGCGACTTTCGGGCACCGGGGCCTTGGAATTACGGGTCTACGTGGCGGAACGGTTTATTTCAAAAATGCGCTTGGGACTCCGGGCGGAAATTACCCTGGACGCGTATCCGGGGCTCCAGTTCCGGGGCACGGTAAAAGAGTTGAGTCCCACGGTGGATACGGCCTCCCGGACTATGGAGGTTCGTCTAAGCGTGGATAACAGCGAGGGTCGCTTAAAGGCGGGGATGTTTGCCAAGGTTAAGATTATCACGGAAGAAAAGAACAATATCGTAAAAATACCCGCCTCCGCGGTGGTCCGCCGTTTTGGGGATGCCTACGTGTTTTCCGTGGAGACCGACCCCGCCGACCCGGCATTTCAAATAGCCAGAAAAAAATTGATCGTCCCGGGTATTTTAATCGACGATCAGCTGGAAGTGCGGCAGGGTTTGAGTCCCGATGAGGAAATCGTCGTCCGCGGTCAGACCCTGCTGGAAGATGGAAGCCGGGTCAACGTGGTGGACCGGGTGGCTCCTTTAAAGGCCATGGATTAGGGGGCCCCTGGAATGAGCGTCGCTAAAACCGTCGTCGGCAGACCGACGACTATTTTCATTGCCTTTATACTGCTGATTGGGTTGGGATTATTCGCCACGGCGAATCTGCCCATAGACCTATACCCGGAAATTGAACCGCCAATTTTGGTGGTGTACACGTCCTACTCCGGGGCGGGCCCCGAGGAGGTGGAGCGAACCGTTACCCGGCCGCTTGAAGGGACCCTTTCCAATATATCGAGCTTGGAAAAACTCACATCCACCTCGTCCAAGGGTTCAAGCATGCTGATGCTCCGGTTTACCTATGGTACCAACATGGCCGACGCGGCCAACTCGGTCAGGGATAACCTGGAGCTGGTAAAACGGTTCCTTCCCGACGGCTCCGATACCCCCATGATTTTTAAGTTTGACCCATCCATGATTCCCATTATGGGCCTGATGGTCACGGGAAACCGAACCCCCGAAGAGCTCCGGGAAATCGCCGAAAAAACGATCCAACCCCGGATTGAACAGGTTCCCGGCGTGGCCATGGCCTCCGTTTGGGGCGGAAGGCAAAAGATTATCCGGGTGGAGATCCCCCAGAATCGGTTGGAAGCCTACGGATTAACGGTAACCCAGATTAAAAACATGATCGCCTCCCAAAACCTGCAGGTTTCCGCTGGTTCGATCAACGATCAGGGCCTCTCGTACCTGCTTACCACCGCCGGGGAATATCAATCCATCGAGGAAATTAAAAATACCGTTATCGCCTATAAGGGCGGGGGTATGGTGAACGGTCAAATGGAGGGAGCCCGGACGGTACGGTTACGGGACTTGGCCGACGTTTTTGAGGGGTATAAGGACGAGGATAGCGTCGTTTTTGTAAACGGAGTGCCGGCGGTTCAAATAACGGTACAGAAACAGAGCGGTAAAAATTCGGTTCAAACGGCGAGGGAACTGAGGAAGCGGCTGGATCGCATAGCCCAGGAGGTTCCCCAGGGTATCAAAATTACCGAAATATTTAACACCACCGATATTATTCAAAATTCGATCAACCAGGTTTCTTCCAGCGCCCTGCAGGGGGCCCTGTTGGCGATCCTTATCCTTTTTGTGTTCCTCCGTTCAATTAAGCCCACGGTGATTATTGGGATCACCATCCCCATAAGCCTTCTCTTTACGCTGATGCTCATGTATTTTTGGGGACTGACCCTGAACGTGATGACCCTTGCGGGTTTGGCTTTGGGGGTGGGTATGTTGGTGGATAACTCTATCGTCATCTTGGAGAATATTTACCACTACCGGGAACGGGGGGCTAAACTTAAAACCGCCGCGGTGTTGGGCACCCAGGAGATGATCAACGCCATCGTGGCGTCCACCTTAACGACCATCTGCGTTTTCGCTCCCCTGGTTATGTTCAAAAGCCAGTTGGAGGTGGTGGGGGAACTGTTCGCGGGCTTGGCTTTTACCGTGGTTATCTCCCTAACCACGTCCCTCGCGGTGGCCATGCTGTTAATCCCCGTCCTTTCCAGCCACTATCTTCCCTTAACAACCCGGGTGCAAAAACCCCTCCTGGGGCCCTTGGGAGCGGTGGACCGGGTCTTTGGGGCCTTTTTTACGGGCCTGGATAACGCGTACCGGCGGGCGGTGGACCGGGTCTTGCGGCATAAAACCGTGACCATTCTGATCATTTTGGGCCTCTTTGGGGGCAGTTTAGCCATGATCCCCGTGGTGGGGTATGTCTTTATGCCCGACCAGGCGGCGGATTCGGTAACCGTCAACGCCCAGCTTCCCGTAGGTAGTCCTTTAGTGGAAACGGAAACCGTGATGAACCAACTGGAAACCATCGTGAAAAACGAAGTCCGGGGGTACAAACGGATTATCGTTACGGATGGACAACGGTCCTTCTTTGGTATGGGGAACGCGTCGTCGTCCTACAAAGGGACCATGCAGATTACCCTGCAGGATTATAAAAACAGGGTGGATACGGCGGATCAGATAAAAACCAAACTTCGGGCCCATTTTAACGATTTCCCCGGGGTTACCTTTAGTTTTTCCGATTCCCAGGGGATGCGCATGGGCAGTTCCAGTCCCATCGATATTCTGGTAAAAACCCAGGATCTGGTTAAGGGTAAGGGGATCGCCGATAAGATCGCTGGCCTTATCAAAGCCCAGGTTCCCGAGGCCACGGAACCCTCGGTGGATTTGCAGGACGGGCTTCCCCAGATAGAACTTAAGCTGGATAGGGAGCGGATCTACTCCCTGGGCTTGAACGTGTATACCATCGGCCAGGAGATAAAAGCGGCGGTGGACGGGATAACGGCTACGAAATACCGGGTCGGGGGAAACGATTACGATATCATCGTCATCTTAGCGGAGGCCGACAGGAACGAGCTCCCCGCGTTGGACCATATTTTTGTGGTTAACCCGGCGGGGGAACGGATTTCCCTTTCTAACTTTGCCCATTACGAAAAAAACACGGGGCCCATCGATATTAAACGGGAAAATCAGAGCCGGGTTATCCATATAACCGCCGGAACCGTCCCGGGGACCCCGATAAACGTGGTGGAAGGGAAAATTCGCTCCCTCATCGCCCGGGAAATACCGGCGGAGGACGATGTGGTGATCGAATATTCGGGGGACTATCAGCAGTTGATGGAATATATGGTAAAGTTTGCCCTGATCATGCTGGTCGCGGTATTTTTGGTCTTTGGGGTTATGGCGAGCCAGTTTGAATCCTTTAGGGATCCCTTTATCATCATCTTTACCATACCCCTGTCGGTAATTGGCATCGTACTGATCTACCTAATGACCAAGCAGGTATTCAATATACTTACCGCGGTGGGGCTTTTGGTCCTGGTGGGGGTTATCGTAAACAACGGGATCGTTTTGGTGGATTATACGAACCTGCTTCGTAAACGGGGTTTTTCGCTCCACGACGCCTGCGTCGAAGCGGCGGGGAATCGTCTGCGGCCAATTTTGATGACCACCCTGACCACCGTGTTGGGCCTGATTCCCATGGCCTTTTTCCCCGGAGAGGGCTCCGAATTGGTGGCCCCTATCGGAAAAACCGTTTTGGGGGGGCTCTCCTTCGGTACCCTGATGACCCTGTTTTTAATGCCCGTCATTTACTATATCTTTAACCGCCGCTCGGATGAACGGAAAGCCAAGGCCGAAGCTCGACGGGAACGGATTGCCGCGGGATTAAGCAGAAAGCAAGCACGGGAGGCCAAGCAATGATTCGTGTGGAGATTATCGCCACCCAAGCGGTGGAGGAGGACCTTTTGGACGCCTTTAAAAAAGCGGGAGTGGCTTCCTATTACACCAAATACCCCGTGGTTCACGGGGTGGGTACCTCGGGGTCCCGGATGGGGGACGCCATTTGGCCGGAGGAAAACTTTGTCATGGTGGTATGGTGCGAGGAACCGGAGGCCCGCTCCATAGCCCACGCGGTGGCTCAGGTGAAAATGAAATTTCCCCATGGGGGTATTAAGGTCTTTGGTATTTAGGTGTCCCACCGGGGCGGGTACACGTTCAGCACGATGGTTCGTAATCTTTCTAAAACCCCGGGGCGCCCGGTGACGAGGCTGTTGTGCAGAAAGGGATTGTATTCGGCCCCTAAAAAGGAGTAGCTCCGGTGGCCTGTCTCGTTCAGCATCAAAAGTCCTGCGGCTACGTCGTAGGGTTGTAAATCTACCTCCCAAAAGCCTTGGAAAAATCCTGCGGCGAGGTAGCAAAGGTCCAGGGCCGCCGAACCGGTTCGCCGGATGTCCCGGCACGTAGAAAGAACCCGCTTCAGGGTTTCTGAAAAAGCGTCCATAGTTTTAGGGGACCGATAGGGGGTGCCGGTGGCTATAAGGGCCCCCTTAGCAGACATGACCTCCGCCTGGGGCAGGAGTACGCCGTCGCGCCAGGCCCCCCGGCCCCGGATGGCCGTAAATAGTTCCCCCGTCGGGGGTTTTAAAACCACGCCAAGCCGGGGACCTAATTGGTCCCACAGGGCGATGGAGACGGACCAGTGATCGAACCCGGAAAGATAGTTGGTCGTTCCGTCCAGGGGATCCACCACCCAAGTAGCGTCGGGTCCCCGGTTCTGGTCCGTCTCTTCCCCGTAAAACGCCGCCGACGGCAGGGCCGCCGATAGGCTCCGATGGATCATTTTTTCCGATTCCACGTCCACAAAGGATACAAAATCCGAGGCGGTTTTTGCGTCCCCCCAGCCAGGGGCGCGGCGTCTAAATTCCGAAAGCTGGAAGGCCCCCGCGTCCTTGGCCGCGTGGACCATCGTTTCTAATAATCCCTCCGAATCCATGGAATCGCTCCTTACATTGATAGGATCGTATCGATTTGCTCTAATTCTTGGTCGCTAAAATCGGTCCTCTTCGTAGCGGCCACGTTTTCTACGATTTGTTCCGGCCTGCTGGCGCCGATGAGGGCGCTGGTGACCCTAGGATCCCGGAGAGTCCACGCAATAGCCATTTGGGCTAGACTCTGACCCCGTTGGACGGCCACGTCGTTGAGGGCCCGGATTTTTTGCAAAACCGGTTCGGTGATGGCTTCGGACTTTAAGAAAGGACTCTTTGAAGCGGCCCGGGAATCGGAAGGAATTCCGTGGAGGTACTTATTTGTTAAAAGTCCCTGGGCCAGGGGCATAAACGCGATGATCCCGATTCCCTCTTCTTCACAAACGCCCAGCAGATCCTTTTCTATCCACCGTTCGAACAGGTGGTATTTGGGTTGATGGATTAAGCAGGGACTTCCCATATCCCTTAGAAGAGCCGCCGCTTGACGGGTCGTTTCGGCGGGGTAGTTGGACAGCCCCACGTATAGAGCCTTGCCTTGACGCACCGCCTGGGCCAGGGCTCCCATGGTCTCTTCCAGCGGGGTAGCGGGATCGGGCCGATGGGAGTAGAAAATGTCCACGTAGTCCAGACCCATCCGTTTAAGACTATCGTTCAAGCTGGCGAGCAAATATTTCCGGGAACCATGATCCCCGTAGGGTCCGTCCCACATGGTATAGCCCGCTTTGGTAGAAATAATCATTTCATTCCGGTATGGAAGAAAGTCCTGTTTAAGGATCCGGCCAAAGGTTTCTTCCGCCGATCCAGGGGGAGGACCGTAATTATTGGCTAAATCAAAATGGGTTATTCCCAGGTCAAAGGCCGTCCTTACCATCGCACGGCTGTTTTCGTAAACGGCGGTCTCGCCAAAATTATGCCAAAAACCAAGGGATAGGGAAGATAGTTCTATCCCCGATTTTCCACACCGGCGGTAGGGTAAAACGTTGTATCGTTGTTCCTGGGCGATATAGGGCATGGGAACCTCCAAAAGTATAATGGGACTTCGTACAGGGCCAGGGCTTTCGCGCAGCCCTGCTTCGTACAGGGTACGCCAAAACCGAGGCCCCTTTACGGGAACCCGGGTCCCATACTACCCGTAAAGGACCTCCATGGTCTACGACGGGTAAAAAGGTAGGGTAAACTTGACCAAGCGGAGGGGGCGGGGTAGGATGACCCATGGGTTATAGACAATTCCGGGTGTCCCAAATCGCCCTGCCCTTGGACGCGGATGCGCTGGATGTACAGAAACGGTTGTTAAAAATGATCCGTTTAGAAGCCTCCGCTTTGAACGGTTTTTGGATAGAGAAAAAATCCGTGGACGCACGGAAAAAAAGCGATATCAAATTGGTGTACGGTGTTCGCTTCCAAGTGGAAGAAAGCCTGTCCAAACGAATCTCCCCTGGGGTAGCCCTTCCGGTACGTGAAGAACCGCCCTACCGCGCTCCAGTCCCCCGGCGGCCCTTTCCCGAACGGCCCGTGGTCGTGGGCGCCGGCCCCGCGGGGCTCTTTGCGGCCCTGGTATTAGCGGAAGCGGGGGTTCGGCCGCTGGTTTTGGAACGGGGCGAGGCGGTGGAGGATAGGGAAAAACGGGTTTCCGTGTATATCCAGGGCGGCGAGCTGAACGAGGAATCGAATATCCAATTTGGGGAAGGCGGGGCCGGTACCTATTCGGATGGAAAATTAACCACCGGGGTAAAGGACGATGGGGGCCGGAATCGAAGGGTGATAGAGGAACTTATCGCCGCGGGGGCCGATCCAGAGATCGGTGTGGTGGCCAAACCCCACGTGGGGACCGACCGTTTGGTTCGCGTGGTGGCGGGCCTTCGGAAGCGTATCGAAACGCTGGGGGGGGGAGTTTCGTTTTAACACCCGGATGGACGGTTTGATTGTCCAGGATGGTCAAATCCGGGGTGTCATTATCCATGGGAACGAAACCCTGCCCACGGAAACGGTAATCCTGGCTCCCGGCCACAGCGCCAGGGATACCTACGGGGCGTTAAACCGTTTGGGCGTCCTGATGGAAACCAAAGCCTTTGCGGTGGGGCTACGGATTGAACATCCCCAGGAGCTTATCTCCCGTAGTCAGTACGGTGAACGGTGGGAACATCCCGCTTTGCCCGTGGCGGAGTATAAACTCGCCGCCAGGACCGAGGATCAACGGGGGGTGTACAGTTTTTGCATGTGTCCCGGAGGCACGGTGGTTAACGCAGCTTCGGAGCGGGGTGGGGTGGTTTGCAACGGGATGAGCGATTTTGCCAGAAATGGGAGAAATGCCAATTCGGCGGTCGTGGTGGCGGTGGCTCCCCAGGACTATTATCCCTCCTTTTCCACAGCGGGTCCCCTGGCGGGTATGGAATTTCAGCGCCAATGGGAGCGGGCCGCCTTTCTCGCCGGAGGGAGCAATTATAGCTTACCCGTACAGTTGCTGGGGGATTTCGCCGATCGAAGGGCCAGTACGGCCCTGGGTGCCGTTATCCCCACGGCCCAGCGGGGGTGGCGTTTTGCGGATCTATCCGTCTGTCTTCCGCCCTTTGTTTTCCGTGGACTTTTACAGGGGTTGTCCCGTTTTGGACGGTCTCTGGAAGGGTTCGATCGGCGGGACGCGGTTTTAACGGGGGTGGAAACCCGAACCTCATCCCCGGTCAGGATAAAACGGGATGAAACGTACCAGGCCTCCCTCCGGGGCTTGTATCCCGCTGGCGAAGGGGCAGGGTACGCGGGGGGCATCATGTCCGCCGCCATGGATGGCATGCGGGCCGCCGAGATGGTCCTCCGTTCCCATTGAAGTTTTCCCCTCCAATTGGATATTCTGGGCTCATGAAAGTAGCGTATACCAGGAAAGTCCTGTGGATATCTTTTGTGTTTCTTCTTTTTTTAGTGTCCCTTCTTTCGGGGTGTTCCAAGCCTATGGACGCCCAGACCGAGTACGTTCTTGGTACCATCTGCACGGTAAACCTGTTTGACCGGGGTACCCCGGAAATATACCACGAAATATTCGCCCGTCTTAGGGAAATTGATGATCGGATGAGCGCTAATAAGGCCGATACGGACGTGGATAGGATAAATAAAAACGCGGGTATAGCCCCCGTCAAGGTTCACCATGATGTGGTCAGCGTGGTTTCTGAGGCCCTCCACTTTGCCGATATCTCCGATGGAGCCTTTGACCCCTCGGTGGGGCCCCTGGTGAACCTGTGGGGTATCGGGACCGATGGGGCCCACGTTCCGGAGCCCCAGGAAATTGCAAAAACCCTGCCCTTGATCAACTGGCGAGACGTGGTGGCGGACCTGAACGCCGAAACGGTATACCTTAAACGCCCCGGTATGCGCCTGGATTTGGGGGCCATAGCCAAGGGGTACGCCGCAGACGAAGTGGCTCGGATCGTGAAAGACCATGGGATTCCCCGGGCTATTATCGATTTGGGGGGCAATGTCCTGGCGTACGGGTCGAAAAAAGACGGATCCCCCTGGCGAATCGGTATTCAAGACCCCCTGGGAAACCGGGGCTCCTATATTGGCATAGTCCAGGTATCCAATAAAACCCTGGTTACCTCGGGGGTGTACGAGCGTTTTTTTATTAAGGATGGAAAACGGTACCATCATATCCTTTCAACCAAGGACGGGTACCCGGTTCAGAATGGTTTGGATTCGGTAACCATAATCGGTGACCGGTCCATCGACGCGGACGGCCTTTCCACCACCGTTTTCGCCTTAGGCTACGAGCGGGGTAAGGAGTTGGTGGAATCTCTTCCCTCGGTGGAGGCAATCTTTGTTTTTAACGATAAAACCATAAAGGCCACCTCGGGGGTGGAGAAAAACTTTAAATTGGAAAATTCCGCGTATACCCTGGTGGAATAGGGGAACGTCCTTCGTCTAGAAGGATCGGCATGTATTATCCAGTTTCCCCCGGGCTTCTAAGGCCGTTCTTTTCCAAGCCTTTAGGGGCCCGTAATCTTAAGCAGTTCCATATCGAAGACGAGAAAGGTGTTGGGGGGAATGATGTTTTCCGCCCCCCGGTCCCCGTAGGCCAATTCGGGCGGTATAATGACAGTTCGTTTTTCGCCCTGCCGCATAGCCAGGGCTGTCTCTTCCCAACCGCTTATCAAAAGCCCCTTTCCTACCTGAAACTGTATCGGTCCGCCATGGTAGTCCGATCCGTCGAATACCTCGCCGGAAAGGAACCTCCCCTGGTACTTCATCACCACCGTAGAACCCGGGGCGGGGGGATTGCCCGTCCCCGGTTTGGTAATAATATAGCGAAGCCCCGAGGGACTCGATTCTGCGTTGGGGAATTTTTGAGCGATTATCGCTAAATCGCTGGCCCGTTTAGCTTTTTTTTGCGCCTCCACCACAAGCCACGCGTTTTTTACCAGGGCATCAAAAGTTCCCTGGTCCGCTTTAAAGGCCTGGGCGTCCTTCCCGTTTCTTATAATACCGATGGTTTCGATGGTATCCCCGGCTTTTATCCGGTTTACCGTGTCTTGCCCCTCCACCACGTGACCAAAAACCGTATGCTTACCGTCCAACCAGGGGGTAGCCTTGTGGGTTATAAAGAATTGACTTCCGTTGGTGTTGGGCCCCGCGTTGGCCATGGATAGAATCCCCGGGCCGTCGTGCTTTAGGTCGTCCCGAATTTCATCGGGGAATTGGTACCCCGGCCCCCCTTTCCCGTTCCCCAGGGGGTCGCCCCCCTGGATCATGAAGTCCGGAATGACCCGGTGGAACGTTAACCCGTTGTAAAAAGGTTTTCCCCCCGTGACGCTGAGCTTACCTTCAGCCAGGGCTACAAAATTACAAACCGTCATGGGAACCTTTTGATACTCCAATTGGACGATAATCGTCCCCTGGGTCGTCACAATGCGGGCAAAAAGGCCGTCGCCTAAGGCTGGGGTATTTTCGGCGGCCCCCATCGAAGGGGTCCCTAGACATAGAAAAAAGAGAAACGTCAAAAGGGAGATCAAATAAGGGGACTGTTTTTTCATTGTGCTATAACTCGCCCAGGGTATGCTGAACCTGCCGTTTTATGCCCCGAATCTCCCGTAGAAGCGCATCGGCGGAGGCTCCTATTCCATTAATATTTCCTTCGGTAGCCATTTTCCTATACCGTTTAGCCAATTGCTGAGCCCGGATAGCCCCCAGGGGAGAAAAAATGCTGACCATACCGTGAAGCACCTCTACCGCTTCGGTCCAATTTCCCGAACCATGGGCCTGTTCGAATTTTTCCATTCGTTTTGGTAAATCTTGAGCAGTTATCATGAGTAAACGGCGGAATTCCTCTTCCGAAGCGGAAAATTGTTTTCGAATTTTGTTGATATCAAAATATTCTTTATTCAGAACGACCTGATCGATGAGGGTTACCAGTTTTGTAATATTTACCGGCTTCCCTACATGACCGTCAAAATCCGCCAATTGGGATCGGTCCATCATTTCATCCTGACTAAAGGCGGTTAACGCTATAATGGGAATATTGGGGTCGAATTCTATACCCGTATACGACCGAATCGTTGAAACGGTAGCGATGCCGTCCATTCCGGGCATCTGTACATCCATGAGGATGGCGTCAAAGTCCCCGCTTTCCAGAGCTCTAAGAGCTTCGTATCCATCCTGAACGAGTTCTACCTGGTGCCCCGCCTTTTCCAAAAAGTATCGCAAATAATCCCTGTTAACGGGGTTATCCTCCGCCACCAGGATGGATAATTTTTGTCGAGCAAAGGTAGATCCCTCCGCGTCCTCTGGCTTGTTAGGTCCGCTGGTGGAAATGGGGATGAAAAAGGAGAAGGTACTACCCACTCCAGGAGCGCTTTCCACGGTAATATCCCCCCCCATTTTTTGTACCAGTTCTTTAGAAATAGCGAGTCCCAGACCGGTTCCCGGATATTTTTTGCTGAGGGATCCGTCGATTTGGCTAAAATGCTTAAATAACTTCTGTTGATCCGTGCCGGATATACCAATCCCCGTATCTTTGACCGATACGAAGAGGGCGGGCATATCGTCCTTTGCCCGAATCGCACAATGGATATAAATACTGCCCTGTTCGGTAAATTTGATGGCGTTGGAGACTAAATTAGTTACAACCTGGATAAACCGTCCCCGGTCGGTCTGTATGCGCGGGTATCCGCTATCTTCAATAATGAAATCGAAACGTAAGCCCTTCTCTTCCGCCATCGCCTTAAAAGGGCTTAGGGCTATTTCCAGACCCTCTTTAAGATCAAAATCCTCGTAATGGAGTTCGATGGATCGGGCTTCTATCTTTGAAAGATCCAATAAATCGTTGAGGATGTTCAAAAGCCCGTTTGCAGAGGCCTGAATCCCCTCCAGCCGGTCGATTTGGTCGGCCCGGGGATTTTCTTTTTTAAGGACCTCAGAGAGGGAAAGAATACCCCCCAGGGGGGTTCGCAGTTCGTGGCTTATATTGGCAAGGAATTCGCTTTTTGCTCGGCTCGCGTCTTCCGCCGCTTCCTTAGCCTGTAATAAAAGGTCATCCAGGGTCCGCTTCTGGCTGATATCTTCCATAAGGCAGAGGTAATGGGTAATTGAACCCCCGGGGGATCGGATCGTCGAAAGGATAATGGAACACCAGAAAGGAGCTCCCCCTTCCCGGGGACAAAGAAACTCGCCTTTCCAATCGAGCCCCGTTTTTATCGACGTTACCATATCCTCGTAGATCGGTTGACCGTCTCCCAAATATTCCTTTATTTTTGTTCCCAAGGCCCGCTCCGGTCCCGAACCGGTTAGGCTGAAAAACGTGGGATTTACGTATTCGATCACCAGATCCCGGTCTAAAATCGCCACAGCTACGGGACTTTGGTCCACCGCCTGGTACATTTTTCGGAGCATATCTTCGGATTTTCTTCGGAGGGTAATATCCCGAATAATACCCACGGTACCGACAAAGACCTTTTCCTTTACATTCCCCAAGGTTCGATAGGTTCCCGCGGCGGCGATTTCCCCGTAGGAAATGACCGATGCGATCACCTCTTTCCCCTGGGATACGTTCGAGGTTTTTCTTTTGATCCTAAGCTCTAAATTTTCAGTTTTTCTATCCACACCCCGGCGTTCGTCGAACAATTTAGGGGCGTTTCGGGCTCCGGTTCGATTTTTTAGATAAAGGGGCAAAACCTGATCCCGGCTGACGTGGGGAACGTCCTCCTCGAACAGGATGGTTCCAAAGTGCTTGCCCATAAGTTCCGCCGGCGTGTACCCAAGGATTTTTACCGCCTGGTTTACAAAGGTAAAATTCCCGTTTACGTCCAATTCGTAGACGATATCCGGCAGGGCTTCCACCAGGTCTTCGTAGCGCTTTGAAACGTGGCTCAACTCGACCGCTAAACGCCGCCGAATCCGCCAAAGCCGGTATAAATAGGGTCCCACGGTGCTTCGCCAGTCCGGAGAATCGGTGAGGATATAGTCCACCGCCCCGCCTTCAAGGGCTTCGTCCAAGGCCTCCTGGTCCTGGGAGCTTCCCACGGCGACGCAGGAGACGATGGGATACTGGAGGGCGATATCCCGGGCTCCGCCGTCGGAAAGATGGACCGATGAAAGTACAAAATCAAAGGGCGCGGTAATCAGGGCAGTCAGAGCTTCCGCGACGCTGGTTGCCTGCCCGGTATCCAGGGCCAAGTCCCCGTTTTTCAAGGTCCCCCGGAGGGCGGAAATTTCAGATGCATCCGAGAAAACTAATAGGGCGCGAAGAAGGGGGGACGATTCCATAACCCTAGACTAAATGGAAAGGGCGCTTAAAATCAAGCGTCTTCGAAGGTTCGGGCGGTTTTAATCGCCCGATGCCACCGTTCAATCCGCCGGATTCGATCCTGTTCCCCCAGGTTTGGTTCAAAACGGCGACGGGTCCGCCAATTTTGTATGATATCCCGCTGGCCTTCCCAGTATCCCACCTCCAAGCCCGCCAGGTACGCCGCTCCCAGGGCGGTAATTTCCATCACCTCGGGTAAAATTACGGGCTTGTCTAGCAGGTTCGCCTGCTCCTGCATGAGGAAGGAATTGGTCGCCGCCCCTCCGTCGGCCTTCAATTCGGTGATTGGCCTGCCGTAATCCGCTTCCATCGCGTCGATCAGGTCCCGAGATTGGAACGCTATGCTTTCCAGGGCCGCCCGCACCACGTGGGCCCGGTTGGACCCCCGTGTTAGGCCCACTATCGTTCCGCGAACATCCGAATCCCAGTACGGCGCCCCGAGACCTACAAAGGCGGGGACTACCATTACCCCCCCCGTATCGGGGACCGAAAGGGCCAGGGCTTCGCTTTCTCCGGAATTGGAAATAAGGCCCAGCTCATCCCGAAGCCATTGCACCACCGCTCCGGCGATAAATACGGAACCTTCCAACGCGTAGGTGGTAGTTTTTCCCAATTGCCAGGCCACGGTGGTCAATAAATTCTGTTTGGAGGTAATCGCCGTGGAACCCGTATTCATCAGGGTAAAACAACCGGTCCCGTAGGTGTTTTTGACCGATCCCCCATCGAAACACGCATGACCAAACAGGGATGCCTGTTGATCCCCCGCGCATCCGGTTATGGGGATAGGTCGGCCAAAAATTTCTTCCCTCGTGGTCGCGAAAAGCCCAGAAGAGGGGCGGACTTCCGGTAGGATAGCCCGACTTATGTTGAAGATTTTAAGGAGCCCATCGTCCCATTCGCCCGTATGGATATTGTACAACAAGGTTCGGGACGCGTTTGTCGCGTCGGTTAGGTGTTTACCCGTTAATTTATACAGTAACCATGAATCGATGGTTCCAAAGAGCAGTTCTCCCTTTTCGGCTCGAGCCTTAAGACCCGGAATTTCCTGGAAAAGCCACATCAATTTTGTGGCGGAAAAATAGGGATCCAGAACGAGGCCTGTTTTTTCCTTTATCGTCGAACTATGCCCTTGGGCTCGAAGTTCCCGGCATAGATCCGCTGAACGGCGGCACTGCCAGACGATGGCATTGTAGACCGGTTTGCCGGTATCCTTTTCCCAGAGGACCGTGGTTTCCCGTTGGTTGGTTATGCCGATGGCGGCTATTTGATCGGACGTTATCTGGGCTTGCGCTATAGCTTCCTGGGCCGACCGCAGTTGGGTATCCCAAATTTCCTCCGGGTCGTGTTCGACCCAGCCGGGTTTGGGATAAATTTGGCGGAAGGGTTTTTGGGAGATGCCGATAACGGATCCCAAATGGTTGAACACTATCGCTCTGGACGTGGTGGTCCCTTGGTCTAGGGCAAGAATATACCGCTCCGTGTTTGACATAGACTATTTCCTCCAGCTAATAGAAGCTATTTCAAAAATGCCGCAAGAGGTTCTTTTAAAAGTAACAGACTTTTGAAAGAACCTCCGTATAGTATACCATGATTCACCGATTGCGGAAGAATAATTCCTTGACGTATAATCGGCCCAATGAGCATCTCCGAGTTGCGCGCCGAATTATTACGTACCGAATACCCCTTTTTACGGCCCGATCATGATCCGGATATTGAACGGTATTACGAATTACGCAACCTTGGACGTTCCGTAGCCGCGTTAACCCTCTATCAAACCAAATTAAAACGCCGATATCCCGACGATGAATATCGAACCCGTATTCTTCGGGCGTATCGCCTTCGGGATCCCCAGTATGGAATACTGCTCGCTTCGGCGTACCATAATTTGGGGGATCGGCTCCTGGAGCGCACCAAACGGACTATAAAATATATAGCCCTAAAAGTTGAATCCTACGATACCTCCGACGCCTATGCGACGATTAAGGCGGCGGAATCTATTTTGGAGTTTTTACCCCGGGAGCCCTTCGAAGCTATAGCGGCGATTGAACGGCTTCATCTGTACGCTCAAAAATTAGAGTATCGAATCTCCTCCATGGCCAAGGCCGAAGCCCTGCTCAGGGCGTATCTAAACCAAAATTTAACCGTGGTAGAAGAGGAATTACAACGTCGCCAATCCTTAAAAAGAGAAGCCCTGGAACGACAACGCCGGAGTCTGGTGGAAAAGGACAAACAGGACCTGGAAAAACAGATGGAATTGTACCGCCAGCGGATGGAGGGGACCACCCCGCGTCGATCAGGGCCCTCCAAGACCGTGCGTCCTCCCGCACCCCCCCTGTTTGACCTTTCGGCGATCCGATTTTCCGCCACCGATTTGGCCCGTATTCAAATTCCCCCGACCCTAACAAAGGTAGAAGATAAAACTCTGGCCTACTGTTTTAAATACTGGAATCTGGTGTTTGATCAATCCTTTGAACGGGTGTTGTTTCTCTATTCCCGGAAGTACGGGACCAAACACTACGATATTTTTATGACCATTCAGCGGGGACGAAGGGCTGGACACCGGGACGATGAAATTCTTGCGTCCGTAATGGCCCAGCTGATTACGGGGTACTATTATTCGATCCGGGGGGATGTATACCTTCAGAGAAATTGGGCGGTTTTAAAGAAAAAATACGACAAAGTTTCCGGGGAAACCGGGAACAACGTAGGTCCGACCGTTGTAAAACCCCGCCACCGATCGTTGGCTTCCCCTCGTTCCCTCGCTTCGTCTCGTATCCCGGGGCCTTCCTTAGCCCGGTCTCCTTCGATAACGGTTCCTTCCGATCGTTCCCCTTCTATTACAGTTCCTCCGGCCCGTACGTCTTCAGCCTCGTCCCCGTTGCCCGCATCCTCTTCACCCATAAAACCAGCCCGTACCGGTGCCCCAAGTCCGTCAACCCCGACGGTGGGGTCTAACCGTCCCAATCCGTCGGATGCCCTGCCAAAGGGCTCAAAACCCGCCGGTTCTGTGGCGGACCGGCTCCGGCGCCTTTCCGGCCGATCCTATGACGTATACCAGGAGCTCTTTTTAGCCAAGGTTAGAAGTGCTATCCGGAGGATCCTTAGTCCGGGACACGGTATTTTTTCAAATCTACCCGTGGAGGCGGAGGATTTGGTTTTTGCTTTTTTAAAGACCCATTATTCTGATCCCTATATGAATTGGGAAACCAGCGATACCCGAAACGAGTTGGCCCAATTAGGATTCACGCTAGAATCGGTGGATCCAATTATTGAGGAATGTTATAAGGAAATGATGAAGTAGGAATCCGGGGCGCTACATCCTGATCCGGCCCCGGAAACTTCGGGATAACGTAAGCCTATCGGCGTATTCCAGGTCTCCTCCCACCGGTAACCCCGAAGCGAGTCGAGAGACCGTCACCGGGAGGTCCCGGAGAACCTTTTGGAGATACAGGGCCGTGGTGTCCCCTTCCACGGTGGGATTAAGGGCCAGGATGATCTCTTGAACGTTTCCCCCATGGATACGACGGATAAGGGGGCCAATGGAAAGGTTGTCGGGACCGATGCCCTCTAACGGTGCGATTAAACCCCCGAGCACGTGAAACCGCCCCCTAAACTCACGGGACTCTTCTATCACCCGTACATCCTGGGCTCGTTCTACCACGCAGAGGATGGTTCCATCCCTCGTGGAATCCGAACAGATAGGACAGGGATCGGTTTCGGTAAAGCTTCCGCAAATGGAACAGCGTTTAATAGTTTCGTGGAGCAGGTGTAGTTGTTCTGCTAAAGTACGGGCAAAGCTGGGGTCCGTATCGAGGATGTAGTAGGCCATCCGACTGGCGCTTTTTTTCCCTACCCCCGGTAATTTGGTAAGCAAGGAAACCAGATGATCGATCGCGTTCATCACATTCCCATAAAACCCGGTGGAAGCCCCATCCCACCGGTTAGACTGCCCATCTCTTGCTTAAGCGCCTCTTTTACCTTTTCCGACGCATCGATGAACGCGGATTTAACCAAATCCTGCAATAAATCGATATCCTTTGGATCGACCACCTCGGGGGTGATACGGACCGCGGTTACCTCCATCCGGCCGTTCATATCGACCTCTACCATGCCCGCGCCGGCGGAACCGGTAATAGTTAGGGCTCCCAAACGCTCCTGCAGGGCGCCCATCTCTTCTTGAATTTTTTGAGCGTTTTTTAATAGGTCAAAGGGATTGATATTCATGGTTACTCCTACGATATTCTAACGATGGTTCCTCTGAACATTCGGCGGACCGTTTCTACCTGCTCTGGAATAGCCTGCCCTTCGTCGCCCTTATCCGCTCGGTGGGGAGCCCGCTCCTCTATCACCGGATTTATTTCCAGTCCCGCAATTTTTCGCAGAGCCAAGGTAAGGGTAGCCTGATCCTTACGGAGTATTTCGGCGGTTAGACGGTCTTGTACCGGTATAATAAGGTGCGAGTCCTTCCGGTCCCAGGGTAAGGATTTTTCCAAACCCGACGCTAAAATACCCCGTTCTTTTTTTAAAAAATTGATAACTTCTTTTCTTAAAACGTCCGTGTCTAGCGCGGGACCGGGACTTGAGTCGGGGGACTCTTCAAGAAAAGTTTCCTCCTCCGTATCCTCCTGATCATCCTTATCTGCCCCCATCTCAGGAGCTGGGGCGGATGTAGACGTCTTAGGCGGAACCACAGCCCCTGTAGGGAACGGAACTTCTTCTGGGGCGACGACGTCTTTTGGCTGAACACTCCCCTTCGTGGCTAAAAAACGCTTAAAACCTTCAGTTAGGGCCCCCGGTTTTTCCATATCGATCGGAGTTTCTTGAAACGTCGAAGAAACGCTTTCGCCCCATATCCCCTGGGAGTTTATACCCCCCTGAACCATTTTTTGAGGGTTTTGTCCCGGATCCGCTTGCGTCGAACCTGCTTGTTGAGACGGAACAGCATTCTCCCCCCTATGTTGGGGCCCCCATCGGGCGCCGTTTGTATCGATTAGAAGACGCCCCCTTAATTGATCGATCGCGGTCTTTATTTCCTCCGGGGCGATCCAGTCCGATAGCCGACACAACTGGGCCACCGTGGTTTCTAGCTCGAAACGGGGGGACACGGAATAGCGAATCTGACGGTATACCTCTAAAAGAAGCGATACGGCCCGTTCGATCTGAGGACCCGTCAGACCATTAAGGGCTTCTCGGGAAAACCGGTCGGGAGCGTAGCCTAATAGGGCTTCCCGGTCTAATCCATTTTTTAAGAGCAAGAGACTCCGATAGTATCCCGCCAGATCGATGATAAATTGCTCGATTGATATACCCCGTTCGATTATTTCATCAACCTGGGATAGGGCTTCGTTTACCAGGCCTCGGACGCAGGACTCCGCCAGGGCGTTTATGGTATCCAAACCTATCAACCCCAGCTTTTGCCTAATGACCTCGGCCCTCAAATGCCCGTCTGAAAATGCCACCACCTGGTCCAACAGGGTATAGGCATCCCGCATACTTCCGGTAGATTCTTTAGCTATCCAAAACAGAGCCTCGTCGTCAGCTTGGACTCCCATTTCGTCGCACGCCTTAGCCAATGTTTTTTTGATGATATCGAGGGGAATTAGACGAAACGAAAACTGCTGACAACGGCTTTTTATAGTGGCCGGCACCTTGTGCAATTCCGTGGTAGCAAAAATAAAAATAATATACGGCGGGGGTTCTTCGATGGTTTTTAAAAGCGCGTTGAAGGCACTGTTGGAAAGCATGTGGACTTCGTCGATGATATACACCTTATAGCGCCCAGAGTTAGGCGGAAAAAGCACCTCGTCCTTAATTTGCCGTACATCGTTGACCCCCGTATTGGATGCCCCGTCAATTTCGATGACATCCATACTGGCACCCCGGGCAATTTCCTGGCAGTTGGCGCATTCCCCGCAGGGATTAGCCGTGGGACCCTTTTCGCAATTTAAAGACCGTGCAAGGATCCTGGCGGCGCTGGTTTTCCCACAACCCCGGGGCCCCGAAAATAAATACGCGTGGGCTATCCTGCCCGATTGGATTGAACTTTTAATAGTCGCGACGACAAATTCCTGGCCTTCCAATTCGTCGAAGGTTTTAGGACGTCTTCTTGTGGCGGTTACTTCATAAGCCATAGTTGGTAGTATATCCGAAGCGGTATCGAAAAAAAACCCCGTCCTCAGGATTGTCACGGCGCAACAAACCTCCGCTTACCGTTGCTTCCTTCCGGACCTGGCGGGTTTGGGCGGCGTTTGTTCGCATGGTTCCTGATGACGGGGAAATTACGGAGAGAGAGGGATTTGAACCCTCGGTACCCTTACGGGTACACACGACTTCCAATCGTGCACCTTCGGCCGCTCGGTCATCTCTCCAGAATAGAGACC
>CAYRLW010000049.1:0-24964 GCA_964425215.1 uncultured Treponema sp.
AGGTCCCCTTCACCCTGGCGCCCAACGTGGCGACCCGAAATGAAGTCATCGCCGGCGGAAGCGGCGGCCCGATCAGCAAGCGCGCCCTGTTCAGCCTGACACAGCAGGCGCTGAAGCAGTATGGCGTCGAGGTCTATATCGAGGGCGGCTTCGTCACCGTCGGCACCACCCCCCAGGGCGGCACGGGTGTCGAGATCAATCGCAGTCGCAACGCCTCGCCAACAGCGGGCCGGGTAGTGCAGTTCTTCACCGTCCAGACCATCGAGGTGAACGCCCTGCAAAGCCTATTGCAGGACCTCTATCCCAATCTGGCCGGCGCCCGCATCACCCCGGATCCGCTGACCAACAGCCTGATCATCTCCGGCTCGGGCCGCGAAGTGGCCCAGGTGGTCCGTGCACTGCGCGAGATTGACCAGCCGCGTTTCGCTGGCGCAGAAGTTCTGCGCATCGAGCCTTCGTTCTGGGCCACCGACGCGCTCGCCACCTCGCTGGAACAGGTGCTGACGACCGAAGGTTATGTGGTCTCGCGTCAAGCCCTGGCGGGCCGCGCCCTTGTCATCCTGTCCTTCCCGGCCGCCAACCAGATCCTGATCTTCGGTCGCGATCCGGAAGTCCTGGGCCGCGCCCGCTACTGGGCTGAGACCTTGGATCAGCCTGCGGCGCTTGGGGACAAGGCCTCGACCTTCGTCTATCAAGTCAAGAACACGGACGCCGCCTCGCTGGGACAACTGGCCATGGGCCAGGCGCCGACGACGGCTCAAGCCCGGCCGCCGGTCGGAGTGCCCGGCACCCCAGCCGTACAGATCGCCGGCGGCGGCGGTCGCGACAGCCAACAAGGAGCCTCGCCCCAACAGAGTGCGGCTGGGCAGGGCGGGCAGTTCATGAACGGCCGGGTGCTGACCGACCCCATGGGCAACCGCATCATCTTTACGGGCACGGCCACCGAGTTCGCCCAGCTTCGGGCCCTGCTGACCGTGCTGGACACGCCGGCGCCCCAGGTGGTGATCGAGGTCATGATCGCCGAGGTCACCCTGACCGACAACACCAGCCTTGGCGTTCAGTTGTTTGGCACCGACGTGCGTGGCGACGGCGTTCTCAACGGCGGGACCGAAGGAATCGCAATCGGCAGCGGCGGCTTGTTAATGAGCTTTACCGGCCCGGAATTCCGCGCGCGTTTGAACGCCCAGGCAGGGAACAACCGCGTCAATATCCTGCAACGACCTCAACTCGTCGCCCGCAGCGGCGGCACGGCCCGGTTCCAGGTCGGCACTGACGTTCCAATCATCACCTCGCAGCGCGCTACTAATACCCAGGTCGGGGGCGACAGCGACATCCTGCAAAGCGTCCAGTACCGCCAGACCGGCGTGATTCTGGATCTGAAGCCGGTAGTCTATGGCGACAGGGTGGATATCACCATTAGTCAGGAGATCTCAGAAGTCGGCGAATCCAGCAATCCAGCCATTGCTAGCCCGCCGATCCTGAACCGCAGCCTGACTACTCAAATCGCCATTACCGATGGTTGGACCGGGGTCCTAGGCGGGTTGATCAGCAACAACTACACTAAGATCAACACCGGGGTCCCCTTCCTGAAGGACGTCCCGCTACTCGGCTCAGCCTTTCAGAACAATTCTGTGAGGGGCAACCGAACAGAACTGCTGATCCTGATCACACCACATGTGCTGCGCGGCGACGAAGACATGGCCGACTACGCCGATCGCTACGCCAGCGACATGAACGCCGCCTTCCGCACGGGTCGCGGCTGGTCCTACACGCTGACGCCCTTCAACGTGGGTTATGGTGTGCGTGGCGTCGGCTTCGACCTGCCGTCCCCGAATCGCCCCTCGGATCGACGCATTATTGAGACGCCTCCTTCAGATGCTCCGCCGGTTGATGTTGCGACGGACCCCGTGATCATGACCACGCCGCCTGCCGCCGACTGAGAACTCAGCCTTCCGATTGAAGCCGTTGCCAACCTAGGCGGTCGAAAACCAGGGGCGCGGGCGGCCGCCCTTGCGCCCGCTCGACACCAACCGTGACCTGATAAAGTTGCACTTCGAAGGCGCCGTCGCCTACCGGAAATCCTGCATTAATACGGCGTTCGCTCTTGGGCTCGGCCGACCAGACGATGGTATCGCCATCCGGCAGTTCGATCCGCCCCTGCGGTTGTTCCATCGGGTTGAGGCTACGGGTCAGGGCCAGGGCGTTCTCCTGCGCCGCCACCTGCTCAATGGCCAGGGCCGCGCGCTGCTGGCTGCGGGTCATCTGGATCTGCAGCTCGAAGATGGCCATCAGCGTCATGGAGGCGATGGCCAAGGCCACCAGGGCCTCGATGAGGCTGAAACCGTCACGCCTCGACGCGCTTTGGCGCGCGACCGACCGCATCAGACGACACCTTCGTAAACGCTCGACAGGGCCAGAACGAGCGACAGGGCCACAAAGCCGACGACGATGGAGATAATGCCGATGGCCATGGGCTCCAGCAGGGCCGTCATTCGCTTCATCCGGTCGCGCAGCCGCGCCTCATAGTTATCGGCCATGAAACCGAACATGGCGCCGATGGCGCCCGACTTCTGGCCCGCGCGCAGCAGGCTGAGATCCATAGCCTCAAGCTTGGTGTGCGCGCCCAGCGAGGTGTCCAGCGTCATGCCGGCGCGCAGGTCACTGTCCAGCAGGTCCAGCCCCTGACGGAAAGGACCGATCGGCACCGCCGCCCGCGCCAGCGCCGCCGCCGACAGCAGGGGCACGCCGTTGTTCAGCGCGAAGGCCGTCAGCCGCGCCCATGAGGCGACCTCGCGCGCCTGGATCACCGGGCCGACGACCGGCAGGCCGTGAGCGACCGTATAGGCCCGCTCGCGAAACGCCTTGTTCGTCACGATGAAGAAGATGGCGCCGACCAGCAGCAGCGCGCCGATGCCCACCACGCCCAGATGGGCGTTGGCGAACTCACCCGTCTCCAGCACCCAACGCGACATGGCCGGGATATTTTCGCGGTCGTCGCCGATCATGGTGGCGAAGCGCGGTACGACCTGAGTGAAGATGAAGCCGATGGCGGCCACACCCGCGAAGCCGAGAAAGCCCGGATAGGTCATGGCGTTGGCGAAGTCACGCTGCAGCCGGTCTTCGTAGGCCATCTGTTCGGCCGCTTCTTTCAGGACGTCGGCGATGCGGCCTGAAGCCTCGCCCACACGGGCCATGGCATAGACGTAGTCGGGAAAGCCGGGAACGTGCTCTTCCAAGGCGTCGCCCAGTGAATCGCCGCGCCGCAGGGCGCCGATGGCGGCCTGGAACTGGCGCTTGCCCTTGCGGGCCTGCATGCCCTGCGCGACCGTATCCAGCGCCTCCAGCAGGGAAACGCCGGCCTCCAGCATCAGCGCCATCTGGCGCAGCACCAGCACCCGCTCGCCGGTGCGCAGGCCGCGCTCGCGCCCCTCAGCCTTGGCGGCGGCGGCGGGCTTGATGCGCACCACGGTCAGACCGTCGGCGGCCAGGCGGCGCATGGCCAAGGCTTCGTCGGCCGCGCCGATCAGGCCCTTGACCATCCGCCCGTCGCGACCGGCGGCTTCGTACTGGAAGGTCAGGTGGTCGGTCATGCGGCCGGTGCGGGGAAGAAGAGAGGGCGAATCATAGGATGGGTGATCCGCCCGACCAGCAGAGGTTGCGGCGTGCTGCGACGATAGGGCCGGCCCCGAATGGCTTCATACTCGCGCGCGTAGGCGTCGCCCAGGCAGCCCTCGCCTTCATCGGCTGGCCGCCCGATCCCCCCAGCCTGGGTCGTGGCGCCGTAGTGAAGCTGGTGGAAGGTACCCTCGCCGATCAGCATGACCAAGGGCGCGCCAGCGTCCGCGACGGCGCGCTCGAAGAAGTCATAGTTGGCGAACCCTCCGCCCAATGCCCGGAAATTCTCGTCATATCCACCCAGGGCCTGAAACCGCGTGCGGCTCATCACAAAAAAGGTGGTCTCCGGGGGGGCAACGAAGGCGCCCTCGCGATAGCTTTCGCCAAGGGCGCATATCTCGAACAGACGATAGCCGTTAGCGGGCCAGCCGATATCCGCCAGCAGCCGGTCCTCGGTCCCACGATCATAGCCTTCGGTGACCGAGATTTGTTGCACCTTGGGTCCAAGATGGAAGCCCAGAGTGGTGACAAAGGCGCCGGGGTCCAGTCGCGACGCCTCGAGCGCCGACGTCATCAGGCCTGGCGAGGCCATCCGCGCGCCGTCGATGACGACTGCAATCAGTTGCCCCGTCGCCAGCGCCGCGCCTTGATTGATGGCCCGGCACGGCGAAACGCCGCCGTCCTCCACCCGCAGAACGGTGATGTCGGCGTCGGCGCGAAACCAGTCACGACGGACCGGCTCGGCCGAGCCGTTATCGACGACGATGATCTGAATGTCCCCAGGCGTCATCCCGATCTGATAGGGCGGCAAGAGGGACTGCACCGTACGGGGGAGTTCGCGGGCCATATCGAAGCCCACGACCACGACGGAAATCAGGGGCGTCATGCCGCCAATTCCTGCAACCGGGCCCACAAGGCCGCGCTGCCGGCGGGCACCTCGGCGTCAGCCTTCTGATGGTTCAGTTCGGCCTCGCGGAAGGGCATGGGACGATCAGCTTCGAGACCCAGATCTCTTGCCGCCCGGCGAAGGCGCGCCTCGTAGTCCGGCGCATCATAATCGATGACGGCGAAGGGCACCTGTTCGCGCCAGCGCAGCAGCGCGCGGTTGTAGCCGGCCCAGATGTCAAGCGAACGCGAGACCTCGTAGCCGTTGCGCGCAGCGAGCGACCCGGCCACGGCCAGGGGGTGCCGGATCGAGGCGATAAGTTGAAGCTCGGGCAGGACCTCGAACCACCCGTCCAGAAGGACCGTGGCGCGCGGATCCTTGAAGCCCCAAGGCTGAGGCAGAACGTCATACTCTGCCAGGACGGCCCTGAGCGTGGCGCGTTCATCCGACGTCCAGACCACGGGCTTCGACGGCGGATTGTCCCAGGCGGCCCCGACGCGCGCCAGCACGGCGTCGTGCACGGGCCAGAAGCGCGGATTTTCGCGATTGCCCTTTTTATTATGCGGCGCCGCCGTGATGACCTTGCCCATATTCAGGCCTAGGTCTTCCAGGCACCCTGCAAGGCAGGATGTCCCGGAACGGTGCATGCCGATGACGGCGACGTGAGCCGCCGTCATTCCCCGGCTCCAGCGATGCGATAGACTTCGGTCAGGGCCGTCTCGCCTCGACGCGCCTTAAGGAAGCCGTCGTCGGCGAAGCTGAGGAAGCCCTCGCTGCGGGCTGCCGCGGTCAGTTGGTCCTCGTCCGCCGAGGCGCGCATGCCAGCGATGATGGCTGGCGACATGGGTGCCAGTTCATAGACGCCGACCCGGCCACGGAAGCCGCTGCCGCCGCACTTGGCGCAGCCGACGGGCTCACGCCAGGCGGCGGGTTCGCGCTGCGCGACGGCGCGCAGGTGGGCCGGGATAGCCAACTCGTGAACCTTGGCCTCGGCGGCGGTCGAGGGACGGGCGCAGTCGCTGCACAGGCGGCGGATCAGGCGCTGGCCCGCCACGCCGCGCATGACGTCGGCCAGCAGGTAATCCTCGATGCCCAGGTCAAGCAGACGCGGAATTGCCGCCAGCGCCGTGTTGGTGTGGACGGTCGAGATGACCATGTGACCCGTCAGCGCCGCCTGGACGGCGATTCGCGCGGTCTCGGGGTCGCGGATTTCGCCGATCATGATGACATCGGGGTCCTGACGCAGGATGGAGCGCAGGCCGGCGGCGAAGGTCAGGCCGATCTCGGACCGCACCCGCACCTGGATCACGCCGGGCAGGTCCAGTTCGACCGGGTCCTCGACGGTGATGATCTTGCGCTCGCCGTCGTTCAGATGGGTCAGCAGGCGATAGATGGTCGTGGTCTTGCCCGAACCGGTTGGGCCGGTGATCAGGAAGACGCCGTTAGGATGTTCGGCCAGACGCAGGAAGCCTTCTTCCTGTGCAGCGCTGACGCCCAGCTCGGACAGTTGCGGCAGGCGGCTGGTCTTGCCCAGCAGACGCAGGACGATCGACTCGCCCCAGGAGCACGGCAGGGAGGAGACGCGCAGGTCGACCTCCTGGCCCGAAACGCGAATCGACTGGCGCCCATCCTGCGGCAGGCGGCGCTCGCCGATATCCATGCCGCTGAGCAGCTTGATGCGTGAACAAACTGCGTCGAAGCTCGAGCGCGGGGCGCTGCGGGCCGTCGTCAGAACCCCGTCGATCCGCATACGGACCAGGAAGCGATCTTCATAGGGTTCGACGTGAACGTCTGAGGCGCGGCGCGTCAGGGCCTCGGCGAAGACGGCGTTGACGAAGTCGATGGTCGGCGCTTCCTGCGCCAGTTCGCGCAGGCGGACGGCGTCGGCGCCGGCGCCGCCAAGCCCCACATCCATGACTGGAGCGTGGTCGCGGCTGATGTCCTCGGTCAGGGCCTCGATCAGCGAGCGATGGGCCAGGAAGAAGACGACAGGTTCGGCCGTCGCCTGGCCGATTCGCTCGGCCAGGGCGGGGTCGAGCGGTTGAACGGCGGCGCAGAGGATGCGAGACTCCCGGCCTTCCTCGGCTTCTTCGCGCCAGACCACGGCCTCGCGTTCGGCCCACCAGCCCAGGGGGGAGCGGATTTCGTCGAGGAAGGCTGAAATGTTCGCGGGCGCGGGACTGTCCTCGGGCGCCAGGACCGGAAGGTTCAGCTGTTCGGACAGGACGTCGAGAAGCTGGGCCTCGGACAGGGCGCCGAGGCGGACCAGATTGAGGCCGATCAGGCCGCCGTTCTGGGCCTGGAGCGACAGGGCATTGGCGATGTCGGCGGGCCGCACCAGGCCACGCTCGACCAGCACCTCGCCCAGACGACGGCGGCCCCCGTCCGGGGCAGGGCGATCGCGAGTCGTTGAGGGTGCGGTTTGGGTCACCTGACGGCTGTAGCCTTTGAAAACAGCGGCGTCCACCGATGCAGACCACCCCGTTCATCACGAGCCCGAACCTCGATGCGGGCGGGTTTCGCGCAAAGAAAAAGGGAGGGCCGAAGCCCTCCCTTTCCAGCCTTAAAGCTATAAAGGCTTAGCGCGGCGTAACCGTGGTTTCTTCAACGCGGCCATCGGCATACGAGATGCGGTTGTTGACCGTGACATCGTTTTCCTTGGCTTCGATCGTGACGATCACGTTGGCGCGGACGAACTCGCCAAGCGCATTCGTCAAAGCTGCCGTACCGATTTGCAGGTCCGAGCGGGCGCTAACCGAGCCAACCAGCACAGGCACGCCGGAGCCAACCGTCGGGTTGGGGGTCAAGCCCTGGGCGCTGGCAGTGGTAACGTGCTCGACGTAGACGTTGGCCGGCTGGGCGCTCTTGTTAGCGACGCGGATCACCGAAACGGTCGCATTCTTAGCAGCGAGAGCCGAAGAGGCGACCCACGGAACCTCAGCCGAAACGCCATCACGAACGATCGAGGACAGCGGAAGGAAGTTCGTCACGTACGGAGCATAATCGTCGAAGTTGACGGTGACGCGAGCCTTGTACTCCGAAGCTACCTTGGAGGTGGCGCCGCTGAGGGTAGCCACGACGGGCGAAGTGTAGACGGTTTGCAGAGCACCGTTGGGGGCGATGTTCTCGCCGATCGGCGTCAGAGCAACGCCGGTAGCACCACCGAAGTTGCCTTCGTACTCGATTTCCAAGTCGTCCACAGCACCGATGTCGACTTGCGTGTCGGTCAGGTCGAACACCGACGCGACGCCCGAAGCTTCCGGCAGGTAAACGGCGTTAAGCGTCACACCGATGTTGCCGAGGGTAGCCGTGGTAGCCGTGGTGGCAGCGCCGCCGAGAGCAAACTGGGAGAAGATCGGGTCTGCATCGAGGGTCACAGTTGCGTTACCAAGCGCGTTAGGGGCGACGGTCACGGCAACCAGGCTATCATAGTCAACCAGTTGAGCGGCGCTTGCGGTGCCGAAGAGAGCGTTGCCGCCCTCGATCTTGGTGCCAAACTCCGTTTGGGTTTCGATCGCAACGGTCGGCTTCGCACCGGCAGCAAACTGGATTTCGACATCAGCGAACTCGGCGCTGGTAATAGCATCGTTCGGAGTCGAAACGAGGAAGGTCACGAAGCTGGAACCGGCTTGGCCGCCGTCCGAGACCGTTTTTTGCTGGTTTGCAATCGAGACGCCAGCGTTCTGCAGATCGATATCAGAAATGGAAACGGGCGAAGCGAAGGTCGCGCCCCCGCCCAGACGCAGGGTGACCAGCAGGTTGTTGGCGAGCGGAATCGCGTTCGTGTAGGTGGCTTCAGCGTCAAGCTCACCGGTCAGAGTGCCCGTGGCGACGTCAGCGATCAGGTAGGGAGCGCCGACCGTAACCGGAACAGTGGCCAGAGACACGGACAGGTCGGCAGCCGTAGCGCCACCAGCGAAAGCGAGAGCAGCTACCGAAGCGGCCGTCAGAAAGAGTTTCTTAGTCATGTGGAATAGGTCCCCCAGGGAAAACCGGTGATGTGGACGAGCCAACGAATGAACGCCTTTCGGCCACAGTTCAAACCCCAAGTGGAGTGTGGCTGCGCCCACGGCAAACTGCTTCTAGCGCGGCAAGATTTCGCAGGTCAAGCTGAAAGCCTGTCGAAACCTGGGTTTGGCAGGCCTAAAAAGTTATAAAATTGTAGCGACTTATGAGTAAGTCGTTAATAGACCCCCGTTCGGACGCCCGCGTTCAAACAAGACGAGGCAAACAGGGCAATAAGCTTAGCCGTTATGCTTGCAGGTTATAAGTTATCGCAAGTGTGGCGACCTGGGTTATAAATGACACAATCACGACAACGAAATGAGGCGAGGCCAAGGTTGTTCGCGTCCCGTCCGAAGAGGATCTAGACAGGGTCCCCGCCCCCTTTCGGATAATCTGGTCGTGACGTCCCTTCGTTTTCTGATCGCGGGGGTGCAGAAATGCGGAACGTCGGCGCTGGACGCCTATCTGCGCCGCCACCAGGCGCTGGAGATGGCGACCCCTACGGGGGCGCATTTCTTTGATGGGGAGAGGGGCGTCGATTGGCGTAGACCCGACTATGCACCGCTGCACGCCCATTGCGCCACCGAGGGGCGGATGCGGGGCGAGGCCACACCGATCACCCCATACTGGACGCCCGCCCACTATCGCGTCCTTCGCTACAACCCCGATATGATGTTCATCTTCATGTTCCGCGAGCCGGTCGAGCGGGCCTGGCCTCACTGGAAGATGAATCGCGACAACGGCTGGGAGGCCCTGCCGTTTGCCGAGGCCGTTCGCGCCGGGCGGATATGGGTTTTGAACGAACCGGGACCGTCCGGCCTGTCGCGGCGGCTAAGCTATATGGAGCGCGGATGTTATGGGCGGCAGATCGCGGAACTGGCGAAGCTGTTTTCCCGGGCCAATATGCTGTTGCTGAGCCAGGAAGAGTTGAGCGGTCGCCCGACGCCGCCCTGACGAAGGTCGTCGCGTTCCTCGGGATGGGTCCATCGGAGCCGGTTTCGCACGAACGGGTCAATGTCTCACGCTGGACCGAGCCCGACGCCCTTTCGGACGAGGATTGCACCTATCTGAACGCTCCGCACGGCGCAGACCAGGCGGCATTCCAATCTGCGCACGAGCGGGCCTTCCGACTGGTATACGAGGCCTATGCTCTGGCGGAGCAACGCCTGGAGCCTCAGCTTCGGGCAATCAGCGACTGATCCCCTCGGCCCCGGCGCTGAACGTCAGAGATTCAGCCGGTGAGCGGCGATGAAGGCCGCGTCATGATATTTGCGAACCCCTCGGCCCGTCCAGACGTCGATCATGCTGCCCACATCGATACCTATGCCCCCCAGCATCTTGATACGGTGGCAGATGGATTTGCCGAGGATGCCCGCCGCCACCAGAAATACGGCGCCGCGGCGGGGAACCCGCAGTTGGTCCAGGAGAGCGGCATGCTGCGTCGGGAACCACTTCGCGCTTTCCCCTATCCCGTTTGAAGCCTGATTAGGAATGAGGTAGCCCCCTACCTGATCGACATTGAAGTTGGCCACAAGTATGGCATCGAGGTCGTAGGGCGCGACATAGCCCAGGAAGTCGAGTCCCCACAAAAGGTCCCGATAGTGGTTCGCCAGATAACGATGAGCCAGATTGCTGACCAAGGCCCGGGGCTTGACTCCCCCCATCTCGATGACACGGCGCACGCCGACGATCGACTCGATCGAGCCAGACAGACCACGAACATCCAGCTTGCCCTGCCCGCTCGTCATCAGGCGTCGCATCCGCTCAAGACGTACTGCATCCGATACGCCCAGGATGTCGGCACCCACGATGGCCTCGATAAGGCCCGCGCGAATGGCATCGACCTGCTGGGGGTTAAAGCTATCGCTTCCGAACATCATCCAGAGAATTTCACGCTCCGAATGCGTGGAAAGATTGGGGAATTCACCCCCTGATCCGAGGAGTATATTGCCTTCACCGTCGCCGATGCGAACCAAAGACAAGGGCGATCGATCGTCGATCGCCTGCCTGATAAGAGACGAGGAAAGCGCGCCGCAGTCTTCGCCTACGTCAAAATGCTCAGCGGCATGACCCAGCCACCTTAAATCATGCTCTGCCCTGTCAATCGAGTAGATCTCCATAAATCGAGAAAACTCGACATCAAGATCAATCGGCACTCAGGATTCCCTTGAGGTAGCGGCCGTACTCGCTGGCCGCCATCGCCGCCGCCAGCCGCTCCACCTGGGGGGCGTCGATGAAGCCCATCCGCCAAGCGATCTCTTCTGGACAGGCGATCTTGAACCCCTGACGCTGTTCCAGGGTGCGGACGAACTGGGCGGCGTCGATCAGGCTCTCAGGGGTGCCGGTATCCAGCCAAGCATAGCCCCGCCCCATACGCTCGACCGACAGCTGGCCGCGTTCCAGATAGGCGCGGTTGACGTCTGTGATCTCCAGCTCACCGCGCGCCGAGGGCTTCAGGTTGGCCGCGATGTCCACAACCTGGTCGTCATAGATATAAAGCCCGGTCACCGCCCAGTTGGAGCGGGGACGCGCCGGCTTCTCCTCCAACGAGCGCGCCCTGCCCTCGCCGTCGAACTCGACCACGCCGTAACGTCCCGGGTCATTGACGTGATAAGCGAAGACGGTGGCGCCCGAGGATCGGGCGAAGGCGGCGCCGAACAGGTCGGTCACGCCGTGACCGTAGAAGATATTGTCGCCCAGAATCAGCACCGACGGTCCGCCCGCCACGAAGTCGGCTCCAATGACATAGGCTTGGGCCAAGCCTTCAGGCCTAGGCTGTTCGGCGTAGGTGATCGAGACACCCCACTGACCACCGTCGCCCAGCAGGGTCTCGAAGGCGGGCCGGTCGTGCGGCGTGGTGATCAGCAGGATGTCGCGCACGCCCGCCAGCATCAGGGTGGTCAGCGGATAATAGATCAGCGGCTTGTCATAGACCGGCATCAACTGCTTGGAGACCGCGACCGTCATCGGATGCAGCCGCGAGCCCGTGCCGCCGGCCAGGATGATGCCTTTCATGAGCCTTTTCCCTCAGCCGCGAACCATTGATCGACCGCGTCATAGACCGCTTCACGCCAGTCACGCGGAGCCGGCAGGCCCAGTACCGTCCAGCGCTCTATCGACAGACGACTGTCGGACGGCCTGACAGCGGCGGCGGGCCAGTCTGCGGCCAGGGTCGGCTTCAGAGTAGGGCCTGCGACGCCGTGCGCCCGAGCGCGGTCGAAAATCGCGTTCGCAAACTCGAGCCGAGTGGCGCCGCCGGCGTTGGCGAAATGAATGACCTTGACGGTTTCGCCGATTCTGGCCATCGCCAAATGCAGAAGGCCTGCGGCCAGGTCGTCCGTTGAGGTCGGCGAGCCTTGCTGATCGGCGATGACGCCGATTTCCGTGCGGCCCGACAAGCCCAGCATGGCGGTCAGAAAGTTGCTGGACGAGGCGTCAAATAGCCAGGACGTCCTGACGACCACGGCCAAGGGGTTCGCCGCCAGAACCGCCTGCTCTCCGTTCAGCTTGGTCATGCCATAGACGCCCAAGGGTCGGGTTTCGTCGTCCTCTAGCCAAGGCCCGTCGCCCTGCCCGAAGACATAATCCGTCGAAATGTGCAGCATGCCCGCACCGCGCCGCGCCGCAGCCTCGGCCAGACGGAGGGCCCCGTCGACATTGACCCGCCGCGCTCCCTCGGGATCGCACTCTGCGGCATCGACATCCGTCCATGCGGCGGTGTTGATGATCAGGTTAATCGCATGGCGCGCCAGCACGGCGTCTATATCGCCGGTCACGATGTCCAGTTGCGAACGCCCGAGGAAGATCGGGACAAATCCATGAGGCCAAGGCTGTCGCTGCAGCGCCCGTGACAGGCGACCGCTGCCGGTCACCAGGACGCGGATTGGATCACCCACCAAATGCTCAGTCATGCGACAGACCGCCTGCGAGAGATCATCGGATAAAGGCGGGATCCAGAGACGGGTGAACCCGCTTCACGCAGTTCCTGATTTCGTCCAGCAACTCATCGGTCGATCCGACCCAGCCCTCGCGCTGCATGCGCATGTCACGAGCAACCGCGAAATGGACCGCAGCCTCGCTGAACCGTCCTGCGAATTGTAGCGTCCGGGCCAGTTGGAGTTCCGCTTCATAGGCGTTGAGCCCGCCATCGGGCGCAACAGCGCCGCTATAGGCCCGATAGAGCTCAACCGCCTCGTCCAGCCGCCCCTGCTCCTTCACCGCGTGGCCCAGCAGGTGCAGATAATCATCGCGCCCAGCAGCCTGCACAACGCGGAAACCCTCTTCGGCTTCTCGCCAACGCCCGACCGACATGGCCTTCATCGCGGCTTCAATTGATGTCTTGAAAGGCGCGTCTGCGGCTCGACGCTCGCCGGTGCGAAGCGCCTCCTTCAGATTCGGATCGTTTGGGGCCAGTGCGACCGCCTTGCGATAAAATCGAACCGAGTCTTCGTGCTGCCCTTTGACGAAATAGAAGTGGCCAATCTGCATGTGAAGATCGGCGTCCTCGGGCTGCAAGGCCAGAGCTTTGAAATACTGCACTTCGGCGCCCTCAAGGTCGCCCGCCTCCTTGAGCATATGTCCCATCTGGACACGGGGGCCGAAGGCCTCACGCAGCTCTAAGGCCTCGGCATAGGCGGCCGCAGCCCCGCGCCAATCCCTGGCAGCCTTGGCCGCCTGCGCCTTTTTCATGAGAGCGGCGCGCGGATCTGCCGAGCCAACGCGCAGCACCTTTCGCACGGCGGCACGCAACTTCATTTGTTGACCCATTTCAGACTGACCTCGCGAGGGCGCGTAAGCCAGCGCTTCCGGCCGCGCCTTACCCCGTGGACCAAGGCCTCCGAGACAAGGTGCTCAGGTTCGACGCGAAATTCCGCATTGACGACAGCGGATCCGGCAAAGGTCAGACCAAGAAGCTTCTCGGCGCCGCCGTTCGCCGTAACGTCGATGCTGATGGCAGCTTCGTCGTCCTGACTCCAATCGACTTGAAGTCGCCAGAGTCCGGGTCGGAGCGCGTGCCCCGGGCCCGCCAGGGCCAGCCCCCCCGACAGTTGAAGCCCGCCCTCGACAACGCGCGCATTGCGGAGTGCTCCATCCGCCACCAAGTACTCTTGGCCGGCCAGCTTCTTGATCAGAATGAGGCGTTCAGATCGGTTCCCAGAAACCAGAGCGAAGGGTTGGTCGCCGGTCATGGCGGCAACGACGGGTGAACGCCCCTCGGCGCGCGCTGCGTCCAGAATCGCCAGAATCGCCCCCTTGCGGTCCAGACTTCCGTCGGCCAACGAGGCCTGTATCCTAAGCCTCTCGCTGAGTTCCGGATCGCGTCCAACCAGGCGGAAGAAGGCGTAGTCGATGAACATCACGTCGTCCTCCGACGCATGATCAATCAGAACCTCCTGTATCGCGATGTCGTCGTCAGAACGCACCAGGCTGCTGGGCAGACGCGGAGCAGTTGCAATCGCGCGCCCGTCGCCCCGCGCCGACAAAGATTCCCAAATCCGCGACTTGTTCACGCCCCGATAGATGGCCTGAGCCAGGGCATGCCGTTCGCGCGGCGACATGTCGGCCACCCCCAGGCGTTCGACCGCCTTCGCGACGAAGACGTCGCCCGGCAAGTTGATGAGATCGGCCGGCACGGCCGTAATCGAGGTCTCGGTCATCTCAGGCGCTCATGATCTGGGTGACCGCTCGAGCTGCGACCACATCCCACTGATGATATTTAGCGTACTGGCGGCGGGCGGGATCGTGCAGTCGGCGCATGAAGTCATCGTTGGCCAAGGCCAAGATGGCTTCCGCAAGGGTTTCGACGTCCAGGCGCCGCAGCACATGACTAAAACCCAGGAGATCCTTGAACACGCCCGAGTTTGACAATAGCGTCGGCCGATCCAGAGCAATGGCCATCCGCGCCGCGCCCGACGCGCCTTCCAGGGACTCGCCGTAAGGGAAGGCCAGAAGATCGCAAGGAGCCAAGCGTTCGACCACCGCCTCGTCGGACAGGAAGGCGTACGACCGGTCGATGACCTCCTCCAGGCCGAGATAGGCGATCAGTGTTTCAACCCGGCTCTTGGCCACGCGGCTCTGACGCTCGCGGCGCGCCGAATTGGCTAGCACCAGGCGAATGCGCGGATCGGAGCGGTGCGCCAAGCCGACGGCGGCCACCAACAGTTCGATGTTTTTGTGCGCGGTCAGAAAGCCGAACGAGCCGACGGTGAACCGCTCGGGGTCAGGCTGCCAGGGGCGGCCGATGATCGTGACGCCATGCGGCAGGACCTCGCCCCTGATTCCCGCCTGGCCCAGAGCCTCGACGTCTTCGGCCGAATGGGCAACGATCTTGTCGAAGCCATGCAGCCACTCTGCTCCGCCTTGAAGCGTCTCGGCCACGTTGTGCAGTGTGATGATCAGTTGGCGGCGGTTGCGACGCAGGGCGGGCAAAACCATGCGCATGTCGCCGCCCGAGAAATAGCCCGGGTGATGCTGGAACCATAGGGTCGAGGCGGTCGCTTGATTGCCGACCTTGTCGGCGAAACGCTGCATCGAAACGCCGTCGTAGCCCCAAGTCCGATCGACGCGCGGGTCGGCGTCGGCCGGGCGGCTGATATCCAAAGGACGACGGGCCCAAATCCGCTTGAGTCCGTCCTTCAGCGGCGCAGCGCCATAGAACTGATGCGAATAGGTGGCGATGCCGCACTCTTCGTCCCAGGTTGAAACCAGTTCATAGTCGGGCGACGTCACGCTGGCGGCTTCGGGCTTGGTGTCGGGAAGCGCTTTCAGGGCGGCGACCACGCGGCGCGCCACGGCCTTCCACGTGTAGTCGCGGTCGATCAGCCGCCGCGCATTGGCGGCCTTTGTCGCCGCAGCCTGAGGGTTGTCGATCAGACTCGTTAGCGCCTGGCCCAGACTTTCTGCAGAGGGATCCTCCCACAGGGCGTAGATTGAGGCCACATGCGACCTTGACTTGGCGGGCTGGCTCTCGACCAGAAAGGCCGTATCCTCACGGCAGAAGTCGGCCTGCCCCCCATGGCGCGTAGCGACGACCGGCACGCCCATCACCATGGCTTCCGCCAGCGGCAGACCAAACCCTTCGCCGCGACTGGCCCCGACGACGCCGGCAGCGCCGGCATAGAGCTCAGCCAGTTCGCCGGCACTAAGCGAGCGCTCGTCGATGATCACCGATGGCGGCTCGGCTACGGCGGTCCGTTCCTGATCCACGATTTCGCGAATCCGATTGTGCGGATTGGGGCTAGTCTTGATGTAGAGTTCGACGTCCGATCGTCCCTGAAAGGCTTGGACGAAGCCTCTCACAAGAGCCTCCGGCGCCTTGCGCGGGAGGCAGGTGGAAACGTGCAAAAGCCGCTTGCGCTTCAAGGCCAGAGGTTTGCGGGCGGGGGCCTTGAAATGATCCACTCCATTGCCGACGACCGGCGTCGGTACGATCACGCCGGAACGCTTCAGCGCGTCGGACACATAGGTTGTTGTCGTCAGGATGATGTCGAGGTCGCGATTGAAACGGTCTGCCGTGACCGGAGATATCTCGCTCTCTTCCCAAGCCCAGCAGACGAAGCCGTTTCGACGTCCCGCCATGTCGTCCGTCTCAGGCGGCCAAGCATTTCGCAGGTGGATGTCGGACGCCAGAGCGTGCGCCACCAGGTGACGAGACAAGCCGAGACGCTCAAGCTCAGCCAGTCCCTCGTGCCGATCGGTCGGCAGAATGCGCACGTCCACGCCCTCGGCGATAAGAGCCTTCGCCAGTTGGCGGTTAACGATCGCCAAACTGGCGAAACCGCAAAACTGGCCCTCGATCAGCACTCGGCCAAGAGCGCGCGCCGGGTTGTGTTCAGTCATTCGTAACCTTCCCCCGAGGCGGTCGCTGGGCCTCACAAGCCTGCGCGCGTCCACCCCGGCGTAACATGGGTGTGCTATAGTGTCTCTGCACCTGACAACCTCGGCGGAGGTCGAAGGCGCGTGAAGGGCTCCGCGATGCGATCGAAATTGGCATTGTAATAAGGATCACGGCCGAAAAGGGCTCCCCAGCGGCCCCAAAGCCGGTCCACCGCGGCGCGGGCGTCCGCCCGCTGCTCCCCAGTCGCTCCATATCCTCGGGTCTTCGACTCCAGATGATGGAAGGTGGCGTAGGGCGTATAAATCACCTTCAGGTCGTGCATGCGCGCACGGAAGCAAAAATCGACGTCGTTGCCATCCACCGGGAAGGCCGCCGCTTCAAATCCGCCTAATTCGGCAAAGCGCGTGGCGGCGACCGCCATACAGGCCCCAGTGACGGCGGTTGTCCGTCGCACCACAGCATGACGCCCCAGATAACCACCATCCGCGCCCGGCGTGCCCACTCCTTCATGACCAAGGAAGACGTCCCGCTCGTCGCCAGCGACAAACCCGCCATGCTGCAAGGCGCCGTCGGGATAGATCAGCCGGACACCGACGGCGCCGACACCAGGACGAAGCGCTTGCGCCGTCAGTTCATCCAACCACCCCTCGCTGATCGCCAAGGTGTCGTTGTTGAGAAAGACGAGAACATCGCCCGACGCTTCCGCTGCGGCGAGGTTGTTCATCAGGGCCCAGTTGAAAGCCCCGGCATAGAGTAGAATACGCGTTCGTGGACGGGTCGATAGTTCGGCCAGATAGGCGATCGTCGCCTCGTCGGACGACTCGTGGTCGATCACGATCAATTCCATGGGCGTCCGGTTGACGGCCTCAAAAGCGAACAGGCTCTCAAGGCAGGGCCGCAGGAGATCCAGTCTATCGCGCGTCGGCACGATCACAGTAGCCGTGGCTGACTTTGGCACAGACCAGATGACCCGATGCCTGCCGTCGTTGGGCGCGCCCAGATCATCCTCGGCGCTTGCAATGGACGCGGGCGCGTCCAAGCTTGCGAGATGGTCGCGGACGCAGTCTCCCCAGGCTTCCTCGTCCCGACGGCGATCGCTTTCATTCTGCCACGACGCCATCACTGTCGGCGAGTGGCCGATCAGCCATCGACCAGCCTCCAGGGCAAGCGCAGTCGAACTTGCGGCGGCTCCGCCAAAGACCAGTTGAGGCGAGACCGCCTCCCAGGCCGCAAGCCTGACCAGAATAGCAGTGCCGACGTAGGGTGTCTGAAGCAGAAGATCGCCGTCGAACGCAGGCTTGAAGCGAGGAGCCACATGGCGAACACCGGCCCCGGGGCCGACATTCTCCAGAACGTCCTCATCAAAATAGACGGCGTGGAGCGATGAGTTATGCTCAAGGAAGACGGAGCCGGCAGCTGTCAAATCGGCGGCGGGCAGACAGCGCGCCGTAAGAACCTGCACCAGATCAGTCGACGCCGGAAGGATGAGGCGGTCGAGCGTTACAGCCTCGACGCAGATCCCCTCCGCCGCCGCCAGTCGCCGCGCCAGATCGGCGAAAAGAACGAGATCCGCTTCGGCGACGACAAGGTGAAGTGACAACCGCGCATGGCTTTGCCGCATCACGGCCTGAGCAGCCGCCTCGACCCGTATAGACGAGACGCCAACGGCGTCCATCACGACTGCGACTTCGGCGTCGCTATAAGGCTGCTCCTGAGGAGGAGATTCCAACCAGCGGCGGTAGTGTTCGCCATATCTCTCGATGGGAGTCGCGATCTGGTGCGATACTTGCGGCAAGGCTTCGCGCAGCGCGGTCACTTCTGCGGCGAGAGTTTCAAGGCGGGCGTCCACCTCACCGAGCGCCCCTCTATCAGCCACGACCTGATAGACCTGAATCTCGCCAAGCGAGCAGCCGGTCGTCGCCTCGCGGACATCCACGACAAGGCCTGCATCGCCCCGTCGACTGGGGATCGCCACCCTGAACGCACAGTCGCCGCGTCCCGGAAAACGCGTCTCAAGACCGCGATCGAAGACATTGGCCAAACCACACCCGATCAGGCGGCCATCGCTCCAAAGCTCAACCTGGGCGGGCCGGTCTTCAGCGCCTGGGTTTCTTGCCCAGCCGTTGACCACGCGTCCGTCGCTGCCCCAGACTTCGCCCTCGATCATGAACGCGTCATCTTGTTCTGGCGGAGCCCAAATATCGGGTCCCGCGACGCTCAAAAATTTCGGATCCGCTAGAAGCGTCCGATAGAGGACCAGCCAGTTCGACGCGGCCTGCAACCGCCTCCGTCCTGCGGGGGTCAACGGCAGTCGCTTCAGAGCCCAGGCAACCACCTCCGGCTGAGGCTCTTCCAGCGCCGCGGCGCAAAAGCGACCAGCCTCCACAGGATTCCGGATCTGATGTGCAAACTCCTCGGACTCGAGAAATGTGCGAAACAGGTTCAAAAGCGGCATGCCAATATTGGCGGCGATAGCGGTTTCACTCTCGGGCTCTCGCCGCAAGACAAGTTGGTACACGCCCACGACATCATCCGTTGTCGCTACCGTGGCTTCCTCGGCGAGCCCCATAATACCTCTACGCACCACCACTATGGGTCGACCTTTCGACCGCTGAAACTAAAGATACATAGCATTGAGTCTCGGGGCGAGCCGAAGCCACGCGCCTTATGCAAGATCCAGCGCCTCTCCATTGACGCCTAGGCGTTTCAGTGTCGCGCACAACTGAGCGAACGCCCCCATGATATGGTAGAAGGAACTGGCCGGTGCAGGCTCATCAATGAAGACGCCGCTCGCCAGCCGCTTGTCCTTCCAAAGCCCGTCCTCCGTCAGATAGCCCTGCAGAGCCATCAGCGCCTGGTGGGCGTCCGACAACATGCGGCTTCGCTCGCCGTCATGCGAAGATTCAGCCAGGATCAAGGCGGCCTTGAGCCATTCAGTTTGGGGCCATAGGCGCGCACGCCCATTTCGTACAGACCCATCATCATGCATCGCATCGACAGCGACGCGCGCCCGATCATTGACGCCCGCCATACCGCATTTGTAGAGGCGACGAGCGGCTTCGAGGGCGCGAGGATCATTGCGCAAACGCGCATAACGCGCCAGCAGCCACGCCCACTCGAACTGATGGCCAGGCTCCACGACCCGTCCGTCGTCACCCTTGGCCGGAAGCCAGTCGGCATCATAGAATTCACGCATGACCCCGCGCACGGGGTCGATCAGACGATCCAGTGCGAATAAGGCCAGCCTATCAGTCCATTCGCTCCAGCCGTCGGACGGCGCCTGTTCCTCCCACGCCAGGCAGGCTTCAAGCAGATGCATATGGGCATTGGCCTGGAAAGGCTGATCGCCCGCCTCACGCAGGCCAGGGCCTCCCGTCTCGAAGACTGAAAGCGCCGTGCGGACCTTGAGGGCGATCTCCGCCGCATCATCGACGAGCGACGCCCGATGCGCCGAAGCCAAGGCATAGAGGAAGAAGGCCTGATCGTAGAGCATGGCCGTCTCGTCCAGCGGCCGGTCATCAGCCGTCAGCAAGGTCCGCACCAGACCGTCGGGCCGCACGTTGGCGGCGAGCAGATGCTGCAGGCCCGACCGCGCCGCTCGGCGCCACGGCCCAGCCCAGCCCAGGGCCCCCGCCTGCGCATAGACGTAGATTTGTCTCGCCTGAACGCGCGCGCGCCGCCCGGACGACAGGGGACGGCCTTCGAGGGTCAGCACTTCCTCGAACGCACCGGTCTCGCGCTGCCCCTGGGCCGACCAGAGCGGCAGCGAGTGCAGGCGCAGCCAGCGCGCAAACGTCTGCGCCTCCTCGGCCAACGTTCGCTCGCGCTTACGGGGAAAGTCCAGATGCCTAGGCGACAACGAGCGGACGCGCTCGACCAGCCGCTTCACCTCCTGAGCGCGCGAGATATCCATGACGAGCACAGCGTCCGGCTCGACCACGATCGCGAGATTCTTGACGCCCAGCGCCGCCACCAGCACGCCATCCGGCGCCCGCACCAGACACCCTTCGGTGTCCTCGAACACATGTGAGCCGACGTCGCCCTCGCCCGTCGCAGCGATGGAATCCCAGGCTCCGAGATCCGACCAGGCGAAGTCCACCTCCAGCACCGAGGCCAGTTGGGTCTTTTCCATAACGGCATAGTCGATGGAAATTTTGGGCGCTTCGCTGAAAGCCGCCGTCAGGATTTCGACCGCACCTCCCGCTGCCGGCAAGGCGGCCCGCGCGGCGCTGACTACGCCGGGTGCGTAGCGCGCCATCTCGTCCAGAAGCACGTCGGCGCGGGCGATGAAATTGCCGCTGTTCCACAGATAGCCGTCGGCGATATAGGCCGCAGCCAGGTTACGGTCAGGCTTCTCGACGAACTGCTGAACCTCGGACAGTCCCCGGCCGCCGGGCCGGATATAGCCATAGGCGGACGATGGCTCGTTGGGCCGAACGCCCAGGGTGACGATGCGGCCGTCGCCGGCGGCGCCGGACGCCGCCCGCATCGCCGCCTGAAAGGCCTTGTGGTCCGGTACGTGATGATCAGACGCCACAAAGGCCAGAACGCCGCGCGGGTCGCGCACCGCCACCCAGGCCGCGGCCGCCGCCATGGCCGGGGCTGAATCCCGCGCCTCAGGCTCAAGCAGCAGATGCGCGGACAGGCCGATCTCTTCCAACTGCTCTACAATCGCGCTGCGATGCCGCACGCCGCCGACGATGATTAGTTGCCCCCCCTCGGCCGCCAGAGGGCCGACGCGCAGAGCCGTTTCCTGGAAAAGCGTGCGATTGCCGGCCAAGGGTATGAACTGTTTTGGGCGCGACGGACGCGATGCGGGCCACAGCCGGGTGCCGGCGCCGCCGCACATAATCACAGGAAAGAGAGCCATGCGCCCTTCTAACATTCGCCGCTCCTAAGGAAAGGGCGCGAGCGCCATAGAACGTCGCCACGCGACACCGTCAGATATTCTCGCCGGGAAAGCGCGCTAGTCATGCTCCCCCCGCCCCACCTAAGATGGGCCGCGCGCCAGCCTATGAGAGTCTCATATATGAAAACCGCCTTCGTCGTCCTCGGCATGCACCGCAGCGGAACCTCCTCGGTGGCTGGCCTGCTCGCCCTGTTGGGCGCGACGCCGCCGCGCACCCTGATGGGCGCAAAGCCCGAGAATCCGAAGGGGTTCTGGGAGAGCGAGGTGCTCATGGCGTTCGACGACGAGATTCTGATCCGGGCCGGGTCGTCCTGGGACGACGCTGAACCTCTGGACCAAAGCGTTTTCAGCGGAGAACAGGGCGATGACCTTCGTCGTCGCGCCGGCGAGAAGCTACAGGAAGAGTTTGGCGGCGCCGAAACCATCGTGATCAAGGACCCGCGCATCTGCCGCTTCTATCCGTTCTGGCGCGAGGTGTTGATCGCGGCCGGCTATGAACCCTTCGTCGTCATTCCGGTGCGCGATCCCGCCGAGGTCGCCGCCTCGCTTCACGGGCGCAACGGAATGCCGATAGAAGAGGGGCTGAAGCTGTGGCGGCGCCATGTAGAGGACGCCGAGGCGGCGACTCGCGGCCAGCGCCGTCACGTCCTGATCTGGCGCCACCTGCTGGACGACTGGCGTGGAGCCGTGACCGCTCTGAGCCACGACTTCGGACGCCCGCTATCCGGCGATGAATCGGAAATCACAAACTTTCTAGACCCCAGCGCCTCGCTTCATTCAGGCCAAGCCGATCTGAATCGGGACACGTCTTCATCAAGGCTCTATGCTCGAATAAGATCGCTCACCGCCAAACCCGACGCAGCTAGCGTAAAGTTCAAAAGATTAAACCAAACCCCAAATATTACATAATATAGAATCGAACATCAGGATCGACATGTTAGTATTTTCTGAAGCATTTCATACTTCGTACCAATACAGTCTAGCCCAAGCCATGCCTGAGGTTGACTGGTTTTTTGTGAATGGCTTTTGGGGAAAAAATCGCCCCAAACCTCACAATGTACATGAAACACAAGATCGGCCGATTGAGCAATACGACGTATTTCTAAGCCACCACCCCGAGCAATTTTCTCAAATGAGAAAAATGCTTATAGAGCACGGTATTAACCCAGCCAAGCTTGTATACGTATCGCACTGGGGCGTACCGAATGAAGAATTATGGAAACACAAGTACTTTGGCAAATCAATTGATCAATTTGTCAAAGACGTTTCGGAACACCCGATTGTTTCGGTTTCACACTTCATTTTGCATGACTACAAATTTTATTCTCATGTGATCAACGAGGCTATTCCGCACTATGTTCCCATAGAGCTCTACGAACAAGCAGAATGGCAACCGGGCGGATCAAGTTACATCAATATCGTCGTAGCGTTTTTCCAACACCTTCGCGGTGCGGGATCTGATTTTTGGGACAGCCTAGACGAACGCATACCCAGACATATCTACGGCCCCATGAACGAAGGCAGAGCGGCCGGCGAACTCACAACATCCTCCGACCTTATGGCGTTGGCGACCTCTGCAAAAGGTTATCTTTGGACGGGAGACTATGTAGCAATGTCATTTGCACCGCTGGAGTGCATGGCATGCGGGCTCCCTATGATTGCCCCGAACAATATGGATTGGTCGAAATTTTTCGTTCATCGCGAAAATATACTGCTCTATAAACACCGCGACGCCCAATCGCTGTACGACACAATTTCTGATTTTGAGTCAGACGAATCCTTGCAGCTTCGCCTCTCGGAAGGCGGACGCAGCGTTATTAAAGACAAGTTTGGCGTCGCCCCATTTCGAGCCCGCTGGCTGCGCGTACTCGACGCTGCAGCATCAGCCTGATAACGGCCTAAAACATCAACGAGAATCTAATGAAAACTCTTGAAGCCTACGATTTTCTGTTCAAGGCGATGCTAGGGCGCGCGCTTTCGGAAGAGGAAAAACGATCAGTACAGGATCGTTTCGAAGAAAATTCCGTCGCAGACATTACAGCTATAGGTCATGAGGTCGCTCGCAGCACGGAGTTTCACTACCGTTACCGAGAGAGCTTTGTTTACGACCTGTTCCCAACATCTACAGTAGTTACAGCTAGAGGCCCTCTTGGACATCAACTTTTAGTTGATCTGCGCCAATTCCATCTTGGATTTTCCATCGTCAACGGACACTTCGAAGGCGATGAAACTGCATTCGTCCTCAATACTGTTAAGCGCGGCTGGACCGTGCTCGATGTTGGAGCAAATATCGGGTTTTTCTCGACGATTTTTGCTTCCTTGGTTGGCAACTCCGGTAGAGTAATTGCCTTTGAACCTGTCTCAGACACGTTCTTGAAGTTAAAGGCGGCGATTTCCCTCAATGGCTTCGAGAATATTATCGACGCTCGTGCGGCAGCCGCATCAGACGTGGCTGGAGAATGCCAAATTGCCTATGGTGTTAACTCCGCTAACATGGGTGGCGTAAGCATAGCTCCAGTAGGTGCCAACACCTCCGAGGTGGTTAGAGAATTTGCTAGAACAGTACGTATTGACGACGCAGTCGGCCAACGTCCTGTACATTTCATAAAAATGGACGTCGAAGGCGCGGAAGGTCTGGCTCTGGCTGGAGCTCAAGAACTCATCACAAAAAATCGACCTATTATGATGATCGAGTTTAACCCGGTCCATCTAGCTCAAGTTTCGGCGATCACTCCGCTCCAGCTTTATGATCGTATTATCGAGTTGGGTTACAGGTCGTCTAAAATCGGCGCTGGTGGATCGTTGACACCCTTCACGCGCCAGGACCTCGATGGAATGACGGGAGAATTCATTCTCAATCTCGCCTTCCATCCCGCTTAAAACGCAACTTGATAACGTGACACCCGCGCGCCTTACGGCTATGGCGCGCGGATCATGAAAGAGACCGAACGGCAATCCGAGGAACGCAGCTGGGAGACGGCGAAGACGCTCGCCGAGGCCCTGCCCTATATCCAGGTTTATGACCGCGAGACCGTGGTCATCAAATACGGCGGCCACGCCATGGGCGAAAGCGCCGTGGCGAAACAGTTCGCCGCCGATGTGGTGCTGCTGAAACTGATGGGCGTGAACCCTGTGGTGGTCCACGGCGGCGGCCCGCAGATCAGCGCCATGCTGGACAAGGCGGGCGTGAAGTCGGCCTTCGTCGACGGCCTGCGCGTCACGGACAAGGACACCATGCAGGTGGCCGAGATGGTCCTGTCGGGCGCGGTGAATAAAGAGATCGCCCACTGGATCACCGTCGCGGGCAAGGAAGCCGACGTGCGCGGCGTCGGCCTGTCGGGCAAGGACGCCGGCCTGCTGACCGTCGAGCGTACTCGCCGCACCAAGCGCGACCCCGACAGCATGATCGAGCATGAGGTCGATCTGGGCTTCGTCGGCGAACCAACCAAGGTCGATCCCAAGCTGATCAAGGGTCTGATCGCGTCCGAGACCGAGGACTGGGTGCCGGTCATCGCCCCCATCGGCGTGGCCGAGGACGGCCTGACCTATAACGTCAACGCCGACACGGTGGCGGGCGCCATAGCGGGGTCGCTGGGCGCCAAGCGGATGCTGCTGCTGACGGACGTAGCGGGGGTCAAGGGTGCGGACGGCGAGATCATCCGCCAGATGAACCTGGACGACGCCCAGAAGCTGATCGACACCGGCGTCGCCA
>CAYRLW010000050.1:0-23728 GCA_964425215.1 uncultured Treponema sp.
AATGGGGTTCCCTTTGGTCTAATTCGTCCTTAATCGAGCGGAGGGTCGATGTGAATTCTTCGATGTTTGGGGGTTTAACCAGGTAGCGGCGAACACCGTACCGTAAAGCCTCCTGGGCAAACTCAAATTTCCTGTAAGCGCTGAGGAACACCACCACGAAGGGTTGGTTTGTCTCCCACGCCCAGCGGGCGAACTCTAAACCATTCATCCGGGGCATTTGGATATCGCAAAACACCACGTCGATTTCGTTCTTTTCAACCCATTCCTTCGCTTCCAGTCCGTTGGCGGCCTGAGCGGCCACCACAAACCCCGACTGGTCCCAGGGGAGATATCGAGCGAGACTTGTTCTGATTTCGTATTCGTCGTCCGCGATTAGAACTCTATACATCGGGTATAATGATACCATTTCGAACCAAAACGCGCCACACGGAATTCTTGGTCGATGGTACAATCCCTTATACTACGTTTATCGGTTAGAAGGAGGTAGGTTGTGAAAAAATTGGGCGTTGTCTTGTTTACCCTATGCGTACTCATGGCACCCAGCGTGTGGGCTTCGGGAGGAACCGATTCAAAGGGAACCCCCGCGGCGGATAAAAAGATTGAACTAAAAATTACGTGGTGGGGTTCCCAGGCTCGGCACGAGGGGACCATAAAGGTCATCGAGCTGTACGAAAAATTGAATCCCAACGTACATATCGTGTATGAATTCGCCGGGTGGAACGATTATTGGACCAAGCTAACCACCATGGCCGCGGGGGGACAACTCCCCGACGTAATGCAACAGGATTACGCTCGGCTAGCGGAATGGCAAAGTAAAAATTTGTTGTATCCCCTCGATGACTTTGTTAAAAACAAGGTGATCAATACGGACAACGTGGCGGACGCGCTTCTTGCTTCCGGCCGGATCGATGGTAAGTTGTACGCTATCAACCTGGGTTCCAACAGCCAAGCCTTTGTGTTAGATACGGACGCTTTTAAAAAAGCCGGGATCCCCTTGCCGGACCCCAAATGGACCTGGGCGGATTTTGAAAAAATCGCCACAGCGCTTCACGATAAGTTGGGTATCTACGGCGGTCCCATCGGCCTGGACAACGAACAGCTATGGAAATCCCTCTACCTCGGTTTGGGTCAGTGGGCCTACAGCAAGGATGGAAAATCCTTAGGGTATACGGATGACGCCCCCTTCGTGGCCTACCTGCAAATGGTGGTTCGTCTGGCGAAAGCGGGGGTAATCGCTCCCAAACAGGAACAAATTTCTGCCTACGCCGACGCGAATAATCCGGAACTTCAGCCCATCGTAACTGGTAAGGGTGCCATGGCCTATATGTGGAGTAACCAGCCCTTTGCCATGGTAAAGGCTGCCGGAGAGGGTCGCCATTTTGCCTTGGTAGAGCTTCCCAGACCCATAAAGAATGGGGCCTCCTCCAACTATTTAAAGGCTTCCATGTATTTCTCCGTAACGAGCCAATCGAAGCACCCGGAAGAGGCTGCTAAATTTATCGATTTCTTTACCAACAACGTGGATGCGAATAAGATAATGATGGCCGAACGGGGTGTTCCCATTTCTTCCGAGGTCCGGAAAGCCCTGTCGCCCCTATTGCCGCCCATTTCGCAGGAAGTATTCTCCTTTATAGACCGGGTTTCCAAGGACGCGAGCCCCACTCCGCCCCCCGATCCTGCCCACGCCAACGAACTGGTAGATAACGTGTTCAAACCGGAGGTCGCCGAAAAAGTTCTCTTTGGGGTTTCTACTCCTGAAGAAGCGGTAAAGACTCTTCGTACCCAAGCGGGGATAATTCTTCCTAAGAATTAGATCGTTCGATTTTATCACGGGGACCATGAAACAGTGGTCCCCGTTCTTATAAGAACAAATCCAAAAGCCGCGGTTTCTGGATTTGACTCATCTTTTCAAAGGATTATCTCTTATGCCAAATACGGTTAATCGCCGGCGAAAAAGCGATCTGATACATGGTTACCTGTTTATAAGTCCCTGGCTTATTGGGTTCTTTGGTTTAACCCTATTGCCCACCCTTATGTCCTTTTATCTATCCTTTACCAACTACGATTTATTAAGCGCCCCCAAGTGGATTGGTTTAGCGAATTTTAAACAGATGTTTTTTAACGACCCCCGGTATTGGAAATCCGTATTCGCCACCCTCTATTACGCTTTTTTCGCGATTCCGCTCCGTTTAATCGTAGCTTTAGCCGTCGCGATGGCCTTGAATTCCGGACGAAAGGGTACCGCTTTTTACCGGGCCCTATACTATTTACCATCTATCGTGGGGGATAGCGTCGCCGTAGCGGTTATGTGGCGTCAGATATTTGGTTCCCACGGGGTCGTGAACGCGGCCCTCGCTTCGGTAGGTTTGCCTTCCAATACTTCGTGGACCGGCGACCCCCGATTCGCGATTTGGACGTTGATCCTTCTCGCGGCGTGGCAATTTGGTTCTTCCATGCTGATCTTTCTGGCGGGACTTAAACAAATACCCCTGGAACTCTACGAATCCGCCGATATGGACGGCGCCGGGCGACTTCGTAAATTTTTTAAAATTACTCTACCTATGCTTACCCCGGTAATTTTATTTAACCTGATTATGCAAATGATAAACGGACTGATAGTCTTTACCCCCGCATTGATTATTACGGGCGGACAACCCCTGGATACGACTAATTTTTATGCCCTTTATTTATACCGTCGTGCTTTTGAAACCTTTCAAATGGGATATGGATCGGGAATGGCGTGGGTGCTTCTTGTAATTATAGGAATATTAACCGCCGTTGTTTTTAAATCATCGTCCCGATGGGTATTCTACGAAGCGGGGGGGCGGAGCTAATATGACGCATAAAAAATCTTCAACGAACCGGTCCCTTGGAACCTTGGGCTTTCATGTAACCATCGGCTTCTTTGGTTTAGTAATGATCTATCCGGTCCTATGGTTGGCCGCCAGTTCCCTAAAACCCGCGGGAGAAATTTGGACCCGCGTAAACTCCCTTATTCCCCTCGCTCCGACCCTGCAAAATTACGTAAACGGCTGGAAAGGATTTGGAGGCGTTGGATTTGACGTTTTCTATCTTAATTCCTTTTTATATTCCGCCTTGGGGACCATCTTCGCCATCGTTTCCTCCGCGGTGGTGGGTTTTGGGTTTGCCCGGATAGAATTTCCGGGTAAAAATATATGGTTTGCCTGCATGATAACCACGTTGATGCTTCCAGCGCAAATTCAAATTATTCCCCAATATATTCTCTTTAGCCGTATGGGGCTTATTAACACCTTTTTACCCCTTTTAATTCCCCGACTATTTGGTCAAGCATTTTTTATCTTTATGCTTATGCAGTTTATCCGGGGGATTCCAAAGGATTTAGATGAAGCGGCGGAAATAGACGGATGCGGGCGCTTCTACATTTTTTCACGCATCCTCTTGCCTCTTCTAAAACCGGCCATGTTTACCGCATCCATATTTTCGTTCTATTGGACCTGGGGCGATTTTCTCGCACCCCTGGTGTACCTAAATAACCCTAAATTGTATACCCTGTCCTTAGCCCTTCGATCCTTTGCGGATCCCGCGGGGCTTACCGATTGGGGCGCAATTTTTGCTATGAGCTTTCTTTCTCTATTACCGGTTTTTATTCTGTTTATCGCCTTCCAAAAGTACCTTACCCAGGGAGTGGCGACAACGGGGTTAAAGGGGTAGCCAATTGAAGGAAATCAGGGTTGTTTTAGTTGGTATCGGAGGTTATGGGGAACAGTATCTGTCCCATTATTTTTCAAAGGGTCTGCCCGAGTTTTCAGAACTCGTGGGGGCTATAGATCCGTTCCCTGAAAACTCTCGGTATTACCAGCGGATTAAAGAAGCTGGAATACCAATTTTTGCGGATCTGGAATCTTTTTACCAGAACCATGGGGCCGATTTGGCGATTATCGTCACCCCTATTCACCTGCATACCCCTTTCGCGCTCCAGGCCCTTTCGAGGGGTTCCCACGTTCTGTTGGAAAAACCGTTATGCGCTACGATGGAGGAAGGAGAACAGCTTAGGTCTGCGGCTAAAACCTCGGGCAAAATGGTGAGCGTGGGTTACCAATGGTCCTTTTCAGAAGCGGTGGGTTCATTAAAAAGGGATATCATCTCTGGACGTTTGGGCCGCCCCTTAGAATTGAGGACCCTGGTATTATGGCCCCGGAAAATATCATATTATAGAAGAAATTCGTGGGCGGGACGAATAAAAACCGATTCGGGAGCTTGGGTACTGGATAGCCCCCTGAATAATGCGGCGGCCCATTTTTTGCATAATATGCTTTACGTTCTAGGTAGCGATGACCATTTGGCCCTGATCCCCGAGGAGTTTCAAGGGGAATTGTACCGGGTCAACGATATTGAAAATTACGATACCGCGGCGATTGAGATGAGAACGAAGGGGGGGACTATGTTAAAAATGTACGTTTCCCACGCGGTTCCCTACGAACGGGGCCCCCAATTTTCTTTCCGTTTTGAAAACGCTACGGTGACCTACGGCGATGATAAACGGATCGTTGCCCGATTTCTAGATGGCCGGGAAAAGGTGTATGGGGACCCGGATCTGGAGTATTTTGCCAAAATTCGTAGGACCGTCGACGCTATACGGACGGGAGGATCCGTCCCCTGTGACGTGGAAAGCGCCTGGGCCCACACGTATTGTATAAACCGCATCCAGGAATTTCCCATACGTACTTTTCCCCGGGAAAGGATACGCCTTCAAAAATTTGAGGCCGATTCCCTCGTTTGGGTTCAAGGCTTGGCGGAGGATTACGAACAAAGATATATGCAATAGGGGGCCTTCGAGGGAAGCCGATTCCCTCCGTTCCCCCTTGTTCCATACCCGTACGGTTGGTATGCTTTAATCCATGCCAGGCGTTTTTTCGGTCCTTCCGGATTCATTCTTTTCTCCCCTTGCAAGTCCGAACAAGGCGGATTACGCGGCCTGTTTGTTGATTTTTTACCGGCTTTTTCAAGAGAGCCCTGGGGGGGTGGAACGGACTACCCTGGTTTCCCGGTTTGCCGAATACGTTGCCCAGACGGGTCACGTTTTTACCGATGAAGAGGGGGCCGAATCCTTGGATGGGGAAAGCGGGTCAACGCTGGAGGATGGCGAGTCCCTGGAAGCGGAGGAAGCGGAACGGTTGGACGAAGCGGGTGATTCTTCGGAGGGGGGGCGGGATCCGGATAGGGCTACGGCTTCCGGAATTCTGCGACGATTGACCGCCTATGGATGGCTGGGCGAGGAGGTTCTTCCGGACTACACGCGGATGATCACCCTTTCAAGCCACGCGAAACCGTTTTTCGACGCCCTGAACGCGGTGGAAAGCGGGGGCGGTTTGGAATACGAGAGCCACGTGGTGGCTATTTATTCATCCCTCTGTACCGACGCGGCCAAGGACTACGGTCACCACGCGGTGCTGAACGCCCACTATCATGTAAGCCTGCTTATCGATTCCCTCAAGGTGCTCTCCCAGAATATCCGAACCCACTACGAGCGGCTTATGGCCGAAAATTCCGAAGCCGAAATCGCGGATATTCTGCGGCTCCACTACGACAAATACTTGGAAGAGGTGGTGGATAGGGCCTACGCTCGGTTAAAAACGTCGGATAATCTTTCAAAGTACCGTCCCCGGATCATTAAAGCGGTAAATAGCTTTTTAGCCGATAAGGCCTGGATGGCGAAGACCGCTTCTGCCCTGGCTTTGCTTCGGCGAGAGCCGGTGGAAGAGGGGCGTCGGCGTTTAAAAGCCCTACTGGAGGATATCCGGGATCAACTGAAGGCTCTGGACCCGGCCTTGGACGATATCGACCGGAGGAATATGATCTACGCCCGGTCTTCTCTGGAGAGCATCCGGAGCCGGCTTCGGTCCGACGCCACGGTGGCGGGCCGGCTTATCGAAATTGCCCGTTCGGTGGTCCACGACGAGGCCCTTTCGCGGCGCTTATCCCATCGTATTCACCGGGCCCGATGGTTTGGAAAAGAATCCCGGTACAACCGCTGGTTCCGCGAAAGCCCCAGAGCCGTTTTGCTTGCCAAGCCCAGGGTGGACACCCTGGTATTGGAAAGGGCGGAGGCGGAACTGCGCCTCCGCATCGCCCGCCAATTGAGCCCCGAACGGATTGCCGCGTGGCTGGATGAACGGGTGGACGAGGCGGGATTTGCCTGGGCCCACGAGTTGGCGGTGGATCAGGAGGCCTTTGTGCGGGTTCTTCACGCGACGGCCTACGGGGAAGCCCACCGGCTCCATTTCCCCTATGCGGTCGAGTGGGACCAGGGGTTCGTGGAAGGGGCCCAGTGGATTTTTCAGAAGCACGGGTATAGGAGACGCCGATAATGGATAACCTGGAAGAGTTAGCGGAGATAGGGGCCTTGACCACGGAGGATTTTGGGTATTTTACCAAAACGGTTCGGGAATTGCTGTCCCGGTGCTTTATCATCCGGGGGGTGGACGAAGCCCTGTATACCTTTGGTATCCGAAACTACGGACTCCTGGAGCCCTATTTCGCCTGCATGGGGGCCCAACTGCGGAAGGACGAAAGCCTGGGGGTTTTAGCCTGGCGAGGGGGCTACGAAAGCCGAGTCCATTTAGGTAGGGATGAAACCTGCGCCCTTCTGGTTTTCCGTCTTTTTTACGAAGAAAAACGAAATACCATCCGGCTTTCCGAGTATCCCACCATCACAATATTCGATTTTCTCCAGCGTTTTAAGGCGATTACCGACAAGGACCTTAAAAAAACTCGGTTTTTAGAATTACTCCGTCGGTTTGGGGCGTTAAAACTGATAAAAGTTCCCGGCGATACGGGTCCCGACGCCCTCATCCTCCTGTATCCCAGTTTAGCCCTCGTTTTGGACCAGGAAGGGATCGATGAAATTCGGGGCTTTATTAAAAACGAAGAGGATCCCGCATGATTTCTCTACGGTTTTTACGCCTGGTGGGCTGGCATTTTTTCGACGACGTGGTGATTCCCATAGGGGAGGCTACCCTGTTCGCCGGGGACAACGGGTCGGGCAAATCTACCATTATCGACGGGATCCAATACGCGCTGGCGGCCAACCTGACAAAGATACGTTTTAACGCCGCGGCGGCGGACAAAAAAGCGGGCCGGACCCTGGAGGGGTACGTCCGGGGAAAGACGGGCTTGGAGTCGGGGGAGTACCTTCGGGACGATGCGGTGGGCCACGTGATGCTCCAGTTCTCCAAGGGGGGGGAATACTTTTCCGTCGGGATCTGCGTGGAGGCTTTTAAGGACGAAGTTCAAGTCCGAGAATACCCCTGGATAGCCGACGGGATCCCGGTTCTGGATATTCCGGTGGATGATGAAACGGGGGCCCCCTTTTTAGGCCGTCCGTTCCGGGACCGGATAAAAAATATGGGGGCCACGGTATTCGAATCCAAACGGGAATATACCAGCGAGTTGACCCACCGCTTGGGGGTGTTCCGCCGAAACGCGGAGTTTAACCCCTATTTGGACGCCCTCATTCGGTCCGTCGGCTTTACGCCCCTCACGTCGGTGGACCGTTTTGTGTGCGATTACATTTTGGAAGAACGGCCGGTGGACGTTTCGGCCATGAAGTCCAACTTGGAAAGCTACAAGGAAGCGGAGGCCGAAGCGAACGAGACGATCAAAAAAATCGAGGCCCTGCAGAGGATCGTGGATACGGCGGCGGAATGGCAACAGCTTAAGCGGCTTTTGTTTTTACAGGAATATTTAAAAGTCCGCCTGGAGGCCGAATTGGCGGACAAAAAGCTCCGGACCACCAAAGAAAGGATCGGGGATCTGGAGGAAGAGCTGGAACGGCGAAAGGCCGCGGTGGAGAAAAAGCGGCAAGAACGGCGGGATCTGGAGGCGGCGCGCCGGGATACGGAAACGGCCCTGGCCCGGAACGACGCGTACCTTTTGGTCCGATCCCTGCGGGAACGGCGGGAGGCCGTTCTGCGGGAATTGGAACAGGCCCGCCAGCGGCTGGACCGCTGGAACCTTTTGACCGATCAGGTGGCCGCGTTGTTAGAACGGCCCTGGGGAAAGGGTAAACGGAAGGACCTGGATCTGGAAGAGGAGCTTTCCCGGCTGGACCAGGAACGCTCCGCCTTAGCCTCTTCCCGTTCGGAGAACGAACGGGAGCAGAGGGAACTGGCGGGGGCGCTTTCGGAGCTATCCGGTGAATTGGTGGACCTGGAACGGGGCCTGGCCCGGTATCCCATCTCGTCCATGCGGTTACGGGAAGAATTAACCAAAAAAAACATACAAGCTTGGATCTTCGCGGACCTGGTGGAAGTGGCGGAGGCGGATTGGCAGAACGCCTTGGAAGGGTGGCTGAATACCCTGCGGTTTGCGGTTCTCGTGGAGCCCGATTCCTTTAACGACGCCCTGCGGATCTACGATGCCCTGCCCCGGGAGGTGGCGGGGGTCGCCCTTCCAAATTTAAAGAAAATGGGAAATCCCGGCGTAAAACGGGGGGCCCTTTCGGAATTGATTCTCACCGAATCCCCCTACGCCCGGCAATACGCCGATTTTGTACTGGGGGACGTTATCCGTGCTACCCTGGAAACCCTTAGGGATTACGATAAGGCGGTTACCAAAGACTGTATGACCTACTCCCGGCATACGGCAAGCCGTATAAAGGAAGAGGTCTACAACCGCTGGTACCTGGGCCGAGCGGCCCGGGAACGCCGGATCGCGGAACTGCGGAAGGAACTGGACGTTCTCCGGGCTCGAGATGGGGCCTTAAAGACGGCCCTGACCGCTCTCCAACAGCGGGACGAGGTGATCAGCCGGGCGTACCGTACCCTGAACGAAATGCGTTCCCTGCGGACCGCCCGATCGGATATGGAAGAGCTGGCTTCCCAAATCGCCCAATTCGATAAGGATATCACCGCGGTGGATCTGCGGGGCGTAAAGGACCTGGAAAGCCGCATCAGCGCCCTCACCGTGGCCATGGCCGACACGGACCGGCTTCTGCAAACCGAAATGGAGCAGATTGGCCGGGTGGAAAACGCCCTGGAAACCGCCCGGTCAAACGTGGTGGAGCAGGAACAGGACGCCCAACGGTTGGGTTCCCTGTTTCGGGATTTTTTTTTGGGTCAGGAATACTTGCGGGATGCCTGCGTGGCCTACTACAACGAACGAATCCAAGGCGGGGATCCAAAGATCATCCTGGATAATTACGAGGGAGCCGCCAAGGGAATCCGTACTCGCTTGGAACGGTCGGCGGATAATTATCGGAAGGCGGTCCAGGAGTACAATAACCGGTTCAACTCCCTGTTACCCTTCGATCCTGAACAGGAGTCCGAGGCGGAGGCCATAAAAAAACGGTTTGAGGATTCGGAACTTCCCGCCTACCGGGTAAAAATTACCCAAGCCCGGGAGGAGGCGGAACGGCAGTTTAAGGAGCACTTTGTGGCCCGTTTAAACGAGTACATCGAGGAGGCCCGGGAAAGTTTTAGGGAAATTAACGAAACCCTCAGGACCCTTTCGTTCGGGAGGGACCAATATCGCTTTACCTTGGAAGAGAGGAGCGACCGCCGGGGTCAGCTGGAGGTAATACGGAAGGCCGCAGAGATCAACGAGCTGGAGGGAGGGCTCTTCGCTTCCCTGGTGAATAACGAAGAGCGGCGAACCGTGGAAGCCCTTTTTGAAAAGATCCTGAGAAACGATTTGGACTCTAACGAGGTACGAAACCTCTGCGATTACCGGACCTATTTTACCTACGATATTAAAATGAGGGATATTACGGCGGTGGATCCCAAGACGGGGCGGCCTCCCGAACTGTCCCTTTCCCGGGTAATCCGAGAAAAATCCGGTGGCGAGGCCCAAACACCCTATTACGTGGCCATCGCCGCGGGGTTCTACCGGTTTTACAAGGACGAACCGGGCAAAACGATCCGCCTGGTCCTCTTTGACGAGGCCTTTAACCGGATGGACGACGAACGGATCGCCGTAGCTCTGGACTTCTTCCGCCGTTTGAACATGCAGATCGTAACCGCCGTTCCCACGGAAAAATTAGAAACCCTGGCGCCCCACATGGACACGGTGGTTCTGGTGGTCCGCCACGGATACCACGCGGTGGTTCGGGATTTTGTGGCAAAAAAGGAAAAGCCCAAGGGGGAAGAAGGTCGGCCAAAGGGAGCGGATACGGATAAAGTGGCCCCCGAGGAAGGGCCTCCGCGTAGTTCCGCACCCATCGAACCCCTTCTACCCCAGGAGGATCCATGACCGAACGGGATATCCTGCTCGCCTTCGCGGAACGGTACCCCCGGTCGGCCATGCGGACCGGAGGCAGGCCCCTCCGTCTGCGGGACTGGGAAAAACGGGATCCATCGATTACCCGCAGTGCCGAATCCCTGACCACCTTTCTGGAGACCATGGAAGCCCTGGAACGCCAGGGCCTTCTGCGGCTGGGCTGGTGGGGCCGGAAAAAGGGAGAACGGCTTGCGTGGGCTGAACTGGTAGATCCCGAACGATTGTTCCAACGCCTGGATCGATCTACCCCCGATGACCTGGCTCTGGGCCTACGGAATTCGGCGAAGCGTTTGGTTCGCCAAACAGAAGGAAGGAATGACCGGGTCAGTCCGGACTTTTTCCGCATCGTGGTGGAACATTCGAATTCGCTTATAGACCTGGTAGATAGCTCCGACCTGGACGACCTGGCTACCCTGTTGTCCCAGGAGCCCGCTTTCTTTTCCGGCGTTCCCATCCGTTCCCTTTCCATACGGCTGTTCGGCGATTCAAAACGGTTGGAACGGCTCCTTCCCGTAGCCCAAAAGATAGCACGCCTGGGCCATCGCTTGGATCTTATTTCGGAGCTTCCCTCCCGTTCCTACCCGGAAGTATGGATTGGGGGCGCCCTGGAGTGTACCCCCGTCGATGGTTCTCCCTGGCGTATCCAAAAGGGCCCCCAGGGCTTATCCCTAGCCCTGGTTCGGCAACTCCGATCCCTACGGCCCATCGGGGGAACCAGCGGCAAGATACTTTCGGTAGAAAACAAGGAGACCTTTTACGCCCTCTGCGATTCCGCCCTTCCCTTTGACGCCTACGTGTACTGCGGCGGTCGGCCGAATCGGGCGGTTCGGCAAACGCTGACGTTGCTCCATCGGGAGGGCTATCGGATCTACCACGCCGGGGATCTGGACGCCGACGGGATTGCCATCCTGGGGGAACTGGGCCGCCTGGTGAACGCCCAACCCTTCGGCATGAACGTCCAAACCTTTGACCGCTACCTTCCCTACGCCCGGACCTTGGACGCACCGCTTCTGCGCCGCCTTGCGCAAATTCCCGAGGATACCCGGCAAATGGGGGGCATTGGCCCCCTTATGGAACGGATAGCCGCCACGGGCAAGGGGGTGGAACAGGAAATTATCGATTATTCCCAGGAACCGGTGGACTAATGGAATAGAAAACGGGGCCCCGCATAGATAGAAACGGGGCCCCGCGGGTAAATGTTCAGATCTCTCCGATAAGCTTTTAGACCTCCCGGGCTGTGTTCCGTTGGAGCAGGGCCGATAGGGTTTGGGCGGGGTCCTTCCGGCTACCCAAAAGAATCATGGCGGCGATGATGTAGGGTTTCCACCCCGCCTCCCGGTACGTTTGGTCCCGGTACCGGTCAAAGACCGACGCGGTTACCTCCCCCGCCTGGCAGGAGACGCCGGAAATATCCGCGGGAAGACAGTGCATGTACAGGGCCTTTCCCATTTTGGTCAACTTCATCCTATCTTCGGTACACTCCCAATCCTTAAATTGGGCGTTGTTCGCCAGGCACGATTTTTCCAAATCCTTTAATCCCGCCGTGTCGCCCTGGTGGAGCAGGGGTACCCGTTGTTGCATCACCTTGAAGGGGGCCCAACTCTTAGGGTACACCACATCCGCGTCCTTAAAGGCCTCGTCCATGGTATGGACCTTGGTAAAGGAGCCCCCGGATGCCTTGGCCTGTTTGGCCGCCAGCTCTTCCACCTCGGGGATCAAATCGTACCCCTCAGGGTAGGCAAGGGTGATATCCATACCGAAGCGGCTGGCCAGGCCGATAATGCCCTGGGGAACCGAAAGGGGTTTTCCGTAGGAGGGCGAGTAAGCCCAGGACATGGCCAATTTTTTACCCCGCAGTTTATCCAGCCCTCCGAAATATTCGGCCAGATGGAGCAGGTCCGCCATAGATTGGGTGGGATGGTCGATGTCCGATTGGAGGTTGACCACCGTGGGGCGGTGGGGCAGAATACCTTCGGCGTAGGCTTCGTCCAGGGATTTTCCCACCTCCCGTTGGTACTTGTCCCCCTCGCCCAGGTACATATCGTCCCGGATCCCGATGGCTTGGGCCAAAAAACTAATCATGGTGGCGGTTTCCCGAACCGTTTCGCCGTGGGCGATTTGGCTTTTGCCTTCGTCCAGGTCCTGGACGTACAAGCCCAGGAGGTCTGCGGCGGAGGCGAAGGAAAACCGGGTTCGGGTGGAATTGTCCCGGAAATTGGAAACCGCGATCCCCGTATCCCAAATGCGGCAGGAAACGTTTTCGTTCCGCAGACGCCGTAATATTTTGGCCACGTCAAAGGTGGCCTCCAATTCGTCCACATGTTTTTCCCAGGTTAACAAAAAATCCTTATGGTACATATTGATTTTTCGTTGCCCCAGTGTGGCGATCATTTTGATCAGCTCGATAGCCTTCTGTCCTTCCATGGGATTTCCTCCTTATGGTTCCCCGTTCTATTTCTTATTTATGCCGTAATGCCGGCTTTTTTTAACAGTCTCTTCGACGCGGCGTTAGCCCCGTCCCGTATCGCATCCTCGTCCATCCCCGTAAGCCGTCCCTGCTCCACCACCGGCTTCCCGTTCACGATCACGTATTCCGCGTCGTGCCGGTATCCGCAGAAAAGGAGGGCCGCGATGGGATCGCTCTGGGCCCCCGCGTACTCCATCCGGTTTACGTTAAAGAGGGCCAAATCCGCCAGGGCTCCCGCCTCGATTTTTCCTGCCTGGTCAAAACCCAACATGGCCGCGCCCCCCTGGGTCGCCATGGAAAGGACCTCCCGGGCGGTGATTCCCGTGGACCCGTACCGGACCCTCTGCAAAAGCAGGGCCTGCCGGGCCTCGCCCAGCATATCGGAGCTGTCGTTGGAGGCGGAACCGTCCACCGCCAACGACACGGGTATCCCCCGGTCCAGCATTTCCCGGACCCGGCATATTCCCGACCCCAAACGCATGTTGGAGGACGGACAGTGGGCGATTCCCGTCTTCGTTTTCGCCAGCAGGTCCAGCTCGTCATCTTGAAAGAAGATGCCATGGGCGTACCAGACGTCGCTTCCGATAAATCCCGTATCCTGCATCAGTTGCAGGGGCCGGCGGCCGTAGACCTGCACGCAGTACTCGTCCTCGTCGGCGGTTTCGGCCAAATGGGTGTGCAGGCGGACGGAGTATTTTCGACCCAATTCCGCCGCGTCCCGCAGGGCCTTTTCGGAAACCGTAAAGGGCGAACAGGGGGCCACAGAAATTTTCCGCATGGCGTCCGGGGCGCTGTCGTGGTACCGTTGGATCGCCTCTTCGGTCTGGGCCAGGATCGTTTCCTCGTCCTGTACGGCCTTATCCGGCGGAAGTCCCCCGTCTTTTTTACTTCGGGACATGGAGCCCCGGGTAGGGGCAAACCGCATACCCAACTCGGTAGCGGCGGCGAATTGAAGCCCTGGTAGGTCCCTCGTAAATCCCTGGGGGTGCAAATAGTGGTGGTCCGTCGTCAGGGTACAGCCGGTTTTTAAAAGCTCCGCCATGGCCAAACGGCTGGACCAGTACACCGCGTCCTCGTCCAGACCTTTCCAAATTTCGTACAGGTACACCAGCCAGTCAAAGAGCTTGGCGTTCTGTACCGCCGGTAGGTTTCGGGTCAGGGTTTGATAAAAATGATGGTGGGTGTTCACCAAGCCCGGCAGAACCACGTGGTTATCCGCCCGAATTTGCCGGGCCCCCTGGGCCGCCTCGGGGGGTACCGTTCCGACAGCGACGATCCGGTTTCCCTGGATCAGTATGTCGACCCCTTCTGCGCTGGTCCCGTCGGACAACAAAACCCGATAGCAATTTTTAAGTAGTATTTTTTCGATCGACATAGGACCTCCCATCCTTTTAACGGTATCCCCAGGTAAGATTTTTACCAAAGCCGCCTTCGACTCGAATCCCCGGCATGTCGGCGTAGGGACCCGGTTTTGAATCCTCCTCCTCGACGCTGTAGATCCGCCGGCCCCTAAGCCAGGTTGACTTTATACGCCCCCGGAGTATCATGCCGTCGAAGGGGGTGTCTTTTCCCTTGGAATACAGGTTCTTAGACTGAAAAACGTACTGTTCCTGGGGGTTTATAAGGCTAAAATCGGCGTCCTTCCCCACTTCTATGGAGCCCTTGCGATGGTCTAGGCCGTACCGTCGGGCCGCCGAAAGGCCAATGGCCTCTAGAAACCGTTGAAGACTCAGCCGGCCCGCCAAATAACCCTCGGAAAAAAGGTACGGGATCAGGGTCCCCACCCCGGGGATCCCTCCGTAATCGGTCCAAACGGAGCCGGTCCGTTTTTCTTCCGGCCGAGCGGGGGCGTGGTCGCTACTGACGAAGCCTATGGTTCCCCGACTCAACAGTTCCCACAGCCGTTTTTGATTGGCGTTCCCCTTGACCGGCGGGGCAGTTTTTAAGCTGGCCCCTTTTGTCTTAAAATCATCCCGGTTAAATGCTAAGTAATGGCTACAGGTTTCGCAGGTGGCCCCGGCGGCTGAAAGGGCCTCCGCCGCCTCGGCGGTGCTTACGTGGACCACGTGGAGGGTACTCTCGTGACCCCGAGCCAAGGCCAGGGCCGCCGCGACGGCCATCAGTTCCGCCGCCTCGCTCCGGGATTCCACGTAATCGTCCCAGGACCCCCCTTGGCCGTGGAGACGCTTCAGGCGTTCGGTGGCTAGGGTAACGAAATTGGCATCCTCCGCGTGTAGGAGCAGGGGCCGGCCGAGCCGGGAGGCTTCGGTGATGGCCCATTCCAGTTCGTCGTAGTTTACCTGGGGAAAGGTGTCCATGCCGGACAGAAGATAGGCCTTAAAGCCCAATACCCGGTCCGTCAGGTCCTCCATGGCCCTGCTGATCCGGGATCGGTCCCTTTGGTTCCCCCCTGCCCTGCCGCCGGCCCCGGCGCTTGGGGTTCCTCCGGCGTTGGGAGAAGCCCCGGCGACCCCGCCGTAGAGGCCGTAATCCACCAGGGCCTGGGAACCGATGTGGGAAATTTTATTTTCCAGGGCCTGCAGAGATACCACCGGGGGCAGGGAGGTACAGGGCATATCGATTACCGTGGTGATGCCCCCCCGGGCCGCCTCGGCGCTCCCGTGAAGAAAATCCTCCCGTTCCGTAAAGCCCGGGGTGTCAAAGTGGACATGGGGGTCGATGCCCCCGGGAAGTATCCACAGACCCTGGGCATCTAAGCGGTCTTCGCCGTTCCGGGGCGTCAGGGTCGGCGCGATTTCCACAAACCGGCCCTCCTCGATCCGCAGGTCCGCGCGAAGGGGTTTTTCCCGGTTCGGCAGGGCTACCATCCCGTTTTGGACGATCATTTTTTTCCTCCCGTCAGGAAGGCCATGGCTTTTTCGGGGATAAGCGGCAGGTCGTAGAAACCCGGCCCGGGCCGGGCGGCCTGGAGGGCCGAAAGGACCGCGAAGTACCCGCCGATTCCAAAGATAAGCGGCGGCTCCCCTACGGCTTTGGAACCCAAAACCGCCAGGGGGTTCAGGGCGTTTTCCAAAAAATCAATCCGGATGGGGAAGTCCATAAACCGCAGGTCCGGTACCTTGTAGGTGGACAGGGAATCCGACAGAAGGGTCCCGTCGGGACCGAAACGAAGGTCCTCTAATAGAGCCCACCCAAGGCCCTGGGCAAAGGCACCCTCGATTTGTCCCCGGTCGACCTTTTCGTCGATGGGGATTCCCCCGTCGTGCATGATATCGGCTCTGATAATTTTGTAGGTCCCCCGAAGCACGTCCACCTCCGCTTCCACCAGGGCGGTACCGTAGACGTGGTACACGAAGGGGTTTCCCTTCCCTATGCCTTGGTCGAACCGCAAACCCGGGGACGCGTAGTAGCCGTGGGCCGATAGGTCGATCCGTTCTTCCAGGGCCCGGGTCAGCAGGGTGTTCCAATCGATACCCAGGTCCTTCCCCCCCGCGTAGAGCCGTTCGTTTTTAATATCGATGCGGTCCGCCGACAGCTCCGGTCCGGCGATTTTTTTAAGCTCCGGCAGGGTGGCCGCGAAGGCGGTAAGGCGGCTACGTATTTCCTGGCACGCTAACAGGGCCGCCATGGCGTTGATATCCGCCCCGGTGGACGCGGCGGTGGGAACCGTATTGGCTACGGTGGTCGTGCGGGTCCGTTCAATCCGGACCCGGTCCTCCGAGATACCCAGGGTCCGGGCAGCGGCTACCAGGATCTTTCGGGCCACCCCCTGGCCCATTTCCACCGCCCCCGTGGCCACGGACACGGACCCATCGGCGTAGACGTGCACCAGGGCGCCCCCCTGGTTCATCATCAGTTTGGTAAAGGAAATCCCAAAACAGACGCTCTGCAGGTGCATACCCCTCTTTTTAAGCCGGTGGGTGCGGTTGAACTCCTCTATTTCCCGTTCCAGAGCCGGAACGTTGGATCGCTGGACCAAAAGATCCCAGGTTTTTTCGGCCCGAACATCCTGGAGTTTCATCCCGTAGTAGGTTCGCCATCCTTCGGTAAGCAAGTTTATACGCTGTAAGTGGGTCAAGGGAATTCCGCTGACCTCGGCGGCCTTATATATGGCCGATTCGATGACAAAAAAGGCCTGGGGTCCCCCAAAGCCCCGGAACGCCGTAAAGGGAGGCAGGTTGGTTTTGCACATGTACCCCACGGCCTTAACCGCCGGTACTTTATAGGCGCCGGTGGCGTGGAACAGGGTTCGCCAGAGTATGGCCAGGGATAGGTCGATGGAAGCCCCGGAGTTTTGATAGTAGGTTGCCTGAAAGCCCAGGATCCGGCCGTCTTCCGCCAAACCGATTTTAAAATCGCTAGAGTAGGGGTGCCGCTTACCCGTCATCCGCAGGTCGTCGGCCCGGTTCAATACCAGTTTTACCGGTAACCCGGTAAGCCGGGCGGCCAGGGCGGCCAGGGCGGCCCAGGGGGCGGCCTGGTCTTCCTTGCCCCCAAAGGCGCCGCCCAGACGACCGGCCTCTACCTCCACCTGGGCCATGGGAACGCCCAAAATATTGGCCACGGCCCTCTGAACCCCCGTGGGACCCTGGGTGCTGGACCACAGGCGCATCCTTCCCCCCTCTTCGGGGTACGCGATGGCGCTCTGGGTCTCCAGGTATACGTGTTCCTGGCCCCCGGATTCGCAGGAACCCTCGATCACCCATGCGGATTCCCGAAAGGCAGCCTCCACGTCCCCCTCTTCCAGGTGGTAGGGTTGTAAAATGATGTCACCCCGTCTAAAAGCCTCCCGGGGATCGGTAACCGGGGGAAGGTCCTCCCCCTGTAAACGGACCAGAGCCGCGGCCCGTTGGGCTGTCGGCCGGTCCCGAGCCACCACCAGGGCGGCCACCTGACCCTTGAATTCCCACTTCCCCTGGGCTAACAGGGGTTCATCGGGAATCACGTACCCCAATTGGTTTTCCCCCGGCACGTCCGAGGCGGTAAACACCCGGACCGACGGGTCCAGCGCCAGGGCGGCGGAGGGATCGACGACCAGGTTTTTCCCCTTGGCGCTCCGGGTTCCCACGGGATAAGCGTGAAGGCACCCTTCGGGTACCGGAAGGTCGTCGGTATACCGGGTCTGGCCGGTAAGGTTGAGCAAACTTTCGGGACGTTCGTTTTGAACTTCCTCTGGAATAGGGTTCATTTGAAAAGTTCCTCCTCCAGATGGGACTCCGGGAACAACCGGAGAAAATGGGCGATGATGAACCGTTCGACCATGGTGGTCCGGTATTCGGCGGAACCCCGGACGTCGGAGATCGGGTGGATTTCCTGGACCGCCATACGGCAGAGCTCCCGGACAAGATCGGCGGAAACTTCCTTGCCCTCGGCGAAATCGCTGGTCTGGCGTAAGAATTGGGGAACCGGCCCCACGCCCCCCGCAGAAATACGAAGATTTCGTAGCCGGTTTGCCAAACCGGTTTCCAGGTCGCAGGCCATGGCGGTGTTTACGGCGGCGATATCCAAACGTTCACGCTTGGCCGCCTTTTCAAAGGAAAAGGCCCGGGCCCTCGAAGCCTCGGGGAGCCGGATCCCATCGATCCGTTCTTCCCCCTGGAGGGCCAGCTTCTTGTACCCCGTAAAGAGGTCCTCCACCGGCAATTCGCGGCTTTTCCCCGATCCCGGGTCCAAAAGGCGGACCTGGGCCCCCAGGGCAATGAGCATGGAGGTTAGGTCCGCCACGGGAGAAGCGTTGGCGATGTTTCCCACCAATGTTGCCCGGGAACGGATGGCCGGAGAGGCTACCTGGGCTTCCAGGGCCTCGATGCCGGGGACTATCTTTTGGACCTCCGTGGCGGTGAAGAAATCGTGGACCGTGACCGCGCTTCCCAGGACCAAAGTATCCTTGTCCCGGGCGATGGATCGAGTATGGGCTTCCAGGTCCAGGTACTCCAAATGGACGGCCGCTTCCCTTTGGCCGTGCCGGACCAGGTAGTCCGTCCCCCCACCCAAAAGGACCGTAGTATCGTGGCGTTTTTCAAAGGGCTGTAGCCGTTCCGACCGGGGCTTCCCCGCCGGTTCGGGCAAACTGCCCATGGTCGTAGCCAGAGACGGCGGCAGAACGCCACGCTGGGCGAGGGCGGCGATCCGCTGACCGTAGTCCCCGTCCAGGTCGGCGAAGCGCTGGGCCACCAGGGCCGATGCCCGCCGGATAGACGCGTAGCCCGTACAGCGGCACAGGTTGCCCTCCAGGGCCGCGTCCAAAGCCGCGCTATCCACGGGTCCTCCGGCGATCAACCGGGCCGTCAGGGCTACCACGATACCGGGGGAACAGAAACCGCACTGGCTAGCGTTTTCCCCGTGGAGAATTTGGGCAATGACACCGGGACCGTCTTGGGACAGCCCTTCGATGGTGATAATGTGCCGCCCGTCCAATTCGTCCAGCGAAAGCAGGCAGGAGGTGACGGGGATCCACTCGATGGGGTAGTCCGCCCCCTCCAGGGGTTTTTGACCCAAAAGGACCAAACAGGCCCCGCAATCCCCCTCCCGGCACCCCTCTTTGGTACCGGTCAGCTTTTTTTCCCTCCGCAACCAGTCTAAGGTCAGCAAGGAATGGTCACCGGTAATTTCTTGCAACTCCCCGTTCAATAGAAAGCGTAATTTTACATCCATCCTATCACCTCAATGATCTACAAAAAGATCTACCCGTTGAAAACGATCCACGTCCACGAGTCCCCGGTCGGTAATTTTAAGATGGGGAATTACCGGCAGGGCCATAAACGATAGGGTCATTAGGGGTTGGGTATTCCGGAGCCCCTCGGAACTAAATAGGGCCTTAAAGGCGTCAAGCCGAGCGTTGGTCTGTTCGGCGTTTAGATTGCTCATCAAACCCGCTATCGGCAAGGGCAGTTCGGCCAACACCTGGTCCCCCAGGGTTGCCACCAGGCCTCCGCCGATTTTGTTCAGGTGCCGGGCGGCTTTAAAGATCGACGCGTCGTCCACCCCCAGTATAATCATGTTGTGGGAATCGTGGCTGATCGTCGAACCGATGGCTCCCCGCTTTAGTCCAAAGCCCCGGATATAGGCCTTGCCCATATTTCCCGTGCCCCGGTGCCGTTCGATCACGTAAATTCGCAGAAGATCCCGGTCCGTGTCGCTGTAGCAGTACCCTTCCCGGTCGATCGGGGCGTCTTCGATCCGTTCCTCCGTTAAAAGGCTCCCTTCCCGGGCTTCGATCACCCGGATCCGCTTCCCCTGGGCCGGGATTTTAAAATCCCCCGCCTCCAGCCACTTGATGTTCACCGAATCCCGCAGGGGGTAGGGCCGCTCCTGTAGGGGAACCACGAGCCGTCCCGAATCGGCTACCAGGGACCCCCGCTTAAAGACCCGCTGAACCTGGAAATCCTTCAGATCCCCCAAAAGCACCAGATCCGCCGTGTAGCCCGGGGCTACGGCCCCCGACTGGGACAGGCCGTACCGTTCCGCCGGGTTCAGGGTCGCCATACGGATAGCGTCGATGGGCTGGACACCCCCGGCCACCAAAAGGCGGAGCATCCTATCGATATGACCCTCCCGAACCAGGTCCGTCGGATGCCGGTCATCTGAACATAGGAGGAAACGGCGGCTGTTGTTCGGTGTGACCGCCGGAAGCAGGGCTTCCAAGTCCCGAGCCGCGGACCCCTCGCGGATCATCACGTACATGCCCTTGGCGATTTTTTCCGCCGCTTCTTCCGCGCTGGTGGACTCGTGGTCGCTCCGTATGCCCGTGGAAATGTAGGCCGAAAGGAAACTCCCCCGCAGCCCCGGGGCGTGACCATCGATGGCCTTCCGGGCCTCCTTAAAGAGGGCGATTTTGTCCAGCAGGGTCGTTTCCGCTCCCAGTACCCCCGGAAAGTTCATCACCTCCCCCAGCCCCAGCACCCGGTCTTCTCGGGCAAACTGGTGCATATCCGACGCGAAAAGCGAGGCCCCGGAGCTGTCAAAATTGGTGGCCGGGACGCAGGACGGAACCGTAAGGTACACATCCAAGGGAAGGAGCTCCGAGGTCCGGAGCATGTAATTCATCCCCTCGTAGCCCAGGACGTTGACGATTTCGTGGGGGTCCGCCGCCACGGCGGTGGTCCCCCGGGGAACCACCACGGAAGCGTATTCGGCGGGGTTTAGGAGGGAAGATTCGATATGCACGTGGGAATCCATAAACCCGGGCGCCAAAAACAAACCCTGGGCGTCGAAGGTTTGTAGAGCCGCAAGGCCATCGTTCACCCCCACGATCAGACCCGAAGCGATGGAAACCACCGAATCGGGGATCAGGGTTCCCTGAAATACGTCCACCACCGTACAATGGACGATATTAAGATCGCAGGGCCTTCGCCCCGTAGCCGCATCTAGTACGGTTGAATAATTCATTTTTGGAATTCCCTTAACATGGTTCTAGTAGTTTATACCCAGCTCCCCCCGCCTGGCAAGAAAAAAGAACGGTTAAGAAACGGCCTCTTCGATGGCCCCCTGCGATTACCCCATCCGATCCGTCTTCTTCGATCGGCTTCTCCAAAGAGGGAAAATTTGATATGGTGAACCATTCATGCCCATTAAACGTACCCCTTCGGTAGATATCTCCCTGGATGTAAACCAGGCTTCCAGCGCCGCGAAAACGTGGATCCTCCAGGGACCGTATCGCTGTTTTATTAATAGAAGAAAAGATAAAAATAGCTGGAAAGGCTTATCGGCCCCGCAAAAGATCCGTTCCGGGGCCATACAGGGTCTTTGGCTGATCTTCCACGCCCATATCGTTTTCATCCTAACCACGGTCCTCATTCTCCTTATGTTTAAAACGATCAATCCACCCGCAACCACCCTTATGGCCTATAGAAAATTGGTGGACCATTGGAACGTTCGGCCGATCCGGTACCTGCCCCTTACACGGATACCCCGGACGTACCGCTCCATGATCGTCCGGGTCGAAGACGGGGAATTTTTCCAGCACCATGGAATTCTGCTCCCGGCGATTAAAAACGCCTGGATATTAAATCGGCAATTTGGCTCCCCCGTGTACGGAGGAAGCACCATCACCATGCAGACCGCCCGGACCATTTTTTTAATTCCCTTTAAAAGCTACCTTAGAAAATATCTGGAAGTGCTGATCGCTTTGGAAATGGAAGCGATTCTGGGTAAAAACCGCATTTTAGAGCTGTACTGCAACTACGCCGAGTGGGGCAAGGGCATCTTTGGAATCGACACGGTATCCCGGTATTACTACGGAACCAGCGTAACCGCCATCGATCGGGACCAGGCGGCCAGGCTTATCACTCTCCTCTCTTCGCCCATCAAATACAACCCCGACAGTATCTACAAAAACGGCATCCTCCGAAGCCGTTACGAGTACCTTTCCCGGGTCGGGCAATAAGGAAAAAGGGAAACGTATGTACTTGGGTTCCCCTATCAAAGGTCCCCGGACAATTCTTTTAAATATGACATTTATAGTTAGAAATACTTTGCAAGAGCCTGGAATAAATATTATTTTTACGCTAGGAGAGGCTCTTTCAAAACTCAGGGAGTTTTGAAAGAGCTACCTTAGATGTATATGCAGTATTTTTTCTATTCTTTATAATATAAATATTTATATCGAACTGTAAAAATACTGCAAGAGGTTCTTTCAAAAGTAACAGACTTTTGAAAGAACCTCAGGAGAAACAAATGAAGAAAAAAGCGTCCCTTTTAATGCTATTTTCCGTGGTTTTTATGGATATGGTGGGATTCGGTTTTATTATTCCCCTTATTCCGGATTATATAACGAAATTTGGGGGGAGCCTCGCTTTAGCTGGCTTTCTTGCGGCGGTGTACGCCCTGGGTCAATTTTTCGCGGCCCCCATAGTCGGCAGGCTTTCGGATAAATATGGGCGCAAGCCCCTTTTATTGTTTTCCATCGGCGGAACCTTTCTATCCCTTCTGCTCCTAGCCTTGTCCCGCAGTCTGGTGTTGGTCTTTTTGGCTCGTCTATTGGACGGCCTAACCGGGGGCAATATCACCGTAGCCCAATCGTATATTGTGGATATTACGGACGAAAAGAATAGAGCCCGGGGTCTTGGCTTGATCGGTATGGCATTTGGTTTAGGCTTTATACTGGGTCCCCTTTTTGGGGGCCTTCTTTCCGTATACGGTCTTGCCGTCCCCGCCTTTGTCGCCGCGGGAATAGCTTTTTGCAACCTTTTGCTTATTACCTTCCAGTTACCAGAAAGTCTCACCCTGGAAAGGAAAGAGCAGGCTTTAAAAAATCCGCGAAAGGCCCTATCCCTTCGTTTGTTGATGACTACCCTGCGCCGGGAAGGAACGGGGACCGTACTGTTGATGACCATGCTGTATAGTTTTGCCTTTGTACTTTTTGAAAGTATGTTCGCTATTTTTGTAGCCGATCGAGTGGGTTTAGATTCCAAGGCCCGGGGCTTACTTTTAGCCTACGTGGGCTTTCTGGTTGCACTGGTTCAAGGCGGCGGGGTAGGGGTTTTGGTCAAAAAATTCGATGAACGACGCCTAACCACCGTATCGGTGGTTTTAGCGGCCCTATCTATGCTTGTCTATTCCTTTTCAAACTCGGCAATCTACCTGTTGATAATCCTTATCCCCCTTAGTATCTCTTCCGGGATCGCATCGACCCTGCTCCGTACCCTGCTTACCAAGAGTGTCCCCCACGAACAAGCCGGAGGAACCCTGGGGCTATCATCCTCTGCTGAAAGCCTTAATCGAGTACTAGCACCTATGGTGGGAGGACTTCTGTTCGCCCTCTTGGGATCCTGGTCCACCGGTGTTCTTGCGGGCCTTATCCTGGGGCTTACAGGCCTTATAGCCTGGAAAAAGCTGATACGAGAAAACTGTCTGGCCAAGGATGGCCCAGCATGCGAAGACGCGGCCTAAGGGAACCCCATACGTTAAAATAACGGAAACGGAACAATTTTTTGTAGATTTATCTGTTTCGGGATATTTTGATTCTTTAGATGTAAGAGGCTCTTTCAATGTGTATTCCGATGAAACCTGCCAGTGATTCCGGCCGAAACCTGCCACTGGTCT
>CAYRLW010000051.1:0-22994 GCA_964425215.1 uncultured Treponema sp.
CCTTTCAAGGGCCGGACTCTAGCTCCGCGTGGAGGAAATTCTCAGGGGCACGTCAGGATGAATGGGACCGGTTTTGGACAGAGGGCGCAAAGCCACGGCCCGACAAAGGGGTGGGGGCTGTCCCTGCAAGTTTAAGGAGCCAGGGTCGGGGGATGGACTCGTTCGCGCTTGCAACTGGTATCCGAGGTCAGTGTTAAACCGACCCGAGGCCAGATCCGACATTCATCATGCCGTGCGGCATGATGCCTGTCGGACATCAGGTGCGAACATTCAGGCGGAGCATCATCCTGGATAAGGATTCTGCTTTAGCAGGCCTGCGAGGTGGGTGGCGTTGGCGGCGAGCATTTCTGCTGTTTTCGCCACCTTGTCGGGAGGTTGCGGCAGGTCTCTGAAATTAGCCGAACCCATGGCTTCGCCGACCCAATAACAGGCTCCCACGGCCGGAATCGTCCACCCGACGTCATTGAGGGCCTGGAAAAGTTGAGCCGACGTCGCATGTGCGCCGTCCTCATTGCCTACAATCGCTGTGACAGCCACTTTGCTATAGCTGGGCATTCGTCCCTGATCGTCAATCTCATCGAGGAAGGCGTCCATGCGTTCAAGGACGCGCTTAGCGATGCTGGACGCCTGCCCCAACCAGATGGGGGTTCCAAAAATCAGGATGTCCGCCGAGAGAATCTGGTTGCGAAGCGATGGCCAGGCATCGCCTTCGCCTTCATCGGAGGTGACGCCCGGCAGAACGTCGTAGTCCGATATGCGAAGCGTGGGAGCAATCGTGACGTCAAATCGGCGAAAGGCGTCCGAGATCGTCGCAATCATTGCGTCTGTGGAGCTGTCATCGCCGGAACTGCGTTTTAAACTGCAGTTGATGGGTTGTGCTTTGAGTTTCATTTTCAGGCTTCTTCCTCTCATCTTGAGAAGAGACGCTCCACAATCGCCGACGTTCCCTCCACCCTTGCGGCCGACGATACCCACGCCTCAATGACAAGCAGACGCCATGCGGCGCTTGCTCAGACAGCCAAAGCTCCGCCCTTCCGGACGGAGCTTGCGGGTTCAGGACGGTATTTCCTGTCCTTGGCCGCGCTGGGCTTCCTGGGGGTCGCCTTCCGCAGCCGTATCGGCCCTTATTTTAGTTATGTTGCCGTTTTCGTCCGATAAGAAATCGGCCGCCTGTTTGTCGCCACTCTGGTCGAGCGTGGCCTCTCGAGCCGATTGTTTCTGCAGGCTGTCTTCACCCAGGCCTGTTCTGTCCGGGTCCGTCTTTCCAGGCTGATGTCGCTTCGGATCGCGGTCGGGATCGGGTCGCGCGTCAGTCATATGAATCTCTCTTCAGTCCGGGTTGCTGATCAGAGGCGCTGTCGATGGCTGCGCCCGATCTTCATCAGAATCTTCGCCCTCAGCCTTGGACGTTTCTCGCTGGACTTGTCGCTGAAGGCTGTCGTGGTCCTGAGTATCATCGTCAGGACCGGCGTTGTTGTCCTGGGTTGGTCGGGTATCGGTCATATCCGCTCCTCAAGCACCGGAGCCAAAGCCGTCGACTCCGCCCGCGCCAGCCGATCCTTCGCCGCCCGTCGTCGACGCCGGATCATCCTTTGCGGGCTGACGTTGAGCCATATCGCGAAGGTTTTCCCGCTGCTGCGGGTTCTCATCCGGCTGCGGCGTCGCCGAGTCTTGATCCTGCGTTTGATCGCGCTCTGGTTGGATGTCGGTCATGCCGATCTCCCTGAATGGCTACAAGAAACCAAGCGCCCGGGCTCAAGGCCGTTCCTACGGCTGCGCTACACGAAAAGTTTGAATCGGCTGCGGGAACTGGACCTTGAGACGAAAACGGCACAGCCGGACGCGAACCCGCAGCAACGCTAAAACCTTCGAGAGCAGGCTCAGCGCCAGCCAGGGAAGGATGATCCGGCGCCCGCTTCGGGAGCCGAGGGTGCTGCCGGCGCAGGCGGGCCCGGTGGATGCGCCGCCGGCAGCTAGTCAGCCAAGGTAGCTGCGCGAACCCAGCCTTTAACCAGGTGGGGTTCTTGCTGTCGTGATGCCGGTGTACGGGATGACATCATCGAGTGACGTGGCCCTCGGCGATCTTCGGTCACGCGAGGCGAGAAAGCACGGCTTCGAAAGCCACTTCTGGAGCGTCTGGAGAAATCCCCTTCATTAAGGCCTCGTTTCCGAGTGATTGACCCTCCAGTAGGATCCGAGCGCGTTCGACCCCGAACACGGATCTGACCATCGAAATCTCTGTATGGCGATCGACCTGAATCTCGGCGCGGAACAGCCCGTCCTCAAGCTGGTAGGAACCGACGTACCACGAAGTGCTGTCTCCTCCGCTGATGCGCCCATCCCGAAGCGTGACGACGCCAAAGCCAGTGCCGAGACGCGTCTTGAAGCCGACCCTGTACAGTCCATCCTGCATGCGACGCTAACGAATGACTTGTCCGATTCGATCCGCAACCCGTTGAGATAGCTGACGAGGTTTGTGGCCACAGCTGTCCGTGCGGGCTGTACTGACCCTATGTCAGGCTCAAGACTCATGGCCAGAATAGACGGTAGCGGCGAGGCTCAGGAGCCTGAATGAGATCGTCATCCCCCGGATGAGTGAGGTCCTGAGCCTAGGGGCATGGTGCTTTTTCTCTAAGACCATCTATTGGTGAGCTAGTGATTTTATGACCGGCCGCGGGCCTCATAGGGTTTTTCTCGCAGAGACCAGTTCCTGTAGCGACGACCCTGATGCGGCCTTTTGCGCTTAGAGGCGTGAGGTATGACAATCATCCTCCGCGAAACCCTGAGGTGATCATCGGGGTTCCAGGCCTTGTTTGTCTCGTCTCCAGTTAATTCGCCTGTGTCCGGTATCGGAACTTGCGAACCCCCGAGCCTCCCCGACGTAGATGGCTCCATGGCGACCTATGATTACATCGTAAGCGGCGTGGATCCTGAGGTGGCCCTCCAGGGCGCAGCGTCTACGGACGCCGATGCCCGGCGCGAGGCGATCCTCTTCCTTTCGGAAATGTTGCGCGAGAAGCCTATGCGCGAAGGCGGCGCCTTTTCGCTTCGGATCATCGTTCGGCACGAAGGTAGGGAAGTCTGCCAGGTTGGCGCTTCGGCTCATTGAAGCCTAAGCCAGAGGGGGCGATGGAAAGACGGCCGGTTGCGCCAATGGGGGGCAATCGCGGAACTGGCCGCCGCCGGCCGATCTTCTTCCAGGAAGGATCTGCACCCAGACAACGTTGCATTTTTGGCCTTTCTCCTTCGGTCCGGTTCCGAACTTGTCGGTTCGATCCAGTAGAGAGGCATGGCCTCTGCCGGGCCTTTCGCGGTGGCATGGAGCGGGACGGTTCGCTCGGCGTTGCTCCAGAAGACATCAGGAGCAGAGACATGAGCATCCACGATCAGGCCTTCAGAACCGTTGAACTTCCGGCGCTTCCAGGAAAGCTGGGGGAAATCGACGATCTTCTCCAAGCGGCGAGATTGTCCGGAGCCGTTAACAGCGAGCGCGCCGTCCTCAACGAGATCGCCCGCATTATCGGCCGCTCTTCTGGCGGCGATATCTACCAGAAGCCGCTCGGTTGACCCTATTTCGGCGCTGGCGCGACAGATGCGGCCAAATGTTCGAAACCCAACGGTTCAAAAGGCGCGTTTCCATTGTAGGGCCAGCCTTCTTGCTGGTCTTTTCATGCCGGCTGCCCTCGGTCTGAGGCCGGTCGTCGAGGCGGGCGGCGCTGGGGGTCGACTAGGGGGCTGGCGGCCGGCAGCGCGACCGGGAGTCTTCTAGGCGCGATCAGCGAAGCCGGATACGGCGATAGAAGACGCCCACGTCCATGCAAAGGGTGTTCGGCGCAGGCCGCGCTCGTGATCGTCAAGGCTTTCCATGCGTGTCGCGTGCGGATCAATGCCCTTCTGGGCAATCGTCACGTTCTCGAGGGAGCTACGCGGAGGCCTTCGCTATCAAACGGGTTGGACCGATTTCGATCCCTGCGGCGAGCCCCAAGGACAGAGCCGGGCCTAACACGCGCTGCCGCTGATCCACCCTGCGAACACCCAGGACGCGCTCCTCCGTCGGGAGGCAGGTTCCTACTTAATTGGGGCGATCACCCGTGTCGCCAAGACGACATTCTACGCCTCAGAACGTCTTTCCGCGTTCTCGGTCGTAGCAAAGGCGGGAGTCATGGGCGTCGTCATTTCTTTTCCTAGCAAGGGCAAGCCAGATCGCAGGCGTCGCTCCTGGATCGTGGGGGCAGGCGGAATCTTCGTGCTATCGTTAGCCGCGATCGCCGTCCTGCTGGCAGGCCAGGATCTTCTTCGCGGATCTCAGGCTGACCTGCTGAACCAGACGGCGGAACGCGCCTCATCGCCCGGCCCGGTCAGCCCCTGATCAGGCGGCCGTGTTCCGCAGGGGAGCGTCGCGTGAGGCCCAGCTGGCGGATTCCGCTGCTCGCAAAGGCGTGGCGGCTGCGGCGGCAAAGGAAACCACCTGCTCGCCGCAGCCGCAGGAAACGGCGCGCAGGCCGGCAAGATCGAGGATCTGCACCTTTCCTCGGCCAAACCGGACCAGGCCCATAGTTTGGAGGCGTCCGGCGGCGGCGTTGACGCTGGTTCTCTGCACGCCGAGCATGGCGCCGAAGTCCGCCTGGGTCAGGCGAAGAGGAGCGCCATTGGCTCCGCAATGCAGCCGGACCAGCCACTTCGCCAGTCGTTCCTGAACGAGGTGAGTGGCGTTGCAGGCCGCTTCGGCCGCCAGACCGCTCACCCGTCTGGAAGACTGCCGGGCGACCAGACGGTTCAGCCAGTCGCGGCCAAGGCCATCGACGACGCAGTCGGCGGGCACTCGGCAAAAGGTAGTGTCGATCAGGGCCCTGACCGCCGGGCGGTCGCCGTCAGGCTCCAGGGCGTGGTCCCATCCGTGAACTGATCCCGCGATGACGGTCGCGACGCAGATGCGGTCGCCATGGGGGAAGAGGCCGAGAACCCCTGCGAGAACAAAGGAGAGAAAACCGCTTTCCTCGAGGGGCTCGCCGGCCGGGATAGACATCAGCCTGCTGTGAGACTGAGCGATCGACTGGATGCTGCGCGGGAGCGCCTGGAAGACAGGATGGTCGGCCAGGTCGAGTTGCGGACGATAAAGGCCGCAGCCGTTGTTGGTGAGGCTGATCATAGTTTGCATGACGGACTCCTAAGCACAGAGTGGCGGCTCCGGCGCGAGCCGCACTTACATGGGTTAGGAAAGCGGCAAGTAGCTCAAAATGCGCTTGCATCGAGCAGCGTGTCTGCCGCCAGAGTTCGGCTTAGTGCACAAGGAACAAGGTTTAAGGCGCTGAATTGAGCTTCTGGAAAAGGAGGCGATATGACCATTTACACCATCTGCTTCAGCGCTCGGGGCACGGGCGTGTTGAGAACCGAATCCATCATCGCCGATGAAGCTCAGGCTGCGATCGCCCTGGTGAAGCGTCGGCTGGGCAATAGCCGCACCTTTCAGGAAGCCAGGGTCTTCGAGGAAGGGGAGCTGCGGTTCAACGTCTCGTCGGACGCCAACGGCTTGGCGACGGCGGGCGGCGAGACCCGTTCGAGATCCTGACTTTCCGACAGCAGCGCCGGCGACGGAACGCGTCCGGCGCTCGGGGTTTATCAGGACACGTAACCTGTAGCGAGGAGACCGTCCTGATCAGCCCCCTGATCCAGAAGCTGTCGCGTCGTGATAAACTCTCCGGGCGCGAAAGGGAGGTTCTGGGAGACCTTCTTCAGCCCCCGATCATCATTCCGGCAGGCGAAGACATCGTCCGGCAGCATTCATCGCCCGGGTACAGCACTCTCGTCCTCGACGGCTTCGCGGCCCGATATGTCGTGCTGATGAACGGCGCAAGGCAGATCACGGAACTGAACGTGCCCGGCGACTTCGTGGATCTCCACAGTCTCATGATGAACCCCATGGATCATGGGGTCGTTGCGCTCACCGCCTGCACGGTGGCGAGGTCTCCTCATGAGGGCCTGCGGCGGCTGATAGAGACCGAACCCCATCTGACCCGGCTGCTCTGGATGGACACCCTGATCGACGCCGCAGTGCACCGGCAATGGATTGCAGGCCTGGGGCGCCGGACTGCTGTGGCGCGGCTCTCGCATCTCTTGTGCGAACTCTATCTTCGCCTGAAGACCGTCCATCGCGCAGGAGGCTGCAGAATGGAGCTTCCTCTCAGTCAGGCTGTGCTCGCGGATGTTCTCGGGCTGTCGGACGTGCACGTCAATCGTTCCATCGCTCAGCTCCGCGTCGCGGACCTGGTCAAATGGACAGGACGCGTCATTGAGATTTGCGACTGGGATGGCCTGGTCAGACAGGCGGAATTCGACCCTACCTATCTAAGGCTCACCAGGGCCTCGGTCTAAGATTGGTCTAGCTCGAAGGCGTCGAGAACAAGACCCGAGGGGCGATGAGGGCTGCGAAGTTTTTCTAGGGCGACCGGCTCCGGAACGGGCACGTCCGAAAGGCTCTCCAGCCCGGCCAGCCGTTCCTTCAAGTCTATCTCGCAAAATTTGTCGCGGGGCAGGGCGCCTGGCCGCTCGAGCCGGACATTCAAACCCTCTTCAAGGGCGGCGTGGTTCTGCCATAGGCGGCGCCATTGCCGGATCCAGGCCCGCGTGACCCGGGCCTCGGACGGCGTCGCTGTCTCTACCTCGCCTGCGATGACCCGCATCAGGTCCATGATCGCAATCAGGTCGTCCACGGTCGCTAGATCGACATCGACATAGCGGGGGTAGAGCAGTTCCTCGCGGATAATGGAGACCACGGCGAACAGCCGGCAGAGTTCGGCAGGGCGCTCCATGCCGGTCTCTGACTCGAGATGGTCCTTGAAACGACTGTCGAGATAGCGGAGCTCGGCAAGCATGTTCAGAACGTCCTTCTTTCTCAGGAATGAAGCCGTGCGCCCGCGCCTTGGCGCCCAGAGTCCGGTTTTGGACCCTGGTGGAGGAAGGATTCTAAGGCAGCCCCGCACATCCGGCGCGGAAGGCGGGGTGTCGGTCTTCTCGCAACCCCTGCGCGCGGCGGGGATTGTTTCAGTATGCAGAACGAGATCGTGATCGTAGGCGGCGGCGCTGGCGGCCTGGAGCTCGCCGCCCTTCTTGGGCGCCGGCTGGGTCCTCGCGAAGGGCCTCGAAGAGTGCTCCTCATCGACCGGGCGGTCTTCCATCTGTGGAAGCCCTCCCTTCATGAAGTTGCGGCGGGCTCGCTGGACTCGAGGCAGGAAGGCCTCGACTATTTGATGCTCGCACGCCGTAATCATTTCAGGTTCATGCTGGGAGAGGTCGAAGGTCTCGACCCGGTCGCGCGCCGTCTCCGGTTAGCCGAAGCCCGAGACGCCAAGGGCGACCTCCTGGTTGGCGCGCGCGTGCTGGACTTCGAGCGCCTGGTCCTGGCGACGGGCGCCGGAAGCCATCTGTTCGACACGCCCGGCGCGGCGGAACACGCCTGGCTGCTGGAGGACGTGGCGGATGCGGAAGCCTTTCACAGGCGGCTTTCTGCGCTCTTTCTGTCATCCGCCTATGACGGTCGCCGTCTGCTCAGGATCGCCATTGTCGGCGCCGGCGCGACCGGGGTCGAACTCGCAACCGAGCTCCTGGAGGGACACGCGGTTTTGTCGGCGGCGCTCGACCCGAGCGAGCGCTTCACGCTGGAGGTGATGATAGCCGAAGCCGCGCCTCGCATACTCGGCGGCCTGCCTGAGGCTGTCGCAGACAAGGCGGCCCGGGCGCTGGAGGCGCGCGGCGTCCGGATCGCCGTCGGGGCGCGCGTGACGCGGGTGCGGGCCGACGGTCTCGAGACCAGCGTCGGCGAGATTCCAGCCGACCTGGTCGTCTGGGCCGCCGGGGTCAAGGCGGCCGACGTCAACAGGACCTTTGGCCTGGCCACGGGTCGCCTCAACCAGTTCATCGTGGACGACCGGCTGCGCTCCTCCGCCCCCGGCGTCTACGCCATGGGCGATTGCGCAGAAGCGCCTGGACCCGACGGACGCGCGGTTCCGGCCCGGGCCCAGGCGGCGTCTCAGGAGGCCGTCTATCTGGCGAGGGCTCTTATGCAGCCTGGGGATCCCGGACCGTATCAGTACCGCGACAGAGGGTCCCTCATTTCCCTTGGCCCTGATCATGGACTGGGCTCCCTGATGGGAGGCCTCGTCGGACCTAACTTTCTGATTGAGGGCCTTCTCGCGCGCTGGGCCTATATGGCTCTTCACCTGCAGCACCACCGGGTCGTCGTCGGGCTGCGCAGAACGATCCTGCTCGCCTTGAGCCGACTGGCCCATCGCCGTGTCTCGGGGCGGCTCAAGCTGCATTGACGCGATGGCGTACAGGTCAGTCGAAGGGCTCAGCGCTCAGGCGCGCCGGTCGTCGCCGCGTGAAATGCGACTCCGGGTCCCGCCGGGGCGGCGCATCAGCGGCGCCGGGCCAAAGATGAGAGCCAGCACCCGGCCAATAAGGCCCTGCGGTCGTCTCGGTCCGGATTCCGCTCTCGACATGGAGCCATCCTCACCCCGGACATGATGCCGTCCAATAACATGGGTTAGAATGAGTACATCCGTCGGCGGCTGCGGAAGACATTGGCCGGGGCGAGAACAGTGGCGTCAGGCCCGGATACCCGGACTTGCCGTCAGATCTGAAACGACGGAAGACCTTGTGAGGCGACGGAAGGCGGCCAGGGCCTGTCCGGTCACCTGATCCATGTTGTAGTAGCGATAGGTGGCGAGGCGGCCCACGAAGCTGACGTCGCGACGCGCGAGGGCGAGCGCCTCATACTGCTTGAAGCGCGCCTGGTTCTCGGGGCGGGGGACCGGATAATAGGGGTCGCCCTCGTCGCAGGGGTATTCATAGCTGATGCTGGTGCAGGCATGCGACTGACCCGTCAGATGCTTGTACTCCGTCACCCGGGTATAGGGCGCCGCCTCATCGGGGTAGTTGACGACTGCGGCAGGCTGAAAGGTTTCCTGCTGAAGCGTTTCGTGGCGGAACTGCAGCGACCGGTAAGGCAGCGGCCCGTACCGATGATCGAAGAACTCGTCGATAGGCCCCGTGAAGACCAGATGGTCGTAGAGCACTTCGGCCTCTACATCTCTGAAGTCCACACCTGTCTCCACCCGGATACCGGGGTGATCAAGCATGTTCTCGAACAGCCGGGTATAGCCGTGCAGAGGCATGGCCTGGAAGGCGTCAGTGAAGTAGCGGTCGTCGGTATTGGTTCGCGTCGGGACGCGCGCCGTCACGGAACGGTCGAGCTGCGAAGGGTCCAGGCCCCACTGCTTGCGGGTGTAGCCGCGGAAGAAGGTCTCGTAGAGCTCCCGGCCGACCGCAGAAACCACGACATCCTCGGATGTGACCACCTTGTCCACCGGCTCAGCCCGCGACGCCAGGTAGGCTTCGGCCTGCTCGTCGGATCTGAGATCCAGGCTGTAGAGCAGATTGAGCGTTGTCCGGTTGATGGGCATGGGCACGAGGCGTTCCCCCACTCGGGCCAGAACGCGATGTTCATAGGGTCGCCAAGGCGTGAAACGCGAGAGATAGTCGAACACCTCGGCCGAGTTGGTGTGGAAGATGTGGGGACCGTACCGGTGGACCAGGACGCCAGCCGCATCTTGTTCATCGTAGGCGTTGCCGCCGATATGGGATCGGCGATCGACCAGAAGGACCCGTTGTCCGCTTGAGGCTAGGCGTTCGGCCATGACTGAACCCGCGAAGCCGGCGCCCACGACAAGGGCGTCGTAGTGAGACGCCCGGTTTGATGGGCGGATGAAGGGGGATTCAGGGGCGCGAACCGAGCCGACGCCGGTGGAGCATTCGCGATGTGCGCCGAAGCCCGTGAGGGGTTCGCGGAGTGTAGCGGCCCTGTCGACCATGACCGCCATTCGGGCCTGGGTCTGATCCCATGACAGGTGCGATAGAGCGGCGTCGGCCTCGTCCAGCCATGACAAGTCGCCCCTTTGCGCCAGCGCCGCTTCGCAGCCAGCCACAAAGGCATCGGCGCCTGCTGCGATGTGGACGCTCTCCAGAGCCCCGTAATGTCTCACGACGTCGGTAACCGGGGTCGAGACCACGGGACGACCGCCTGCCAGGTATTCCGGCGTCTTCGTGGGACTGATGAAACGGGTGGATTCATTGATGACGAAGGGCATGAGCGCCGCATCCCATCCCGCCAGTAGGTCCGGGAGTTCGTCATAGGTCCTCAGTCCCAGGTAATGGAGATTGGGGCGCCGGGGCAGGTCCGCCTCATCGATCTTGACCACAGGGCCCACGAAGACGAGGGACCAGTTCGGCCGTGCGTCGGCGACCGCCGCTATGAGGTCGAGGTCCATGCGTTCATCGATGACCCCGTAGAAACCGAGCCGCGGGCTAGGCAGTTCAGCCTGAGCCTGGTGATCGCGTCCGGCGTCGCGCGCCCGGGCGAAATGGGGGACGTCGACGCTGGAAGGGAAGGGGTGGATGTTGGCGTGCCGGTTCCGCCTGGCTTCGAAAAGGCTGTAGCCGCCGGTGAAAACCACGTCCGCCGCGCTCATCAATTCCGCCTCGAGAATTCTGAGTTCCGGCGGGGCGAACCGGAAGGCGGAGAGCTCGTCCATGCAGTCGAACACCACGGCGGCGGCCTCGATGTGTCGCGCGACCGGCAACATCATCGGGGTATAGTACCAGAGCACGGGACGGCTCAGTGCGTGTGCGGCGAGAAGGTCGTCGAGGAGCTGTCGCACGACGGCGTCGCGGCAGGGCCCATCGACGCCATGCGGCAGCCGGGGCGTGGCCACCAGCACGCCTGTGTCAGGGCATGACCGGACGTCGAGGCCTACCGGCGCGCCCGCTTCCGCAGGCAGGGCCTCTTCCAGGAAGACGACCGGTCGGGTCCGGGCGAACCGGGCCATGAGATGCTGGGGCCGCTGGAAGACGAAATTCCATCGCAGATGGGAGAGACAGACGACGGGATCGCGTCGCGCATGCGGAAGATCAAGAATGTCGGCGGCGGAGGCGGCGGAAGGCTGGGTCATGGCGGCTTTCTTCAGAAATGGAGCCTTGATCAAACCCTGCGGAGGCCGCCCGTATCCCTGTGTCGGGTCGAGGGCACAGGTCCCCCGGACAGGCGCTGGTCGATCAGCAAATCCAGAGCGCGGCGCGTCGGCGTATCTGAAGCGACAAAGCGCCAAGCCGCGCCGTCGTCGGCGCCCTCCAGGCGCAAGCCCCGACGTTCGCACTCCGCCAGGAGTTCAGGGTGCGCGTCCTGGCAGGCAATGGCCTGCAAGGGGGCGGCCACCCGTGGCTGACAGGACAGGGACCCGGGTCTTGGCGGCGGGTAGAGCAGACGTTGGCGGCGCCGCCACCACCCGGTCTCGGTTGCGAGCGCCATTTTGGTGTCGCCATCCAGGGCCAGGTCCCTCACCAGCGCCGCCAGGGCTGTTTTACGGGGGGTGCCTTCCGAGATGTCGAAGACGCCAGTTTCGTAGCGGCCGTCCGCGCGAGTCAGGAGACTATCCCAATCGAAACTGCCCAGGAGATTCCAGACGGTCACGGCCTCCACCTTCGCCCCGGACCGGCGGACGTCCAGCGCCGCCGACCAGCATTCGTGGAGCCAGCGCAACTGCTCTTCGCGGGTGCAGCCGAGGTGGCATTCGGTGACGACGATGGGTCTGCGGTAGCGGCGCCAGAGCGCTTGCAGATGAGCGCTCCAGCCCGGCGGGGCGGGATTAATGACACGCACTGCCTCGACGTCTGCGTAGGCGAGGCGTCCGTTTCCCCCGTGAAGCGACGCGGGATAGCGTTCCAGCCGATGATCCAGAAGGCGGTCGCTGGTGAGGTAGTGATTGAGGCCGATCACCGGAGGGCAGGGATCGGCCGAGATGGTGTCCAGACGAGAGCGGAATCCCATGTGCGCGAGGCGGGCGTACAGGTCGTGCTCGGGCGTCACCCGTCCGCAGAGCAGGTCCCACGTCATCAGCCTTCGCCGGTTCTCGTGATCAGCCTGGTCCTGGCAGGGCGGCGTGGCGAAGGTCCGGCCGAAATCCTCGGTCTGGATCAGGCGGGCTTCCGGTATGATCCGCCGGATCTCGCGCATGGCGCCGCGCACGGCGTCGACCTGATTGAGGAGGGCGAGCCAGAAAGACCGTTCGTCTCGAAGATGGGGATGCCACAGGCCGTAGAGGGTGCTGAAGCGCGCCGTGGTCAGGGGTTCGTTCACCGGGCACCAGTCCCGGATCCAGGGATAACGCCTTGCAGCCGCGCCCGCGAAGCGCGCCAGACCCGATGCGAAGTTCGGGTCCAGGAGATCGGTCCAGGCCGGGCCCGACCCGTGATGAACCAGGCCGACGGTCACGCCCATGCCCAACGCCTGTATGCGGCCAAGCCTCCGATCCGCCCAGCTCCAGTCGAGGACGCCCGGGGAGAGTTCCGTTCTTTCCCAAAGCAGGGGATAGCGCAGCGCCTTGAGACCAAGAGCGGCGAACCGGTCCAGATCGTCCTCCCTTTCCTCATGTCCGCTCAGGACGGTCTGATCTCGAAACGTCTCGCCGACCCGGTTCAACGAGCATTCGTGGCCGCCCCAGAGTTCCAAGGGCTTTTGTTCAGGCGACATGAGCGTGGGTGACGGCGGGGCCGAAGCGGGGATGCAGCCGCCAGGCCAGGGCGGTTTCGACGATGTCGTCGATCTTCGTAAAGGTCGGCGTCCAGTCCAGGCGAAGGCGCGCCAGGCCTGGGTCCGCCACGAGGACAGGAGGATCACCGGCGCGCCGCGGCGCGGCTTCCCAGGGCACGGGGCGGCCGGTCGTCCGCTCCACGGCGGCGAGGACCTCCAGCACAGACAGTCCCCTGCCCAGTCCGAGGTTCATCGCGAGGAACCCGGCTTCACCCGCCGGGACCGTGAGGGCCGCGACGTGCGCGCGCGCGAGGTCGGCGACATGGATGAAATCTCGCACGCCGGCGCCGTCGCGCGTCGGGAAGTCCAGGCCGAAGACCTTGAGCGGAGGACCGAAGCCAAGCGCGGCTTCCAGGGCGAGGGGGATCAGGTGGCTCTCGGGTTGATGGGCCTCGCCGAGCTCTCCCTCCGGGTCTGCACCCGAGGCGTTAAAATAGCGCAGGGCCACGCCTTCCACGCCGTAGGCGCGGGCATGGGCGGCGATCAAGCGTTCTGCCGCCAGCTTGCTGTCCCCATAAGGATTGACGGGAGACGTCGCCGCCGTTTCGTCCAGAAGCGCGGCGCCGGCCTGTCCATAGACGGCGGCGGTGGAAGAGAAGACGATCCGCCGCACGCCATTGGCACGCATGGCGGCGAGGATCGAGGCGACGCCGTTGAGGTTCACGTCCCAGAAGGTCGCCGGATCCTGGACGGATCGACCCACCTCGATCAGGCCGGCGAAGTGGATCACGCCCTGCACGCCGTGCCGCTTCATGCAGGCGCTGAGGGCGGCGCTGTCGCGCACGTCTCCCATAACCAGGGGGCCGTATCTGACGGCGTCGCGATGACCGTTGCTCAAATCGTCAAACACCACGGGTTCGAAACCGGCGGCCGCAAGCGCCTTGCAGGCGTGGGAGCCGATATAGCCGGCGCCGCCCGTCACGAGTATGGATTTCATCTGAGACCTCCGTTGCCAGAGGGGAAAGGCCAACGCCGCATTGGTGTTGCCAGTGTCCGATCCACGACTTGTGTACGCCTCGTCCCGCGCACGCCGGAGCGGCGGGGACTGAGCGGTCGCAAATTAGCGCCGGCGACGCGACGTTAGGTCCGGGTCGAGGCCGCCGTTGAGCGGGTGTCGCCGCCAGCGTTCTGGCCCGCCCGGAAAATCCTGATGGGCTTCTTTTCCTCAAGACCATCGGAGCGTCCATCCGTACGGGCCGGAGCCGTCACCGTGGGGTCGGTATTATTCTCGGGATCCCGGTCGATCGGCTTGTCAGGGGGGCGGCTCATGGCGTCCTCGCATGCAGGGCTTGAGGTCAACCCCGCCGGAACCGACCGGTTCCAGTCACGCCGGCGAGAAGGCCGTGGGAAGGAGCGGCCCGCAAACCGCGTTGAGGTTGGCCGCTTGGACGAGGCCGGGCAGATCCTGCAGCACGGTGCGCCCTGTCCTGTAGTCGACGAGGACGTTGCGTCGCAGCTGCTGCAACGTACGGTTCATGTGGACCGCGCTCAGGCCGAGGATGTCGGCGAGCACGTCCTGGGTCAGGGGAAGGTGGAGGGCGCCGTCGCGCGCGGACCCGAGACGGACCTGGCGCTCGTGCAGCTCGAGCAGCAGGTGGGCCGTACGTTCGTAGGCGTTGAGCCGTCCGAGCCGGATGACCTGGCGCGCCATTCGCGGGCGTTCCGCCGTCCGGCAGCGCCGCCAGGCTTCCTTCAGGGGGGAAGCCTGGGCCCCGGGTTCGGAAAGCATGGTCCAGAAGGCGGTGGCGTCCACCGTGACGATTTCGGTCAGAGCCCAGACCTGGAGATCGGCGTCCACCGATCCCGATGCCACGATCACGTCGCCGGGCAGGCTGAGACCGACGATCTGACGTCGTCCGTCGTTCAGCATGGCGCCCCTCGCGATCCAGCCGCTCGCCACCAGTCGGGCCTGGTTGCGTTCCGGATCAATGGGAATCGCGGCGCCGGACGGCTGCTGCTGCGGTGCGCTCGTGAAGCTGCTGCGGATCAGGGCGGTCCCCTCCATCCCAACGGGGGCGAAGCTGGACAGCATACGCTCCAGGGGAGCGGTGAGCCGCGCTTCAAGACCTATATCCAACTGATTCTTCATGGCCTTCGACCAACAGCATGGCTTCGGCGCTCAGTTCTTCACATAGGTTGGTTTTTCGCGTGTTTCGCGCAGGCCGAAAGTTGAAATCAGGCGCCGGCCGAAGCGCCACTGTCCCCGAACTCCTGTCAGGACAGACTGCGGGACGGATGTCGGCGCCAACACGTCGGAGAAGCATCTCCAGCGCCGGGACCCATCGTCCAGGACGGGACGGGAACGAGACGGTCGCGGGGCGTCCGAGGAATATCGCCCCCAGTCAATGATCGCCGCCTTTTTCGTTGCCGAACCGAAGCCCACCTCAAATCGGCGTGACGCATAACGCCAGTTGCTATAGCCAGCATCAGGCCCTGTTGCCGGTCTGACGAGACTTTCCGATGCGTATTCTCACCCCTCTCCTGATCGTCCTGTGCCTGAGCACCGGCTTCGTCCAGCCTGTGTTCTCCCAAAGCATGCAGATCTTCGCCAAGACACCGACCGGCAAGACGATCACGCTTGACGTTGAGTCGAGCGACTCGGTCGAAGCCGTTAAGGTAAAAATTCAGGACAAGGAGGGCTTCCAACCCTCCGAGCAGATTCTGATCTTCGCCGGCAAGCAACTACAGAACGACCGCACGCTCGCCGACTACAACATCCAGAAAGAAAGCACGCTGCATCTCGTCCTGAGGGTGGCGGCGATCCCGACAATGTCGGAGTGGGCCATGATCATTCTGGCGCTTGGCCTGGCGGGAGTGGCGGCCGTCCAAGTTCGACGTCGGCGCGTCGCATAACCGGGCCCTTATGTCGCACGGCTCTTTCTGAAACGGGACAGTTCGGCCTCATTTGCCGGGACCAGGGCTGATAGCCTTCCCTGGCACATGAAAGGCAAGACGACGTGAAAGAATCCAAGGGGAAGGCCAAGAAGGCCCAGCCGAAGACCAACGCATCCAACCCAAGCGTGAAGGGCCTGATCGACAAAATCCCGGCAGGCGGCTCGAAGAAGCCCAGGTAATCCCAAGGCCCTCCGGAAACGGCGGGCCTTTTCTTGGCTATCGTCGGTGCAACAACCCCGTCGCCACGGGATGCCGGCGGGCGACGTTGGTCGAAACCCAGACCAGGGCCGCCGTCGACACGAGTATGCTGGATACAAGTCCGCCAACCGCCAGCAGCCCGCCATTGGACAGTTTAATGCGCGACGCGATGCGGACCTTGCCCGCTCGAACGATCAGGGCGGCGCTGTTGGATTGCGTTTCACTCATGCGATTCTCCTATCCGGTAACCCAAAACGGCCTTCGCTAGCTTCGTTCCGTCCGACCATCCTCGGCCCTGCGGGCGTGGCTGGATCAGGGATGAGTGGGATCGGCGCGGTTACGGTTCACCGCATCTGCAATATCATCAAGATCGCCGTTGATTTCGAACGTCTCACCTGATGTGAGCGTCAAGAAGGTTCGGTCCATGCCCAGCGTTGCGAGCTTGATTACATGCTCAGGGCAGATCCAGACCTTACCGCCATCCTTCGATACGATTGCTATAAGCTTGGCCATGCCTTTTCTCTGTGAGTGACGAAGTGTGCGCGAGGGAGGAGCACGCCGGACATCGGGAGATGGAGGCTTCCCGCGCTCCGCTGCGACAGGCCCGCTCGACGATCTGCCGACGATATAGATGATTGGCACGCCGCAGCGACGGACCGTCGCGCGAAGATCGCGCATGACAAGGCTCGCGGCTGCCGCCTGATCCAGGATTTGCGCGGCGCCCTCGAATTCCAGGTCATTGATCGTGTCTATGATCAGCAGGGCGGGGCGGTCTCCCGCAGAGTGTCCGCAGCCAGTAAGCGACATGCGGGGGTCATGCGCCGACGTAGCGATCGAATTCCTGAAGGTAGCGGATCTTCAATCGGTCCTGGTCCTCGGCATGGGCCTTGAGCTGGAGAAACCACCCATGCTCTTCCTCATACATATGGGTCAGGACGGCGCCCTCGATATGCTCCCACTTGTCGAGCCATGCCTCCGCCTCCGGGGCAATGGTCTCAAGTTCGGCCATCTGCATCTTGGCGGCCGTCTGCTCGCTATAGGCCAGGCCGGCCTGGCCCTTGTGGCCATGTCGGGCCATGGCCGGATAAAGAACCAGTTCCTCCGCGAGGCTGTGACCATTGAGGACAAGGGCCAGGGCGTCGCGCGCCGCCAGACGCTCCGCGCCCGAGGCTGCCTCTCGACCGGCCTGGAACGCCGCCCTGATCGCTTCATGATGATCCAGGGCCGTAGACAGCCAGTCCCCGGCCACCGCGGCCTCACGCGCCGCCGCCGTGGCTTCCGCCCTCTTTTGCGCCGAGGGCGCAGGCGTGATGGCGGCGATGGCCCTGTCGATGACGGACATGTCGTTCTTCTCCCTGGGGTTCAGACAGGCCTAACGATCCGCGAACAGGCCGGTCGGCTGAGACCGGAAGCCGACACAGCGGGGAACTCGCCGTCAGACGGTGACCACGGCGCCGACGGCGGCGATGCGTTCAACCTCAGCGTAGGCGGGCCGGGCGAGGCTGGCCCCGAAGACGTCAGGATCAATCTCTTCATAGGCCAGATGCGCCCCGCGCCGGCGCGCCAGGGTCGTAAGGGCGGCGCGCACAAGATCTTCGCCGGCCACGACCGGGGCGCCGGTGTAGAGCAGGAGACGTCCGCCGGGCGCCAGGCGGGAAAGGGCTTCACCCGCCCAGTCGAGGGCGACCTCCGCCCCGAACTGACCGCCGCCGTCGCGGTACAGCCGCCCGCCTCGTCCTTCCATGTAGGGCGGGTTGGCCGCAATGAGGTCCCAAACGCCCTCAGGGGGAAAGCCGCCCGGGCGCAGGTCGACCAGGAAACCGGCGTGCCGGGCGTTGAGACGGGAGAGGCGAAGGGCCTGGGGATTGATGTCGGTGGCGACGACAGGGGCTTGCGGATTGAGAGCGGCGATCGCGAGCGCTCCCGCCCCGGCGCCGACGCCGATCTCGAGGGCCTTTCGCCATGCGGCGCCGGCCAGGGCCTGGCGCAGGAAACGCACGTAGCGATAGCTGTCGGGTCCGAGGAAGACGGTCTGGTCGGCCGCGGAAGAGGCGGAATGCAGGTGCAGGCGTCCGTCCAGACGGCTCACGCGAAGCCGGGCGCGCAAGCCGTCGGCGTCTTCGCTGAGGGCGTCGGCCTCCGTCAGAACGTCCAGAAGCCAAGCGGGCGCGGTTTCGGGATCGAAGGCCCGGCCCCAGCCGAGGATGTCGCGAAGGACGTCAGCCCTTCCCGCCCGCCGTCGTCGCGCGACCAGGCCGTGGGTGGCTGGAGTGGGCGAGACGAAATGATATCCGACGGCTTCCAGGCCAGAAAGAAGATCAAGCAGGGCGAGGTCGGCGGGCGTGAAGGCCTGCGCCGTCACGCGGAGCGACGCAGGGGCGCTGCGCCCCAGAGATGGGCCCGATAGGCGTCGAAACAGCGGGCTCCGGCCATCAGCCGCATGATCGCGCCTTCGGCCAGGGCGCGGACGCACTCGGGCCGCTCCGCTGCGAGCGGACGGAGCACCTCCTCGTTCCAGGCTTCGGAATGAGCGATGTCCAGGGTGGCGTGAAGGGCGAAGTATTTGCGCTCCACGCCCACGCCGAGCCTTTTCAGCCCTTCGGCTACATGGGCGGCTCTCCAGGGCGCTGTGAGCTCGACCGCCCCCAGGGCCCCGAGAGCGTGATAGGCGTAGCGTCTCTGGGTGGAGAAGGCGACGAGCGTATTGCCGAGCGCGAGGGACGGCCAGACCGTGTCATCAATTCTGGGATTCAGGTCGAGCGCCTCTGCGAGACGGTCCAGCATGGGGCCGTGCATGCCTGCCGCCGATCCGCGGCCCATTTCGTCCCAGTAGTTGCGCGCCAGCTCGAGCTTGGGACGGGCCGGCATCTTGACCTGGGCCATAGCCACGAGATCCTCGAACCCGGCCTCACCCGCCACCTCCTGGAGCAGGAACCAGCGCATCTCCTCCATTGACGCCGTCTCGGCCAGCCAGGGAAAGAGCGGATCCGCCTCGCCGGGGCCGGATCCCTTGAGCGCCTCGAACCAGGCGACGAAGGCGTCAGCCGTGGATGGGAGGTCAGCGAGCCAGGGCGCGGCCTCGGCCCGGGTGCGTTCGATGAACTCGCCCTCGACCAGCATCATCTCCGCATCGTGCCGGAGGTCGTCACGCCATGCAGGGCGCGGCGTGGCTGGGGCGAGGCGACGGTGGTTCCAGTGCGCCAACCGGCGATGAAAACCCGCCGAGTCCGAGGGTTCGGGAGCGGGGAGCGGGGCTGGGCCCTCTAGCGACATGAAAGGCTCCTGTGACTTGAGGCCTGCCATACGCCTTGCCGCGACCCAGGGTTCCCGAAGGGGCGCGAGGCCGCGAAATCCCTGCCTCCGTGTCGGGTTTCAGACAGTGGAACTGGGTTCGGGACCGTCGGTTCATCCAGTCCTTCAGGGAGGCGCCGAATGAAACAGGCTGGATTTGGATGGACGATCAGCCAGGTCGGAGAGACCTGGATCTGGGCCGTGACGGACCCAGGAGACGGGACGGCCCTTGTCGGCGGTCAGGCCCCGTCGCGCGCCGTGGCCGCGGCCATGGTGGTTCGCGCCCTGGTGCGCGGATTGACCGAGGAAGCGCCGCGCGAGCTGGCTGCATGAGCACGATGACGACGGCGACCGGAGAGCGGGCGATGCAGGTCCTTGAGCGGAGCCTCTACCGCGGCCCTCATCTGTACAGCGCAAGGCCCATGGCGCGGATCCGGCTGGATCTGGGGCGGATGGAGGACTGGCCGACCGATCGGCTGGGCGACTTCACGCCCCGCCTGCTGGAGGCGCTTCCGGGTCTGCACCGGCACGGATGCTGCTACGGCGAGCCGGGCGGATTTGTCCGTCGTCTGCGCGACGGGACCTGGTTCGGCCACGTCGTGGAGCATGTCGCCCTTGAACTGCAGACCCGCGCCGGAACCCCTGTCGCCCGTGGCAAGACGCGTTCGGTCCGCGGTCGCACGGGCGTCTACGACATCCTCTTCACCTATCGCGACGAGACGACGGCCCTCCTGGCCGGACGACTGGCCCTCCAGGTTTGCGACGCCCTGCTGCCGGAGGCCCTCGCCGGCGTCGGGGGCCTGGACCGGGTCTGCGCGGACAGCCTGGATTCCCGCCTGCCGGGCGCGGTCGGCGCTGATGCGGCGGTGTCGATCCTCCGGGGCGCGGTGCGCCAGACCGCGTTCGGACCCTCGACCCAGGCCCTGGTCGACGCCGCGCGACGCCGGGGGATTCCTGTCGAACGCCTCAACACCGGCAGCCTCCTGCGCCTGGGCTGGGGCGCCCGGCAAAGACGCCTCCGCGCTAGCGTGACGGACCGCACGGGCCTGATCGCGGCCGAACTGGCCGGCGACAAGGCTCAGGCCAAGGCCCTGCTCGACGCGGTTGGCTGTCCAACGGCGCGCGGGGAGGTGGTCCGCACCGCAGACGAGGCCGCCGCCGCCGCCGCCCGCCTGGGCGGCAGGGTCGTGGTCAAGCCGCTCGACGGCAACCACGGAAGGGGGGTGACGACAGGCCTGGACTCGCCCGAGGCGGTCAGGAAGGCCTTCGCCCTGGCCGCGCCCCACGGACGACGGGTCATCGTCGAGCAGGAGCTTCCGGGCCGGGACTACCGCGTCCTGGTGATCGACGGCAGGGTCGTCGCCGTCGCCGAGCGCCGCCCGCCTTGCATCGAGGGCGACGGGCGCCGGTCGGTGGCCGAACTGGTCGAAGCGGTCAATGCCGATCCACGCCGGGGCGTCGGTCACGAGAAAAGCCTGACCCTGATCCGTCTTGACGAGGAGGCGCTGGCCCTCCTCGCCCGCCAGGGCCTGTCGCCCGAGAGCGTCCCCGAGCCCGGCGCCAGGGTCCTGTTGCGTACCGCCGCCAACCTCTCGTCGGGCGGGACGGCGACGGACCGGACCGACGAGATTCACCCGGCCAACGCCGCCATCGCCCGGCGGGCGGCTCTGGCCCTGGGTCTGGACGTGGCAGGGGTGGATCTTCTGGCGCCGGACATCCGCCGCTCGGTCCGTGACACGGGCGGGGGGGTGGTCGAGGTCAATGCGGCGCCGGGATTGCGCATGCATCTAGCGCCCTCGGAAGGCGAGGCGCGAGACGTCGCCCGGCCTGTCATCGACATGATGTTTCCACGGGGCGTTCCGTCCCGCATTCCCGTCATCGCGGTGACGGGCACCAACGGGAAGTCGACCGTGGGCCGGATGATCGCCCATGTGTTGCGAGCGGAAGGCCGGGTCGTGGGCCTGACCAACACCAGCGGGGTCTATGTCGACGGAGAGAGAATCCGGGCCGGTGACGCCAGCGGCCCGCGCAGCGCCCGGATGGTGCTCAATGATCCTGTCGTCGACGTTGCGGTGCTGGAGTGCGCCCGGGGCGGCATCCTTCGCGAGGGCCTCGCCTTTGATCGCTGTGACGTCGGCTGCGTCCTCAACGTCCAGCCCGACCACTTGGGGCTCAGAGGGGTGGACACGCTGGAGGATCTGGCGAAGGTCAAGTCGGTCGTGGCCGAGGCCGTGTCACGTCGGGGCCTCAGCGTGCTGAACGCCGACGACGCCCTGACCCTGCGCATGGCGCGCCATGCCGGAGGCCGGGTCTGCTGGTTCTCCATGCGGGGCGGCGCCGAGACGCCGGGCTTCCTGCTGAAGCATGTGGCCGAAGGCGGCGCCGCGGTTCTCTACGACGCCGAAAGCGGGGTTTTGGAACTTCACGACCGGGGCGAGCGCCGCCGGCTGGGGCATGCAGCCGACCTGCCTTCAACCCTGGGCGGCGCGGCCGCGTTCAATGTGGCGAATGTCCTGGCGGCCGCGGCGGCCTGCTACGGCGTGGGCGTGCCGCCGGAGCGGATCGGACCGGCCCTGGCCAGCTTCACATCCAGCTACGAGCAGAATCCCGGTCGCCTCAACATCTACGATCAGCACGGCTTCCGGGTCATCATGGACTACGCCCACAATCCGGATGGCCTCCGGGCGCTCGGCGCCCTCGTGGCTGCGGTCCGGCCCGCCGGCGGGCGGACCATCGCCATGATCAGCATCCCCGGCGACCGGCGGACGCAGGAGATCGTCGCCATGGGTGAGATCAGCGCCGGCTTCTTCGACGAGGTCGTCTTCCGGGAGACGCCCGACAACCGCGGCCGGCCCGCCGGAGAAGTGATCCGCCTTCTCGCCGAGGGCGCGCTGAACAGCGGAGCGGACGCGTCGCGTTTTCGCGGCGTGCAGAAGGAGGAGGAGGCGGTGGCGGCATGCCTTGAAGCGGCGCGACCCGGGGACCTCGTCGTCCTGACGCCGACACGTATCGAAGCGGTGTGGGAGCAGATCCTGGCCTTCCGCCCCACCTTCCCGTCCTCGGCCCTGGGTCTGAATGCGCCGGGCGTCATCCTGGAGCCTCCCCATGGGTAAGGGCCCCCTGATCATCATCGGCGGACATGAAGACAAGACCGGCGAGCGCGTGATCCTCAGTGAGGTGGCCCGTCGTCTCGGCGGGGGCAGGCTGGTGATCGCGACCATCGCCTCCCATAAGCCCGAAGGCTATTTCGACAGCTATCGGAAAGGCTTCGGAGGCCTCGGCGTCGGAGAGCTGATCGAGCTCTACGTCGAGGACCGGGCCGAAAGCCGTAACCCAAATCTTCTCGACGTGTTTGACGGGGCCGCGGGCGTCTTCTTCAGCGGCGGCGACCAGCTCAGGCTCGCCAGCCAGATCGGCGACACGCCCATGGAGCGACGCATCCGGGATCTTCATGCGCGCGGCGGCCTCATCGCAGGAACCTCTGCAGGGGCTTCGGTGATGAGCGAGACCATGCTGGTCAAGGGACCAAGCGCGGAATCCTATCGGATCGGCGAGGTGCATATGGCCCCGGGACTCGGGCTGCTCCCCAATGTCATCATCGACCAGCATTTCGCCGAAAGGGGAAGGTTCGGCCGGCTGTTGGGCGCAGTAGCCCACAATCCGCGCCTCATGGGGTTGGGGATTGACGAGAATACGGCCGTTTTGGTCGAGCAAGGAAAGCTGCGGGTGCTGGGCGACGGCGCCGTCTACGTCGTCGACGGTGAGGATGCGACTCATTCCAATATTTCGGAAGGCGGCGCCGAGGACGCCCTGTCCATGTTCGACGTGCGCCTCCACGTCCTGTCGCGGGGCGACGGCTTCGACCTGGACCGCCATCGTCCGCAGCGTGCGGGTCCGGAAGGCAAGGGCGGAAGCGACGATCCGCAGTGACCTGAACCCGACACGTCGGCTCCGTCGCCGGTCGCGG